>NZ_JBHTHG010000011.1:0-16893 GCF_042676365.1 Bacillus sp. CGMCC 1.60114
TTGTTCCTCAAAACGAAAAAACGAACCGAATTCCCATGGACAACTATGAAGAGATAAAATTTTTGTTTTGGGGATACTTCAAAATCTTAACTTGATGGGCATGTTTCCGTACCCCTATATGGCATACATTTAAACTTTGAAACTTTTGCTTTTACTTTCATGGTATAATTAGGAAAAAAGGGAGGAGTATAATGATTCGTTTAGCAAAAGTAGAAGATGCACATTTGGTTCATGGCGTTATGATGTCTGCATTTGAAGAGTATCGACATATAGATATTCCATCAAGTGCATTAAGCGAAACAGTAAATTCTATACGAAAATCTTTATCTGATAATAAAGAGCAAGCTTTATTATACATACAAAATAACATTCCAATCGGCTCAGCAAGATTTAAATTAAGTGAAAATTCCCTTTACTTTTCCCGCCTCTCTGTTTGTCCAGAAAAACGAGGGAAAGGTGTAGCAAAATATATGCTCTCATGGTTAGAAACATATGCTCGTCAACATGGAAAAAAAGAGATTCGTTGCCAAGTACGTATGTCTGTCCCACAAAATATAAAATTATACAAATCTGTTGGATATGAGATTTGTGGAGAAGAAGTAGTTGTAAAACCAAATGGAAGTGAAGTAAAAACAGTGTTCATGAAAAAAGACGCTTAGTTAAACAGTAACTTCTGATAACGAGAATTATGTAAATGAGCTGTCCATATGGGCGGCTTATTGTATGTCTTTTACTTAGCGTGGGTTTTTTCCAAAATGCTGGTGATATCCCCTGTAGAAAAAGGAAATTTTCATTTTGGGGGTACTTCAAAATATTAGCTTGATAGAGATGGGGTGGTACCCCTTTTTACAGTAGCAAAGATGAAATTTTATTGTTAGAAAATGTCTTAGCGTATAAAATCTGCGTTTTGCCGTCAATGCCCCAATAAGCTCAGTGATTTTTTGTTTACTAACTTTGGTGTTTTCATCAAGAATATAATTTTTTGAAGGTTGTTCTTTATTTTCCAGTAACTTTGTTAATGATTTTAAAGCATATAATAAGGCTTGCTCCGATAATTTAAAGGTTTATGCTACGACTTCCATTGCGATCTTTGTGTTATCATCTATAGTCCTCACTTACATGCCAACCTCCTCACGAAACATTTAACATATTATTCCATAAAACTAGGGAAGAGGGTATAATTTTGAGAAGCAAATATCAAGGTTTTAGCAAATGGGCAAGGTTTTAGCAAATGGGCAAGGTTTTAGCAAATGGGCAAGCTACGGGTTTGTCATGACAAACCCCAAAAACTACGTTTTTGACTTGGTAGGAGATTCCTACGACCTTTACAAATATAAATAAGCGATTTTTTGCAAAATCACCTATTTATTTGTTGTCGCTTTGCTCGAATTTTTTTAAAAAAGGAGTGTGTATTATGGCTGAAAGAAGAACAACATATTTACAAATGTCTTTAGAACATGAGGAAAAAGATTATATAAAAAATAAAGCAATTGAATTAGGATATAAAAATGTTTCAGCTTTTCTTATTGATAGCGCAAAATCACATTTCAAACTTGAAGTCGATATGAAAGCTTATAGAGATTTAACTAAAGAAATAAATTATATTGGTAAGAATATAAATAGCCTAATTAGAAGGATCAATACAGACGGAATTTACACTGATAATGATATTGATTTCCTTAGAATCAATCAGAAGAAAATCATAAAATTAATCAATACAGAATATGACCGATTACTTGATTTAAAAACTAAGTTTAATAGCGATAGCTTGAGTAAAAAACAGAAGGAAAAATTAATAAAATCATTATCGGAAAATCAAATCAAGATACCCCAAAAATTAGTATTAGAAGAAGTGTATGAAAAGATAAAAGAAGATTTTATTTATATTATAGAATGTATAGAAAACTCTCCTGAACAAGATGTAGAAGTAACAGAATACGTATGGCAATATTTATATGGAGATACGCTTTATAAGTTAGATGATGACAAATTAATAAAATTGGCCGATAGCATATTTATTTTTGCACAGAAATTAAAATTTAAGTTATCCAAACTAGATAATGTTTTTTCAGATGATGATTGGTTTGAACTAAAAGATATATTAGATGAATATGAAATTTATTAATTAAGGACTGATTACAATGTCTATTGTTAAAATACAAAAAGTCAAAGACTTGAAAGCTGTCATTAATTACAGTATGCAAGACCATAAAACAAACGAGGAATTAGTTACATCTTATGAGTGTAGTATCGAAACAATAGAAAGAGATTTTAAAAGTGTTTTATTTGATTACAACGAAAAAAATGACAGTAATAAAAACATGAGTGCAAGAATGATCATTCAATCGTTTGATAGTGACGATAAGTGCGAGACGTTCTCGAGTAAGTAAAATGTTTATATATTAACGTTTAAGCGACAACGAGGACTGTTCTTATAAGAATTAAATTCTTAATAAAAAAAGAACAGGATAACTGTTCAGACGAGTGGTAGGAATGAGGGAGTAACGACCTGAAACTACCCCAGTGAGATTCCCGACTGCATAATCTAGGCATAGATTGATGTGGAAAGCAGGGTAAAATATGCGAGCACCTTCCGAAGTGCCTGAAGAGGTAACCGAAAGCCATTAGGAGTAATAAACCTAATGGAACTGAAGAAGTTTCGCATGCTGTTAACCGACATGGTGAGAATGTGTAAACACTGACGAACTTGCGAATGTACGCTTCGATACACTAAGGGGTCAGAAATGACTCACAATCTGAAAATAAGATTTGCCTAACGGAAATTTAACATTTATCGTTTAAATTTCCTAACGTTGTTATAGGCAACGGAGCTAGGCACGGAGTAAAGCAAGCACCTAAATCGGAGGACCTAGACCTTTAAAACAATAATAGTCTGAATGGAACGTCGAAAGCTACTAACGTGGAAAGAAAGTTCCGCCGGCAGGTGAAGTTGGATACGAAACGATTATTCAAGGGAAGTATCCTTAATAGTAGTGAGAGTAGTGGCACGACCGGTGACAGCTCTTGTAATGAGAGAAGGAGGAACAGCCACAAGTCTATGATAAGCGTAAATTAAATTGCGTACTAGAGGAAACGGTATTTCACCAATCTGAAAACATGGATTCTGGTATGACTCAAAAGGTCGCCAACTCCAAAAGAGGGGTGATACACCATGAGTAAATCTACTGAGACCACGCCTAAGGACAAGAAACTCAGACACGCCGAATACTACAGTATGACGGATATGTTTGACGGACTGTACGAAAAAGCGAAACGAAAAGAAAATTTCAATAACCTGATGCCAATCATCACATCTGACAACAACATCCTTCTTGCATATCGCAACATTAAGCGAAACAAGGGAAGTAAAACGTCGGCATGTGACAATGTAAACATCAAGGATATTGAAAAGTTGAGTCAACAAGATTTTCTAAATGAGGTTAAGACACGCTTTAAAGACTACCATCCAAAAATGGTTAGACGAAAGGAAATTCCTAAACCAAACGGGAAAACGAGACCTCTCGGTATTCCATCAATGTGGGATAGGATTATCCAGCAATGCATTTTACAAGTAATGGAGCCAATCTGTGAAGCACACTTCTGCACGAGAAGTTACGGGTTTCGCCCTAACCGTAGTGCAGAACATGCCATGGCAGATGTCGTCAAGAAAGTAAATAGACAAAAATTGACCTTCGTCGTTGACGTGGACATTCAAGGGTTCTTTGATGAAGTGAATCATGTAAAGCTTAGACGCCAACTATGGACAATGGGATTTCATGATAAACAGCTTCTCGCAATTATCCAAAAGATGTTGAAAGCGCCAATTAAAATGCCTGATGGAAAAGTAGTATATCCCACAAAAGGTACACCACAAGGTGGCATCTTGAGTCCATTACTCGCCAACGTCAATCTCAATGAATTCGACTGGTGGGTCAGCGACCAATGGGAAACATTTAAAGCGCGAAACGTAAAAACATACATCAGAAAAGACGGATTAAGGGACAACGGTCATGTATATAAAGCCCTCCGTAGGTCTAACCTCAAACCAATGTTTATAGTGAGATACGCGGATGATTTTAAAATTTTTACAGACACACTAAGCAATGCTCGGAAAATATTCGAAGCAAGCAAAATGTGGCTAGAGGGAAGATTAAAACTTCCCATCTCAACGGAAAAGTCCAAAGTCACCAACCTTAAAAAGCAAGAAAGTGAATTCTTAGGATTTACTATCAAAGCTGTTAAAAAGGGGAAAGACGACAAAGGACCAAAACGCGTTGCAATGACGCACATCGCACCGAAAGCATTGGAGAAAATCAAACTTGATTTAACCGAGCAAGTGAAAAAGATACAGAAAGTCCCGAGCGCTATTGATGCAATAAAGGAAATCTACCTGTACAACAGCATTGTTATTGGTAAGCACAACTATTACAAAATAGCAACGCATGTCAGCCAAGATGTTCAAAAAATACAACGTGACATCGAAAAAAATGATGTATAATCGATTTCCTAAAGCGTCAAAACGAGGAAAAGTGAATACAAATGGATACACAAAGAACGGAAACTATGAAGGGAAAGATAAAGGAATCATTCCTTATTTTGAGTCGAAAAGTATGAGATATCTCATGAAACGACCCATTGTCCCAATATCCTACGTTCGTTGTAAAAATCCCATGATGAAGACGCAATCCATTAACAAGTACACCGAAGAAGGACGTATAGAAATTCACAAGAAACTTGAAAATGTCATCGAATCGGAGCTTAAATGGATAAGGGAGCATCCAGTCATAAATGAACGGGCGACCGTTGAATTTAATGACAACAGGATTGCTCTCTATATTGCTCAAAAAGGAAGATGTAGTGTAACAGGTGAACGCCTGTTACCATGGAGTATGCATTGTCACCACAAGCAATTGTGGGAGCTAACGCATGATGACAGCTACAAAAACCTTACTCTCGTCAAACCAAGTATTCACCGCCTAATACACGCCAGTATACCTGAAACAATCCTTAAGCTCTTCGAAGAGTTCGCCCTCAACGAAGAACAAATGAAGAAACTAAACAAACTACGCAAACAGGCGAATCAACGGGAACTAACTGTATCTGAATTAACATGCGAAGTGGAAATGTAATAAGAGTAGCTAACACTACTCAACTCAGAAGAATTACTGAAAGGTGAAATGACAACTCTAGCATAGATGGAACGCCGTGTGCCGTGAAAGTGGCACGCACGGTGTGGATCGGGGGAAAAGGTGGAGATAATATCAAAACCTTACCTATCGATAATTTAACGCCCGCTTTATTAAATTGTAGATTTAGTCCCTCAGGACTGATGAGCACTTCAGTGGATGCCTCTAAACAGCTAGATAACTGAGTTAAAGAAGTCATAGCGACATTTTGACTCATCCATACACATAAAGCGACTAAATCTTTGTCTTGATACTTACTTGTTCGTTGTACAAACCCAACATCTCTAGCAAGATTTCGTAAGATATTAGGCGATAAAAAGCTTTGAATTTCTTGAGCAAATAGTTGTAATTCATCAGATACAGAAATAGACATACAAAAACGCCATCCTTTCCTATGATTCCTCAGAAAGAATAACGTCTTTTTCATTTTAGAGGGTATTTTGTCTTGTTAGCTTGATAGCGATGTGGAGGGACCCCTAGTAAGCAGTAATATATATCATGCACATTTTTTGTCAATATTTAGTTTATGAATGAGTTTTCATATTTAATAAATGCTCATGTAAGCACCAAAATAGGATTTGTTTTCATTTGTTATGTAGAAACTACATAACAAATGAAAACGAAATTGAATACAGTATTAATTAAATTCCCTAGGGTAGGGGCTCCCATGATTGATAAAGTGCCTTATTTTGATACTTTAAGGAATACAGTATCTTTCTGTAAGAATGTCTCACATTAACCTATTTGTATTCGAAAAAAATACATAATTATATGACGATTATGAGAACTTATTCAACCAATTATTTACATTTCAAAGAAGGCAGATTAAGATTTTTAATATAAGAAAGCAGAAATTTAATATTTTTTGCAAAACGAGTTTAATCGAACATATGAAAAATTCATCCATGTACGTAGTGAATTAACTAATGGTTAAAGAGGAGGGGGAACCATGGAGAAAAAAATTATACATTTGGAAGGGGTTATTGTCTTAATAGCGGCTATTTATATTTACGCATTAAATGAGTTTAGCTGGTTGATATTCCTGTTGCTGCTTCTTGTACCTGATGTTTCAATGTTAGCATATCTTATTAATAACCATATTGGTGCACAGGTTTATAACCTATTTCATACTTACATAGTATCGGTATTACTTATTTTAATAGGAGTTTTTCTAAAATCAGATGCGCCACTTATGATTGGTTTAATTTGGACAGCTCATATTGGAATGGATCGTCTGTTAGGATATGGTCTTAAATATAAAACAGGTTTTAAAGATACTCATATCCAAAAGTTATAGGATATAGTAGGAATAAATACTTATATAACATATGAATTTTTTGTGAAACAAACTATAGTGCTTTGAATAGAATAAATGATATCCATCAAAAAATGAGGTGTATTCTTAAATACACCTCATTTTTTGATGGATATATTATATTGGTTTTTAAGTGAATTATGGATGTTTTTATAATCTTTGAGGAAAGCTCAATAATATTTACTTGATTCCATAAAGAATGAAACGTCTCAAAAAAAATCTTTTTTCTTATTTAGATTCTTAAGTTTAGAGACGTAGATATCAATAGAATCTAAATTTAGCTGTAGATGTTGTTGAAATCCTTGATTAATCCGATCTTGAACAGTTTCGGAAATTGATTTGTTTGATCATTTTCTATCTGTATTGCTCCAGAATCGCGCCCAATTGCAGAACAACATAAAAAGCATATTTCTTTTTCTGCTTACTTTATATAGATATCATGTATTCAAAATTCAGTGCATGATATCCTTTTTATTCTGTAATTAAGCGGTACTTCTTTAAGATATCCAATGTGATGTTTTTAGCTTTTGTACCCGTACCATCAATGTTTGTTACAAAAACATAAGAACGATTGTCTATTTTTATAAATCCAACAAACCATCCTAATCCTAAATCAGACAATCTTGTCCCCGTTTTTCCATAAAGTGTGTAGTAATCCCCTTCTTTTTGGATCATCATTCGTTTTACAGTCTTCATTACAGGTCTATCAAACGGAAGTTCTTCTTTATACAACTTCTCGATAAAATCAACTTGTTCAAGAGGACTAATTTTTAAAGAGCTGCTTAACCAGAAATGGTCGATTCCTCCACTAATATCCTCGTTTCCATACGAGATTTTTTGTATCCAATCATTCATGCGTTGCTCTCCAATATCCCTAGCCATTTCCTGGTAATACCAAATAGCTGATTCACGCATAGCCGATCCAAGGGTATGATCACGGTTCCATGTATCAAATTCACGTTTTACGCCATCCCATCGTTTTACATCATACTCATCTCGAACAGCTTTGACTTGTAACCCAATTAAGGCATTAGGGACCTTAAATGTAGATTCCGGGGTTTGTCTTGTGTTAGCTTTTTCCTGATTGTAGACAAAGGTTTCTCCAGTTTTAACATCACGTAATATAAACGTTCCATTATGATCAGGGAAAAATTCAGCGACATCTAATTTTTTAACGTTAAATTTTTCTTTAGAAGTAACTTCTTTACTTGGTGTTTGAGCTTGAGCTGTAAAACTTATTATCCCTGTAAACAGTAAAAAAATGGACAGGTAAATCAATTTTCTCATTTCAGACACCTCATTAAATTATTTGACAGGTATATTCTATTATTAAAATTTAGAAAATTCAATAATAAAACCTTAGATGCCAAGAAGGTTCTGTGGGTTTGGAATAAAGTTTGATTAAGACTCACACTGAACCCTTTAATCGAAAAGGGGCAAAGCGGGGTAACTTTTTTGCAAACGGTATAACTTTCTTCAAAATGGTACATCTTTTTTATAAACGGTACGACTTTATTTCAAATCCACACCCTGTTAGTATCTCGATGATTACTAGCTTTATGAGAAGTTGTTTTTGGATAATATAAGTTGGGCTCTGGTACAAAAATTTCAAAATAATTGGTAATAATCTGTCAGACTTGGGCTAGCAATTGTACCTGCCGAACCGTTTGTACTTTCGAACAACAATTTCACTTACCATATGGATAGATACGTAGTACGTGGGGTTTCGCCCCACACGACGAGCCAGCACTCTAGCCAAAAAGCAAATTTGATACCTAAAATAAAAACAAGATCTTATTAGATCTTGTTTGCTTTTCAACATAATTTAAATACTCGATTTTATGTATCAAATTTTAGAACAACACGAGCACGTAACGATCTACCTTGCACTAATATAAATAGTTTATTACCTACCTATAATCTTTCGACTATAAACAAGCAGTTCGCCACTCATACTAATGGTTCGTTCGACCGTACAAAATACCTATACAACCATATATAACCTTTCGGCTATATATGACCGTTAGCCTTATAAGAGCTAAATTGCTCTCTAAAGCCTGCGGCACCCAGCACGATCTTAGCTCGACCCTATCCGATAAGTTGGAACCTTATTGTAATCATAGCAGCTAGCATACGACTACAATAAACCTTTTCCCCACCGAATAGAATCTTCTCTCCGACTGTAAACAAACCACATAGTTTATATGAACTAATGACCTGTATACAATCTTTGACCGACCTATATACACCTCTGTTAGGAACCATATATAGATCTGGGCTCAACCGTTACGTACCCGATACCTATATCATGAGCAAATTCATTTCAATGTATGCACACCATAATCAGTTGGGAATCATTTACAATTACCGCTTATTTAAAATATAATTTGAATTTTTAGAAAATTTTAAATTTTTATTATTTACAAAATTCGACCCTGGATGTATGATAAGTATAAGCAAAACATACATATCAAAAAAGAAGGTGAATCCAGTGGGATAGAGCAAGGCGAATGTACAAATGATGTACAGGGTATAAAACCAAAATCTGTTGAAAAAGAGGGTGGTACCACCAGAGTAGTGGGAGGAGAAAGTGTATCTAATATACGCTGGGTAGTAAAAATTTGCAATGAACAGAAAGGATTACGAATACCATGAATGAAGAAATAGTGTAAGCGACCTTGTGATTCCTAAGAGGATGATCGAGGTCGCTTACTGTTGTTTTATGAGCTTTTTTAACCAAAATCTAAAATTATCGGGATTCAATGTATTTAAGAGACTATTAAAAGTCCTCCAGATTGTTTAACTGGGGGACTTTTGTGTTCATATAATTCTTGTTATTGGAAATTAGTGAAAAAATTTAAGATGTGACGGGTCATTCTATAGTTAATTGTCTCCTCTATTCAATTTTAGTAGTTAAATACTCCTAAAGAAGAAATTGCGTCATTCCATCCATAATTATTCAGGTTAATAGTATATCCCCAATAAGAATAGTTATCCCAAGCATAAGTAGCTCCTCCATAACTAGCATGTTCCCAAACTCTTGTATAGCCACTAGCTGCAGTACTAATTGAAGAAATTTGATCGTTCCAGTAATTACCGACGTAACTTGTGTAAGTTCCTATTGCATAAGAAATACGGGATCCACCTTTATTAATATCCCAGTAGAAATCAGTATAATTTGGTCCAGTACCTAGAGTAGTTAAGTTTTCTTTTTTTATTAATTCTGCTTTTGGATTTTTATATTCACGGTGCTTTTCGTATTCTTTATTTTGAACAAATTGCTGAAATTCTTTTTCATTGGTGAATCCATACTTAATTTCTTTTCCATTTTGATCTTTCGAGAAGAAGATATGTTTTACTTGACTATCTTGGACGGGAGAACTTGCTTTTTTCCCATTAATCAAAACAAATTGACTTTTTCCTTCTTCAGCAAAGGTTGAGGGTGCTGCTGAAAAAAAGACTGCAATTAGAGCAAAGCACATCAAAACAACCGATTTAAGATTTCTTCTCATCAAGATCGATCACCTCATAAATGTATTTTTAGGGTATTTATACTTTTTTGTAATAAAAACAAGATACCCCTTAGGTATTCTATCACCCTTGAGGTAAAAGATATATAAAAAGTAAAATTTTAACAAAAATGTAGTTAAAATTTAATAATAATGGAGTTAAATTTTACACATAATACTGAGGTACCGCCAGTATTTCGGAAAAAAACACGTTAAGCAAAAATAAAATCAGCTGTCTATATCGACAGCTGATTGACATAATTCTTGTTATCTGAAGTGACTATTCTTAACAATCGATCAATCTTAATTCTTGCTTTATTTCTTCAATTTGTGCCAAATGTCGTTTCTCATGTAAACCAATAAACTCTACCCACTGTTTTACATTAAGAGAACCAAAAACAGGATGAGGCAGTGAGCGTTTTAGCATTTTTTCTTCTTCAGCATTCACAAGAAATTCTTTCAGAGAAGTACGTGATGCAAGCAACTTTTCTTGTATTGTAGCAAATGTTGAAAACTCATTGGACGGTGTTATGGATGGCGGTGCTGTAAATTTGTGGCTACGGTTTGTTGCCTGGCGGAAGGATTTGTTCTCTACGTTGGTCTCTTCATCACTTGCCATGACCACCTTCATTTTATGTACAATGAGGTTCTCAGTTAAATATAGGTGTTCCAATACCTGCATGATACTCCACTTGCTCTCTTGTTTTTCATTCAACTGTACATCTGTTAAACCGGAAACACTCTGCAACAATTCTTCACGGATTTCTTGAATATCGTTCAGCAATATAATACCTCCTGTTTATTTTATTATGACACATTGTTATCTACACTGAGTCTTTCCATCATTTGCAAACATAACGAAATCTCTTCAATCATAACTCATCCATCGATAACTATGAAACGAAAAACTTTTCTGTATGCGGTATTCAGGTAAGGCTTACATAACACCACTTATCGGTAGCAAAACAAAAAAGGAACTGACTTATAAGATCGTAAGTCAGTTCCTTTTCCACTTTTCTTTATAATATATATAGAGTTTCATAATAGTAAAAAAACAATATTCCTACTCTGTCCGTAGTATCGGCCCCACCTACGCCAGATACCTTGATAGCCACTCGTGCCATCCAACCCATTATTATCATATAAGAAACCGCTTTCAATGTAAAGAATTTTCTGATTTTTACGATTAAAAACCACAATTACTCCTATCTAAAAGATAAAGAGTAATTGTGTTTACATAAATTCCGT
Source organism: Bacillus sp. CGMCC 1.60114 (assembly GCF_042676365.1). NCBI lineage: Bacteria > Bacillati > Bacillota > Bacilli > Caryophanales > Bacillaceae > Bacillus > Bacillus sp. CGMCC 1.60114. The sequence continues at coordinate 11,259 of NZ_JBHTHG010000011.1, forward strand.
TATTGGAAGTAACTATATAAGCTTATTCAATTCTTTCTGGTAAAAAATTTAAATACATATTTAAACAATTAGTGTGCTCAGCTAATACCTTCATGGTTTTTTCATTAGGAATTGAATAAATTACAGGATAGTCAATTTCATCTAAATCAAGATTAACTGGAAAAGCTAATTTTTCTTTATCTAAAGAAAACTCAGCATGTACTCCAGGTTTGTTTCCTCTTGCGTCTAAACGGATCCATTTATTTTTAGATGCAATATATACAGCGTTGAGAGCATGAATGCAGTATCCTGTATCAGGTGTCGCTCCTAATACAAGTCTTTGATAGCAAAAACCTGTAGGAATACCCTTAAAACGTAATAAGGCCGCTAATAAGTTAGACTTGGCATAACATATTCCTTCTCCTTCTAGTAAGACTTCGGAAGCCTTCTTTGTTACTCTTGTACTTTGAATATCCCAGGAATGACAAACCTTATCTCTAACAAATTCATATGCTTGCTTTATGTATTCCAATTGTTGAGCATTCGAATTAGTATAGAGCTCATTTGATTTCTGTTGGATAAGAGGATGTTGAAAGTCTATCTCTGGTAATTCCTTTAGATAATCCCCTAAATTCAATGATTCACAAATTAAATTCATTTTTATTTTCTCCTTCCAGCTTTCATAAGTAAACCTTAAACATATAAGTCAAAATTCCTCTTAAAAAGATGCATATTATATACATGCTCGGTTAACATAACGCATCATTATCAGCAGTAACTAAATTCCAGAAGCCCATTCATACCAAGAGTTTGCCAGCCTTCCGTTCCCTCCACTGTATGTAGGATTTCATACATCCCTGTCACAACGGCATTTTGCGGTTCAAATCGTTCTCGTATCCTGCATAAAATCCAGCATATCCTTAGCGTTTAAAATCCGCGTTTTGCCGTCAGCATCCCATTGCCATCAACCTAAGAAAGCAGGTTACCCCCCAAAAGATAAATAAGCTTTTTTTCACAAGAAAGTCCAAAAATTTCGTTCTGGGGGTGTAATAAAACTTTAGCTTGATGGGCATGGGCTGAACCCAAAAAAAGGAAAGTAATATCTATTTAAAGAAATTTTAAAAGATAAAAACGAATGTAATTATAGAATGACTATCTATGATAAGAAAAGGAGGCACTTACATATGCTAACAAATGATTTAGATTTCCGATTAGAACCACGCTTAAAAGAACTGTATGAACAACATAAAATAAGAGCACAGAAGATAGATTGGGGTTATCATGAGTTTTTACCATGGGATAAAGGGATGGACTTTAAAAGGGTTCCTTGGGATGAAAGTCAGGTTGCCCTTCCTTCTGGTGTAATTACGGCCATTGAAACAGCTTTATTAACAGAAGTGAATTTGCCATGGTTTACAACGTATTTATCTGCAACTTTTAAAGGGTCCCTTTCTGTTATTACGGATTTTATTCATACTTGGACTTCAGAAGAGGATCAACATTCGAATTTGCTGGAGACATATTTACTACTTACTCGAAGCGTGAACCCTAAACGATTACATGAATTAAGAAAGTCAGTCGTTGAAGGTGGATTTGAGCCTGATTTTCACACGCCAATCGAAGCCATGACGTATACGACGCTACAAGAACTTGCAACGATGGTGTTTTACAATAATGTAGCTAAGGTTGCAAGTAAGCATGATCCAGATCTTGCTACATTATTACGCCGTCTTGCAAAAGATGAAACTCTTCATTATGCGTTTTATCGAGACGTGATTCGAACACATTTGGAATTGGAACCTAATTATTGTTATCATATTGCCAATGTGATTATGAATTTTAAAATGCCAGGTGCAGTCATGCCTGATTTTGAAAATAGAATGGCTGTGATTGCAAAAGAAGCTAACTATGGGCCACTACAATATTTTGATCAAGTACTTGATGTAGTAGTTAATTATTGGGGGTTAAAAGATTTACGACCAATTGCACCTTTAGCTGAAAAAGCAAGAATTAAGATTTTGGAGTACCACACAAGATTGAAAAAAATACGGGATCGATTTGGTCGTTTTCAAGGGAAAACTGATCTACGTTAATTAGTAGGGGTCACCATACACATCCATCAACTTAAGAAATTGGTAGCTCCCCAAAACGAAGAAAATGAGTTGAATTCTCATAAATAACTGTAAAACAATAAAATTTTCGTTTTGGGGGCACCTCAAAATTTTTGCTTGATGGGCATGGGGTACCGCCAGCATTTCGGAAAAAACCCACGCTAAGCAAATTTCGACATAAAAAGCTGAAACTATGACAAAGATGCACCAGCACGTAAGTGCTGATGCATCTTTGTCAACAACTTGGGAACTCATTCTTTAAACTAGTAATTCCGCCTACATTTAAAGATATGCACTCCCTTGTTTATTTACATTCACATCAAATTTAAAGAATAATTTAGGAAAGAAGTATCCTTTTGATAGCCATTCTTTTCATACAATTTTTGCGCATTCGTATTATCAGGAGCGGTTTGAAGTTCTAATGATTTGGCATTAGATTGAATAGCATGCAATTTTGCTTTATCTAGAAGGGCTTGAGCTATTCCTTGTTTTCTTGCTTCCTCTTGCACATATAAATCATTTAAAATCCATGTTCTCTTCATAGAAACGGAAGAAAATGAGGGATATAACTGAGTAAAACCTAGGTATTCTCCTTCATGAACTGCTACAAAAATAACGGATTCTTCATTTTTTAAGCGATCTGAAATGAAGGATTCGGCATCCTTATAATCAGAAGGTTGCTTATAAAAGATACGATATAAATTAAATAAATGAGAAACACCTTTCAGATCCTTTATTGTTGCTTGATATATATTCATAATTACTCCTCCTTAATTTATAACAATACCATTTCTTTACACTTATTCGTAATTACGTTGTTTCCTCATGTTGCTTTCTCTGAAAATCTTTTTTAGTCTAAATGACTGTTTCTTCTTTTTTATCTTAACTGTGTCAGGTTGAATGGTGGTTAACATGACACCCATCAAAATTATAATGCCTCCTATAATCGTCATTAGGGTGGGAGTCTCTCCTAACCATACCCAAGCGATAACGAAAGATAAAAGGGGAGTGAGGTAAAGAGAGCTTGTAGATTCTGAAGCTCCTCTATGTGTGATAAGAAACCCTAATAGTATATAAGGTAAGACTGTAGGGAAGATGCCTAAGTATACAGCACTCCATGTTGCTTCCTGTGGAGCTTTTGCAACAGAATGCCATAGTCCAGGGAGGAAAATTAACATTAAGAGGGTACCTCCCCAAGTGGTATAGCAAGCAAGAGGCAGAAAACCATATTTCTTTAGATATGGCTTCTGTAGTACAAAGTACAGGCTTTCAGCAATGGAGGCCACCAAGATAAAGAGTGCGCTCTTCTGAAATGAAAAATCCCCTGAATTCCCCAAAGAGAGAAGGGTTACTCCTGAAAATGCGACTATTCCTCCAAACCATCTCCACAAATTTATGCGTTCTCGAAAGATGATCCAAGCTAAGATTGTTGTAAAAATAGGAGTTAACGAAACAAGCAAACTTGCAGTCCCAGCATTTACAAACTTCTCTCCATAGTTTAATGCCATATAGTACGCTGTAAATCCTAGCCCACCAAGTAATATAATAAATGGCATGTCCTTTACTGTCGGTAGTCTCATACGAGTGGCAATAGCAAAAAGTGCTAACACGAAGGATCCTATTAATAAGCGTAACAAAGAAAGGTCTTCTGGGCTATACCCTTGTAGAGCAATACGAATGCCAGGAAAAGCTGAAGCCCATAGCAATATGATGGATAAGTGAGAAATCAAGATAGCCATATTAGATATTTTCATTACTTTTTCCTCCCTCCTTATAAAAAACCCAACCACTTTTATGTTTGCTGTTTACACTTTTCATCATAGTCTTTGCTTGATACAATGTCTTCAACCAGTGACAAGATAAAAACCCAACCACTTTAAAAAGGAGATATAGCTGAGATGGAACAATGTAATAAGGATAGAGAGGATAAGACACTCAAATACATACAAATCATGGAATACATAAAATCAAAGATTGCGACAGGTGAGTGGACAATTGGAAGTAAAATCTATAGTCAACGCAAATTGGCTACCATTTTTAAGGTCAACCGCAGTACAGTTGTGACTGCACTTGAGGAACTTCAGGCAGAGGGGCTTATTGAGGGGAAAATGGGTATGGGCAATATTGTGACAAATAACACCTGGTCATTGCTAACAAATGAACCGGAAAATTGGAATGACCAGGTTAATGTTGGAGTTCATAAACCTAGCCGAATAGTTGTACAACAGATTAATGAGGCTGAGTCTAACTCTAATCTTATACAACTTAGTAAAGGGGAGTTATCACCCGATATGTTTCCTCTGGTTCAGATGAAACAGAGTATAAAGGATTTGGCGAATGAAATAGGAACATTTGGCTATGAAGAACCAAAAGGATTCTTACCTTTACGTCAATCAGTCAGTGAGTACCTAAAATCTCAGGGGATTCAAGTGTCGTCTGATTCTATTCTCATCGTTTCAGGTGCTTTACAAGCTCTACACCTTATTTCTATAGGACTACTAAAGCCGGGATCTACTGTTTTACTTGAAAAGCCATCTTATCTTTACTCTTTACATGTATTTCAATCTGCAGGTATGTCCCTTGCTGGAGTACCTATAGATAATGAAGGTATGCTCACACAATCTATTCCAATTCAAAAGAAAAGGCATAAAAGAAGCATAATATACACTATTCCATCCTTTCATAATCCAACTGGATGTGTTATGTCGGATACTCGACGAAATGAGCTTTTAAGAATTAGTAAAGAAGAACGGATTCCTATCATTGAAGATGATATTTATAGAGAGTTATGGATTGATAAAGAACCTCCTTTAGCTTTAAAAGCAAAAGATTTACACGGTCAAGTTCTTTATCTAGGAAGCCTATCCAAGACGCTTACTCCAGGGTTGCGAATTGGCTGGCTTGTGGGTCCACAATCTGTTATTAATCACTTAGCTGACATTAAAATGCAATCTGATTACGGATCAAGCTCTTTGTCTCAGCGTATTGCTACTAACTGGCTTAGTAGTGGTTTTTATCAGGAACATGTAATCTCAGTACGAAAGCAGTTGAAAACTCGCAGGGATGCATTGATAAGATGGCTTGAACAATATTTACAGCATTTAGCTACGTGGGAAGTACCTCAAGGGGGACTCTTTATTTGGATTCGTATAAAAGGAGTAGTGTCTATGCGAACCCTGTACAGCCTTGCTTTAGCAAAAGGAGTCCTCTTAAATCCAGGACATATCTATGGACAAGATGAAGGGCAATACATACGTTTATCATACGCTTACGCTTCACTTAATGATTTAGAAAAGGGGGTGTATGAACTAAGTAAAATTATTCAGTCCCTCATCAAATAGGAATGAGTAAAGCTAACCAAACAGAACAACCAATGTCAGTATTAGAAAAGTATCTCTTACTTGTGTGATAGGCAGACTTTAACTTGGATGAACCTAATACAACACAATATTAATAGTGTTGCGTTAAAGTCTAAAAAAACTCGTTTAAACGGTTGCTAATGCAACACAACTTATAAAACCAAGTCATTTTTAGATGCAAGATAA
>NZ_JBHTHG010000012.1:0-63364 GCF_042676365.1 Bacillus sp. CGMCC 1.60114
AAGGCATTGAGTAATACGAATAGGTGTAAAATAGAGAAAAACAAAAAGAAAAACATAAAAAAGGGGGGAGCGCAAAGCGCTCCCCCCTTTTGTCAACAGCCCCTTATTGCACCGCTTTCTCACCTTCCAAATTACGAGCTGTTTCACTCGTTTCGACATCTTTTCCTTCTTTATATGTCTTGAACAAAAAGTCGTAAAACAGATTCGATACTCCAAACCAGTAGTTCTCATTTTTATAATGATGGAGTATATGCTGTTTCTTTAGCCATCTTCCATATGGAGTCATTGGACGGATTGGCCGATGGGCAATGTAATGTTTCCATTCATATACTAAAAGCATGAAAACCATTCCGATTCCAAATGATAATGTCACCGTGAAGCTAGAAATAATACCATATACAATGAATAAATATATCGTAAATCCAGGAAGACTATACCAAACAGGTAAAAATAATAACTTTAAATCATTCGGATATACGTGATGATCATAATGAAGACGTTTTAACATTTTTAATAAAAATGGATTCTTTGGCGGCTTTAAATGAAATAAAAAACGATGTGTTACATATTCGTTAATTGTATAAAAGATAATACCCGCAATAACTGCAATAGCTGCAATCCATGTAAACAATTGCATGTTCAAAAAAACGATAAAAGCAATTAATATTCCAATCATAATGGCAATATCATGCTGAAAGAAAAACTCTTTTATAACTCGCTTCATCCCTATGTTCCTCTCCTTAGAAAGCGGCCGTAACGTATTGTTATGGCCGCTTTCTTTTATCTCTATTCTATTCCCATTATAAACTTACTTGTTTCTTTATTTGGATAGAAAAAATTACTTGAACCAAATATATTCTGTTTTGGAATAATATGTTCCACTGCAAAAACTGTTACTTCTCCTCTTTGTACTTCTCCAATAATTAATCCTAATATTTCATGATTTACAGCAAATGTCGGTTGTTTTGTTTGAAGCAATCGTTCAACAGTTTGAAGAACAGCTTCGTATAATGGATTTCTGTCTGTTACTTCTTTACGAATTTTTGGTGCTAATGTAATAATAATTTCTTTTTCATTTACTATGGTTCGATACATAAAAATCTCCCCTTTAATCTTATATGAACAATTGTAAAACTTTATACGCAAAACGACTGGTAGAGCCGACTAATATAACTCCTGCTCCACTGTAATATACCCAAATGCTTTGGGTCGAAGCATTGTTCTTTTAAAATGAACAGAAAAAGCAATATTTGATGTATTTCTGAAAGAAATTCTTTTGCCTCTTCCTGTTTATATTCCATATTTTATTGTAAAATTCCTTGTTTTACACTTCAGAATCCAAGATAAAACAATAAAAAAATCCTATATAGCACATGAATGCTTGTACAATATGTATATGTAAATACAAAAAAACAATCTAAAATGACAAGGAAACGCTAGATTTAATACAACATTAGAAAAGCTTTCGTATTCCTGTAATATCCAAGTTGGTATATCATCCCCTCATTATCTAATAAATAAGACCCATGCATTCTTTCATATTTTTATGTACAGCCTTTATTTAAAGATCTTAAAAATAGCAATTGTCCTTTATCCATTCATAAAGCTAGTGTAAAAAATTATTTAAAAATACAAAAAGATAAAATCGCTTACTTGACTAAAATCTCCCATTCCATGTATATTTAAGTTATCATTTAGCAGAATATTCGAGAATATAACAATTTCAATTTTATGAATTTGTAAATGTTTTCGTTCACTAAATGAGAAAGTAATCATATTTAGGAGGCATTATAACATGCAAGGTAAAGTAAAATGGTTTAATAGCGAAAAAGGTTTTGGATTTATCGAAGTTGAAGGCGGAGACGATGTATTCGTACACTTCTCTTCAATTCAAGGAGAAGGCTACAAATCTTTAGAAGAAGGTCAAGAAGTTTCTTTCGAAATCGTTGAAGGAAACCGCGGACCTCAAGCTGCTAACGTAGTAAAACTTTAATTCAACATATGACAGGAGGTTGCCTATTGGTAACCTCCTTTGTTTATCCCGCTATTCGCGGACAGTAAGCCCCCCACTGATGGAAGTTTCACTTTATTCCTCTGTATATTTCTTTTTCACAGAGCGAAAACTATGTGAAATGAGAAAATAAAGGAGGAGAAAACAATGGGTTCACCTGTAAACGATTTTGAAGAAGTAAAATTCCGCGTAGAAACGGCTCAAAAGATGGTTGGTTCCGCGACGATCACAATGGATCCTGAATCATTACAGCATGCTACAAATGCGGTTGAATCAGCTCGCCTTCAACTCGAAACAATGAAAGAAGTGGCAACAGATTTAGATACACCATTCTTATTAGATCAAGAAGAAAAATTAGAGAAATGTGAGCATCAATTACAAGAAGCAAAGCACTAAAAACATCCAGGGGATTTTCTCTGGATGTTTTTAATGTACATAACAAATTGTAATGTTTCATTTTCTACAAAGTGAAACTTCCATTATCTAGGGGTTTGCTACCCTCGAATAGCGGGATACAAACTAATGCAAGTTTCACTTTTACATTCAGTCCGATTTGAAATTTCTAATATAATAATACAAAAAATCCTCCTGCCTCAATAAAGTAGATAAGAACCTTTCAAGACAGTCGTTCTCCATACTCTTTTAGCTTTGCTCCTATTGTACATTGCCGAATGCAAAAGGAGTGGGCATAACGTTGACTATGTTCTTTTCGAAAATACTGCTGTAAAAAGCAGCCATCACAATATGTTTCTAATAAATCATTCACTTCCGTAATCAGCTGCTTGCGATCCACTCCTTCACACCCCCTACTCTGTTATTTCTTTATGACTATCAATGTTCGTTCCTTCAAGTGCTTGCGTTGCCAATTGATGAGCTTCCTTATTCTGTTTTCTAGAAACGGGTTCACATATTAGTTTTATTCTCATCTGTTTTGCTTTTTGTTCGACTTGATCTAAATAATGGATTAAATGTTCCTCATAACATGGCCACTCACCCGCTAATTGCTGAAGCACCACTTGAGAATCACCTCGAAGAATAACGGATTCATACTTAACTCCTAGCTCTTCTAGCACGTTCATTCCATATAATAGTGCAGCATATTCCGCCTCATTATTATCATCAATACCTTCTATGTAAGCATTGCGACGAATTCGATACGTTTTTCCCTGCTTCTTATAATAAATGCTCACTCCCACGCCCGCTTCTTTCGTCTCAATATCGTACCCTCCATCGAAATACAATAGGAGATCTTGCGGCTCTTCTTCGACTTGTTTACTCAATTTCTTAACTTCTTTTACCGTCCATTCTGCCCCCATTTCATCGTAAAATAACAGTTCTTTTGCTCTCCCTGTTTTTTCAAAGTCCACTGCAAACTGCATCGCCTCTTCTAAACGAAGATAATCTGTTTCAAGTTTAGTCTCGAAGCCATGCTTTGTTCGATATAACCAAGTTATTTTATATTTCATTTTGCTCCCCCTTTTACATACAAAATCCATACACTACCAAATATTACATGTTCATTTTATAATATTTTGTCTATGAGCACAGTATTCTATTCTGAATACATCACATCTTCAAACGATGAAGTGAAACTCCTGCGAGCATAAAATGAGGAAAAGAAATAAGAGTTGTCACGATTAAGTAAACAACTCTCTTATCCATCTTATACAAATTTTTCAAACTGCACTCGTTTATTAATAAAATACATAACAGGTGCTCCAATAGCCATTACAACAAATTCACCAATTGCACATGTTAGCCATGTAAGCAAAAATGGTAAATCGAATGCAAGATGTAGTTCAATGGCAATAAGGAACATTGTAAAGGTAAAGACAACTGTATTAAAAATCATACGCGCCCATATCCCTTTTATGAAACGCATAGAAACAATTGTACAAAGCAAGGCGACAATAGATTGCCCCACCCCAAATACAAGATCATATGCAATCATTGGTGAGAAAAAGAGATTTGTTAAAAATACTCCTAACACAATCCCATAAATATATTTTTTATTGAACACAACAAGATGATTAAACATTTCTGAAATACGAAATTGAATATTCGTAAAACCAAAAGGCTGAATAAGCATGGAAACAGCAATATATAAAGCTGCTAAAATCCCGTTACCAACAATTGTCTTAACTTTCATTTTGCATTCTCCTTAGTTTTTTTACGTGGGATGGTTCCGAACCACGTGAATATGTAAATGAACAAAAATACATTATATTTATAACTTGAATTTAAGTCAATATGGCAGAAGACATATCTAATGAGCTGAATTACAAACGGACATTCATAAACTACCCTTTTCTTTTTATAGGACGTATAATAAAGTGAAACTTCCATCATAATGGAAAGCCCGCCCAATGGGGCGCATACCAGCAGTTTTCCCTTACCTATCTTCTGAGGTGGGGTGCTTACTGTCACAAATAGCCGGATAAAAATATGAGAGATTTAGGAGGAATTGTTCATGATATCAACGATTCAAAATGAAAAAATGATCGTTTCCATTTCTGAAAAAGGTGCAGAGTTGCAAAGCATTCGCTTAAAAGAAGATCATACAGAATACATGTGGCAAGGAGATTCAAAGTATTGGGGACGACGCGCACCCATTTTATTTCCAATCGTCGGAAGATTAGTCGATAATACATATTATGTTGATGGAGAATCTTATTCATTAACACAGCATGGATTTGCTCGCGATCTAACATTTACAATAAAAGAACAAAGTGAATCAAAAATTACATACGTAGTAACGAGTAATGAAGAAACATTACAAAACTATCCGTTTGCATTTGAATTACTCGTTTCCTATGAATTAAATGAAACATCTGTATACGTAACATATGAAGTAATCAATCCAAACATGAAAGAAATGTATTTTTCAATTGGAGGACACCCTGGTTTTAATTGTCCTTTACTACCAAATGAATCTTTCACAGATTACTACTTATCTTTCAGCACTCCAGAGCATCTAGAAACAAGCGTATTAGAAGGACCATTTCTTTCTAAAAATAAACTCCTAGTAGCAGAAGGAACAACAGAACTTCCGCTTACATACGATTTATTTAAAAATGATGCACTTATTTTTGAAAATATGAACAAAAACGAAATTGCTATCCGTTCTCATAAACATAATAAATTTATTAAAGTAGCATTTGAAGGATTTCCATTTGTAGGTGTGTGGACACCTGGAGACGGGGCACCGTTTTTATGTATTGAACCTTGGTATGGCATTGCCGATGAAGTAGAACCTGTAAAAGACTTTAAAGAAAAAAAAGGAATTCAAATGTTAAAAGCGAATGAAGCATTTACATGCTGCTATAGCATTACAATCGGTTAATCGGAGGTTTTCAAGTTGATTGAAGTGTACATTGATGGTGCATCAAAAGGAAACCCCGGTCCTTCTGGCGCCGGTGTTTTTATCAAAGGTGTTCAACCGCCTGTGCAGCTCTCTATTCCACTCGGAGTTATGAGCAACCATGAAGCTGAGTATCATGCATTACTTGCTGCATTAAAATATTGCACCGAACATAATTATAAAATTGTATCGTTTCGAACAGATTCCCAGCTTGTAGAACAAGCTGTTGAAAAACAATATGCAAAGAATCCATTATATGCACCACTTTTAGAAGAAGCATTGCAGATGACACAGCAATTTGATCTCTTTTTTATGAAGTGGATTCCAAGCAGTCAAAATAAAGTAGCAGATGAATTAGCACGAAAAGCAATTTTAAAAAATGAACGGGGGTAGTGTATTGAAAAAAGAGTGGATTGCTCCTCTCGCATTGTTGTTCGTTTCCTTTATTTGGGGAGCTACGTTTGTTGTCGTTCAAAATGCTATGTCATTTGTCGGACCATTTTCTTTTAATGCTGTACGTTTTTTATTTGCTGGACTTATTTTATTCGTTATCCAGCTCATTTCTATGAAAAAAGCACCTATTAAACGTGCAGGGTATAGTAGCGTCGCTGGTATCATAGTAGGATTCTTTTTATGTATTGGTTACTTGCTACAAACATTCGGCTTATTATATACAACTTCTTCTAAAGCAGGATTTTTAACAGGACTTAGTATTGTCATGGTACCTGTTTTATCGTTTATCTTTTTAAAGCAAAAAGCGAATATATTTATTGTACTCGGAATTACAGTAGCTACAATTGGATTGTTTTTATTAACAGCTGGAAATTCATTTCAATTGAATATAGGAGACCTTCTTATCTTAGGCTGTGCTGTAGCATTTGCTGCTCACATACTTGTAAATGGATTCTTTTCAAAGAAGGTGTCTCCTCTATTATTAAGTACAACACAAATATTAGCAGTTGGACTCTTCTCTTCTATTTGTGCGTTTTTGTTTGAAGATTGGGAGAAATTATTTTCGCTAGCATTATGGACGAATCGCTCATTTTTATTTGCACTATTGCTAACATCGCTATTTGCCACCTCTCTTGCATTCTTTATTCAGACAACAGCACAAAAGTACACATCACCTACCCGCGTTGCCATTATTTTCGCAATGGAGCCAGTCTTTGCAGCAATCACAGGTGTTCTTGTTGCGAATGAGCAATTGTCAGTATCAGCTATCATTGGATGCATTTGTATTTTCTTAGGAATGATCTTTGTGGAACTTCCAAATAAACAAAAAAAAGAAGCGCAGGCTGCATGAAGTTATGTTTGTAACTTCCGCATAAAAGCCATTGCGCTTTTTTTATCTGCAATTTTCTCTTCTTTTAATCGTTCTAACAAAGCAATAAAGTAACTACCATCAAACTGTAATTGATGCTTAATCGTCGCTTCAATCGCCGCATTCACAATTCCATCAGATGAACCTGTATATCCTTGACCAAACATAATAAATCCTCGTGCTTCCTCTGATAGCTTAAATCCTTTTGTATGTAGGAATGAAAGGTAATCTTGAACTGTTTGCATGATGTCCCCACCTAATTTGAAAAATTCTCCACTTTCTATCATACATGTTTTCCCGTGTTATGAGAATGAATTTTCTTTGAAAACTGCTGTAAAATCTTCTATTTTCCAAAAAGACAGGCTTACACTTCAAGATTATTGCATCATTACGATTTGAAGGTCCATTCAGACTAGTACTGAATGGACCTTCAAATTAGTAGTACCCTATTCAATTGGAACGAATTTCTAAAATCTATTCCTCTACTTTGAGCTCAAGTAGTGAAAACTTCCTATTAATAGAGGATACCTCCCGCTAGCGGAAGTCTCTCTTTACTCAATTACTCGCTGCTCCATATGATATATGTCTTTTTTCAATTTTTTCTTCAATTTCTCTTACGTTCTCCTTATTATTCAATAATGATTGTCTATTTTCTATTAATAATTGTTTAAAGGATTTTCTTATTTTTTTTCGCATACTTAAACTCCTCCTTAATTGTTATGAAAAATTTCATTTATATAAAAGATAAGTAATTATCTGTATTGTGTAATAATAAATGACTTGTGTGAAATCCATTTGAATTTTAAATGAAAACTACGTATATTTTTGCATGAATCAATATGTGTATAGCACTGCGATTGAAACGTAACTTTGCCAACAGTTTGTTTACTACCTTTACTATCAATATAAAAAACTAGATATAGTAGAAACCATACCTAGTTGAATTGTTTTAAATATAAATAATAACGTCCAATCACATGCATAATTTGATTGGACGTTATCTATAGTCTAAAATAAATTCTTTTTTAAAACCGCTTTTTATCCCGCTGCTTTTGAACAGTAAGTACCCTATTAGCCGTGCTTTCCATCAATAAGTAATGGAGGAAAACACCTGCTAACGAAAGTTTTATTTCACAACATATTTACCAATGTTTCAGGTTTGCTCCAGTTCATTTGCTCACAAACCAATCGTATTTTTTCTATATCAATTGTGTGAAGAGCTTCTTCTAAGCCACAAGAAATCGGCACTTCACAATGAATTTGAGCAAGTTGTAATGACATATGCAAACTGTCTAAGTCATTTTCAATTTTTGTACGCTGTGCTTTCGTTACTAATGCAATGTTTTCTAAGACAGCTGCAACTGTCCCATGCTCTTGAATGAGCTTATATGCTGTTTTTTCACCAATACCTTTTACACCTGGATAGTTGTCGCTTGAGTCTCCCATAAATGCCTTTGCATGAACAATTTGCCACGGCTCTACACCTTTTTCTTCGATAATTTTTCCAGGTGTGTAAAACTCATAATTTCCAATCCCTTTACGAAGAAGCATAACTGTAACATTTGTATCAACAAGCTGCAGTAAATCTGTATCACCTGTTAAAATAAATACTTCAGCTTCATGTTGATATGCTTTTGCTAATGTTCCAATACAGTCATCAGCTTCATATCCTTTCATGCCAATGACTGGAATAGATAAATGTGCAGTCATTTCTTGTACTAAATCAAATTGTGGAATTAATTCTTCTGGCGGTGCTCCGCGATTCGCCTTATAGTTTGAAAATGTTTCTGTTCGGAACGTTGTACTCCCCATATCCCAGCACGTTACAATATGAGTCGGTTCAATTGTCTTAGACGCTGTTAATAAATGCTTCATATAGCCATGAATCCCGTTTGTTGGAGTACCATCTTGTCTTTTCATAAACTGTCCGTAAACACTTGTTGCATAAAAAGCACGAAATAATAGTGCCATACCATCTACTAATAATACTTTCTTCATAGTTCCTCTCCTAATGACAAAAATAAAAACCTCACGTCATGACGCAAGGTTATAAATAATCAATGATAATTGTACTTTTTATTATACAATGATTTACCCCATTTAGCATCTATAAAGATTACTTACAATATTGATGTAATAGTTCCACATACGTATTATTTCCAGTTGAAACAACAACTGCCTTTGCTGTTCCATTAACAATATGGGTACCTTTGTAGCATAAATTTTCAAGATAAAGTGGATTGTAATCTTTTATGCGTTTTAGCGGCATAAATCGCTTTTTTTCGATATGATAACAACTTTCATATTTTTCTACATGCATTTCTTTTCCTGTTAAAGAAGATTCATCTACTAATAAATCTTTTGCGTAAATAATGCGGGCATCCGCTGGTACAGTATCGCCTGCAGAAAGACAAATTACATCACCTGGAACCAATTCTTCTACAGGAATATTCATCATTTCAGAATCTGGATCTACTCCATTTGCCTTTTCATTTACTACTCTTAAAACAGCAACTGTTTTTGATGTTGTTGCATTCAATTGATTTTCTTCCTTTTCAAACACTTTTTCAATCAACTTCATCATGATATGATTCAGCATAATTTTTTTATTCGCATATCGTTCATTTTTCCCATATTGCGCGATACGTTTTTTTGCTTCCTTAATAGAAAGGCCATTTCTTGTGGTTTTAAAATAAGCATATACAGATTTCACATCTCGAATTGCAATTTCTACTAGCATTTCATTATTTTTCTGTAAAATTTCTCGCCCTTTATGATTTATGTTATCTATAATTCCATCTCGTTTATTTACATATAACATCGTCCGTCTCCTCCTTAACGCACGCAGGAAGAAACTCATTGTTTCTCGACTTATCTATTTACAGATATAGAGGGAGGAACAATTCGCTTCCTACCTACATGGCATATTCTTTTTTTGAAGTATATGGGTAACGGAACCGAGTCCGAAGCTGACATTGCTCCTCACCTCCTCATAATTTTTTTTGTTATGTATATTTGTACAAAATATAGCCTTACTAAAAAAGACCTTTACCCGGAAACGAGTAAAGGTCTGAACATACGCAAATAAGCGAAGCTTAATGAAACTACATTTCATAGCAGCTTACATTAAAAACAATCGCACCTCTCCCTCGCCGAGCTTTAGCACTGTATAGCATAGGTTCTTCACCAGCTACATTAAAAAGGACCTTAATTCGATCATTTCTGTTGACCCATTGGCGTCTCTCGACATTTTTGGGCAGTAGCATCTCTCTATACAGGAGCCTCACCTAACAGAGACATATTTAATTATAAGAAAAATGTTACTCTCGTTTCTAGTTGGTGTCAATGTTTTTTATGTAACATTCTCATATTTCTTCTATGATACTGAAAAAAATAAAAAAACCTTATGTTATACAACATAAAGTTTTTATAAAGGACCCACATATGCCGTTCTCTCTAGATGTCCATAAACCCGCTCTCGCAGGTGGATGCTCTCAAAAACGCTTTCATCTTCCTTCTTAAAAAGATGGTATGATGGCCACATTTAAATATTGAACTTCCGTATTACTCTCATTGGTTTAAGACATACACAAGCTACGTACATCGTAGGCATTTATTATTCATCATTAGAATAAATAGAACCCCGCACGTGCCGTCCCTCGTAAATGTCCAAAAACCCGCTACTCGCAGGTGGATGTTCTCACAGTTACCTTTCATCTTCCTTCTCAAAGAAAGGCTTGATGTTGGCCTCTAAATATCGAACTTCCGTAAAACTAACATCGGTTTTAGACATAAATAAGTTACGCACACCGCAGGATGTTTTATTTATTTGTCGCTATCTTATCACATTGTTCACATCGTGTAAAATAGATTGTTTCTTAAGTATTTCTTGTTTGTGTTCCTATTGTAATACAAATTTTTTCACCATGCAATAGGTTACTGATTTTCTTTCACAATTGAATTTTCAGGGTACGAAATCCAATCACTCCAGCTGCCTGCATACAATTTTACATTTGTAAAACCAGCCATTTTTAACGCTAATACGTTCGGACATGCCGTTACACCTGATCCGCAATATACAATCGTTTCTTTCTTTTTATCAAGATGAATAAAACGCTCTTCTTGTTCGCTTTGTCCTTTAAAAGCACCAAAATCAGTTACGCCGTCTTTCCAAAAATAATTTTGCGCAGTTGGAATATGACCTGCTACTTTATCCACTGGTTCTTCTATTCCTTGGTAGCGCCTTGGTTCTCGCGAATCAATAAGTGTTATATCTGCCTGTTTGTTGATTTTCTCTTGTAATTCTGCCATTGTTACGACAATATCATGCTGCATAGATGGAACAAACGTTTTAGATGCAAAAACCGATATATCATTCGTTACTTCGAATTTTTGCTCCTTCCATGCTTGGAAACCACCATTTAATACATATACTTTTTTATGTCCAAGGTACGTTAAGAGCCACCAAAGACGAGAGGCCATCGCTCCTCCTTGGCTATCATATGCTACAACTGTTGTACGTTCATCAATCCCAGCTTGTGAAAGTTTTTGTACAAACACTTCTATATTTGGAAGCGGGTGACGTCCTCCATGTTTTGTAACGGGGCTTGATAAATCTTTATCTAAATCAAAATAGAGCGCACCTAAAATATGTTCCTTATTATACTGCTCTCTTCCCCAATTCGGATTTGCTAAGTCAAAACGACAATCGATAATACGAACATGATCATCTTGTATATGTTCATGCAACCACTCGACTGTAACGATCATACTTAACGACCTTCTTTCTCTTTTAAACGTCCTACGTACTCCATCACCATTTCTTCTGTCACAATCTTACGTTGCTGTGCAATACCGTTTTTTGCAAGCTCATTAATTTGTTTTGTTACCATATTAATTACATCAACAGAGAAAGATTTCCCATTTAATGCAAGTGATACGGCCGCTTCAATAGCTGCTTCACGCTGTGCCTCTAATTGTAGAAATGCTTTCACAACCTCATTTTGTTTACGAGAATGCGCTGTTATTGCTGCATGTACTTCCATGTTCTCTTCCCCCTAGTGTAAGTCCATCATAAGCCGAATCATATCCCGGCATACAATGCCATTTTCAATAATCTCTTCTTCATAATGCTTTGAAAAGTAATCAAAATCAATAGAAAAAATACGAAATCCACATTTTTGATATAAAGAAAGCTGTGAAACACTTGAATTACCTGTCCCGATTTCAAGCGTGCGCATGTTTTGCTTTTTTGCAACTGTAACTGCATGTTGCAATAACTGCTTCCCAATGCCTTTACCCTGTTCTTGTTCACAAACTGCAATATTCATAATCTCCATCGTATTAGGGCGTGTTTCCAATAATATATATGTACCTACCACATGTTCATTACGTTTGGCAACGTAAATCATTCCTCGTTGAAGATACGACTGTAACTGCCTTTTGCTCGGATCAGCAAGTAATAATAATGATATCGGTGCCTTGTCTTGAGAAATACGTTCAATAATTAATTGCTCCATAAAAATTCTCTCATCTCCTCCTGTTCTAAATACCCCTTGTCTTCCATAAGTAATACAAAGGAGGTCATCACTATGGACAACAATGAAAAGAAGTGCAATATAATCTCCATTGATGAGAAGAAAAAGAAAAATGGCACGTACTCCTATCCAAAGTTAGTGATAGAAGGAAAACCATATGAGTTCACTTCCTTCGTCTTATGCGGTGAAACGCCAGATGGAAAACGTCTCGTCTTAACTCATATGGTTTCCTCAGATGAATTTGCAGGATTTGTAAAATCATTAGATACTGTACTGCAAAAACGTATTGAACGTATCTTTTTCTCTTAATACTTATAGAACTTCTACTTCATGTTCTATTTTCATTAATTGTTTTGTCAATTCTTCTTTCTTCTGTTCGTATGCAGAAACATCGATTGTTTCCAATAACGCAAATAATAAACTTTCATAGTATTGTGCTGCGTCTTGCACCATGGCTGTTTTCATAAGTTCCCAACTATGAAGCCATTCTTGTTTATAATGATCAATAAATAGATGCTGTTCTTCTATTACGTAATCTGCCACAAACGGTTCTAACGTTTGCTTCATTTCTTCTTGCATCAATACCTTATCATTTTTTTCAAAGAAGCTTTTCTCACTTTTAAAATGAGATAGTGCTTTTTTAAATTGTTTTGCTTCCATATTCGGAAATGGATTTTCATGCAAAAGAACGCGATAGTCATATGTTGCATCTGTACGGATAGCGAGCTGTTCATTCTTTGTAGCACATTGCATCGCTACTTCTTCTTGCACATGTTTCATCGTTTCATTCATCCATTTTTCAAGACGCAGCGACGTTGCACGCATTTCCTGTAACAAATCATGTTGTAAGAAAGCAATTAACTCCATCATGCACTCTTGTAATTTTTCTTTCACATTCCCTTGTGTTCGTAAAGAAGCTGGATTAATAAATTCTGTAAACACATCATTGTATCGTAAAAACAAACGCTGTTTTACATAATATAGAAGCTCTTTCACTTCATTTTCCAACGCCATTTCTTCTGTTACAACACTATGCGAATTGATTATATGAAGCAGTTCTTCACGTTCCGCTTCATATTTTTTTCGTTTTTGCTCTTTTTCTTCATTTCCTTGCGTTGCACTTTCAATCATATTTGTAAGAAGTTTATAACCATTCTGAAGTGCCCCATATAAAGAATGAATCGATACAAGCATTAAATCTCTCATGATAAACGAAGTGAAAGCTTGTTCAAACGGTGCAAGACCAGAATGTTTTAAAATACCATATGCTTCTTTCGAAATATCTTTCCCTTGTTTTTCTTCTAATGCAAATAAGCTAGAAATCGCAAACAGACGTGGATTCCGAATCCCATACTGTAACAATTGATCGCTAATATACCCTTTTACCGTGTGTAATTCCTCTTCTGACTGCGCTAAATCCGCAGCATTAATTAAGAAGAACATTTTATCAAGTGCAAACGTATCTTTTACACGTCCAAGCTGAATTAAAAATTCTCGATCAGCTCGTGAAAATACGTGATTATAATATGTTACAAATAAAATTGCATCTGCATTTTTTATATATTGAAACGCTACGTCTGTATGGCGTGCATTAACAGAGTCTGCTCCCGGTGTATCAACAAGCGCAATGCCTTGTCTCGTTAATTCACAATCATAATAAAGCTCCATGTATTCTACAAAGCATGATTTTTCCTCATTAGCAACATAATCAGCAAATTCAGCTAACGTTACGTGAGATTGCTCTCCTAAACGATGTCCTACTTCTTTATATCCATGCTGAACCGCTCGTAAAAAACTAAACGTCGTTTTTTGTCTGCCACTTGGCGCTGGATATTGCAGTACATCATCAATCTGTAAGAGCGCTTCTTCTAACGTTGTAACATCACGATGAAATAATTTATAAACAGCCTTTAAGTCTTCAAAGAGCGCCATTTCCGATTTGAACTGTACAACTACCGTACCATGTGGCTTCTCATCTGTTACGGGTAAAATTTGGTTTATTGTTGCTGTTGTGGGATTCGGTGATACAGGTAATACTTTCTCTCCTAATAAGGCATTGGCAAAGGACGATTTTCCTGCACTAAATGCTCCAAATAACGCCACTGTAAATTGTTTCGTTTCAATCCGCTTTCTCTTTTCAACAATTTCATCGTAGACGTGCGTCAAAGCTGGAAGCTGTTTTAGAACAAATTCTGTTTCCTTCACATGTTCTAATACGCTCTGAATATTAACATTGCCTGTATTTGCAACTTGCTCTTCACTATACGTAGATACAGCTTCTTGTTCTTGTAATTGAAATTTAGCATTTGTCACTTGTTGAGTTTGTTGTAAAATTTCTTCTATTTTCATCGTTTCAGGCACAGAAACACAATCGTTCCATACATCATGCAAATAGGCTTCATACTGATCGTACTGTTCTATATATTGACGTTTCAAGTCATTCGCATGTCGCACCGCTTCGTATTGCTTCCGCTCTCTATCAATACTTAATAGCTCTACTTTTCCCTTTTCTTGCAATATCGGTAAAGCTTTCGCAAATAGAGATTGTGCCGCATTGTAATATCGTTTCTTTAATTCATTTGCGACATCTGCTGTATAATGTAATAAATAATCTCCTGTAAATCCTGCTCCTTGCTTAATTGTTCTCTCCAAAAGCAACGGTTCAAAAGAAATATTCAAATCGTATACTGCTCTTCCTAATTCTTCTGTAAATATCTCTTCTTGCTTTGTAAAAGAAACAATATATTCTTTTACATGAAAGTCTAATTGCGCTTCTACCGTCTTTTGCAGTGACTCATAAAACACTTGTAAACGACGCTGCTTTTCTTGATCAGTTTTCGCTTTTGAAAATAATATACCAACTTTAAATTTCGTCAGTTTTGTTTCTAAGTATTGATTTGCTAAATCACGCATTTCAAATGGCATTAAATAAGCATTATCTAATATATTTTGCATCCCTATGAGGTATCTATTTTTCACTTCATCTTCTTTTGCGTAAAAGACTTTTTCTTTTTCAACAAGCTCTTCTAAAATCGACGTAACTTCTTCATATGATAATACCGATGTCAATTCTTCACAAAACGGCTCTAGTTGTTTCTCATACTGTGTTAACAAATAGGAAAGATGTTCTTGCAGTAAATAAGAAACTTCCTTTTCCATCCCTTCTTTTGCATAAAACTCGCGTTCTTTCATAATAGAAGCAAGCAGATTCTCTAGATTTTCCAATTCATTATAAGGATGTTGCTGTAATCGTAAAGACGTATAAAATATACCATCAACATCAACATTCCAATTTGCAAAGGACTGCATTACGCTTTGTTGATAAGCAGAAAAAGACAATTCATGTTCTTTATGCTTATCAATCTGGTTCACAACAAGATAAACTGTTTTTTTACGCTGCTTTAATTCTTTGACAAACTGCAAGTTCACTTCCGATTGCACATGATTATAATCCATCATATAAAAAATAATGTCAGCAAGATGCAGCGTAGATTCAGTCGCAAGTTGATGTGCATCATCAGTTGAATCAATACCAGGCGTATCAACAAGAACAACGCCTTCTGGGAGTGGTGCATCGTCCCGATAAATATGAATTCCAATCACTTCATCGCCATTTTTACAAAGCTGTTTCAATTCTTCTGCTGTATACATACCAGCATACTCATATTTCTGTCCTGATTTTAATGTAACAACGACGCGAGCATGTCCCTTTTCTATTTTTACGACATTCGCACTCGTTGGAATTGGACTTGTTGGCAACAACTGATCTTTATATAAATAATTCATCATTGTTGATTTTCCAGCAGAGAAATGCCCACAAAATGCAATCATAAGCTGCTCTTTTTTATATTTTTGTATAACTTCAAGCAACTTTTCACTATGTTCCATATCACTTTTTTTCTGCCACTCTTCATAAAAACAAACCAGCTTTTGTAAACTGTTTGTTTGCACTGTTTTTGTCATCCCCTCGTGCCCCTTTGTTCCAAGATGTATACATCTTTTATATTACTAAATTTTCAACATCTTCACAGTAAAAAAATAAAAAATCCCTTTCATTCTCTGTAAAAACGAAAGGGATTTCTATGTATTATAGTTCATTATTTAGTTGCTCCTACTCGATTTAGCACATGTTTTGTTACAACTGCATATAAAACAACTGTTCCTGCTAAAAATGCGTATACCATATAATCACACCTAACTTTCTTGATAATGATTATCAATTTTAAACATATTGTATCACTAAAGAGAATGATTATCAATATACATTTAAAAATAAAAGCTCTCTTTCGGAGAGCTTTTATACTGCCAGTTTTAAAGGAGTAGTAGGATTGTTGTGCCCTCTTATTATAACTCACCAAAGAAATGTTAACAGTTAAAAATATTGGAAATATATATACCACCAATTTTTATACCGTATATACTAAAAGAAATATATAGAAAAGGAGATGAAGTATGATAAAAAGCATTTCACAAAGCGAGAGGATTCATTCCATTGATATCATACGAGGAATTGCGGTCTTTGGCATTTTCCTTGTAAATTGGCCTGTATTAGCTGGCATTGACTCAAGAGATCTAACAAATGTTTACGAAGGATTGGATCGTTACATCCGACTATTTTATGATCTGTTTGTCCAAACAAAATTTTACACAATTTTTTCCTTTTTGTTCGGCCTTGGTTTTTATATTTTTATGAAACGTGCTGAAGAAAAAACAAATCGTCCAAAATTACTATTTATACGTAGACTACTGATATTGTTATTGTTTGGATTTTTACATTATGTGTTATTTTGGGACGGCGATATTTTACATAATTATGCGATTAGCGGATTCGTTCTCCTTTTATTTTATAAAAGGCAACCAAAAACTTTACTGATCTGGTCTATTATTTTGTTAAGTATATGGGAATTTATTATGTTGCTTGCTAGTTTAACGTTACTAGTCGTTCCATCTGAAAAACTTGGAGATTTTTCCGCTCCTGTTGTTCCATTACAAGATTGGATCTTGCAAGTTCAAGATCGCTTCACCTCTTTTTACTCTGAAGCTATTTCTCTTATGGTACTACCGGAAACAGTTGGCCTCTTTTTACTCGGTCTATATGCCGGCAAAAAAGAAATTTTCCGCCATGTAAAAGACATTGATACAAAGCTAAAGAAATGGCAAATCATTACCTTCATCGCTACTTTGCCAACATGGGGGATTATGATTGTCTATTTTAAAATGAACGATTCATACGTACCATTTAAGATGATTGCCTTTATTACGTTAAGCGGAAAAACATTATTCATTTTTTACATTCTCACACTTATACGTCTATTGCAGCATGCAAAATGGCAAAAAATATTCCGGCCCTTCCAATATGTTGGCCGCATGGCATTAACAAATTATATTTCGCAAACTATTGTAACCTTATTGGTATTCGGTTTACTATTTCAAGAAAATATCATATTCCCACTATGGGGCGGCACACTTTTCTGTATCGGCTTCTACATCATTCAAATCTTTTTTAGCCGCTGGTGGCTATCTCGTTATGAGTATGGACCACTTGAATATATTTGGCGTCTTGGTACTTACGGAAAAAACATGCCGATAAAAAAACAAAGAAGTATCTCATCGTGAGATACTTCTTTGTTTTACGCTTCAGAAACAGCACTTTGCATTGCAACTTGCTCTTCTTTTACTTTCGTTTGTTTTTGCGGAACCATATTAAACACAATATTTAAAAGTACTGCTGAAGCACTTCCTAATACAATTCCGTTATCTGTTAAAATACGAACGCTCTCTGGAAGCTGCGAGAATAACGTTGGCACAACTGTTACACCAAGACCAATCCCAACAGAGCACGCAACAATTAATAAGTTTTCCTGTTTTGCAAAGTTAACAGCGCTTAACATTTTAATGCCATATGCCATAACCATTCCGAACATAGCAAGCATTGCACCGCCAAGTACCGGCGTTGGAATAATTGTTGTTAATGCTGCAATCTTTGGAATAAATCCAAGTACAATTAACATACCGCCACATGTGTAAATGACAACACGATTGCGCACACCTGTCAGTTGAACAAGACCTACATTTTGTGAATATGTCGTATACGGAAATGAGTTAAAAATACCACCTAACATCATTGCAATTCCTTCTGCACGATATCCCTTTGCTAATTCTTTTTCACCAATTTTTTTATTACAAATATCCGATAGTGCAAAATAAACTCCTGTTGCTTCGACAATTCCAACACAAGCAACGAGAATCATTGTAATGATAGGTGTTAATTCGAATGTTGGTGTACCGAAGTAAAATGGCTGCACACCATGAAACCAATCTGCTTCCGCTACTGCTTGTAAACTTACCTTTCCCATTAACGCAGCAATGACTGTACCAAATAATAACCCTAATAAGATAGAGATAGAGCGAATGAAACCATCAAAAAAACGATACATGATGATGATAAATAACAATACTCCAAATGCTAATGCTAAATTAGATAAACTACCAAAATCTTTGCTTCCTACACCACCAGCCATATCGTTAATCGCGACTGGAACTAATGTAACTCCAATAACTGTTACAACTGAACCCGTAACAACTGGTGGAAACAGCTTTACAAGCTTTCCAAATACACTAGAAAATAAAACAACAAATAGTCCTGCTGCAATAATAGAACCATATACAGCAGATACCCCATATTGCTTACCGATAGCAATCATCGGTCCGACTGCTGTAAAAGTACAACCTAGTACAACTGGAAGTCCAATACCGAAGAAACGATTCGTTAACGCTTGTAAAATTGTCGCAATGCCACACATTAATAAATCAATTGATACTAAATACGTAAGTTCACGCTGATTCAACCCAAGTCCGCCTCCAACAATAAGCGGAACGATAACTGCCCCAGCATACATTGCCAACATATGTTGAATACCAAGAGATGCAATCTTAAGAGGGTGTTGCTTCATCTTATTTCACCTCCGCTGCCGCATGTTCGACAAAACGAACTGTACCATTATCAAGCGATGCGATTTCTGCCAACGATTCTACGCGAACGCCGCTCTCACGTAATTTACCTCCTCCATCTTGAAATGCTTTTTCAATCACGATTCCGATACCCGCTACTGTTGCTCCTGCTTGTTGAACTAAACTCATTAAACCAAGTGCTGCCTGACCATTTGCTAAAAAGTCATCAATAATAAGAACACGATCGCCTTCATGTATATATTGTTTTGATATGGAGATTTCATTCGTTTCTTGTTTTGTATAGGAATATACTTTTGCAATATACATATTATCTTGTAACGTTAACGATTTACGTTTTCTTGCAAAAACAACTGTTACACCAAATTCTAATGCAGCCATCACAGCTGGAGCAATTCCTGAAGACTCAATCGTCACGATTTTTGTAATATTCTCATCTTTAAAACGCTTGGCAAATTCTTTTCCGATTTCTTGCATAAGCACTGGATCAATTTGATGGTTTAAAAATGCATCCACTTTTAACACATCATCCGATAATACTTTTCCTTCCTCCATAATCTTCTCTTGTAATAACTTCATAATTTGTTCCTCCTCTTATGCAAATAAAAAAACTCCAAAAGCAGCCTTCACTCAATACAAGTGAGGGACGTGCTTTTGGAGCTTTGCAAAAAAGAATGCAGCTACAGCATATATTCGTCCTCACTCATAGTCGAAGCATTTACGGTACTTCGGTAGAAACTTGCAGGCCATATTCCTGCGATTATATGAGTGTCGCTAACTTATTTAATTTAATAAAAGGATTATAACGCACTTTTTTTACTTTGAAAAGCATTCCTCGAAAAAAACACGTACAAATTTCAAAAATGTACAATTTTCGTTCGACTTTTGAAACCTCTTTCATTTTGTAATCATTCGCATATTTTTCAAGAAATTCAAAATCAATTATCTTTTTAGCATCGTGAATGAACTACCTAATTCACATTTCTTTCACAATTCCTTGCTACAAAATATGTAATAAATCACGATTTATCAACTTTTCATCATAAACATAGTTTTAATTGTATCAATGAACACTTTTTGAAAGCACCACCGACTATATAGAAGTTGTCGAAATATTTTGTATGATAAAAATGTAAGATTTACTTTCTCAAGGGAGGGAGAAAAATGGGAGAGCGTAAACTACAGCCAGTCGGAAAGAAACAGCAAAAGAAAAGTTCATTAAAAGGAACATTGATTTCTGTTTTTTTACTCGGCTTCTTTTTAATTTTCACATGGTTTAGTGTGTACCAAATTTTTTTAAATCGCTTGTAATGTTATTGGTAAACAAAGGGGAGATGGGATATGCACTTGCATAAGTACGAAAAAATTTGGCTCATTTTCGGTATTGGTTCATTGTTTGTATTTTTAGCTGTAATTGGAATAAGCGCCTTTTATATGGGAAACCAGCCGCCCAGCTGTTTAACAACAATTGATCCAGAAAAAGTAAATGCGACTGCTCCGTTTGATCATCCTGGTGTAAAACAAGTTGGTAAAGATCATTATCAAGTAACAATTGTCTCACAAGCTTTTTCCTTTACACCAAATGTGATTAAAGTGCCAAAAGGTGCCAAAGTTGACTTTGTTGTCGCAACGAAAGATGTTGTGCATGGCTTTGAAATTGCTGGGACAAATGTGAATATGATGGTTGAACCTGGCTATGTTAGTACAGCTTCTCAAGTATTCCACAAGCCCGGTGAATATTTAATCGTATGCAATGAATATTGTGGTACAGGCCATCATATGATGAGTGCGAAAGTAGAGGTGACTGACAAATGATGCATGTTCAAGATAAAACATATAAAAAAGATGCCAAACTTGCGATGGCTCATATACATGTTGCATTTATCGCTCTGTTTTTAGGAGGATTATGCGGATTACTGCAAGTACTTGTCCGCTCTGGAAAGTTTAATCTTCCAGCTGGAATTGGTTATTACCAAGTACTAACAACACATGGTGTGTTACTTGGCCTCGTATTAACAACATTTTTTATTATTGGCTTTTTGTTTGCTTGTATGAGCAAAACTGCTGGGATTCTTTCAAAAGGGGTACGAACAACAGGTTGGATTGGTTTTTGGCTTATGACGATTGGAACAACTATTACTGCCATTTTTATACTATTAAATAAAGCTACTGTTCTCTATACATTTTATGCTCCGTTAAAAGCTCATCCTGGATTTTACATCGGTCTTACCCTCGTTGTTGTCGGCAGCTGGTTTAGCGGCTTTGCAATGTTTGCTCATTATCGCACATGGAAAAAACAAAATAAAGGAAAAAATGGTCCATTACTTAGCTTCATGGCTGTTATTACAATGCTGCTTTGGCTTGTTGCTACTCTTGGCGTTGCTGCAACAGCACTCGTTCAATTTATTCCTTGGAGTTTAGGCATCGTTGATAAAATCGATGTACTTGTTAGCCGAACATTATTTTGGTACTTCGGCCATCCACTTGTCTATTTTTGGCTTCTCCCTGCCTATATGGCATGGTATGTCATCATTCCGAAGATTATTGGCGGAAAAATTTTTAGTGATTCACTTGCTCGTTTATCATTTATTTTATTCTTATTATTTTCGGTTCCAGTTGGATTTCATCATCAATTAACAGAACCAGGTATCGACCCGGGATGGAAATACTTACAAGTTGTCTTAACATTCATGGTGATCATACCTTCATTAATGACAGCATTCTCTCTATTTGCATCATTTGAGCAATACGGACGCTCAAGAGGAGCAACTGGACTATTTGGTTGGCTACGTATGCTTCCATGGTCCGATGCTAGATTCTTTGCACCGTTCGTCGGAATGCTTATGTTCATTCCAGCCGGAGCAGGAGGACTTGTGAATGCAAGCCATCAATTAAACCAAGTTGTCCATAATACAATCTGGATAACAGGACATTTTCACTTAACATTAGCCACATCTGTTGTGCTTACATTTTTCGGCATTGGCTATTGGCTTATCCCGCACTTAACAGGACGCGTGATGACAACAGAAATGAATCGTCTTGCAATGATTCAAACTTGTGTATGGGCACTTGGAATGTTCTTCATGTCTGCTGGGATGCACTTTGCTGGATTATTAGGAGCACCGCGCCGCTCTTCTTTTTCCACATATGGAAATGCACCGCAAGCTATTGAATGGATACCATATCAAATTGCACAAGCAGTCGGAGGAACAATCTTATTTGTCGGCATTATATTAGCAATTATTATCTTCTTAGACCTTGCTTTCTTTGCGCCAAAAGGGCACACAGAATTTCCAGTTGGAGAAGTATCAGATGCATCTGATCAGCCACCAATTGTCTTTGAAAATTGGAAACTATGGCTTGGAATTACTGCACTGCTTATTTTATTCGCATATACCATCCCATTTATCGATATGATTCAAAACGCACCGCCAGGTTCAAAAGGGTTTAAAATGTGGTAAAGTCATTCATGCTGGATAAACATAATAAAGTGAAACTTCCATCAGTGGGGGATTCCTCATCCCCCACCTATCTTCTTCGCTTTTCTCTTAATCTTGAGGTGGGAGTCCTACTGCCCACGAATAACGGGATAAAAAAGGATATTCGCATCAAAAGCGAATATCCTTCATATACCTTATAGTTCATAAATCCCCTTGTATTTTGTTTCTAAATAATCCGCTAAATAGTTCGCATTTAATCCTTCACCCGTTACATCTTGTAAAATTTCTAACGGTTTTTTCATTTTTCCATATTGGTGAATATTTTTTGTTAACCATTCACGAATTGGTGCAACATTTCCTTCTTCTAATAGTTCATCAAAATTTGGAATATCTTCTAGCATCTTATGCTTGAATTGTGCTGCATACATGTAACCAAGTGCATATGATGGGAAGTATCCGAAATCCCCACCAGCCCAGTGTACATCTTGCAGTACACCTTGTGCGTCGTTTTCCGGACGAATTCCTAGGTAGTTCTCCATTTTTTCGTTCCAAACAGATGGTAAGTCTTTAACTTCTAATGTTCCATCAAATAATTCTTTTTCAATTTCATAACGAACCATCACATGAAGTGGGTACGTTAATTCATCCGCTTCAATACGAATGAAAGATGGTTTCGATTCATTAATTGCATCGTAGAATTCATCCACAGACAGATTATTAAATTGACCATCTGTATATTGTTTTAATAAATCATAGTTCTTCATCCAGAACGACTTATTGTGACCAATAAAATTCTCAAAGAATAAAGATTGTGATTCATGAATACCCATAGATGTACCATCACAAAGCGGTGTACCTTCTAATTCTTTTGAAATATTTTGTTCATACACTGCATGACCGCATTCATGAATTGTTCCAAATATCGCCATGCGGAAATCATTTTCATCATAACGTGTTGTAATACGGACATCACCGCGATTTAATGTAATTGCAAATGGATGCACTGTTTCGTCTAAACGACCTGCATCAAAATTATAATCTAATTGCTTTAGTAGTTGTAAACTAAATTGTTTTTGCTGCTCCTTGGAAAAATGTTTACTTAAGGCTTCCGTTTGCAGCATTTTACTTGCGCTAGCAATTTTCCCAACAAGCGGAACAATACGCTCACGTAATTGTCCAAATACGCGGTCTAATACTTCTACTGTTACACCAGGTTCGTACATATCTAATAATGTATTATACTTGTATGTTTCATAACCCCAATATGTAATAAACTTCTTTTTATATTCAACAATCTTTTCTAAGTATGGACGGAACATTTCAAAATCAGATTTTTCGCGTGCTTCTTCCCACACACTCTCTGCTTTTGCTTGTAATTTGACGAATTCCTCGTATTCATTCTTTGGAATTTTTTTATTTCGATCATATTCTTTTCGGCACTCTTCTACAGTTTTTCTTGTCACATCTGAGAGTTTTCCTTCTGCAATTAACTCTTCTAATCCTATTAAATAGGCCTCCATCTCTTTAGAAGTTGACATATCAAACACTTCTGCAGAAAGCATACCAATTACTTCAGAACGTTGATCTACACCGTTTTTGGGCGCACCTGTGCGTAAATCCCAAAATATAAGGTTCAGCGCTTCCTCATAATTCATCATTTTCTTTATAAAAGCTAGAAACTCTTTTTCAATTTCATATGTAACTGCCGTCATATTCAAAACCCTCCTTTTCCTACTCCACTTTAATTCAACACAACTACACAAATTCCTCTTATATATAAATAAGCTTGGCATATGCCAAGCTTATTGTAACATTTCCCCTTCTACTGGGAGAACTTGTTTGACAGCTTCTACTACTTTTTTATTCTCACCTTCTGATAAGAATAACGAAATACATCCTTTATCTTCACTCGTACGAATTAAACGCCCAATTCCTTGACGAAGACGTAAAATCATATACGGAACATCAACATCCCAAAACGGATCATTTACGTGCTTGCGCTTCGCTTCAAATACAGGGTCATTCGGAGGAAATGGAAGTGACCAAATAATAACATGAGATAGCGAAGAACCAGGAATATCTAAACCTTCCCATAAATGAACCGCACATAATACCGTTTCCTCTTCATTTTGGAATCGAGAAACAAGCTGACTAATCTCTTGATCTCCTTCATATAAAAACGGTACTGACATTTGTTCTTTACCTACATATTCTTTAAACGCTATTAATTCTTGTTTTGTACGGAATAGAATTAATGTGCGTCCATTTGTTTTTTGAATTTCTTCTAATGCATACTGACATTTTTTTTCCCATTCATTCTCTTTTGCATATGTTGGTAAATATACTTTCATTTGCTCTTCATATTCGAATGGAGAAGCAACTGAAAATGATAAATAATCCTTTACTCCTAAACTATTTGCAATAAATGCAAAAGAATTGTTTTCTGACAATGTCGCAGATGAGAAAATGTACGGAATTTTTTTGGAGAATACTTTTTCTTGCAGCACTTCTTCCACCGCACGCGGCATGATAACAAGCGTAAAGGTACCATCGCCTTCTTCTCCCCACGTAATTACATTTTTCTCATGCATAAACAAACGTAATGAATGTTCTAATACATCTAAATGTTCGTCAACAATATTTAAATCATATGTGTTCACAGTATACATTTCACTTTCAAAAACAAGCGCGTCGCCAACTTCAGAAATTTTTGCATATAAGCGCTTTGCTTCTGTCATTACTTTTTCTGTTAATTGAATTTCTAAACGATCAGAACCAGCAATTTCTTTCTTACTTTCTTTTAGCGCTTCAAAGAACTGTTCCGTTTGCCAAATTGTTTCTTCTACTAAATGAGCAAACTCTTCGCGAATATCATTTTGCAGTAATCTTGTTAAAAGTTGTTCCATCATTGTTTGTTTTAAACGATACGTAAGTGCTTTTTGCGCTGCATATTCTACAAGATGCCCTTCATCAAAAACAACGCAGCTACTTTCCGGTAACAATGGCATTTGCCCTTCACGTTTACGTGCATCATATGTCCAAATATGATCCATGTAGAAATCTTGCGAACAAATAATTAAATCTGCTGCTTTACGATAATGTTCACGAGATAACGTTTGTCCGCAGCGATGACGGGACTCACATGTGAAACAGTCCTGGAAATAATCCCAAGATACTTTAGACCATTCTTCATCGTTTAATAACGGAAATTCTTTTCGATCGCCGTAATGAGTAAAGTTTTGCATTGTTCCATGATCAAATACGAATTGAGGCAATTCATAATATAAATCTTCAATCACTTCCGGAGCTCGTCCACTCATTACATCTTCGAGTTTACGTAAACATAGATAATTATCCATTGATTTTGCCAAACGTACATCGACAGATAATCCTAATGCTTCTGATAATTTGGCAATGTCCCCTTCTTCTTTTACAAGCTGCTCAATCAACGTTTCGTCTGCACAAGCAATAATAGCTGGTTTCCCCGTATAACGTGCATAACAAATCGCATAAAGAAGATATACAATTGTTTTCCCCGTTCCAACACCCGCTTCAGAGAACATTACTTTCTTCTCTTGAAATGCTCGCTCTAATTGGAACGCCATAAAAATTTGCTCGTCACGCTCTTCAAATCCCTTTTCTGGTAAAATATCGTAAAATACGTCTCCAATCCACTCATTTAACTTGTCGAAAAAATTATCTTGTTTCCCCACTTCAAATGGCAGCTTTTGCTTCGTAAACATCGTATTCCTCCAACTACATAATTTCTATATAAAAAGACAGAGCAACCACTCATAAAAAGAGCAGTTGCTGTTTTCTTGTTGCTTACATAACAAACGAGCGAAAAAAGTTTTCCTAGATGCAGGAAAACTTTTTTACTCTATCAATGATTTTAAATACCGTTTATCAATCAATGTTTCATGTGATAAAGCTGATAAATACTCTTCACGTGCTCTTTGTAATTCATGATCCGCTACGCCGTGAAGGTTTACTTCTTTTTCTAATTCATCATGTGTATGATGAATAGCCTTTTGAATCATAGAAAATTGCAAACCATCCATTAGCGCTTCCTCCTTTAGATTATCGCATAATAGCAAGTATATGCGTTCTAAAGAAGTTTTATACTAATTACGCGGTGGGCGTTTGCCGAAATACTGATAGTAATCAGTACGAATAAATCCATTAAATAATTTTCGTTTCTTCGATGCATCCTTGCCGTACCATTTCTCAAACTCTGGATGGCTTGTTAATACATATAAAGACCAAGTATCCAGCGGGCGGAATGCTTGTCCCATCTCTGCATACATTTTTTCAACAAGCGGTTTTTCACTTAAACGCTCTCCGTATGGAGGATTCGTCACAACGTAACCATATTCCTCTTTTGTTGTAAAATCTTTTACTTGCATTTGCTTAAATGTAATAAGATCACTAAGCCCTACTTCATCAGCATTATCCTGGGCAACTTGTACCATACGATGATCAATATCTGATCCGATAATTTGAAGCGGTTGATCGTAATTCGCTAAGTCTTCCACTTCTTGACGAGCTTCATCCCAATTTTGTTTACCAATCCAACCCCATCCATCAGAAGCAAAATCACGGTTAAAGCCTGGAGCAATGTTTTGACCAATTAATGCGGCTTCAATTGGAATCGTTCCAGAACCACAAAAAGGATCTACAAACGGGCGATCTGCCTTCCAGTTGGTTAACATAATTAATGAAGCTGCCAACGTTTCTTTCAACGGTGCATCCCCTTGTCCAACGCGATATCCACGCTTATGAAGCCCAACACCACTTGCATCAATTGTCAACGTTGCAACATCTTTTAATAACGCAACTTCGATACGAAATAGCGGGCCATTCTCCTCAAACCATGTTGTACGTCTGTATGTACTTTTTAATTTTTCAACGACTGCTTTTTTTACGATACTTTGGCAATCAGGTACACTAAATAATGTAGATTTGATAGATTTACCAATAACAGGGAATTCTCCATTTTCCGGAATATAATCTCCCCAATTTAATGCCTTTGTTTTTTCAAATAATTCATCAAAAGTTGTTGCCTTAAATTCGCCAACTTTAATTTTCACACGATCCGCTGTACGGAGCCATAAATTACTGCGACAAATTGCCTTTTCGTCCGCTTCAAACGTTACTTTCCCATTATCTACCTGGCATTCATAACCGAGATCGCGAACTTCTCTTGCAACAAGCGCCTCAATTCCCATTGCAGCAGTTGCAATTAAAGTAACTTTTCCCATCTTCATTCTCCTCATAAATAAAGTAAAACTTTCTTTCGTGAACACTCTTCTCACGAAAAGTTAGTTGAACCAATCGAACTCTTACCTTCATACAACAAGAAAAAATACCGCCTATTTAAGCGGATAGAACTTCTTTACCATTTTAACTCATACTGTAACACTTCATACAAATAAAAAGCCCTCCTCTTACAAAGGAGAGCTGAACAAACTCATGATTGGTTCATAACGTTCTGTAAGCCATGTTCTGTACCTTTGTACTGCAAACGGCCCACGCCTCGTACTCCGGTGGCAATCATCTATCTACAGAGCAATTGCATCTGTCTTTTCCCATCGTTCATTTCCTTAGGAAAAGTTCCCCTACCAATATTTGGGTTTCTCGCTCGTGGGGTTTACCTCGTTCCACTCCCATCATTTCTTCTGGGACTTCGTCACTGTGGCACTTTAAAGGTAGTCAAACCATATCCAATGGACTTAGGTTTTTTCCCTGCCGTTAATCCAGCGTTACGCCAGAATACCCTAGCTTATGACTTCGCTAGGCACGAACACTACGACCATCTCAGGTCGTGCGAGCATGGACTTTCCTCTACAACAAAGCGTTGCAGCGATTACCCAAACGTTATGACATGAATTAGTATAGTGGAAACATAAATATTTTGCAACGTTTTTTGCATGTAAATTGCTACAAGTTTATTTAGATGCTTCCATTATTCGTACAACTTACTTCCAAACACAGCTTTTTCCAAATTCGACAGACGTTTTAAAATATCTGTATTCGTATTGTTATAAACTGGTTGCGGAGTAGGAACAGGAGCTGGAGTTGGCGCTGGCTGAGATTGCACTTGTTGTGCCATTGCTTTTTGTTGCTCCAATTCTTGCTTTAAACGTGAATTTTGTTGTTGTAATTGTTCAATTTCTTTATGGAATGCTTCATAATCCTTAATAATCATGTCTAAAAATTTGTCTACTTCTTCTTGTTGATAGCCTCGCATTCCCGTTTTAAACTCTTTTTCTAAAATGTCTTTCGCTGTTAACTTAATTTTATCAGAAATCATTTATTCCACCTCAAGTCTTTACCAAAACTTTCATTAAGTAAATTTTTTCAGAAACAGTCCGTTTTGTCAATCATATATCCTTATTCCACTGTTCTTCTTCTATTATATCTTGTAAATCAGAAAAAAGTATAAAATAGCATTGATAATTTTGTGCTTCTTCCTTTTTTTTTGCTACCTCTACCATATATTTAGGACTTCCTGGTTTCTCTTCATCATACATAGCAAGTAGTGCATCACTTTTTTCAATGAAAAACTGATTTTTTAGCCGGAATTGCTCTGGGCTTTCATATTTCCGCTTCGTTATACTATCTACGTGATCAGCTTGTGAAAGAATAAATTCATAATACTCCCGATTGTTTTCTTTCCAATTTTCTTCTTGCTCTAAAAAAGGGGTAAATACAGCTAATTTCAAATCTGAATACTCCAATTGCAAATCAAATACAACTTCAGCTGCCCATAGCTCAATCCCTAATTGTCCGCTAATCATAACCCATTCTAATCCTTCTTCTAACAAAGAAAGCAGTCTTTGATGTATCGCTTTTTTTATGTAAGAAATTCCAGGATGGTCATTTGAAAAAATGCCTAGTTCAAATGGCTTATATCCTGTAACAGCTACAACTTTCATATGAAACGCCCCTTCTCTAAAAAAAAGAACTAGCAATTTGCTAGTTCTAGCATAGCACTTACTTTTTAAACATGCCACCAACATTTGGGCCTGGTGGTAACATTGCTGGACTTACATTTGGTCCAACATTTGGGCCTGGCGGTAACATTGCTGGACTTACATTTGGTCCAACATTTGGACCAAATGGCGATACTTGAGGACCATATGGGCCATATCCACCAAATCCACCAACAAATCCTGGATCAACAGGGTCTATAACAGTTGCAGCAGAGTTTGTTTGTGGGAAAAAATGCTGAGATTGCACTTGCTGATGATGAACATGTTTCATATGTGTTGGGTGAATATGAGGGACCACCATTTTTGAGAATGTGTGTGTTTCACAACATTTTGTCGGATGCACAATAGGAGGTGTTGTTGTAATTGGTGAAACTGCTCCCCCAAAAGGTGCAACTGCTCCCCCGAAAGGTGCAACTGCTCCCCCGAAAGGTGCTGCTCCCCCGAAAGGTGCTGCTCCCCCGAAAGGTGCTGCTCCCCCGAAAGGTGCTGCTCCCCCGAAGCAAGGATGACAATGATACATAGTTCTCTCTCTCCTCTCACAGTTTGAAAATGAGCTTACACTTTACAATATGAGAAAAGAGTAAAAGCCGTTTGTTACAAATACCTATTTCTATATCGGAAATTTGTCTATAAAAATTGTTTAAAGTTTGTAAAAATAAAAACAATTAATGTAATCATGACAAAAAACAAAAGTAAAATAACCTTGTTCACATTCGTCCTCTCCATACATCATATTTTAACGCTACTGTCATTTTAAAATGGATGGAAGGTCCGAACAACTCTTTTTTATGACATTTCACATGCAAAATTTGGATTTTTATTAACCTACACATATCATCCGTATTTTAGAAAATCCTTCTTCAATCCTTCGCACATATTTTCCTATGTAAAAGATTGAAAAACGGCCCTTGTGAGCCCGATTTGTTCAACTAACCTTTCATGGGAAAGGCGCCCATGAAAGGAAGTTTCACTTTATAAAAAAGCCCCCTACTTGTTTGACAATACCGGTAATTTGATTCATTGCATTCATCATTTGACCTGCAGTACCCATCATTTTATTAATGTCATAATTTCCATCCGATGTTTTAAACTGCGACATCAGACTAGAAAATTGACTTGGCTGTTGTTGTTGTTTTGTATAATTTTGTTTATTCATCATCGGGTATGGCGTATGTGGATGAAAAGAAGATTGAATAGGTTGTTTCGGTGGATAAAACATTGATTGATTCATTGGTTGGTTCATTGGTGGAAGTTGAAAAGGTTGAAAATAATTTGTGTGATTCATATAGTAAGGTATGAATGGGTACATATTATAACGTAAGTATGGATCTTGTTCATTCTGATACATGCTAGAATGTTGAAACATACATTCTCCCCCCTCTAACGGTTTGCTATATAGTTAGAATATGAAATCGTAAAAAAAATGTGTAATCATCTCTAAGTTGAAAATTCCAGAGCAGGATAAATTAATATCAATTATACCTTACGCAAAATTTAAATTTTCAAAAAAATAAAAAAGTAAGCGTTTGTATGCTACCATTAAATAGAAAAGATTCTTATAGGGGAGGAATCAGCATGGTATTAGGGGAGTTAAAACAAGATTTTTTCGAAAAAAAGGGGTATGAACCTGCGGATTTAAATGAGTTACTTGATTTTGCAAGACACTCTTATTTACAAGGAAAAATTTGCTTATCACAGTATAGAAGTGTAACACGTGAACTAGAAACAATTGGAGCTACAAAACCAGCTTACGAAACAGAAAAAGATATCGTAACAGAAATATAAAGCAAAACTTTCATAAGTTAACCCCCACATACCTTCTTCACTTCTTTCTACATCTTGAGGCGGGGGTCTTACTGCCCTAAATTGCGGGATAAAAATAAGAGGGGGCTCCCCTCTTATCACCTACACTGTTCTAAAATATTTTGTAATGTATAATGAATCGCCTGATGTGTTTCATAAAAACGCTTTTTATTTATTTTCTGTGCAAAACACTGTAAAGAATTACTTTGTAAATTTGTACATACATGTTCAATTTGCTGCACATGTATATATTTAGGCTTTTCTCGGTTTAACCAATCAAGCGCAAGTTGTTTCCATTCTTCTAATCCTTCATCTACTTTAGACACAAATGGTTTTATATCATGATAAAAGTCAAACTCAAGTTTCTCGCGTTCCCTTTCCTTCGCAATTGTTTCATCATTATATTCAATTATTTTTTCTGTTACTTCAATCAATTCTATATATCCCACTATTTCCACCTACTTATATACTAACTGCTACTACTTGAAACGTTTGTACCCAATTCCCTTTCTCTTCATGATGCAATAATTTCGTTTCCATATGCTTTATATGCATTTCCATTATCTCTGCTTTATTAGCAACAAATTCTCTTTTATCCTTAAGCGCATGATTAACTCTCAGCGACACGTTCATTTCAAGCAAATCAAGAGTATTTAATAGCTGATCCATTTTTTTCATTACATCATCTTTCTGAACCATTTTCATCTTCAAAACGCCTCCCTCTTTGCCTTCCGTTTGTCATGTTAATTCGACAGCTCCTTTTTCGCTCCTGCACGCTTGACAAAACTAGTTTTAATTCGGCAAAGAAAGTGATTTTTTGTATGAAGTTTATGAAAGTGGCAACAATACGAAAGGGAGGTGTTGACAATGGCTAAAAACAAAAATGAAGATAAGAAAACACAAACTCAAACTCAAAACAAACGAAACAAACCAGAAACAGGAAATCCAAAATTGGATGGACCAAATTTCCCTGCTACATAAAGTGAAACTTCTTTTCATGGAAAAGATTTTCTTCCATGAAAAGTTAGTTGAACCAATCGGACTCTTACGCTTGGTTTGCTTTCCTCCCCGCTCTCACTTCTTACCAACCGTTTGAGCGGGGTAAAGTAAAACATCCATCAATGGTTACCTTTTTCCATTGATGGTTAGTTAAACCAATCGAACTCTTACAGCTAGTTTAACTCTCTTCCCGCTTTTCATAGAGCGGGATTTTTTTATTATATCATGAATATTAAATTCTTTTAAAAAAGACTGTTAATTGAAGCAAACACGTGTAATTGTTTCTGTTTGTGTAAAAACCATTCTGTAATATCAATATTTATTTTTGGTTCTTCAAACAAAAATAATTCCTCTATATTCATTCCTGAATGAAACCAATCTTTCCCTGCATCACGATGATGTGAGATAACAGAAAATACATCGCGAAGCTGAGGCGTATGTTGTTCCTTAAAAGTAAGGAAGTATTGTTCATAATCTAACCTTGACCCTGTATGAACTGTTTGAGAGGAGAAGGTATAAAACAAATCCTTATAAGTTGGATGAAATAATAACCATGCTAATCGTTTCCCTAGCTCAATTCTCTTTGTTAGTGTTTCGAACTGATGTACAGAGAATCCATATAATTTTCCAGTAACTGTCGGAAATATCGCCGCACTAAAATGAAACAATTCTTGAAATTTGAACAATAATGTTTGAAATACATGCTTTTGATAAAAAGGATGCTCAATTACCGGCTTTTGGATAATATGTTGTTCATTAATTATGAGAGCCTTCATAAGTCTATCCTCATTTTTTTGATTCCAAAAATAATTCCATTCTACTTCCATAAATATAGAAACAGAAAATATTTGCAACAAATGAAACAGAGGTTTTTGCATTTGTTTACTATACTCATACAATAACAGCTGGGGATATGCGTCTAAAAAAATAAGCCAATTTGAACGTTCATATGTAAGAAATAACTGTTTACGGATCTCCTTGGATAGAACTTTT
Source organism: Bacillus sp. CGMCC 1.60114 (assembly GCF_042676365.1). Classification (NCBI taxonomy): domain Bacteria; kingdom Bacillati; phylum Bacillota; class Bacilli; order Caryophanales; family Bacillaceae; genus Bacillus; species Bacillus sp. CGMCC 1.60114. The sequence continues at coordinate 33,430 of NZ_JBHTHG010000012.1, forward strand.
GGATAATATTTTCCTTCTAAATCTGTCATATTCCAGCCTGCATTTCGAGATATCATACTGGCTAAAAATGACCAACGAATTTCTTTATTGTGCTCATAATATTCTTTATAAGCATGCGTACGCGAAATATTATCAGCATTAGCAAGGAGCGTTTGTTGTTCAATACGATGCACGAGCTCTTTCTCTTCTTTTGTATAAAAAGTAACTTGCCTTTTTTGTCTTATTTTTTCATATTCACTGTGTGCAAACACAATGCTTTCACCCCTTCTCTATGTTCAAAAAAATCGCCTATTTTTCATTTTTTTTGATATAATCACCTTTGTAAGTTATTCTATGCAAGTTGGAGTGGACAAACCATGACCATTCGTTACCCAAACGGAAGAAAGTATAAGGAAACGCAGCAAACTCATAATGCGCCTACAAGAAAACATACTTATAGTAATAGAGGTATGTCACTTGAAGAGGAATTAAACGAAACAAATCAGTACTATTTAACGCACAACATTGCTTGTGTTCATAAAAAGCCCACTCCTCTTCAAATTGTAAAAGTCGATTATCCGAAACGAAGCGCTGCTGTGATTAAAGAAGCGTACTTTAAGCAACCTTCCACAACCGATTACAACGGTGTATACAAAGGCAAATACATTGACTTTGAAGCGAAAGAAACTAAAAATAAAACAAGCTTTCCATTACAAAACTTTCATCTTCATCAAATTCAACATATGAAACAAGTATTAGCTCATAATGGGATTGCATTTGTTATTATTAAATTTACGCTTTATGATGAATTTTATTTATTAGAAGCAAAACATGTCATTACATTTTGGAATCGACAAGAAGCTGGTGGACGTAAATCCATTACAAAACAGGAAGTGGAAGAGTGTGGATACTTATTACCATGCGGTTATCACCCTCGCATTGATTATATTCGCGTACTAGACACACTTTATTTTTCGTGATAGAGTCAACAATAAGGCTCATTTTTCGACTTTTGGGGAGGAAATGAAAGGTAGGAGAAAGTATAATGTCAGAAAATTATCGTTCTCGTGAAGAACGAAAACAAGCTAAAAAACAGAAGCAAGAAAATCCTAAAAAAGCGAAACCAAAGAAAAAAGGCTCGTTTCTACGTAAATTTTTAATCACTTGCTTATTAGTCGGCATCGTGACACTAGTAGCTGGGGTTTCTGCTTTCTTTATTATGATAAAGGATGCTCCAAAATTAGATAAAGCAAAACTTGAGATTCCATTATCAACAAAATTTTATGATAAAGACGGCAAGTTCTTATACGAATATGGCGCTGAAAAGCGAACGAAAATCACATATGATCAAGTTCCAAAAGTAGTAGAAAATGCCTTCCTAGCTACAGAAGATTCACGCTTTTATGAGCACCATGGGATTGATTATAGACGTACTGCAAAAGCGATTTTCTTAAATGTAACTGGAGATTTCGGTTCTCAAGGTGGTAGTACAATTACACAGCAAGTTATTAAAAACTACTTCCTAACAATGGAAAAAACAACAAAACGTAAAGTACAAGAATGGTATTTAGCTTACAAGCTAGAGCAACAATATTCAAAACATGAAATTCTAGAAATGTACTTAAACAAGATTAACTTAGGTAACCGTTCTTATGGTATCGCAACAGCTGCAAAAAATTACTATGGAAAAGACCTAAAAGATTTAAAATTAAATGAGGCAGCGATGCTTGCGGGATTACCACAAGGACCTAATATTTATGATCCTACAAAACCAGAAAACGTGAAGCGTGCAACAGAACGACGCGACACAGTATTATATTTAATGAACAGACATGGCTATATTACGAAGCAAGAAATGGAAGATGCGAAGAAAATTCCAGTAACGGAAGGTCTTCAGCCGTCTCAAGAAGCAACACAAATGCCTTACCAAGGATTCTTAGATGCTGCAGTAAAAGAAATCGAATCACAAATTAAAGATGTCAACATCGGTTCTGATGGTCTTTCTATTTACACAACATTAGATCCAAAAGCACAGAACTATGCAGATAAAATAATGAACACAGAAGATGTTATTAACTATCCGAACGAGCAATTCCAAGGTGCATTTGTATTTATGGATACGGAATCGGGCGAAGTTCGTGCAATTGGTAGCGGACGAGGTGAAAATAAAGCAACATTTAAAGGACATAACATGGCCGTTGACTTACAGCGCCAAGTGGGTTCTACAATGAAGCCAATTTTTGACTACGGCCCTGCTATTGAATATAAACAATGGTCAACGTATCATCAAGTTGACGATTCGCCGTTTAAATATTCAACAGGACAAGAGGTTCGAAATTTTGATAACGACCACAAAGGTCCAATGTCAATGCGTGATGCATTAGCACAGTCTCGTAACGTTCCTGCTGTGAAAACTGCTAAAGAAGTCGGTTTAGATAAATCACAATCTTTTGCTGAAGGACTTGGTATGACATTTGGACAAGATGGTGTACATGAATCAACAGCAATCGGAAGTAATGAAGCATCCCCTCTTGACCTTGCTGGTGCCTATGCATCATTCGGAAATGGCGGTGTATATCATAAACCACACTTCGTAACAAAAGTTGTATATCCTGATGGCAAAGAAGTGAACTTTACACCAAAAGGAAAACGAGTAATGAAAGATTACACAGCATATATGATTACTGATATGCTTCGTAGTGTTGTGGATTCTGGTACTGGTAAAGCAGCAAATGTTCCATCATTAGACGTTGCTGGTAAAACGGGAACAACAAACTTTGATGACAAAGTATTACGAAAATATGGCATTCCATCCTCAGCAAACCGTGACAGTTGGTTCGCTGGCTATACACCACAATATACAATGGCTGTATGGACCGGGTACGATAAAGATGGTCCAGAAAATTATATTGCTAATAAATCATCAACAGCTACTATCGCACAACGTATGTTTAAAGCGATGATGAGTGAATTTGGATCTGATAATTCTCGCTTTGAAATGCCAAGTAGTGTAGAACGCGTAAATAATGAGCTTTATGTTAAAGGTGCTAAAAAAGATGATGTTCCAAAAATTAACGTTGATGCACCAACTGGGCTAAATGCATCATATGATGCTGCATCGCAAAGTATTTCGTTAAGTTGGTCTGGCTCATCTGATTCAGACGTATCCTATGCTGTAAGCTATAAAGGTAGTGATGGTTCTAGCGGTAGTGCAAAAGTAAGTGGCGCAAGTGCAACCATTAGCGGTACAAAACCTGGTGTTACCTATACCATCTCTCTTGTTGCGAAAAAAGGTGGCAGCTCGAGTGATGCAGTAACTGCAACAGTAGTAGTACCTGGTAGTGATGATACTCAGAAAAAAGCTGATGATGAGGCTAAGAAAAAAGCCGATGAAGAAGCCAAGAAAAAAGCTGATGATGAGGCTGCTAAGAAAGCCGAACAGGATAAACAAAATCAACAAAATGGAAATACTAAGCCGGATGAAGGAACAAATCCGAATCCGAATCCGAACCCAAATCCGAATCCGAACCCAAATCCGAATCCGAACCCAAATCCGAACCCGAATCCACCAACTACACCGACAACACCTCCAGAAGGTGGAAATACAGGTAATCAGAGTGGACAACAGCAATCTACACATTAATAAAAAAGAAGCCATCTTCACTGAGAAGATGGCTTCTTTTTTATTATAATTATTTTTACATATAGCTTTTCTACCTCTTCATACAATTGTATCAGCTGAATAAAAGAATGATAATGATCTGGCTGTTTCGTAATAAATAAAAAACGTTCCATGAAGTTAACTGGCTTTTTTTCTAACCTTTCTATTTGTTCATTCATATCCTTTAAACTGACAACAGACGTTCCATTGATCCAGTGTAAAATCGATAAAAGATGTCCTGCAAAGCGTACCATCGGATCTTTTGCTTCTTTTTTGTTCCGATTTCGAAATAGTATAGAAATCTCTTCTTTTTGTTCTTTCCATAAGTTTAATACAGTAGAAATGCTCATTTCTATCTCATTCCAAGGCTTATACCGCTGATCGATATCAAAGAGAAAGCACGTCTCTTTTAAAAGCTCTCCAAATGATTTTTCTGCATTGTATTCAATAACAGTCTCTTCTTTGAAAAAAGGACTATACCGAAAATCATTGGGTATTTCAAGGACTTGCTTCATTTCTTCTCCTTCTCTCTCATACGTTTCTTACCTTCACGACATAGCTCTAACAACCTACATTCTTCACACTGAGGACGCTGCGCCTTACAGTGATAGCGCCCAAAGAAAATCATACGATGATGTGTTACACCCCACTCTTCCGTCGGTACCTTCTTCATTAATGTCTTCTCTACCTCTAATACAGAATCTTTCCATTTACAAAAGGCAAGTCGTTTACTAACGCGCTCTACATGCGTATCAACGGCAATGGCCGGAATACCAAATGCAACGGAGACAACAACGTTTGCTGTTTTACGTCCTACACCTGGCAACTTCGTTAACTCGTCTCTATCCTGCGGAACCTCTCCATTATATTCATCAATAAGCATACGACATAGTTTTTGAATATTTTTTGCTTTATTTCGATACAAACCAATAGAACGAATATCTTGTTGCAATTCTTCTAAAGACACCCTTAAATAATCTTCTGGTGTTTTATATTTTTGAAATAAATTTTTTGTTACTTTATTTACAAGAACATCTGTACACTGCGCAGATAGTGCTACCGCAATAACAAGTTCAAATGCGTTGTCATGATTAAGTTCACAATGCGCTTCTGGATACATTTCTCCCATTACATCAAGGCAATGTCTAATTTGTGTTTTGTTTAGCATTTTTTCCTCCTACCATTATTGCTCTAGCCAATTATAAAACGGCACTTTTCCTGTATACTTTGTTTCTTGGTGTGATACTTTCTGATTTCGTTGCTGATTTTCTCTAAATTTCCGTCCTTGGTTCTGCGCTTGATCAACCGTTTTAATTCCGTTCTTCTTCCACTCAAACAATATGCGATCGATATAACGAAAGTTCAACTTTCCACTCATAACAGCCTCTCGAAGAGCACTTTGAATTAAAAGTGGATCGTGATGATCCTGATCTTGCCACATTGCTAATGTCTCACATTCAAATGGAGATAATGGTCTTCCAAATTCATGCTCAAACACCGTATATAAATTTATTTGTAATTGTTTTTGTTCTCGCTCTTCTTCTTCAATATTTTCACTCATTAAAAAGTGTAATATCTTTTCCCAAAGAGGCTGTAATGAGTAGCTTTCACAAATCATTGCCGCGGATTTGCGTCCTCCTTCTAACGCTAAAAAACCTTTTTGAATTAACGTTTGAATAATCTCCATACACTTTGTTTGCGTAATGGTCATCCGCTCTGCAATTTCTCCTGGTGTTGGGAAAGAGTTTCCCGATTCTAAAAATGTATGCACATGAAGTAATACCATAAACTCTACTTCATTTAAACCAAGTTTTTTATAGTGCATCATTAATAACTTTGGAATCGCAATGCTGCCTTGTTCAAACCACTCTAACATGATTTTCTTCTTCATAATCAAACACCTCGCTTTCTAGTATAACACACCTCTTCACATTTCTTTTTAGCACAATTCGTCAAAAAAACCTCCCTATATGAAAGGGAGGTATCATTTAAGCTGTCTAAGGTAAGCAACAACTATAGAAATGAAGGAGCTACGCTTAGCCCTTCATTTTGTTTTTCATAAATGTATTAATACGTTCTAACGCCTTCTCTAGTTGTTCAAGTGAAGTTGCGTATGATAAACGAACGTTATTTGGTGCTCCGAATCCTGTTCCTGGAATGAGGGCAACTTTTTCTTCTTCTAATAATGCTTTTGCCCATTCATCAACTGTTTCATAACCAGCTAATGCTACTGCTTCTTTCACATTCGGGAACAGATAGAACGCTCCTTGCGGTTTAATGCAAGAGAACCCAGGAATTTGAATCAGTTTCTCATAAACGATATTCAAACGCTCTTCAAACGCGCTGCGCATCATTTCTACAGGTTGTTGATCTCCAGCATAAGCAGCAATCGCTCCGTACTGCGCAATTGAAGTAGGGTTTGATGTACTGTGACTTGCTAAGTTCGTCATTGCTTTAATAAGTTCTTTATTACCTGCTGCATAACCAATACGCCATCCTGTCATTGAGTGCGACTTTGATACACCGTTAATAATAAGAGTTTGTTCTTTTAATTCATTAGAAATCTCAGCAATTGATATATACTCTGCATCGCCATAAATTAATTTCTCATAAATTTCATCAGAAACAATTAAAATGTTATGCTCTAAGCATACTTGCCCAAGCTGCTGCAACTCTTCTTTGCTATAAATCATCCCTGTTGGGTTGCTAGGTGAGTTAATAATTACGGCTTTCGTTTTCTCTGTAATCACTTGACGCAATTGCTCTGGTGTGATTTTATAATTATTTTCTTCTAATCCATCTACATATACTGGTTCACCACCTGCAAGCTTTACTTGCTCTGGATAACTTACCCAATACGGAGTTGGAATAATAACTTCATCACCTTCATCAAGTAATACTTGAAACAGCGTATATAAAGCATGCTTTGCACCGTTACATACAATAACTTGAGAAGGTTCATAAGATATACCTTGGTCACGCTCAAACTTTTTAATAATTTCTTGTTTCAGCGTAGCTAATCCACCTGTTGGTGTATATTTCGTATAACCTTCTAACATTGCTTTATGAGCAGCATCTATAATATGCTCTGGTGTATTAAAGTCAGGCTCTCCTGCTCCTAATGCAATTACATCATGTCCTTCTGCTTTTAACGCTTGTGCTTTTGCTGTAATTTCTAACGTTGTAGACGGTGTTAGAGCAGCTACTCTCTTTGCTAATTTCATCCTGAGTTCCCCCTGCACTTATTTTTCAATGCTGTATCGTTTTAAAAACTTACCATCTTCGAATGCAAGATAATAGTAAGTGTAACGATTTTCATCATCAATATATGTAACTTCCCATAATGGGACATTGTTTTCAGCGCCTAATTTTGCTTTCACAAATTGCTTTGGCTTTCTCTCTTTGGAAACAATTTGCAACGCATCTTTTTCAGAAATACCTTCACTTGCTTTTCGCACCAAAATATCTCCTTTTTTCTCAGGCACCCAAACGATATATTGTTCTCCTTTTTCATTCACACCTTGTACAACTTCATATGGAGCTTGACCGTTATAATAATCGACTGTTGTTACTTTGGTAAGTTTTGCTTTTTCTTTTGCAATCTCAACTGTTTTCGATTCTTTCGGAACTTTTTTCTCCATCGTTGTATTATAAATGTGTACCCCATATAAAACAACAGCAACGATTACAATAAATATTGTTAAAATCCACTTTTTCATTGTATCACTACGTTCTGTAAATCGTAAATATTGCTGTCTCTTTTTCTTTTTCGTCTAACGCTAATCCGAACATCAGATCTTTTTCTTTTAATGTTCGATTTAAACTATCAACAATCTTGTATAAATCAGACGTGTATCCAAGACGCGTCGTTGATAGTACTTCAATTTTCTTCTCCATAAAAACTCCTCCGTTACACAAAATTTCTAATTATAGAAGAACGCATTGCGGTTACAATAAGAGTACATTCTTTATAAACCCTGCTTCATCACCCATTTATTATAGCAGGACATGTTCTTCAAAAAAAGGTTTGAAGTCGAAAACCATCGTATTTCTATACTTAATGTAAGAAAAAATAAAATTTCCTCCTACCCACATGTAACGCCTGAAGCAAATTTGCTTTAGGCGTTAGTTTTTATCATGCTATTTGCAAGTAGTAAAAAACCCCCTCAAGATTTTGAGAGAAACAGTAATAACTGCTGACATATGCCCGGACGTACTTTCCATCATTAGGGGCATGAAGCCCCCTACTTATTCCATTTTTTCTAGCAAATCTTCTAACGGTCCTTCGTACAACGGAATGCTCGGAATAGATTGAAGAAATCGTTTCCCATAAAAAGATGCGGTGAGACGACGATCTAACACAAATACTGTTCCTGTATCCGTCGTTGTACGGATAAGGCGTCCAAAACCTTGTTTAAAACGAAGAATTGCTTGTGGCAAAGCAATTTTTGTAAATGAATCTTCGCCTATTTCTTTTAGCCGTTCACTTTTCGCTTGCATCATTGGCTGATGCGGTGATGTGAACGGAAGACGAACAATTACAAGACAGCTTAACGCCTCTCCTGGTATATCAATTCCTTCCCAAAAACTACTTGTTCCTAATAATATAGATTTTTCAAACTCCTGGAACTTTCGAATCATTCGAGTACGGCTACGATTATGAACACTTTGTGTTAACAAAAGAAATTCTTCCAGCGCCTCTTCTTTTTTCAATACTTCAAATGTCTGTTTTAGCATTTCATATGATGTAAATAAAACAAGCATTCGACCATTTGTAGCTTTAGCGATCTTCATAATATGCTCAGACACTGCTCTTACATACTCTTCTTCACTTACATGTTTAATATGCGGAATATCTGTTGAAACCATTAATTTTACTTGCTCTTCATAATGAAATGGTGATGGAATTGTTAATGCATTCGGTGTAAAATCCACTAACCCAAGCTCTTCTTCTATATAATCAAACGTATCATTCACAGTTAAAGTAGCTGAAGTAAAAATAACACTTCGCTTGCGGGTTAAAAATTGATCTGCAAATAAATCGCTTATATCTACTGGCTGTGCATATAGAATAGTCGAATGAATTGTTCCTTTCGCTTCTGCTTCCATCCATGTCACATAACTCGTATCTTCTAAAATAAGTTTCCGTAAAGAATGGGTCATCTTAGAAAGTACCTCTATAAGATGCACAAACTCCCCCGTAATCATATGCATTTCCCATTCATTTTGCCTTTGCAACATTTCACCTTGTTTTTCTAATAGCATAAGCAATTTGCCTAGTTGATGCAGAAAACGATCCGTTAATTCAACAATACTGCGCCAAAGTTTCCCTCGTTCTTTATTTACATCATAACGATACATAAGCGGCATATTTACAGGTGCATGTTCTTGCTTTGTTCTTTGGAATATAAATGTACGCAGCATTTGGAATAGCTCATCTGCATCAAACTTGATTTCTTTCAACGTACGACTAATCGTTTGAAACTCAGAACGAACAGCAATTTGCGACTGTTTCATCATATCGTACACTTTGGCTAACACATCAGATGTTTCTAATGTACCAAAACGCGATAAAATAAGTTGAAAATACATACAAGAAAACTGCTCTCCTAATGCTCTACTTGCCGTTTCTTCCAGATGGTGAGCTTCATCAAAAATAATATGTTCACATGATACAAGTAATGATTCTTCACTTACGAAATCTTGAAATAACAATGTATGATTTGTGATTACAACATCAGCAAATAATGCTTTATTTTTTGCACGCTGATAAAAACAGCGGCTAAACCACGCACTCTTTATACTGTTTGGACTATGGGCATCACTGCAAATACGTTCCCATAAAAACTTTCCTCCGGCTGGAATATTTAACTCATCTCGATCTCCTGAGTCTGTCTCAAGAAGCCATACTAAAATTTTTGCTTTCGTTAATGCATCATCATAATGATTGTCCACTTCGCCTAGTGCATGCTCAAATTTATGTAAACATAGATAATGCTTCCTTCCTTTTAACATGGCTACTTCAAAAGGAAATGGAATTATTTTTTTCAACAATGGAATTTCCTTTGCTAAAATTTGTTGCTGCAACTGCACAGTTTGTGTACTAATGACTACCGGCTGTTCTTTTTCTTTCGCATAAAAAATACTAGGCAGTAAATACGCTAGTGTTTTCCCTGTACCTGTTCCGGCTTCAATTAACGAAAATCGAGAGTCCCTAAGCGCTTCGTATACTTCATTTATCATCATCTGCTGCCCTTCTCTTTTTTCAAAAAACGGCATTACTTCAGCTAAACGCTGCGTCGCTTCTGTTAAAAAAGAAGAAAAGTCAGCAATTTTCTCCTCACCAATCTGCAATGCATAATTGCGTTTGCAGAGAGCAATATTTCGATGTATATCATATTTTTCCGCATCATCTGTTCCATGTATCATCTTATTCAAAATACATACAGACATAATGTCTCCGATGTTACTTTGGAACATATCGCTTAATTCATATAACGCTTGCAATGTAACGAGTGGTAAACTTTCTATTTTAGAAAGCAATTGTAAAAATATCTCTGCTGTTACCATTGCATCACTATCAGCACGATGAGGCTGATCATGATCAAAGCCATATCTTTTTGCTAAATTACGTAATTTATAACTATCAGCTGTCGGCAATAAAATATGTGCCATTTCAACTGTATCAATTTTGGGGCATGTTACTTCTAGGAATCCCGCTTGCCGTAATTCTTCTTGTAAAAAATTCCAATCAAAATGAACATTATGCGCAACAAAGTACGAACCTTGTAATAGTTCAATAATCATCGGCGCTACATCTCTGAATAACGGAGCTTGTTTCACAAGTGTTTCATCAATTCCCGTCAATTCTGTAATAAATGGTGGAATGTCCCGTTCAGGATTTACAAAAGAAGAGAAAATTTCAAGAATTTCTCCATCTTCTACAACAACTGCTGCAATTTGAGTAATTTTATCTTTTCCATCTTTCCAGGCATTCCCTGTCGTTTCTAAATCGACTACGACATAACGCTTACTCATCTATGACACCTCAATTTCTTACCTTTCAAACAATCAAAATTTCTATAGTGTTACTATACCACGTTTTCACTCATCTTAATGGAAAGATACGAAAAATGAAATGATTTTGCTTTCACACAAGAAAAGCTATCCCTTTCACAGAGATAGCTTTTTGTATACATTATAAAATTGTGCCTGCTTTTTCCGCTCCAAGCATTTCCATAATTTGATTATTGTCATCTAAAACAGCAATTTTCGGAACATGTGTTAGTACTTTTTCTTCTGAAACTAGCCCGTAGCAAATGATAATAACTTTATCGCCTGGCTGAACGAGTCGAGCAGCTGCACCGTTTAAACAGATTACCCCTGTGCCGCGTTCTCCTTTTATAACATATGTTTCTAAACGAGCACCGTTATTATTGTTTACAATTTGCACTTTCTCATTTTCAACAATACCAACTGCATCCATTAAATCCTCATCAATTGTAATACTTCCTACATAATTTAAATTTGCTTCCGTTACCGTAGCTCGGTGTAACTTCGCTCTCATCATTGTGCGAAACATAGTTGCTCCTCCTTATTCAACCGTAAATGTAATATTATCAATTAATCGTGCATTTTCAAACTTTACAGCTATTGCAATAATCATACGTCCGCTTATTTTCTCAACCTCAGTTAAATTCGGATACGCATATAGATCAGCATAATCGATAACACCATGTGTGTTCGTTTCAATATATTCTTTAATGAAGTTCGTAATATTTTTTGAATTACGTTCCCCTTTAGCAATTCGTTCTTTTGCCATGCATAAGCTTTTATATAATTGCGGCGCTTCTTGACGTTCTCTCTCTGATAAATAAATGTTGCGAGAACTACGTGCTAAGCCATCTTCTTCGCGAACAATTTCAACTGGCACAATTGTAACAGGAATATTATAATCATCCACAAATCCTTCAATAACTGCTACTTGCTGTGCATCTTTCATACCAAAATACGCATGATTTGGCATTGTAATATTGAAAAACTTCATCAATACCGTTACAACTCCAGCAAAATGACCTGGTCGCTGCTTTCCGCACAAAACATTCGTACGCTTCACAACTTCAAGATTTGTTGTTCGCTCTGCAGGATACATTTCTTCGACACCTGGATAAAATAAATAATCCACTTCTACTTCACGTGCTAAGCGCTCATCACGTTCAATATCACGCGGATAGCGATCTAAATCTTCATTCGGTCCAAACTGCAATGGATTTACAAATATACTTAACATAACAATATCATTTTCTTTTTTCGCTTGTCTCAGTAACGTTAAATGCCCTTCATGCAAATAGCCCATCGTTGGAACGAACCCAACTTTTTTTCCACTTGCACGAAGCTCCTCCGCGATTTGCTGCATCTCTTGCACTGTCGTAATAATATGCATTATTGTTTTCCTCCGTATAACGCTAAGCATTCTTCTTCTTTCATCGTAAACGAATGTTCTTTCTCTGGAAATTGTCTTACCTTTACCTCATGAACATATTGTTCAATACCTCTTACTATCTCTTCTTGCACAGACGTGTATTGCTTCACAAATTTCGGAACGCGTTTTACACCATACGTAATAAGATCGTGATATACGAGAACTTGACCGTCCGTTCCATTACCAGCGCCAATGCCGATGGTTGGAATTGATAATTGTTTTGTTACAAGTTCCGCTAATTGCATTGGTACACATTCTAATACAAGCGCAATTGCTCCAGCCTCTTCACATTTTTTGGCGTCCTCTAACAACTTCTTCGCACTTTCTGCATCTTTTCCTTGCACTTTATAGCCACCTAGTACACCGACAGATTGCGGTGTTAATCCAAGGTGAGCTACAACCGGAATCCCTGCATTCGTAAGGAAACGAATGATTGATACAACTTCATCTGCTCCTTCAACTTTTACTGCATGCGCACCACTTTCTTGCACAATGCGGCGCGCATTATGCATTGTTTCTTGCAACGAAACATGATAAGACATAAATGGCATATCTGTTACAACAAATGTATTTTTCGCTCCGCGGCGCACTGCTTTCGTATGATGAATCATATCATCAACTGTTACTGGAATTGTTGAATCATAGCCAAGTACAACCATGCCAAGCGAGTCACCAACTAAAATCATGTCAACTTCTGCTTCTTCAGCAAACTTTGCTGATGGATAGTCATATGCAGTTACCATTGCAATCGGTTCACTTTGCTCTTTCATTTTTAAAAAATCCGTTACAGTTTTCAAAAACTTCTCCTCCTTTACCTGGAGAGAGGAGATGGCCGGATGAAGAAAACATATAAAAAACCCTTCTAACCACAAAAGGCAGAAGGGTAGTATCATTCGGCAAAATTCATCCCTCTGTCCCAGTCCTATTTTGGATCAAGGCAGAATCCACATTTTTATTTTGATTTTTCTAAACAGCGGTGCAGTTCACATTGATACTGCCCATATTCGACCTTATTATAACAAATAGCAAAATATAATTGCTATACTTTTCGAAAAAAGAAACTTATTTTCCTATAAAATAACCCTCTGCTTCTTTAAGCAGAGGGTTGGGGTTTGTATAATACTCTAATAATGAAAAATAGAAAAGAGCAATCGACCATTAGAGCTTAATGCGCAGTACTAATTATCAGTCGCGTACTACCTCTTCACTTTATTTCAATATCTGCTGAATGAATATGATGTACGACTCCTTCATGATCTTCAAGTATAAGAACTCCGTCAGCAGTAATTCCTTTTGCAATTCCCGTAATTGTATTTGTCATCGTACGCGCTGTAATTTCTTTTCCAATACTCACAGCATAACTTTCCCACAGAAGCTTAATAACTGAAAAACCACGATCTAAATACTCTTTATATAGCTTTTCCATCTGTAAGAAGATTTGCTGCATAAGTTCAGCTCGTACAATAGTTTTTTCGGCTTCGATTGCTAAGGAAGTAGCAATATGCTGGATCTCTTCCGCAAAATGCTCTTGTTTTTGATTGACATTAATGCCAATTCCAATAATAACAGCATTAATTTTATCAGGATCTGCTTGCATTTCTGTTAAAATGCCGACTACTTTCTTCCCATTAATTAAAATATCATTCGGCCATTTAATACCAACGGAAAGATTTGTGCATTTTTCAATTGCCTGCGCTACGCTAACAGCAGCTAACAATGTTAATTGCGGTGCTTGATGAATCGGAACGGTTGGGCGTAAAATAATGCTCATCCAAATTCCTGTCCCTTTTGGTGAGTACCACTTTCTGCTTAACCGGCCACGACCTGCTGTTTGCTCCTCTGCAACAACAACGGTTCCTTCAGCCGCTCCTTCATAAGCAAGACGAGCTGCGATTTGCTGTGTAGATGTTACCGACTCTTCAAAGTATACCGTTCTGCCTAAAAACTCTGTCTGTAAACCAAGCTGAATTTCATTTGCCGTTACTTTGTCCGGTTTACTTGCAATACGATAACCTAAGCGTCGTACAGCCTCTAGCTCATATCCTTCTTCCCTAAGGGATTCCATATGCTTCCACACAGCCGTTCTTGAGCATCCAAGCTTCTCGCTAATCGTTTGTCCCGATAGAAATTCACCATTAGCTTCAGAAAAGATTTCCAACAACTGTTTTCTTATAGCAGATTGCATCTATGCAGCCACTCCTTTATACACTCTTTCTCATTTTTTAATCGTCCGTATACTACTTCTTCTTCAATTTTTTGCAATATATTAGCAATCCACGGTCCTGCTTGTTCATCTGTCCATGATAATAAATCATTTCCGCTAACTTGCAATTGCTGACGATTATGAATTGGTAAATCTTCATATACCTTTTCTACACTCTCAACGTTCGAATTTGAATATGTATTCATGATGGCTTCGTATACACGCTCTGCCGTAAGAGCAATATCTTTCCCAGCTTTATATAATAAAAACTCATTCCAACCGTGTTTTTCTCGTGCCCTCACATATAATAAAACGGATACAATATCTTTTATTTTTTTATTTGAAAATTTCCATTGTCTTAAAAAAACAGATGGGTGTTCTTCCCTAATGCAATATAAAAAGAACGCCCACGCCTCAGTATCATTATTGAAAAAGCTCCAATTATACTCTGTTGATTTTGAAATAAAATCTCCGCACATTTGTAAATAAGGTAAGTGCTCATATAATTTCGTTTCTACTAATAATTGAAGCGCTTTTGCGCAATATGTACCGACAAGTAGCTTTTCAAATTCAACTGTAATTCTTTCAATTGCGATATGTTCAAGTAAATGTCCATACTTTATAATGGCTTGTTTTGTTTCTTCTTCTAAAGTAAATCCAAGGGTACTAACAAAGCGAATACCACGCATCATACGAAGAGCATCTTCTTGAAAACGATCTGCTGCATTCCCTACAGTTGCAATTTCCTTTTTAGCAATGGCTTCTTGTCCACCAAATAAATCAACTATTTCTCCGGTCCCCGTCATAGCAATTGCATTCATTGTAAAATCACGACGCTGCAAATCTTCGTCTAGCGAACGAACAAATTGAACACTGCTTGGACGACGAAAATCTTCGTAGTCTCCCTCTGTTCGAAATGTCGTTACTTCATATGGAACATCCTCTTGCACAACAATGACCGTACCGTGTTCAATTCCAACAGGTACGTGGCGCGGGAATAGACGCATTACATCTTCTGGCAAAGCTGATGTTGCAATATCGATATCACCAATTGGTCTTCCAATTATATAATCGCGCACGCTCCCACCTACAAAATATGCTTCAAAACCATTCTGCGTTAACGTATTAATAATTGAAACCGCTCGTTTAAATCGTTTCATATTTGTCATCCCTTAATATGTCATAGTAAATCGCTTCATATTGTGAAACAATCTTTTCTGAGCCAAATTGTTCATACGCCACTTGCATGGAACGCTTGGACATTTTAGCATGTAATGTATCATCTTGAAGAAGCTGTATTGCTTGCTGTGCAGCTCCTTTTATATCTCCTAGTTCACATATGTATCCCGTTTCTCCGTGTTGAATGACTTCAGGAATACCGCCAACACGCGTACCAATACAAGGGACACCGCACGCCATTGCTTCCAGCAACACAAGTCCAAAGCTTTCTTTCTCTGATAACAACATCATCACATCACTCATTGCCAAAAGCTCAGCTACATTATCTTGTTTTCCTAAAAATAAGACATGATCTTCAATTCCTAAATTTTTCACAAGCTGCACAATCGTACAAAATTCAGGACCATCACCAACAAGCAATAGCTTTACTTTTACTTGTTTTACAATGAGGGCGAATGATTGTACAACATCCTGAACACGCTTAACTTTCCGAAAATTCGAAATATGAATTAATACTTTTTCTTCTTTTTGTATACCGTATTCTTTTCTTAACCGGGACATATCTCTTTGAAAATACACGCGTTCATCAATAAAATTATAAACCGTTTTAATTTCTTTTTGCGTGTTTACTAATTCATACGTTTCTTTAATGAGTGAATGGGATACTGCTGTCACAACATCCGATTGTTCAATTCCAAAACGAATGAGATTGTTTAAGGAAGGATCAGATCCTAATACAGTAATGTCTGTTCCATGTAATGTTGTTACAATTTTAATATTGTCTCCAATCATTTGCTTTGCCAAATATGCGCAAATTGCATGTGGAATTGCATAATGTACATGCAGTACATCTAACTTTTCTCTCTGCGCTACTTCTGCCATTTTACTTGCTAACGCCAAGTCATACGGTGGATATTGAAAAACAGAATAGTGATTAACTGTTACTTCATGAAAATAAATATTTGGATATACTTTATTTAAACGAAAAGGCAATCCTGATGTAATAAAATGAATTTCATGCCCGCGCTCTGCTAATAATTTCCCTAATTCCGTTCCAACCACTCCAGAACCGCCAACAGAAGGATAACAAGTAATCCCTATTTTTAATTTCATTTTACTCCTCCTATTAAATCTTCATCTAATAGAAGCGGCTTTTTGCTCATAAATCCTTCTGCATATGTCACGCCAACTTCTTTTCCAAACATTTTTTCACGCGCTACAACCGTTTCTACATACCCTTCTGTCAAAGGGGTTATTACACCGTTTGCTCCTTTTGTAAATTGACTTTCATATGCTTCTAGCGCAGCAATCTTATCAGAAATATATAAACTAATATCAATACAAAAATCCGGTTTATGAAAGCCATTAATCATGTAAAAATAGAGTGATTGCACGCGATGCGGCGGAAGCTCCGGCATATATTTACGAATTCCTGCTGAAAAAATGGCTTCTTCCACAAGTTTTGCACAGTTTGCATGATCTGGATGACGATCTTCATAAAACGGTACGAAAACAAGCTGCGGTTTCAATGTACGGATAATCTTCACAATCTCTTGAATATACTCTTCCTTCATATATAGGCCGCGGTCTGGCATCGCTAGATTCATGCGCTTCTGTACACCAAGCCTTCTAGCTGCCTCTACCGCTTCTTGTTTTCTCAGTTCTACCGTTCCATTAGAAGAAAGATCCGCCTCTGTTAAATCACAAATTCCAACTTCGTATCCTTGCTTCGTATATTTCGCGATTGTACCCGCCATGCCGATTTCAACGTCATCGGCATGAGCACCAAAAGCTAATATATGTAATCCGTTCATGTCATTCCCCTCATTTTCGTAGCTTTCGATAATCTAAATCTCCCCGCTCTAATGCATGCATTAAAAGCTCCGCACTTGCCATATTCGTTGCAAGTGGAATTGAGTATACATCACATAAGCGAAGAAGCGCATTCACATCCGGTTCATGTGGTTGCGATGTCAATGGATCACGGAAGAAGATCACCATATCCAAGTCATTTTTTGCAATCATTGCACCAATTTCTTGATCGCCTCCAAGCGGACCAGATTGATATCTTGTCACAGACATACCTGTCGCCTCCATAATTCGAAGACCCGTTGTTCCTGTTGCAAATAACATATGTTTCTCTAAAATAGGTTGGTATGCATACACAAACGAGACCATATCATTTTTCTTTTTATCATGGGCAATTAAGGCAATCTTCATCTTTATTTTCCCCTTTAGTCAATAATATTTTCTAAACCATATACGAGGTGGTCTAATTGTATGACTGTTTCAATAGAAAGTTTTACTCCTGACATAAATGATGCACGGTTAAAAGAATCGTGACGAATCGTTAACATTTGTCCATCCCCGCCAAATAGTACTTCTTGGTGTGCAATCAATCCTGGTAAACGTACGCTATGAATATGAATACCATCAACATTTGCACCGCGTGCACCTTCTAGTTGCTCTGTTTCATTTGGATGTCCTTGTTGCTTTGGTTCACGATTTTGACGAATTAAATCTACTGTTTTTACAGCTGTACCAGACGGAGCATCTAATTTTTGATCATGATGCAATTCAATGACTTCGACATCTTGGAAATATTTTGCTGCCATTTGAGAGAACTTCATCATTAAAACAGCCCCAACTGCAAAGTTTGGTGCAATAATTGTACCAACTTGTTTCTCTTTTGTTGTTTCTGTCAACTTTTGCAATTCTTCTTCTGTAAAACCTGTTGTTCCGATAACAGAACGGATACCTCGCTCTACCGCAAGTGTTACGTGTTTCTTTCCGATTTCTGGTGTTGTTAAATCAAGCAAAACATCTGCTTCCACTTCATCTAAACAAGTATGTAAATCCGCATAAATTGGAGCATCTATGTTAGGTAATCCAGCAATGTCAGAAATTTTCTTGCCGCCATGTTTATAATCAATAGCAGCAACTAAATTAAAATGTGGTGTTCTCTCCATAAGAAGTACTGCTTCTTGCCCCATACGTCCTCGTGGCCCTGCAATAATTACTTTAATCTCATTCATTCCTTTTTCTCTCCCTCTTCAATACGTGTCCAACGATCTTTATCACGTGTATTAAATTTTTCCATCACTATATTATGAGCTGTTTCTAAATCAATGTTTAAGCTATTTGCCATACAAATCATAACAAATAACACATCCCCAAGCTCTTCTTCAACTGTACGTTCTTTTTCTGTGCTTTTCTTTGGCTTTTCACCATAATAATGATTAATTTCCCTTGCAAGCTCTCCCATCTCTTCTGTTAAACGAGCTAGCATAGCAAGTGGACTAAAATACCCTTCTTTAAATTGACTAATATATGCATCTACTTCCTTTTGCATATCTTTCATTGTTTTTTGTTCCATGTTATTCACCTCTAATCCTTCATTTATCATGTTAGCCAATTCATGACGATTTGACAAATATTATCGCATGTTATCGCTTATTTACCACGTTTTTGAGGATACAATATGAAAACTCCATTCCTCTTTGGATCTTGGAGTGAGAGTTTTCCATATGTCATCTTACAATTTTTCGATAAATTACGTATACTATCCATAAGAACAAGATAAGGTGATAACTACATACTAGGGGGATTTGCATGAATTTAAACTTAAAAGCACAAAACATTCTTTTTATTCTAATTGGTTCTGCTATTTTCTCATTTGGCATCGTGAATATTAATATTGAAAACCATTTAGCAGAAGGTGGCTTTACTGGAATTACACTACTTCTTTATTTCCTATTTTCACTAGACCCATCCTATACAAACTTAATCTTAAATATACCAATCTTTTTTATCGGTTGGAAAATGCTTGGTCGTACGACATTTTTATATACATTAATAGGGACATTTAGTGTTTCGTTATTTCTCTGGATTTTTCAGCGTTATGATATATTTAATTTACATTTAAAGTTACAAAATGATATGATGCTAGCCGCTTTGTTTGCTGGCTTATTTATTGGTGTTGGGTTAGGAATTATTTTCAAGTATGGTGGCACAACAGGCGGGGTCGATATTATTGCACGGCTAGCTCATAAATATATCGGCTGGAGCATGGGAAAAACTATGTTTATGTTTGATGCCGTTGTCATTATCTTATCAATTCTTACATATTTATCTTACCAACAAGGAATGTATACATTAGTTGCCGTTTTTATCGGAGCAAAGGTCATTGATTTTATGCAAGAAGGAGCATACGCTGCCAAAGGAGCAACAATTATATCTGAGAAAAATGATGAAATTGCTGCACAAATTTTATCAGAAATGGATCGCGGAGCAACTTTCTTAAAAGGAATGGGTACATACACAAAAATTGAACGAAATGTTTTATATTGCGTTGTTGCTAAAAATGAAATTGTAAAACTTAAAAGTATTATCACATCTGTTGACCCACACGCTTTCGTTGCTGTAAGTGATGTGCATGATGTTGTTGGCGAAGGATTTACGCTTGATGAAAATAAGAATCCCCTTCACAATTAACTATATAGGTTCTTCGAAAATCATGCACTTTCTGTCTAAACACCAAACTAAAAAAAGTTATCCAATCGGATAACTTTTTTTAGTTTGTGTACGCCTTAGAAAAGAGGCTACCATATGTACTTCCGCAACTTTTCTAAATCCTCATGGATTACATCCAACAAACTACGATTATAAAAAATTGAAGCAGGATGAAAAGTTGGGAAAATTGTATAAGCTTTCTCTGTCCAAGTATAAGTTGCGTCATTAGAATCTGCTAGTCGCCGAACAGGTTGCGTAAACACTTGACCATGCATCTCTGACACCTTTTTGTCTGAACCAGCTAAACGTTTGAGCGCAATATTTCCTAGTGTAACAATAATAGGTGCATGAATGTGCTCAATTTCATAATCCAAAATTGGAGCGTGGGCAAGTATTTCCTGCTGGTTCGGCGTACGATTATATTTACGCTTCACTATTTCTCCACTTCGCTCTCGTTTCTCTCCCCATTTATATGGCCGACTACGTACTGCACTAGTAATGTATACTTCTTCTCTTGTCACACCAACCCTCTTTAGAAAATCCATGAGCTGATTACCAGCTCTTCCGCTAAAAGGTATCCCATTATGAATTTCTGTTTCGCCCGGCGCTTCTCCTACAAGCATCATTTTTGGATTTGGTGGTCCTTGTCCATATACAAAACCTTCAACAGGATAGGGAGCCATTCGCTCTTTCGCCTTCTTTACTAATAATTCTGGAAACTCCATGTTTATCACCTCTGCTTGTTACACTTTTATCCCGCTACTTTAGGACAGTAAGACTTCCACCTCAAGATTCTAAGAAAACAAAGAAGATAGTTGGGAGATAACTGCTGGCATGCGCCCGATTGGTGAGAGCTTTCCATGAGTGGGGGATAAAGACCCCCACTCATGGAAGTTTCACTTTATCCGGCTATTCGCGAGCTAAAAGAGCTGCTGTTCAATGATAAACAGCTAACTCTTCATTTATTCTTACACAACCTTCTCACATTACATACGTTTATAAATGACATAACAGGCACTTCGATAATTATGACAATAAAAAAGACTATCAAAACTGATAGTCTTTAATCGTCGTTGCGTTGCATACCTGTATAAATTAATAAAAGACGAAGCAGTTCAAATACTGCAACTGCCGCTGCTGCAACATACGTAAGAGCTGCTGCACTTAATACTTTACGAGCTTGGCCATATTCGTCCGTTGATACAATGCTAAGCGCTTCAATTTGTTTCATTGCACGTTTTGATGCATCAAATTCAACTGGCAATGTAATAAGTTGGAATAACACACCTGCTGCCATTAGGATAATTCCCAATAACAATAAATTTGACATACGTGCAAACATACCAATCATAATAAAAATCCACGACATATTTGAACCAAAATTTGCAACAGGAACAAGCGAATGACGGAAACGCATAAAGCCATAATCTTTTGCATCTTGAATCGCATGCCCAACTTCGTGTGCAGCTACCGCTGTCCCAGCAACAGAATGTCCATAATAATTGTCCGTCGATAAACGAACTGTTTTCGAACTTGGATCATAGTGGTCAGATAAATGCCCTGGCGTTTCTTCTACCGCTACATTGTACAAACCATTCTCATCTAAAATTCTACGAGCCACTTCCGCACCTGTCATACCAGAAGTTGAATACACTTGTGAGTATTTACTATATGCGTTGCGTACTCGAGACTGTGCATACAACGGTATGATCATGATGATAGCGAAGTAAATTAAGTAAAAACCCATCATGAACCTCCAATAAAGTTATGTCATATAGTAATAACCATTCTATTTTCTTCCTGTCACATTGTCAACAAAGAAACCTTACAACATAGTTTCTATATTTCACTTCATTTGAAAACAATTTTATCTATTTTTCGAATGCATTATACTTTTTTGTTTTTCTTTTTCTCCTTTATATTTTCTCCACCCAACATACGTTAATGTAAAAATAATAATACCTCCTGTTACAGTCATAAACCATATAAGCGAAGAATCTACCTCATCTCTTTTCGTCAAGCGGAAAATTTTATTTAAATCATCTTTTATAATTTTCACTTGTGTTTGACCGCTCTTATTTTGAATCATCATATAACGAAATTCATCTAAATACGACAAATGAGAATTTACACGTTGCAATTGTTCTTCCGGCAAGGCAATCATTAAACTTGGATAAATAATATCAAATTCATGCAAAAATACATTTAATGATTCTTGAAAACGTTCATGTTCTTCTTTTTGCATTGCATTTTCAACTTTCTTAAATGCACTCATCACATTTTCTTCTCGTTCCATCCAAAGCGGCTGATATTTCGATACTTCTGCATCTAACGCGAGACGAAGTGCTAGCACATCATCTATCTTTATTTGTTTACTTGTTCCTTGTCCTTCTAGTGATTGCAATGCTTTATCATAAGCAAGCGAAATAACACGAATATGCTCAGGCGTTATTTTCTTTGTTTGATTGACAGTTAAAAATTGCTGTGAAAAATGAGTTAATACTTGCGTTGCTTTGTCGTACTCCTCTTGTTTTACAAATTGCAACGAGTCATCTAATAATCCATTTAACTCATTCCAATTAGCTGCATATATACGAACAGGAAACAGTATAAACATAAACGCTATGATTCCAGCTAATACTCTTTTCATTCTTGTCCCCCCTATAGCTTCTAGTACAAACTATGTAGAATGGGACAAGAATAGAACAGAGAGATTCATTTCCTACAATGAAAACTGAAGACGACGCTCCCTCATACAAAGGTAGTATGTAATTCCTAAAGCAATTATACTCAGCCAAAATGTGAAATAACCAATTGGTTGATAGTACATATCTAACACACCATACCGTGGCATTTGTCTAAACACATAATCAATAATGTCATTATGCAGCGTCCAAATAGCTGCAAGTACAAAATGCCAACGCTTTATGCGGTAAAACGGAGCATACAATAAACCTTGGATAGCCATCGCACCATGAGATGCTATCAACATATACCCTGCCCAACCAATATCTCCTTGTACAATAAGCAACAGTATATTCATTACAACCGCCCATACACCGTACTTAAATAAAGTTACAATTGCAAGCGCCTCCACCAATCCCCAATTTTTCCCTCGAAGAAAAGCGATTAATACAAATACAAAAAACAAACTAGCGGTTGGACTATCTGGAACAAATGGCCAAAATATCAAAGGTGTTTCAACCAACTGATATTGATACCATATGTATCCATATATCGTTCCAAAAATATTCACAATGAGTAACAGCCATAAAAAGGTGCGTTGTCTTAATATTGAATATAAAAATGTCACGGTTTGATCCCTCAGCTTTCCTAACATACAGTCATATTATAGCAAATTTCCCTATATACAGTGCAGTTTCTATAGGTTGATAACTGAAAGCCTGTGAATAACGGGATAAACTAGAAAAACTGACTGCAAGTTTGCAGTCAGTACTCATTTACTTTTTGTTATATTTTTCTATAAAATCCGTCACTTTCTTCAACTCTTCATCTGTACCCTTAAAGACACCTTTTGGCATTGCACCTTTTCCCTCTTTTGCAATTTTCGCAATTTCCTCAGGCTTTAACGTTAAGTTTTGCAGTGATGGTGCAGCTGCTCCCCCTTGTAAGTTATCACCGTGACAAGTTAAACATGTATTTTTTTGCATAATTTTATAACCGTCATCATTTTTATCAACTTGTACCGTTTTTACAATCGCACCTTGTCTTTTCGCAGCTGCCCAGTCATGTGTTGCGACCGATTGCCACGTTAAGAATACGATAGATGCTAAAGCTAAAAGCATAAATCCTGTTGCAACCGGGCGTTTAAATGGACGTCGTTCCGGTCCTCGATCAAGAAACGGAGCAAGTAATAACGAACCAAATGCAATACCTGGCATAATAAATGCACCAATAACAGTATATGGACCGGATGCATAAGAATACTTTAACAATTGATACAGAAATAAGAAGTACCAGTCTGGAAGTGGGATATATCCTGTATCTGTAGGATCTGCAATTCTTTCAAGTGGTGATGGATGTGCCACTGTCAAACAAAGATAACCAATTAAAAAGACTGCACCAACCATCCACTCTTTTAATAAAAAGTTTGGCCAAAATGCTTCTGTTTTCCCTGGATATTCGGAGTAATCTTTCGGAATATTCGGTTTTCTTACAATAGGTACTCGCGAATCTCCGACAAACTTCATCCCTTTGCCGCGATGCATAGTCTCCCTCCTTTAATAATGTTCTTTTCTTATAATCTTGTAACATCTTATAGCGGACCGGAAATACCTTGTTTGCGAATCATGATGAAGTGAACTGCCATTAATCCGAGAAGTGCAGCTGGCAAGAAGAATACGTGAATAGCAAAGAAGCGAGTTAATGTTTGAGCACCGACAATTTCGGAGTGGCCGGCAAGCAACGTTTTTACATAAGATCCAATAAGCGGTGTTTGCTCCGCAATTTGAAGCCCTACTTTTGTTGCAAATAATGCTTTCATATCCCATGGTAATAAATACCCTGTAAAACCTAACCCTAACATAACAAAGAAAATAAGTACCCCAACAATCCAGTTTAATTCACGAGGCTTTTTATACGCACCTTGGAAGAAAACTCGAAGTGTATGTAAAAACATCATAACGATAACAAGACTTGCGCCCCAGTGATGCATACCGCGAACAATTTGTCCATACGCCACTTCATTTTGTAAATAATAGACAGATTCCCACGCATTTTTAATATCTGGTACATAGTACATTGTTAAAAACATTCCCGATAAAATTTGGATAACCGTAACAAAAAACGTAAGTCCTCCAAAACAGTAAACGAAAGCTGAAAAGTGATGCGCTGGATTTACATGTTCCGGCACCTCATGATCCGCAATATCGCGCCATAAAGGGGTTATATCTAGCCGTTCATCTACCCAATCGTAAATTTTATTTAACATCTATTTCCCCCCCCCTCTTGGCTTCGCTTTACCTAAATAAAGCGTCCCATCTTTCACCTGTGATTGATACACATCAAGCGGAGCGAGAGGTGGTGTTCCTTTTATATTTATACCATCTTTTGTATAACGCCCTCCGTGGCACGGACAATAAAATTGATTTGGATGTGACTTGTCCGAATTCCAGTTCACCGTACACCCTAAATGTTTACAAATTGGAGAAAATGCTACAATGTCTCCGCTTTCATCTTTGTGTACCCATGCTGACTTTGGCTCTTCTGATTTATACCACCCGTCAACTTGTTTTACTTTAAAATCGAAACGCTTCGGTTCAGTCGTAATATCTTTTACTTGTGCGACTGCAACCATCTCTCCCCCTGCCTCTTTCCTTAAAATTGGATCAAGTGCAAAGCGCGTCATTGGCATTAAAATACCCGCTGCCATAAATCCTCCTACACCTGTAAGAGTGTAGTTTAAAAATTGTCTTCTTGACACCCTGTGTTCTTTCTCACTCACGAAAATTTCCCCCCTCTATCAGAAATTGTCCCCCCGTGAAAAACTAATATAAATGATAAAAACTAGGACACTATCATGATATAATACCCTACTACATTGGTCAATATCATACTACTCACAATTATCTAAACTATTAATTTATTATTTATTTTCCCACTTTTCAGTAAAAATTTCCATAATATTTTTTATTTGTGCGTGAATTATTTCTCTCTTCGCTTGATCACTAAGTTGGTCTAGCGGTAGTGCCGGTAAATAAAACAGCGTTTCTGCTAATTCATGCTCAATTTCTTTCCAAGAAAAATCACTTGTAATCAGCGCAATATGCTGCAAACCTTTTTCTTTCAAATAGTTCGTCCATTCTTGTAAACGTTGCTGCTCACTTACACACCCTTCTACATAGGTGAATGCTGGTAATAAAAACACTCTCCCTTTATACTCCCTCTCTAACTCTCTCGTTAGAGCCGAAATAAATTCCCCTTCTACTACCGTTTCCTTCATCCCATTTCCAAAGGAAATCGAAAGGAGTGGTATAATTCCAGTATCAATATATTCTCTTGCTTGTTCGTATTCTATTACATCTGCTACAGCCCACTTCACACTTAATAGCCCCCTTTTCCCGATACTTCCACTCTAACAGGCAGTGATTACACCAAGTAATGTTTACCCATAAGAGCCTAATTCGTTTAACTAATCATAAAGAAACTTCCATTCTATTTCTATTAAACCATACAGATAAAGGTAAAAAAAGAAAAACCATCTATAAAAGACGGTTTTTCTTTTTAATAGTCTAAAAATTTTCATAATTTCTTTTCACAGAGAAGTTTACAAGTGTTTTAACTCCTCTGTTAATTTGCGGAATGTTTCTTCATCATGAGTATCAAGCGCTTCATCAATTAATTTCAAAAGCCGTTCTTTCCGAAATGAATATACACTTTCTTCTAAAAATCGCTCTGCTAATAAACGGTCTTTTTCATTTACTTCGATATTTTTCGGTAAATATGGATTTTCTTCTAGTACTGCCACATAATTCGCATTTTGGAAAGATGATTTAAAGTTAAGCTGAATATAAATGTCTTCATCTCTGTTTAAGCGAATATCATGAAACGATTTTTCCGCATCAGTCGTCATTACATTTTGTTTATAAAAATGAAACGGTAAATCTTTCACGCAATTTGCTGACATTATCAACCCACGCGGACAATATTTCGCATGTTCCACAAAATGCACCTTATCCATTAATTGATCATGACTCATTAAATAATTTAAAATCCAAACACATTCTCGCTGTTTCAGTTGGTAATTATTTAAAAACCATTTTACAAAATCTTTCTTCTCATTCACAGAAACAGGGGTATTCATCGCGCTTAATCCCTCCTCTGTCCTTCTTTTTTTCTTTTTACATTCAAGAAGCAGCATTCAGTTTCCTTCCAACTTATGAAAAATCCTCTAAATTATATAATAATTCTTCAATATGAGTTTGTGTTGGATCTAGTTGTAATAAACGTGTAAATACTTCTTTCGCCTCTTTTCGCAATCCTTCTTCTAATAAGAAGTAGCCGTACTCTTCCAAGAAATCTGGATGATTCTTAAAAGAAGTATATGCACTTTGGTAATGTTTTAATGCATCTGAATACAATTCTAATTGTTTTTTCGCATGTGCAATATCCCAAAGTAATTGTGTGTCAGTTTCCCCATTATCAATGGCTTTTTCTACAACAGCAATTACTTCTTCATATCTCTCTTCTTCTTTTAAGATGTATGAATACTTTAATGTAGCACCTAAATGAGAAGGATCAAGCTCTAATGCTTTCTTAAGTGCATCTTCCGCTTCATTTTTTCTCCCTAGCTTCGCTGCAATGTTAGCAAACTCTACATAAAATGGTATCGATAATTCGTCAATTTTTATTCCTTCTTGAAGTGTTTCATAACTTTCTTGAAGCATTCCTTCTTTTTCGTAGCATTTCGCCAAATACATATATAAAGACGCATATTCTGGATCTAACTCTTTTAATTCCTCCCATATACTGATTGCTCTTTGATATTGTTCTCCTTGATACAACGTAAATGCATATCCAAATAAAGAGTGAATATCTTTTTGTTCATCTAAACCTTCCTCATAATAAGAAATTGCTTCATCCCATTGTCCAAGTGCACTTAAATTCTCAGCCAATCGAAGCGGAACAACAACCCCGCCCATCACTTTATGTTCTGGGAGTAATGATTCATAATATGGAATTGCCTTACTATCTTCTCCTTTACTGCTATACAATTCCCCAAGTCCGAAAGCAATTACCGGCTCATCTGGCATCATCGCTTTCGCTTTTAACAATTTTTGTTCAGCTACTTCATCAAACCCTTGCATTTGATATAAATCAGACGCAAGGAGAAGAGATTGAACGTATAATTCATCATCCTCTTGAATATCGTGAAGTACTTCAATTGCTTCATCTTCTTTGTCTAAATCAATATATAACTCTGCTAAAAATAACGTAAACTCACTTTCTTCCGGGTATAACAAGCGCAAATCTTCTACTATTTCTAGCGCTCGATCTACAAAGCCTAGTGTATAGTAATAACGAGCAATATCATACTTTTCTTCATCCGTACCTTGTTTTACTTGCTCTGCTAATAATTCTAATCCTTTCTCTACTTCTCCGCTTTCAATATATGTAACAGCTTGTTCAAACTTTTGCATAACTTTCTCCTTTATATAAATACTTATGTAAATTCCATAATAAACAACTGCCTCTATGTAAGCAACAGTGTGAAGAAGAAAAGAACCTTCTCAAAAAGAAAAGATTCTTTTAGTTTTGCAGCATATGTAACTGTTCAAAAAAGTTCGGATATGACACAGCTACTGCCTCGCTATTTTCAATTATAACTTCTCCATCTGCTATACACGATGCAATACCTAACATCATACCAATACGATGATCACCGTGACTATTTACCACGTTTCCATGTAATTGCGTTTTACCATGCACAATCATACCATCTTTTGTTGCTTCAATATGTGCTCCTAGTTTTTTCAATTCATTTACAACCGTATCAATACGATTCGTTTCTTTTACCTTTAATTCTTCCGCATCTTTAATCACAGTTGTCCCTTCTGCTTGCGTAGCTAACAGTGCTAAAACTGGAATTTCATCAATTAATTTAGGAATAAGCGCACCGCTAATTTCTATTCCTTTTAATTGTGAGGTTTCAATTGTAATATCACCACACGGCTCAAACTCTTCATTACGAATATTCTCTATCGACAAGCTTGCGCCCATTTGTGATAACACATCAAGAATTCCAGTTCTTGTCGGATTCAACCCAACATTTTTTAATACAACTTTACTTTTTGGTACAATTGCACCTGCAACTAAGAAAAAGGCAGCTGAAGAAATATCTCCTGGCACCTCAATATTCGCCGCATAAAGCCTTTGTCCGCCCTCTAACGAAACGGTTAACCCATTAACAGTAACGCAGCAACCAAATGCACGTAACATACGCTCTGTATGATCACGCGATTGTAATGGTTCAGTCACAGTTGTTACACCTTCTCCTTGTAGCCCTGCAAGTAAAACAGCTGATTTCACCTGTGCACTTGCCACGGGTGAACGATAATGTATACCTTTTATATCTCCCCCTCGAATAGAAAGAGGCGTAAATTGCCCATCTTCTCTTCCATCAATTTTAGCACCCATTTGACGAAGAGGTTCTGTAACACGTTTCATCGGACGCTTTCCAATTGAAGAATCTCCGATAACTGTACAATGAAACGATGCATTTGCTAGTATACCAAGCATCAACCGAATTGTCGTTCCTGAATTTCCAACATCTAATACTTCAGACGGTTCCGCTAATCTATGTAATCCTTTTCCATATACAGTGACATCGTTACGATTTTGCTCAATCTTAATTCCTAACTTTCGAAAACAAGCAATCGTACTTAAACAATCTTCACCCTGAAGAAAATTCGTAATCTTCGTTGTCCCTTCTGCAATTGCGCCAAACATAACAGCACGGTGCGAAATGGATTTATCCCCAGGAACAAAAATCGTTCCGTTTAATCCACTCTTAAGCTTTGTTAATCGTTTCACCTCTATCACCTCTATTAATATTTACGTATGTAGTCTTTCTTTATCCTGCTATTTTGGGGCAAGAAGAGCCCGACTGCTGAGAGCTTTCCATCAGTGGGGATAAAGAATCTCCCACTGACGGAAGTTTCACCTTATCCCGCATTAACGAGCAATAAATCCCCTATCTCAAGATGGAGAAAAAAGCAAAGAAGATCGTTGGGGATAACTGCCCGTAAAAGCCTGATTGGTGAGAGCTTTCCATCTGTGTGGGATGAAGAACCTCCACGATGGAAGTTTCACTTTATTGTACTTCTTTCCTTCTTCTTTACGCAAATAGGAAGAAAAGAAACGACTCCTAATAATGGAGCCGTTTCTTTTCTTAAGAATA
>NZ_JBHTHG010000012.1:63496-300358 GCF_042676365.1 Bacillus sp. CGMCC 1.60114
ATCTCCGCGTTCTCTTCTTTCGTACCAACGGTAATACGAATTCCATTTGGTAAACCAAGTGGGCTACCGGAACGAACGATATATCCTTTTTGCAGTAACCTTTCAAATACTTCATCCCCTGGAATACCAAGCTCTAAAAAGACAAAATTCGCCTGTGATGGATAATAAAACACTTGATACTTCTCACAAAAATCGTAATATTGCTGTAATCCTTTATTATTCACATTCACACACTCTTGTATAAACGCTTGATCTTCTACCGCAGCTTGCGCAACTACTTGTGCAATTGATGACGTATTAAACGGTAATCTTGCTACCTCTAACGAACCTATTAAATTTTCATTTCCTACTGCATAACCAATACGAAATGATGCCAATCCATATGCTTTTGAAAATGTACGTAATACCATAAGATTTTCATACTTCTCTAGAAGTGGTAATGTTTGCGGATAATCTTTAGCCCCCGCGTACTCATAGTATGCTTCATCCATAATAACAAGAGCTGTTTTGGGAACTGCTTCTAAGAATGAAAGTAATCGCTCCATCGAGACATACGTTCCTGTTGGATTATTAGGGTTACAAATCCATACAATACGTGTATGCTCATCAACTTGTGCAAGCATTGCCTCTAAATCGTGTGTACCCTCTTTTAAAGGTACTTCACGTACTTCTGCTTTTTCAATTACTGCATGATGACGGTATTGTGAAAATGTCGGCTTTGCCATGACAACATTTGTTCCTTCTTGTAACAGAGCACGGCTAATCATTTGAATCACTTCATCTAAGCCGCTGCCAAATAAAATTTGTTCACTTTTCACATGAAGATGATCTGCTAATTTTTCACGAAGAGCATACGCTGCGCCGTCTGGATAAAGCGCATATTGTCCATCTAATGATGCCAAAGCTTCTGTTACACGTTTTGAACATCCAAATGGATTTTCATTTGATGCTAGCTTTACAATTTTAGATAATCCATATTGTCTCTTTACTTCTTCAATATTTCTACCTGGCACATACGCTTTTAACGACAATAATTGCTCTTTTACCTTCATTCAACTTCCCCCTATCATTTTTGTAAATCGGGCCTTAGCTGCACCGCTTTCTCTAAATAGACATGATGAATTTCATGTTGTAGTTTATTTGTCATAACCGTCATCATAACGCGAATACATTTCTCAAGAGCATTCGGAACTTCTATTTCTTGCATGCACATGACCGGTACATAGGACCAATCCTCAATACGTCTTAATGCAGCTGCCGGAAAACATGCATTTATATCTGTTGTTGTGGAAATTAATACAGATACAATATCAGCAGGAGAAACCCCATTAGTACTTGCCATTTCTTTCACTAAACGCTCGGTTGCAGTCAATATTTCCTCTATTTCATTACAATCAACTGTAGTTGCGCCGCGAATTGCGCGAATCAAATAGACTCCTCCTCTCTTTGAAATGCTTCTAAAGCGGTTCGGACGGTCTCATCTGAAATAGATACGACATCCACTACCCCAATTTCCTGCATAAGGACCATACGAATTGTTCCACCATTCGCTTTTTTATCTTGTTTCATCAATTGAACGAGGCGATTCACATCAAGTTTACTTGGTATGCTTGGATAGCCATATGCAGTAAACCACCGTTTGATTTCCTTATATTGAAGATCTTTTTCATATATTTGTTCACTTAAAAAGATGGCAAATAACATACCGATTGCAACCCCGTCACCATGTGTGATGTTTCCATATCCCATCTCTTTTTCTAGAGCATGTCCAAGTGTATGCCCAAAATTCAAGTAAGCACGAACACCTTTTTCAGTTTCATCCTCTGCCACAATTTTTGCTTTTACTGGTATTGCACGCTGCAGTGTATAAATTAACTTATCATCTCTTAAATCGGCTAATGTTTTCACTTCTTCGCGCAGCCAATGATATAATTCTGTATCCCCAATAAGCGAATGTTTAATTACTTCCGCAAAACCAGAGCGCCATTCTTTTTCTGGAAGAGAGTTTAAAAACGGAGTATGATAAATCACTGCTTCTGGCTGGTGAAATGCGCCAATCATATTTTTCCCAAGCGGATGATTGACTGCAACCTTACCTCCAACTGCACTATCATGGGCAAGTAAAGTTGTCGGTATTTGGACAAATCGAATCCCTCTCATAAACGTTGCTGCAACAAATCCTGCTAAATCCCCAATCATTCCGCCGCCAAGCGCTAGAATAAGAGAATGACGATCTAGACCTTTTTCAAGTGCAAACGTTTGAGTAGCATAATAATTTTCAAACGATTTTTCTTTCTCGCCACTTGGGACCACGAACGAAAATACCTCTTGTTTTACCTGCAAAGTATTTATCACTTCGGCTAAATGAAATGAAGCTACCGTTTCATCAGAAATTAGTAAAATACTTGAAACAGCTGGTTTCATATTTTCTATAAGTTTTGATAATTGTAACAATGCATGATTTCCAACATACACATTATATTGTTTGGAACCTGTTTGAATCTGTATTGTCTTCATCAAAATCCCCTCGCATATTCGTTATGTTTCTCAATATTTTCACGAATTAGATCAATGCGATCGGTCCCAAATTGTTCAATTACGGCTGCAGCTAGCTCCCAAGCTACAACCGCTTCCGCTACAACACTTGCCGCTGGTACAGCACAGCTATCAGAACGCTCAATACTTGCTTGAAACGCTTCTTTCGTATCAATATCAATACTTTGCAGCGGTTTATATAAAGTTGGAATTGGTTTCATGACTCCGCGAACAACAACTGGCATACCTGTCGTCATACCACCCTCTAATCCACCTGCATTGTTTGTACGTCGCGTATATCCATTATCTTTATCCCATAAAATCTCGTCATGGACAAGACTTCCTGGCTTATGAGCTGCCTCAAAGCCAATCCCAATCTCCACACCTTTAAATGCATTAATACTCATGATTGCAGCCGCAAGTTTTGCATCTAATTTACGATCATAATGTACATAACTTCCAACACCAACTGGCATACCTTCTACAACAACTTCAACGATCCCTCCGATAGAATCTCCGTTTGTTTTTGCATCATCAATCGCTTGCATCATTTTCTGCGCTGCTTCTTCATCTAAACAACGAACAGGAGATGCCTCTGTAATCGTTTGTAACTCTTCAATAGAGTCATACGACTGCTTCTCCGCTTTCACTCCTCCAATTTCAATTACATGCCCCGCTACTTTTATACCCAGTTCTTCTAAAATGCGCTTTGCAACCGCTCCAGCAGCTACACGAACCGTTGTTTCTCTAGCTGAAGAACGCTCTAATACATTGCGCATATCGCGATGACCATATTTAATCGCACCATTTAAATCTGCATGTCCTGGACGAGGTCGTGTAATTTGTCGTTTCATTTCTTTTGACTCTGCCTCTGTCAATGGTTCTGCTCCCATAATTTTTGTCCAATGTGCAAAATCACGATTTTCGACAACAAGCGTAATTGGTGCACCAATTGTATATCCATGACGAACACCACTTAAAATTTGAACTTGATCTTTTTCAATTTGCATGCGACGTCCGCGACCATACCCTTTTTGCCTTCTTGCTAATTCTGTATTAATATCATCCGCTACTAAAGGTAAACCTGCCGGAATCCCCTCTAATATAGTCGTTAGTTGTGGCCCGTGAGATTCACCAGCTGTTATATATCGCATCGGTTACTCCCCTTTATTTCAGTATTTATGTAACACTATATCATAACCTCTATCGTTTCGTAACTAATACGAAACAAAAAAGCGCAAGAAGGAATTTAAACATCCTTTCTTGCGCTTTTTCACTAAAATCATTATTTTTAAAGCGTTTACAAATTATTTCGAAATAATTAGTAAATCCACTCATTCATTGATCTAGAGTACTCAACTAGCTCTTCTTTGTTAAAGAAAATACCAATTTCACGTTCTGCACTTTCAAGAGAATCTGAACCGTGAATAATGTTTTTTGCAACAGTTACTCCAAAGTCACCGCGAATTGTACCAGGTGCAGCTTCATTTGGTCTTGTTTTCCCCATCATGTTACGAGCTGTCTCAACAACACCTTCACCTTGCCATACCATTGCAAAAACAGGTCCAGACGTAATGAAATCTACTAATTCACCGAAGAAAGGTCTCTCTTTATGTTCAGCATAATGCTGTCCAGCAATCTCTGGTGTTACTTGCATAAGCTTAGCACCAACTAATTGAAAGCCTTTTCTTTCAAATCTAGCAACAATCTCCCCAATGACTGCACGTTGTACACCATCTGGTTTTACCATTAAAAACGTTTTTTCCATAATAAATCTCTCCACTTCATAATATGTATGTAATTGTATATCCCCAAACACATAGTATCACCGTTATCAAAATTGTGCAACATTTTTGAAATGGAGAGATTATTATTTTCCTCGAAAAACATTTAAAATTTACGTTTTCCAATGTATTTTGCAACATTTTGCAACGCTAGTTTTGCCTGTCCACGAGGCAACGGCTTAATAATTTCTAATGCTTTATGTAAATATCTTTCACTAAATGCAAAGGCTTGATCAATTGCATTACTATTTTTGACCGCTTCAATAATTTCTTTCATTTCATTTGAAGACATATTTTCATTAACCTGAACAATTCTCTCACGAAGTTTAGGATCTTCCATCGCATATAAAACAGGAAGTGTAATATTACCTTGTAACAAATCTCCGCCCGCCGGTTTTCCAAGCTTTTCTTCTGTTGACACAAAATCTAAAATATCATCAATAATTTGATATGACATACCAACAAAGTAACCATACCAAAACAAACGATTCACTGTATCACGACATGCACCAGATGCAATTGCCCCTAATTGACAACTCGCAGCAATTAAAAGTGCCGTTTTTCGTTTAATACGGCGTAAATATGTTCGTAAATTTTGTCCAAAATCATATTTATCTTTAATTTGTTCAATTTCTCCCTTGCACACTTCAAGAATTGTATATGATAATGCTTTATGCACTTCTGGACTTTCTAAATTTGTAATGCATTCTAGAGACTTTGCAAATAAATAATCCCCTGTATACATTGCAATACGATCACCCCAGTTTGCATTTACAGTCGCACTCCCTCTTCTCAAAAGAGCAGCATCAATTACGTCATCATGCACAAGAGAAGCCATATGAATAAGCTCTAATGCAACGGCAACATGTTTAATTATATCGAGCTTATACTCTCCAAATTTCCCCGCAAGCAGAACGAAAACTGGTCGAATTCGTTTCCCACCTGCCTCAATTAGTTGCAACGCTGCTTCTTCAAGTAATTGTTGCTCAGAAGCAACAACTACTTTTAACTCTTTCTCAATTTTATCAATATCCGATCGTAAAAAAGAATACATAAGTTGTAACTTCATATCGTTCACCTTAACCTAAAACTTCTTTTCTATTTTTATCATGCTCTAACAGAAAGTAAAACTCCTACCTCAAAAATAGAGATAGACGGGAGAGAAACACCCGTTAGAGCCCGATTGGTGATACTTTATCATCAACAGGCAATAAATTTCCTACTGATGATAATTTCACTTTATTCTGGCTTATAGCCTAAATGCATTGCTGCTACTCCAAAAGTAAATGGCTTTACTCTTACTTGTTCTAGTCCAGCTTTCTCAAACATACGAGCCAATTCTTTCATTCCCGGAAATGTGCTTGCTGATTCTTGTAACCACGAATATTCTTTATAACTTTTAGCAAACATCTTTCCGAATAAAGGCATAATGTATTTAAAATATAAAAGATAACCTTGTCGAATTCCAATCATTGTCGGCTGCGATGTTTCTAAGCAAATAACTTTCCCACCTGGTTTTACAACACGAGTCATCTCTTTTAATACTTGCATATAATCGGGCACATTTCGGAGTCCAAATCCAATTGTAACATAATCAAACATATCATCCTCAAAGGGTAGTTCCATCGCATTACCATGAATTAATTCTACTTGGTCCAATTGTAAAGCTTCCACTTTCTCTTTTCCAACCGAAAGCATATTTTTACTAAAATCTAATCCATATACTTTTCCACTGGAACCGACCGCATCGGCAAGCGCAATCGTCCAGTCAGCCGTTCCACAACATACATCAAGCGCTGTGCTGCCAGGTTGAACGTCCATAATTCGCATCGTTTCTTTACGCCATGCTTTATGTCTTTGAAAGCTAATAACCGAATTCATTACATCGTATTTATTGTATATTTTCTCAAATACGTCATGTACTCTTTCTTCTTTTGATTGTTGCATGCTTTTACCCTTCTTCCAACTGTAAAATTCAAAATACTCAAGTTGCCTCTTTCAATGTGGAAAAAATGTTTCAATCCCTGTATCATCTTGCATCAAAGTATCAATTTGACTCCGTATCTTTTTTATCGATTCGTTGTATACGTTCTCCATTTTCGTTTTATCATCAGAAGATAAAATCTTTTGAAATGCTATAAATACTGGCGACGACTCTTTTTTCAAGAATATTTGATACTCAGTTTGCAACCGATTTATTGTCAACATATTGTTAATTGTTGACTTTAGATGTTTCACTTGAAAATGATCACACGTTTTTTGTAAAAGAGCCGATTCAATCATTCCTACACTGCTTAACATTTCTTCCATCGTTTCATATGTTTGCTGATATAACATAATTTTGTGTTCATTAATCTCTTTAATGCCTTCTGCCAGCGCACGAATCAGTACGATATCATGATTCATTGAAAGTAAATAATAATATAGTCCACTATAATAATCCCCTGCTAAGACTGTTAGTTGACGTCGTTTATGAGATCCATCCGTCTCCTCTTTATTTGATACCTTCTCATGTGTATCTAAAGCAATTTGTACAAGCATAATTGTTACTGCATAATGTTCAATTTGCTCTCTATGTAAGTTTGCACTTTTTAAAACGGAATATAAGAGCGCTAATTTTTTTTCATCAATAACTGGTTCTTCAATATACTTTATAAAATAAGGATGGCGTAGTTTTTTATATAGCTGCTCCTTTATATCCGTAAACCCTCCGTAGATGTCACCCACAAAAATCACCCTTGTTTTCTAATTCATAAAACCTATTATAACACATTCATTCATTTTTCTATAAAGAAAACTTGACGCAACGAAACAAAGTAGAAATTGAACTTATTTATCCTTCCCCTAGCCGTTTCGTATAAAGCGAAACTTTCATCCCCCATTAATGGAAATCCCGCTTAATAGAGCTGTTACGAGCAGTTACCCACACCTATCTTCCCACACTTCGCTCTAAATCATGAAATGAGGATAACTGCCTACGAATAACGGGATAAAAAAAGAAAAGCAGTTTCCTGCTTTCCTACTAATTCGTCTTAATAAAAGATAGAATCTCCGCACGTGCTGGTGCGTCTGTTTCTAACACACCGCGCACAGCAGTTGTTACAGTTTTTGCACCAGGTTTTTTCACACCGCGCATTGTCATACACATATGCTCTGCTTCTACAACAACCATTACACCATGCGGCTCCAACACTTCCATAATAGAATCTGCTACTGTTGATGTAATTCGTTCTTGTAATTGTGGTCGACGCGCAACTGTATCTACTGTACGTGCCAATTTACTTAACCCTGTTACTTTTCCACCTCGTGGAATATATGCAACATGAGCAACGCCATAAAACGGAACAAGATGATGCTCACACATAGAAAAGAACGGAATGTCCTTTACCAATACAAGTTCTTCATGATCTTCACCAAACACTTTATGTAAATGTTCTTTTGGATCTTCATGCATACCAGAAAATACTTCTGCATACATCTTTGCAACACGTTTTGGTGTATCTAATACTCCCTCACGATTTGGGTCGTCCCCAATTGCTTCTAAAATAAGGCGTACTGCATGTTCGATTTGCTCTAAGTTTACATTTGCCATCCGCTAGCCCTCCCGAATAAAACCTAAAAATACTACGAACACATTCTAGCATATATATGTTTTTAAAAGCAAAAAGAAGAGTTTCCAATAAGGAAACTCTTCTTCCCCGTAAATATGTAAGGATTATTTAACCGCATCTTTTAGCGCTTTACCAGGTTTGAATGCAGGTACTTTGCTTGCCGCGATTTCAATTTCCTCACCAGTTTGTGGGTTGCGTCCTTTACGAGCCGCACGCTCACGAACTTCGAAGTTACCAAATCCGATAAGTTGTACTTTATCACCTTGCTTTAAAGCTTCTAAGATGGAATCAAAAACAGCGTCAACTGCTTTTGTTGCGTCCTTTTTAGAAAGGGAACTTGCTTCTGCAACAGCATTGATTAAATCTGTCTTGTTCATGCCATTCACCTCCTCCCAAAGATACGACTGTATAATGATCATAAAATGAGTCTTACCTTCATTTGTAGGCAATTTTTACAAATTCTATACTACAAAGATGTAGATAAATCATTATCTAGGCCTATATTATACGATTCTCCTTTATAATTCAATATTTTTAAAGAAAATGTTGCCATGAAAATGCGAAAAACTAATGAAACTTGACAATCAGCTATAAAGTATTAGATAATTGCATTTTGTTTTTCATAAAAAACAAAAAAAAGACTCCCGAATAAGGAGTCTTTCGATTATAAAATAATTGCTATTAAGCCGCCAGATCCTTCGTTTATAATTCGTTCTAACGTTTCTTTTAATTTATATCGAGCATTTTCTGGCATTAATGATAATTTTGCCTGAATCCCTTCTCGAACGATAGAGCTAAGTGATCGCCCAAAAATATCTGAATTCCAAATAGAAAGTGGGTCATCTTCAAAATCTTGCATTAAGTAGCGAACAAGCTCTTCACTTTGTTTTTCCGTTCCAATAATTGGCTCAAATGTTGATTCCACATCGACTTTAATCATATGAATAGATGGGGCAACAGCTTTTAATTTCACTCCAAATCGCGATCCATGTCGAATAATTTCCGGTTCATCTAAACTCATATCTGCTAGTGCCGGCGCTGCAACACCGTATCCTGTTTGTTTTACCATTTTTAGTGCATCTGCAACTTGATCATATTCCGTTTTCGCATGAGCAAAGTCAAGCATTAATTTTAGTAAATGATCCCTACCACGAATTTCAACACCTACCACTTCTTTTAAAATTTGATCATACAATTCATCTGGTGCATATAAGTCAATCTCAGCAACACCTTGCCCCATATCAATTCCTGCAAGACTCGCACGATCAATAAATTCATATTGACTAAATTGCCATACAACGCGATCAACATCCCGAAGACGCTTAATATCTTTTACAGTTTCTTGGACAGCCTCTTGATAGCTTTGACGAAGCCAGTGGTTGTCATTTAATACCATTACCCAACTCGGAAGATTTACATTTACTTCTAAAACCGGGAACTCGTATAATGCCTCGCGTAGTACATTGTATACATCACCTTCTCTTAACCCTTCTACGCTCATTGCCAACACCGGAATATCATATTCTTCTACTAAGCTTTGGCGAAGTTGTTCTGTATCAGGATGATATGGCTGTACTGTATTAATGATCATAATGAAAGGTTTTCCAACTTCTTTCAACTCATTTACAACCCGTGCCTCCGCTTCAATGTAATCACGGCGAGGGATTTCTCCAATTGTTCCATCGGTTGTAATAACTACACCGATTGTAGAATGTTCTTGAATTACTTTCCGCGTCCCGATTTCCGCAGCTTCATGAAATGGGATTGGCTCTTCATACCACGGTGTATTAATCATACGTGGTCCATTTTCATCTTCATATCCCTTTGCTCCCGGGACAGTATAACCTACACAATCTACTAAGCGGATATTCACATCAAGTCCGTCTTCAACATGGATAGAAACCGCTTGGTTTGGAACAAACTTGGGCTCTGTGGTCATAATTGTACGCCCAGCTGCACTTTGGGGCAGTTCATCTTGTGCACGCTGACGATCCGAATCGTTTTCAATGTTAGGAATAACAACTAGTTCCATAAACTTCTTAATAAAAGTAGATTTTCCTGTCCGAACAGCTCCTACAACCCCTAGATAAATATCACCGCCTGTACGTTCAGCGATATCTTTAAAAATATCAACCTTTTCCAAGTGATTCCCTCCCTCAACATTTTTGGGAATAAATCATGATTATTCTTGTAGTTTATACTGTACAGCATATGATTTTGTCCCAATTTCATATGACTATTTAAAAAGAACTTTTTGTATACGATGCAAATGTTTCAAGAAGTAAAAAACCCTTCTTCTAGAACTTATTCGTTAGAAGAAAGGTTCATGACTTATCACTTAAAAAAAATTGGTTCTTTGTTCTTTACTGTATACGGCAAAGAATACACAGGTACAAATGGTGTATGCTTCACAAACAACTGGCGAATATCTTCTCCCTCTTTTACTTCATCGCCATATTTTTGTAACATGTCGTATAAATCAATACGATAATCAATATATATCTCACCTTTCTCATCAATAACAAAAGGTAAGTTCTTACCAGAATACGGACTTTCCACTTGAGGAATTTCTTTATATCCCATTTTTTTATAATCAAGCTCAT
This sequence comes from Bacillus sp. CGMCC 1.60114, assembly GCF_042676365.1. Classification (NCBI taxonomy): domain Bacteria; kingdom Bacillati; phylum Bacillota; class Bacilli; order Caryophanales; family Bacillaceae; genus Bacillus; species Bacillus sp. CGMCC 1.60114. The sequence goes on from NZ_JBHTHG010000012.1 coordinate 74,030, forward strand.
ACACACCGTCTGTAATTACTTTTTTAAACGGTGGATATTGATGTTCATCACGATAGATTTGTAGTTTCAATTTTAGATCTCGAATTTGTTCAGCCATTCGAACATCAATTAATTTCACAGTTGGATTTGTTTCTACATCAACTAATACATACTGATAAATTCCTCCGCTTTCAAAAGCATTTCCAGGTGGTTCTTGCATAAGCCTAGGCGTAATCTTTTGAAAATCAATCGGATATTTTTGATAGATTGGTGTATTCATATCCCGTGTTTTAATAGGCAATATATTACCATTTTGTTCCCTATATGTATTAACTGCTGTTTGCACTGCTTGTAATTGTTCTTCATATGGTACTACATTTTGTTGTACCTTTTCTTTCGGATATAGACACCCAGATAGCATACCAGTGCAACACAATACGAAAACCATTAGTATTTTCTTCATCAGAAATCCGTCCTTTGTTTCTATTGTTCAATCGGCCCACTAAATACAACGAGAAAAATAATAAGTCCAGATACAATCATACATGTATATGCAAACAAAGCTGTAAACCCTTTCAAAAACGAATTCTTTATTTTATGACGACTTAACAAAATGAAAATAACAGCAATAAACATGAGAGCCATTGCCCCCAAGGAAAACCACATCTTTATAAGTCCAACAGACATATATACACCCCTTTATCTTAATGTATTTTCCTACTATTTTAACAAATTATAACTTTTAAAAAAATAAAAACAATCCATTTATTGCGTTCGAATCAAAAATAAGACGAAACCCTGCTACTGAAGGACCAGCGGTATGCCATTCACATATGATGAAACCATTAAAAAACCGAAGCACGAGACTTCTCCGCTTCGGCTGACCAAATACTCCCACAAACAGCTCATATTCATTCCTTCCTCACATCGTATGCAATATATATAACAATGGTTTCTCGTACTTTATTTTTTAAACATTTTACTTAATGAGCTAAAATCGGTTGGCATGTTATTATTAATAATCGCATTTACAATTTGATCTTCTTTCTCTTTTGATACATCTCTTCCTGCCATTGCAGCAACTTGATGAATTAACTGACGTAATACTTGCTCATCTCGCAAATTTGCATTTTGAACAGAAGAAGCTAATTTAAAAATATCATCTTTATTTACTTTCGATTGCTTTTCAATATTGTTAAATAAATTATTATCCACTTTGTTCACCCTCTCTTGTAATCTACAATTCATGGTATGCAGAAAATAAAGAATGGTGAAAAGACCCAAAATAAGAAAAAGCTGTACAAATGTATCGTTACACTTGTACAGCTTTTCTTACAACAAATCTGGGATTTCTTCTACTTCGTGTTTACGCACGCGCCCCATCAATGTTCCAACGGCATCTTTTACGTTTTTCTCATTAAATAATACATCATATAAAGCAGCTGTAATTGGCATTTCTACATTCATTTTCTTTGCCATCTCATATGCTGCTTTCGTTGTCCGCACTCCTTCAACAACCATTCCCATATTATCTAATACTTCTTCTAACGAGCAACCTTTACCAAGCATGTTACCAGCACGCCAATTTCGGCTATGAACGCTCGTACACGTTACAATTAGATCACCCATACCTGTTAGGCCAGCAAACGTCAATGGATTCCCACCCATTTTACGTCCTAAACGAGCGATTTCCGTTAATCCACGCGTCATAAGTGCCGCCTTTGCATTATCACCTAAACCAAGTCCATCAGTAATACCCGCAGCAAGGGCGATAATATTTTTTAACGCCCCGCCAAGTTCAACCCCAATAATATCTGGGTTTGTATATACACGGAAATAGCTATTCATAAATAAGTCCTGAACTTCTTCAGCTGCTTCCATACGCTTTGCAGCTGATGTAACTGTTGTAGCTTGACGCAATCCAACTTCTTCTGCATGACTCGGTCCCGATAAGACCACAACATCTCGAATGAGATGTGCCGGAAGTTCTTCTTCAATCACTTCCGAAATACGCTTTGAAGTTCCCGGTTCAATTCCTTTACTCGCATGAATCCATGTAATTGGCTGCGAAACAAATTCTTTCATATTTTTCAATACTTCTCTGTATGCTTTTGTAGGTACAACGAGAAGTACTGTATCCACTCCTGCTAATGCTTCTTCTAAAGAAGAGTAGGCAACGATACTGGCTGGTAGTGTAACCCCCGGAAGATAACGACTATTTTCATGTTTTTCATTAATTTCATTCATGAGTTCTACTCGGTTTCCCCAAAGACGTACATCGTGGCCGTTGTCAGCTAATACCATTGCTAACGCCGTTCCCCAGCTACCTGCTCCTACTACTGTGATTTTTTTCATAAAATCACATCCCCTCCATTAATCTCGTGCTCTTGCAATAATTTTAATCGGTGTTCCTACGAAGCCAAATGCATCGCGCAGACGATTTTTCAAGAAGCGCTCATATGAGAAGTGCAGTAACTCTGGATCATTTACGAATACAACAAATGTCGGTGGTTTCACCGCGACTTGTGTTGCATAGAAAATTTTCAAACGTTGTCCATTATGTGTTGGTGTTGGATTCATTGCAACAGCATCCATAATTACGTCGTTTAATACGTTTGTTTGTACACGAATACTATGACTTGCATTTACCTCATTAATAACAGGAAGCAATGTATGTGTACGTTTTCTCGTTTTTGCAGATAAAAATACGATTGGTGCATAATCTAAAAATTGGAAGTGAGCACGGATATTCTCTTCGAATTCTTTCATTGTTTTCTCATCTTTTTCAACTGCATCCCATTTATTTACAACAATAATAACAGCACGACCTGAATCATGCGCATATCCAGCGATTTTTTTATCTTGTTCAATAATTCCTTCTTCACCATCTAAAACAACTAAAACAACGTCAGAGCGTTCAATTGCTCGAAGCGCTCGAAGTACACTGTATTTTTCGGTACTTTCATATACTTTTCCTTTTTTACGCATTCCAGCAGTATCAATGATAACGTAATCTTGTCCATCTTTACTGTATGGAGTATCAACTGCATCACGTGTTGTACCCGCTACATTACTAACGATTACACGCTCTTGACCAAGCAATGCATTAACCATTGACGATTTCCCAACATTCGGACGACCAATTAAACAGAATTTAATTGTTTCATCATCGTATGCTTCTTCTTCAATTTGTGGAAAATGTTTTGCTGCTTCATCTAATAAATCACCTAGTCCTAAACCGTGTGTACCAGATATCGGAAATGGCTCTCCAAATCCTAACGCATAAAAATCATAAATATCGCTGCGCATCTCTGGATTATCTATTTTGTTGACAGCTAATACAACCGGCTTATTAGAACGATATAAAATCTTCGCAACCTCTTCATCCGCTGCAGTTACACCGTCGCGACCATTCGTCATAAAAATGATAACATCAGCTTCATCAATCGCAACTTCCGCTTGTTGACGAATTTGTGTCAAAAATGGCTCGTCCCCAATATCAATTCCACCTGTATCAATAATGTTAAACTCATGATTTAACCATTCTCCTGCACTATAAATGCGATCTCGTGTTACACCAGGAATATCCTCTACAATTGACACTCTTTCCCCAACAATTCTATTGAAAATAGTAGATTTTCCAACGTTTGGGCGTCCTACTATTGCCACTACCGGTTTTGGCATATACTTTCATCCTTTCTATTTGCTTCTGTTATTATGTAAAAAACCCTTCTTTGTGCAAGAAGGGATTTGCATTCCAGAATATTTCTCTTCATATCAAAACATCTCATATTATAGCACATTTCAAGAGTGTTTCACAATAATATATAGGTTCTCTTGTAAGCGATGTGCAATTCCATCTATAATCGCCTCTAAATTATTGGCTACAAACTCCATTTCTTCTACTGTCTCACATACAAACAATGGAGCTCCGCCAGCAAATTTTTCTGGAATTGTCGTAATGACAGCAAGAATGCATTTTTCTAATATCATCTTTTTTCTCCCCTTCCTGTAGGAGCCTCAGAAGACATATGAACCGCACTTTCTAACGTCGGAACATTTCCGATAATTTGGATAGCTTTATTCACATCTTGATCTTGTGGCAAAACAAACACACCTATTCTTCCATCATTTAAATCCCGTTTTGCAAGTGGTACAAGTGCTGGTGTTCCAGAATCTCGATAAATACCAAGAGCAACAGACATATCATGCAAAATGGCTTGCCTTTGACCTAAATTCGCTAACGTTATTCGTGCATCAATAGACTTTGGTTTCAAAATAAACCCCATGCCATACTTCATAATTTCTTTTTGTCTCGCTGGTAAACCAATATTCATAATATAAATATTATCTACATAAAGACCAGCGCCTTCAAAATGTGGTGGCACATGTTCAATTTCAACAAGATCACGCAGTCGTTTACCGGACATTAACATTTTCGAAACAAAGAAACTTATTATTCCAGCAAAAATACCGGCATACCAAGATTTAAACCCTAAATACGCAAAGCTGGTTACAAAAGATGTTAACATCGCTAAATAGTTACGGCTCTCAAACACAAGTGCAATTCCTTCAATATATGTATTCCCCCGCGGGACAAGCTCATATCCGTCTAGCTGCTGCAATGTATTACGCTCCATATTACGCACATCACGAAACTGCGATGCCGCTAATGTCAAAAATGTAATAGCGGAAAAATCTTTCTTCAAAATTGATGGAATCGCAACCGCCCCAAGAGCAGACGCAGTAATTCCCATTGCAATATGAATAATCTTGCCATGCAAGCGAGTTGGATACTGCCTTGTATCAGTTTGAAGCATTAAAATTCGTGTAACTGTTCCCACAATTACCCCAAGTAAGATCGCTGATGTATATGAATTCATAAACTACCCTTGCCCCTCCTTCACTTGTTTTTGCTTAAATTGCCCTGTGTATGTCATTATTTTTCCAACGCTATATAGAAGACTAAAGAACATTGTGGACACAGCAATCATATTAAAAAACTGCAAGCTACCGAGTTGATACGGAAAATTGAAGCCCTTTAAGACAAAAGCTACAAACAACTCACCTTGCAAAGCTCCTACATACAATCCCCATATACGTAATAGACGGTCTCGATGCAATAAAATAGATGTATAAACGAGAATACCGCTTAGCATCCATGTACGATTTATAACAATCCAAATCGGATCGTACAATTCTATTAAGGAAAAAATTGTATATAACATTGCAATTATAAGCGCACAAAGTAAAGTATAGATTTTTTTCCATACTGAATATACTGCAATTCCAGTAAACGAAATTCCGCCCAGCAAAAGAGCATTTACTGAGATTGTAAAAGAAGAAATTGAAATCACTGTTTGCGAACAACTAATAAATAATAAAATGACAACACTAACACAAAGTCTAAACGTATCTTTTTTCAAAAAAAACGTTGCAACAATCCATCCCATCCACGCTAAAAAATAAAAATAACTTCCTTCCAAGTTATCACCTCCTATTATTTCCATTATGGGAATTTTTCATGAAAAATAATCCTGGTCTACAGTTGCATATTTTTAAAAATAACAGCAACACTTTGTACTAAGGAGGTGGGGACACCATGGGTAAAGATCGTCAAGAAAAAAAATTAAAACAATCGCGACGTGTAGAGTCTGATCGCAGTCAGTCACTACAATATCCGGGCGCAACAGGACTCGATACACCGGAGCAAGCACGAAAACAAAATCAACATTAAAACAAAAACAGCCAACGTGTCGTTGGCTGTTACTTTGTTACTCTATATCCATGCGCAGTAAAATTATTCACCTCAAAATCCCTAGATAAAAATTTTTCAGCGCTTACTATATATTGTTGTATCGATTCCACGCTGGATAAGCCAATGATACGTATCACCACTGATAACAATTGGCACTCGTTGAAGCTCAGCGATTGTTCGCACCCCCAGCGCTGTCATGATAAACTGTAAATCTGTATGTAATAATTCTATTTCTTCTATTAATTTCTCAATACCTTCATTCATCAGTATTCGCAAAAAATGACCTGCAAACGCCACAGCCGATGCTCCTAATGCTAAAGCCTTTGCTACATCAAGTGCTGTTTGAATACCACCTGATGCAATAATAGAGAGGTTTTTTTGTGTAGAGGATGCTTCAATTAAAGATGAAACAGTCGGAATGCCCCACTCATTGAAATAAGAAAGCACTCTCTGCCTTCTTTCATTTTCAACCGCAGCAAAGTTTGTACCGCCATAACCACCAATATCTACAGTAGAAACACCAACATCGGCTAAATTCTCTACTGTTTCTTTACTCATACCAAAACCAACTTCTTTTACTATAACAGGAACAGAAGAATACTTTACAATTTGTTCGATTCTCTCCAATGCACCTGTAAAATCTCTATCGCCTTCTGGCATTGTTAATTCTTGAATGACGTTCAAATGAATTTGTAATGCATTTGCTTCAAGCATATCAACAGCTCGCTTTGCTTGCTCTACTGTTGCTTCACTTCCTAAGTTTGCGATAACAATTCCATTCGGATTCGCTTTTCTCACAATTTTATAAGAAGCAGCTTCTTTAGGATCTTTTAACGCTGCCATTTGCGAACCGACAGCCATCGCAAGCTGATGCTGATGCGCCGCCCAGGCTAGTTGTTCATTAATATGTAGTGTGTGCTCTCCACCACCACCAGTCATCGCATTGATAAAAATCGGCGAACTTAAAGAAAGTTCGCCGATTTCCGTTTGAAATGATATACTTTCATAACTTATATTTGGTAAGCTTTGATGAACAAAAGCAATGTCACGAAAGCCATGTGTACGAGACTGTCCAGTAGAAAGAGCATACTCAATATGTTCTAATTTGCGCTTTGCTCTTACCACACATATCCCTCATTATTTCTTTAATTTTTTTAGCTGTTCTCCAATAATATCACTTAATTGGAATGTAGCAGAATCAGAAGATGGTTCATATTTACTGTAATCTTCTGTTACATTATTTTCTTCAAGCGCTTCTTTTATACTTAAGGAAATACGTTTTTCTTCTGAATGAACTTCTAACACCTTTACTTTTACGTCTTGTCCGATTTCTAATACTTCATTTGGATTTTTTACATGACGATTTGCAATTTGCGAGACATGTACAAGTCCTTCTACACCAGGAAGAATCTCAACGAATGCCCCGAAAGTAACAAGACGTTTTACTTTCCCATCTAATATATCGCCTGCTTTTACTTGATTCGCAACATTTCCCCAAGGTCCTGGCTGTGCTGCTTTAATAGATAAAGAAATACGCTGTGTATCAGCATCAACAGATAAAACTTTTACTTTTACAGTCTGTCCCTCTGCTAATACATCAGATGGTTGTTCTACACGATCATGAGAGATTTGTGAAATATGAACTAAACCATCCACACCGCCAACATTTACAAACGCTCCGAAGTCAGTTAAACGTTGTACTGTTCCTTCTACAATATCACCTTCTTTTAAAGAAGAAACAGCTGCTTTTTTCTTCGTTTCCAACTCTTGTTCTACAACTGCCTTATGAGAAAGAATAACACGATTTTTCTCACGGTCTAATTCTACAATTTTCACTGCCAGTGTCTTCCCTTTATAATCAGTAAAATCTTCTACATAATGCATTTCTACAAGTGAAGCTGGAATAAAACCACGTACGCCAAGGTCAACAACTAGTCCTCCATTGACGATATCTTTGATTGTTACATCAAATACTTCACCTGATGTAAATTTCCCTTGTAATACTTCCCATGCTTTTTCTGCATCTACAGCACGTTTAGATAATACTAAATCATCATCTTCTAATTTAATTACTTTTAACTCAAGAGTTTGTTCTACTTCTACAACATCGCCTGCTTTTTCAATATGGACATTCGCTAATTCACTAATTGGAATGACACCATCAGTTTTGTACCCAACATTCACAAATACTTGCTTATCTTCGACTTTTGTTACTGTACCTGTAACAATATCACCTACTTGTAATGCCTTTGTGTCCACAACTTCTTCATTCATTTTTTCTACCATGTAAATACCTCCCTACTGAAATGGCAAAGCATCTTTATGTATATACGAAATGGAAACAATAGCTTCCATTTGCATGTATGTAAAATATTTAGAAAATACCCTCTTTTACTAACTTCTAACAAATTGACGAATTTGTCAAGATAATTGTCTCATTAATCAATCGGAAGAATCGTACATTTTAAAAAATAAAAATAAGGGAAGAGGCTAACCTCTTCCCTTATTTTGCGAACGTTACCGATACAATATCCATAATCTTTTGAACTACCTCTTCAATAGATAAAGATGTTGTATCTAATTCAACTGCATCCTCGGCTTTCTTTAACGGAGACACTTCACGTTCGGAATCTAATTTATCACGGCGCGCAATTTCTTCTTTTAGTTGTTCTAAATTAGAAGGAAATCCTTTTTGTGTGTTTTCTAAATGTCTTCTCTCTGCTCGTTCCTCGACAGAAGCTAACATGAAAATTTTTACTTCTGCATTCGGTAATACATGCGTTCCAATATCACGGCCATCCATAACAACGCCACCTTTTTCTGCTAACGCTTGCTGACGACGAACCATTTCTTCACGAACGAGACGATGTTTTGCCACAATTGATACAAGATTTGTTACTTCTGGTGTACGAATCGCATTTGACACATCTTGTCCATTTAAAAAGACAAGTTGTACACCTTCTCCATGTTGAAATTTAATATCTATATTTTTTATGACTTCCATTAACTTTTCTTCATTTTCAATATCGATACCTTGCTGCAGTGCCGCATACGTTACTGTGCGATACATTGCACCCGTATCAATATAAACATAAGAAAGTTTTTTAGCAACGATTTTAGCAACCGTACTTTTTCCTGCAGCTGCAGGACCATCAATTGCAATCGAAATTCGTTTCTCCATTGTAACACCCCATTTTTCACTTATAAAAACAGAAGGAAAAGCAGGTACGTTCTCCCCCCTGCTTCTCTCATAATTGTTTCGTTTTACATTACAGGCAGTATAAGCCTGATTAGCTGAATTAACGACCAACGTAGAGAAGAGCTCCCCTACTAATAATCGTTTCGCTTTATTCCGTTTCAAGTCCTCAACTATTGTAGCATAATCCTTCTTAGAAGCAAATGAAAAAGCTATTGATTCACCTCTAAAATATTTGTCATAACACCTTTTGTTACTCCTTCATAAAATATCACTTTTGATACATATTTCGCTATATGCTCTTGGGTTAAAAGTAATTGGACAATACATAAACAAAGACATTGTACAATAAGTATACGAATTAAAATCTTCTCTATTTTCTTCAAATCCCATATCTCCTTTAATTATTATCTCGCTACATTTTTTCAATAAAACTTCCACTCCAAAATTTTGAGAAAACAAAGCAGATAACTCATAAATAACTGTCAACATACGTCCGATTGGTCAAAACTTTCAATTAATAGAGAATAAAGCCTCCCTACTGTTGGAAATTTCACTTTATCCCGCACTAACGGGCAGTAAAACTCCCACCCCAAGATTATAAGAAACCAAAGAGGATGAGTGGGAGATAACTGCCCGTAAGAGCCCGATTGGTTCAACTAACCAACAGTGGGGATGAAGCCCCCCACTGTTGGAAGTTTCACTTTATTTTCATTTTGATAATCTCTTATAAGTTTTATACTTTTTCATTGTCGAATCCGGTCAAATCATGTTATGTTCTTAGTGTATTTTCATTGATTGGAGAGGGGTAAGGGCATTGAAAAAAATTCTTGTTTTACACACTGGTGGAACAATTGCGATGGAAGAAGATAAAGAAACTGGAGTTGTTCAACCCGGCGCGCAAAATCCACTGTTAAAATTTATTCCAAATTTAGAAGAAGATATCGATTTAATTGTTGAAGATGTCTTTCATCTTCCATCTCCTCACATAACGCCAAATGAAATGCTGCAATTGCAGGTCATGATTGACGAGAAGGTTAAAAACGATGGCGTACAAGGGATTGTCATCACACATGGAACAGACACATTAGAAGAAACAGCTTATTTCCTAGATTTAACTGTACAAGCTAATATACCAATTGTTGTGACAGGAGCAATGCGTTCCAGTAATGAATTAGGTGCTGACGGTTTATATAACTTTTTGTCAGCTGTTAAAGTGGCTAGTAGTGAAGAAGCAAAAGGAAAAGGTGTCCTTGTCGTATTAAATGATGAAATTCACTGCGCAACGAATGTAACAAAAACACATACAAGTAACGTGGCAACATTCCAAAGTCCGCAATATGGTCCAATTGGCATGGTAACGAAGCGCGGTGTTGTCTTTCACCATGCATTAGTACATCACGAAAAATATGCCGTTACACAAATTACAAAAAACACTGTTATATTAAAGGCATATGCAGGTATGGATGATACGTTATTATCTGCAATTGAGCAGCTTCCCGTTGATGGAATTATCATCGAAGCACTTGGACAAGGAAACTTACCACCACGCACACTTCCTGCACTACAACGTTTAATAGATAAAGGTATTCCGGTTGTTCTTGTTTCTCGCTGCTTCAACGGAATTGTTCAAGATGTATATTCTTATGAGGGTGGCGGTAAACAATTAAAAGATATGGGCGTTATCTTCACCTATGGTTTAAATGCTCAAAAAGCACGCATTAAATTGCTTGTTGGACTAGAAGTAACAACAGAACAAGCTGAAATTCAAGCAATGTTTAAACATTAAAATACGATTGTAACAAAAAAACACCTTCATCTAATTCTTAACGTTAAAATTAGACGAAGGTGTTTCCATTATTCTATTAACAAATTTTTACTGTTCTCGCTCTACAATGGTTTTCGCAATTGCGTCTCCATGAAATCGACCATTTTCTATAAAAATTTCATTCGCATTATTACCAGCAGCAATTACACCAGCAATAAAAATCCCTTCGACATTCGTTTCCATCGTTTCCTCTTTATAAAGAGGTCTTCCTGTTCCAGAATCAATTTCCACACCCATTTTTGTTAAAAAACTATGATCTGGATGATAACCTGTCATCGCAAAAACAAAATCATTTGGAATCGTATATTCTTCGTTTCCTACCGTATATGTGACTGTATATTCTGTAACTTCTCTTACATGTGCACCAAATTCCATTTTTATCGTACCTTGTCGAACTAACGCTTCAAATTCTGGTAAGATCCACGGTTTAATACTTGGAGAATATACTTGACCGCGATATAAGACTGTCACACGCGCTCCACATTTCACAAGCTCTAATGCCGCATCCACACTTGAATTTTTCCCTCCTATTACTACAACATCACGATCAAAATAAGGATGTCCTTCTTTGAAATAATGCGCTACTTTTTCTAACTCTTCTCCCGGAACATTCATATAATTAGGATTATCATAATATCCAGTTGCGATAATAACATAATTTGCTTTGTACCTCTCTTGCTTTCCGTCCCCTTTTATTGTTCGAACAATAAAGAAACCCTCTTCTTTCTTTACTTCTTCCACCCGTTCAAACGCGTTCACACGTACATGTTTCCGTTTTACTACTTCACGATAATACGCTAATGCTTGATTTCGGACAGGCTTACGATTTTCTGTAATAAAGGCAACTCCACCAATTTCTAGTTTTTCACTAGAAGAAAAAAATGTTTGGTGCGTTGGATAATTATAGATTGCATTCACAATATTTCCTTTTTCAATTACAAGTGGATTGATCCCAACATTTTGCATGGCAATCGCTGCTGCTAATCCGCACGGTCCGCCTCCGATAATAATTGCTGTTTCTTTTTGCATGTAAAGCTCATCTCCTAGTCTTCTACTCTCTATCCAAATAAACAATTAAAAACAAGAAAAAACCTACTTTCAGCAGTAGGCACCTATCTTTATTGTATTCATTTTTCATATATTTGTCATCTATACGATACGTACATGCGATAGACGTCCGCTAAAAACTGTTTAAAAGGTATACCTTGATTATTTAATACACGTTCTGGATCGATTTTACGAGCAGGGTCAAGCTTTTTATGCGAAACAATATCTGTCCTTGGGTTTAAACCAAAATTATGGCACAAATATGCATGATACCAAGTAAAACGTGTATATGCATTCCAAAAATTTATATTTCCTCCGTAGCAAAGTTCAACACCAATTGCTGCGCTGTTAGCATTGTAACCATATATTTCATTATCCGTCGGAACATTGTACCGAACATGATAGGCTACCTCATGAATCGGAATAATCTCTAGTATGGTTTTATCATCAATAAATGTATGAGCTGAAGCTTTTGGTTGTATTTCATTAAAATAGTCTCGATTTCCAATTGCATTACTGCCTGGATTTCCTGTATCATGACTGACAATAAAACGAACTTTTGAAAGTCGATGTCCAGGTCGAGATCCTCCGTGTTTAATATAATTTCGCTGTATAGGAAACTTCGCCATTCACATCATCTCCGCTCTAATAAAATTATCTTTCTAACCTTATATGTATTCAGATGATGTGTCCCTATCGCAAATATTCTTATCAAAATAAAAAATCCATCATATTCGAAACAAATATCATAAATAACAATATACTTATTGCCACCGCATAAAAACCATAAAACCAAATTTCATCTTGTTTCGCTTCTAAACCAAAAAAACGATTCACTCTGTGTAAAAAAGAAGAGCGTTTCACATGCTTCTTGCGCAAAACTTCAACTCGTTCCATTACATTTGGTGACATTACAAAACGTTGTTGTGCAGTCATTTTCATTCTAATCTCTCCCTTATTCTGTTTCCGTTTTTCTATCTAAGAAGAGTATAGCACAAACGTTCTATTAGAACAAGTGTTCTTTTTATGTTTTTTACAAATTCATGTAACTCATAAGCAATACCAATTGCAATGATCGGCCCAATAATATAATTACAACAAAAAACCGCAACTCCCTTTACAGGAAATTGCGGTTTTCGTCATCAATAACCGGTTTATACCCAACCTCTGAAGCGGCTTGCTTCTGCCATTTTACGAACCCCAACCATATAAGCTGCTAAACGCATATTCACTTTGCGAACTTGCGATGTTTCATAAATAGCATCAAATGAGCTTACCATTACTTTTTCTAAACGAGCTTCTACTTCTTCTTCAGTCCAGTAATAACCTTGATTATTTTGTACCCATTCAAAGTAAGAAACTGTTACACCACCAGCACTTGCTAATACGTCTGGAACAAGTAAAATGCCACGCTCTGTTAAAATTTTTGTTGCTTCTAATGTTGTAGGACCATTCGCTGCTTCTACAACAATTTTCGCTTTAATATTCGCTGCATTTTCTTCTGTAATTTGATTTTCAATTGCAGCTGGTACTAAAATATCACAATCTAGTTCTAATAATTCTTTATTTGAAATTGTGTTATTAAACAATTTTGTTACTGTACCAAAGCTATCACGACGGTCTAATAAGTAATCAATATCTAAGCCGTTTGGATCATGAAGTGCACCGTAAGCATCGGAAATTGCAATTACCTTTGCTCCCGCATCGTGCATAAACTTCGCTAAGAAACTACCTGCATTTCCGAACCCTTGTACAACAACGCGTGCACCTTTAATATCAATACCACGTTTTTTCGCTGCTTCGCGAATACAAATTGTTACACCTTTTGCAGTCGCTGTTTCACGGCCATGAGATCCACCTAATACAAGCGGCTTTCCTGTGATAAATCCAGGTGAGTTAAATTCGTCAATACGACTATATTCATCCATCATCCATGCCATAATTTGTGAATTTGTAAATACATCTGGAGCTGGAATATCTTTCGTTGGACCTACGATTTGGCTAATTGCTCTTACATAGCCACGGCTTAATCTTTCTAGTTCTCGGAAAGACATTTCACGTGGATCACAAATGATACCACCTTTACCTCCACCATACGGTAAATCAACAATACCACATTTTAAGCTCATCCAAATCGAAAGTGCCTTTACTTCATTTTCCGTTACATTTGGATGAAAGCGGATACCACCTTTTGTTGGACCAACAGCATCGTTATGTTGAGCACGATATCCTGTAAATATTTTAACAGTTCCATCATCCATACGAACTGGGATCTTCACTGTCATCATACGAATTGGTTCTTTAAGTAATTCATATACCTCGTTCGGATAACCCAATTTCTCTAGGGCTTCTTTAATAACAATTTGTGTCGAATTCAATAATTCAAAATGTTGTTCTCTTTGTTGTGTTTGTGTTTGAGCTCCCTTTTCGGCTACCATAGTAAGTAAACCCCCTGTAATTTCACTTGTTTAGTAAACCTTCATTGCCTAGTATACACTCTTAAAATAGGAATGCAAGAGAAAACGCTAACAAATATATACAAACCTTTTTACCGATTGCAAACGTTTTCAATATCATTATAGTCCTTTTATTCTTTTTAGCAAGGCGAAATACTTAAAAAACTATTATTTTTTCATATAATATATAAATATTTTATATAAGGAAAAACCTCAACTGTATCACCTAGCTGAGGTTTTCTTTTATGATAAAATATTTATATATTTGCTCGATTGCTTCATTCGCCATAAGTTCTTTTCCATATTCCATCATTCGATAAATTGTAATTGTGGAAGGGCTACCAAACTCTGCTAAAATGGCAATCATATCCTCTTTCAGTAACATAGTAGAATCTTCTTCTAACCATAAATAAAAACGATTTTGCCACATATAAAGCTTTCCACCTGTTACTTCAAGACTATATAAACGACCTGCTAATGCAATTACATCCTCCAATGAAGTAAATTCGTATAGTATATGTTCGCTCTCATCAAGAGTAACTTGCATTTCAATAAATTCATCTTGAAATTCATCTTCCGTATCTGATACATGATTCTCTTTCGTAACAATAACAACCATGCCTTGAGCTTGTAGCGAGAACACCTCTACCGCAATTGGACCATCTGCCTCAAAGCCGAGCTCTTTATTCGCTTCTTGCATCATATCTCGAAACAGTTGTTGTACTTTTGGCGCATTTTTCCATAAATCTTCCTTTGTAAGTCCACGTTCTGACAAATCGTCGAACGTCAGAAAGATTTTAATTTTATTGTAATTTAAACGTTCCAACCTCATCCCGTAACCTCCTTACGCAACAGTTGCATTTAATTTTTATTATATGAAACAGAAAATAGATGGTTCTTTCCGAACAACCATTCTCACATTTTTAACCATTCATCCCATTCTTCTTTTGTATCTCCAACAAACCAGTTTCGAGTCTCTTCGCTTTCTTCATTAGAAGCAAACTCAAAGGTAAAACCACTAATCCCAACATAAAGGTTTGCATATTGTTCATGTAATCTCTTTGCAAGCTGAACACTTGCCGTGACATTTTCTTTTATTGTGCAAGAAATAAACAAGATTTTAGGATTTACTTGTTTAATTACATCATCAATATCAGCTTCTTCTATGCCTGTCCCAATATAGATTACTGGATAACCTTTCCGGCGTAAATATGTTGTAAAAATAAATAATCCAAGCTCACATAATTCCCCTGGAGTGCATATAGAAAGTACCTTTGGCAGTCCCGTATTAATAGGCATACTATGATAAATCACTCCGATACGCGAGCGTATAAATGAAGTCACATACCGTTCCTCTGCACTTGTTATTTTTTCATTCAAGCGCATATCTTTTAACCTTACAAGCAATTTTACTAACACATCTGAAATCACTTTATCTATAGAAAAAACACTAAAAGCTTCATCCAGTAACTCCAGCGCTTGTATTTCATCAAATTTTAACAAAGAATAAAGGATATCGTCTACTAAAAGTTCTACTTTATTATATTCTATTTCTGATAAATTGTGATTTTGTAATTGGTTATTTTCTAATAAACTAACTGCTTGTCCAATGGTAAATCCTTGATTCACTTTGTTAATAAGCCATTTTAATATTTGGACATGTTCTTCTGTATATAATCGGTGTCCAGCATTATTACGCTTCGGTGCAATGATTTGATACCGTCTTTCCCAAGCTCGCAATGTTCCTGGATGTATACCGAGCATATTTGACACCACTTTAATGTTATATTTACCTATTAAACTTGGCATATCTCTTCCCACCTTAAAAACAACGTCAATCTTTTCTTTGTAATGTAATCAAATGCGTTTGTGCAGAAGCACGAAAACGCAATGGCACAAGTGTTGTTCCATAACCATTACTTACAAACAAAGTCGCCTGTGGATATTCATAAATTCCACCTTTCAAAAAACGTGTAGAATGAAATAACCGAATTTGTCCACCGTGCGTGTGACCACTTAATACACAGGAGATATTTTCTGTTCCATTTAATTTATATATGATATCAGGATTATGACTCACAAGGATACGAAATCCATCTTCTTCACAATCTGCTAACGCTAAATCTAGACGATCACGCTTCAAACTCACATCGTCAACACCTAGTAACCATATCTTTTCTCCAAACTCTGATTCAAATAAAACTCCTGTATTGTCTAAAATTTTCACTCTATTTTGAAGAAGCAACGCATCTAATTCGTGAAAATCAATCTCGTAATCATTATTTCCCCAAACAAAATACACTTGTCCAATTTCATTTAACCGTTTAACATTATCAGCTACTCTAGATAACGGTACCCCTTGTTCAGCTAAATCTCCACCTATAATAACAAGATCTACTTTCCCCTTCACTTGTTGTATTAAGGATTGAGAAATCGTTCTTCTGTGAATATCAGAAATAAAAAAAATTCGTACTTCCCCAAAACTAATTGGAAAATCCACAAACGATACGGTTTGTTCTAACAATGTATCACGCATCGCTTCTCTATACATCATAACGAAGCAAACAATCACAATGCATAATATGAAACAACTTAGTAATCCCCATGTCATACATTTTCCTCATCTTTCCTCTTAACAAAATCTAACCACATAATAACACATCACCCCAGCAAGTGAAGAAAAACCTCCCACTGATGGAAGGTTCGCTTTATTTTTTCTGTTTTGATTCTATCTTCACCGGAATTTTTAACACTTGCCCTGGTTCCAACCCTTCTGCTATTTCATTATATTTCTTTATAATCGGTATCCCATCTTCATTCGGAAAATATTTTTTTGCAATACTTTCGAGTGTTTCTCCCTCTTTCACTGTATGAAACTGAAAGGCCTGTGATGATTTTGATTCATTATCTGTCTTCTTTTTTGAATCAAAAAAGATAACCTCAAATGCGCTTTTTTCAGAATTCGCACTTGATTCTGCTTTCTTCCCCTCAATATAACGTTCTGTAT
The DNA here is from genome assembly GCF_042676365.1 of Bacillus sp. CGMCC 1.60114. Taxonomy (NCBI): domain Bacteria; kingdom Bacillati; phylum Bacillota; class Bacilli; order Caryophanales; family Bacillaceae; genus Bacillus; species Bacillus sp. CGMCC 1.60114. The sequence goes on from NZ_JBHTHG010000012.1 coordinate 91,301, forward strand.
ACCACAAAACCCCAATCGGTAGGAGAATAAATAACACTGTTAAGACTCGAACAAAAAAGTGTTTTATTTTAAATTTTGATTTTTTCTTGTCTTTATGAACTTCACTACGTGGCGGTAAACCCTCTTCTTTTGTTTGCGTCGATTCTTTTAAATCCTCTTCAAATTCCATTGTCTGCCTCGTCATATTGGTCACCACCACCTTCCGTTGGGTTCCTTAATTGCAACCCCATTATGAAATCGACTAAAAAATGAGCAAAAATCGTAATTAATAAATTACCTGTCCATTGAAACACATATCCAAATACAACACTAATCATCAATACAAAACAAAATAAAAACGGCTTAGTAATATAACGAATATGCAAAACCGCAAATACAATACTCGCAAAAATTAAGCCAAAATACGTTTGTATTACACCACGAAATAAAAATTCTTCTGCTATTCCAATTAAAAGTGTAACAACAAATACACCAAAAACAGACATCCCTTGAAACATACGATTATTAATTCCACCATCATCGAACCATGATTCAGGCAAAAGATGCATCGCAATATAATCAAGTAAAATGATAATGCAAGCAACTCCCCCACCTATTAGAACAATAGATGAAAAATCCCATTTCCATAAAGCTAGAAATGTGTCCATACTCGGAAATAATATATACGCTAATAGTATCCCAATACATATAATAATTGCTTGTGTAATATATAAATTAAGTCGGATTTCTTTTATACTCATGTCTTCAATACTTATCTTGCGTATATGCATCATTCCTCCGTTCTGAATCCGAAGAGCAATTGCAACTCTGTTTTCCAATTATAGTCGAAAACAGATTGTCTTGCTTGTCTTTTTTTATAATCTTCTATATGAATCCCACAATAATTACAACAATTTTTCGGCTGTGTTTCCTTTGCATATCCAAAATAGGAAAGAATCGACTCTCTTTTACAATTTGTTTGTCGCATCCATTCTTTCATTGTTTCTAGTTGACCATACTTATTATAAAGCCGAATTTTCACTTCTGTAATTAACTTCTGCGCCACTTCATCTGATAAAGATTCAATCATTAATTCCCTATTTTGTATGATTTTCATCCTTTCAAAATGATACCGAACGAATCGCCAATGTTGTTCACTCAATCCTGCTGCATTGTAGCAAATTCCCTCTACACTTTCTAACGGTAATACTTGGGCTTGAACCATTGTTTCTCGTAATAAAGAAAATAAAAAGCGTATTTGTTGTTCATTTGGTAATTCTTCTTCAATAATGGAGATTGGCAACTCATGATCAAGCGGACTACATAGCAAAATGGCAATACTCGCCTCTCCATCTCTACCTGCACGTCCGATTTCTTGCAAATAAGACTCTATATTTGTCGGATAATGAAAATGAATAATATAACGCGTGTTTTGTTTATTTACCCCCATACCAAATGCGCTTGTACACACAACAAGTTGAAGTTGATCGTTCATAAACTGTTGCTGAATTAACATGCGTTCTTCATGTTCCATCCCGCCATGGTAATGCGCAACATCTTCAATACCTTCACTCCGTAGATACGCTGCAAGACGTTCAGTCCAAGCTCTACTCGAACAATAAATAATACCAGGACCTTGTAAATATTTCACATGAGATAACAGCATTTCTTTTTTCTCTTGAATGGTTTGTACAAATTCTACTTTCATCGCAATATTAGGACGATCAATCGAATGTAAGTGTTGCCTCACATCTTTCAAACTTAAACTTTCAATAATATCTTGTAATACCTCTTTTGTAGCAGTAGCTGTTAAAGCAAGAACCGTGGGATAGCCCATCGATGCAATAGCTTGATCTAGCTTTTTATAATCTGTTCGAAAATCATATCCCCATTGAGAAATACAATGCGCTTCGTCCACAACAAATAAAGAGATACGAATTTTTCTTAATTCTTTTAGTAACGCATCCGATTGCAACATTTCAGGAGACACGAATACAAATTTATAGGAATGTAACCGTCGCATAGCTTTTTTTTTCTCTGTCATTGTTCGAAAACTATTTAAGGCAATAACTTTATCTTTCACCATGTATTTTAACTGTGTAACTTGATCTTCCATTAATGACAATAGCGGTGAAACAATGAGTACTGTTCCATCTTGTATAAGTCCTGGAAGCTGATAACAAAGCGATTTTCCTCCTCCGGTCGGCAGCATCGCTACAACAGAATTTCCATTTAATACGTCTGCAATAACTTCCTTTTGCCCTGGCCGAAATGTCCGGTACCCAAACCACTGATATAAAATATCTTCAAGCTTCATGTAATCCCCCTACTCGCGCTAATACAAGACGAATTTCAAAATAGGAAACATGCTCTCCGGCAGCTTGTTTCAAGACTCGCAGCTTCCGCGTTTGTAACTCCTCAATCATTTTCTGTATTTGCTTCATTTTTTCTTTTTCTATAAATTGCTCCACTTGAAATTCTTTTTCTCTCAGTGCAATTTCTACAATATGATCCTCAATTGTCGCAAACTTTAATTTTCGTATCCTGGAAATCTCCTCCATAGTACGTCCTTGTTTCCATAATTGATATGTTTTTTGTGTTGATATACTAAATAAATCTGCTTTTTCATTTGGATACGCAATAATTTGTGCCAATAATGGAAACTTTCGCTGGTGATTTTGTACATGTTGAATAATGAAATGAATCGTTCCCCAAAATAAAAGATATATTCGAAATGCATCTTGCTTCATCATATCTCCAAGTTGATCTGTTGTATAACCGATACGATGATATCCCGTTAGACGATATACGAAAATAGTTGCTTCTAGAGAGGTACTATGGATTAATATTTCATTTATTTCTTTATATAACTGTTCCGCTAGTTGTCCTCTTGAAACAGAAGAATTCATAATAAATTGTTTTACCCACATCGTGATTTCCGTATCTTGCTGAATTGGAAGAAACTTTACATGTTTCTGTTGCAAATGAGATACAGTTTGCACAATCAAAGATAACCTTCTCCAAAAACTCTCCCCAAGTTCACCATATTGCAAACCATGTAAATATTTTGGAAAAGCAAAGAATTTTTCCCATTCGTTTATTTGTTTCTCTCCCATTTCAGATAAAATGTAAGTATTTTCATGCAAACATGTAATAAGTTGCTTGTTTAATAATGCTTCAATCTGTTTATCATAATCATGACGTCTTAAAGATTTATATACACTAAACAAAAAGGAAAGATGAAACATATTTCCATCTTGCAATGTTTGTGAAGAACGTTTCCCTTTTAAAAGGTGATAAATAGAAGAAACCGTTCGTTCACCTTTTAATTGTTTTAAACAGTATAATACAGTATATTGTAGCTGCAACACTTCTTCACCCTTTCAGTCTACTTCTACTTTTATTGTAACAAAATGCATCTTATTTAGATATTTTTAAAATTTCATGTACAACTATAGAAATTAGTTGACATACTCAATTGATAAGAATTATCATTATAATTTTGTATTGAAAAGTTTCAAAAACCGTTTTACAATAAGGTTATAATTTTTCATCAGTGTTCTTATATACATATACATATTATTTAGGGGGTATACAAAAATGGCAAAATACACAATCGTTGACAAAGACACTTGTATTGCATGTGGAGCTTGCGGAGCAGCTGCACCGGATATTTATGATTACGATGATGAAGGTATTGCATTCGTAACACTAGACGATAACCAAGGTATCGTTGAAATTCCAGATGTATTAATCGATGATATGATGGATGCATTCGAAGGTTGCCCAACTGATTCTATCAAAGTGGCAGATGAAGCATTCGACGGTGACGCATTAAAATTTGAATAGTCTCATTGTTGACTTCAAAAAATAACCCTCAAATGTGAGGGTTATTTTTTTACACTTTATTTTCTTCTATTTAGCGCAACTTTCACTAGTCACTCATCCTAAATTTAATGGTCAGCCCCACCAAACAGCCTCTTACTGCTCCTTATGCTAGATAAAGTGAAACTTCCATTAGTGGGGGCTTCATCTCCCACTGATGGTTAGCTGAACCAATCGGGCGCATGCCAGCAGTTATCCCCCACCTATCTTCTTCGATTTTCTCTGAATCTTGAGGTGGGGTCTTACTGCCCGTTAATGCGGGATAAAAAAACATCAGCAGAAAAATCTTCTACTGATGCAAAACCTTCTATTTTATGCATTTTTCATTTTCGCAAATACCCATACTTTCAATCGAGAAAATAAAGGAACAAAAATAATTGTTACTATAATTCCTTTAATTAAATTAAAAGGTAAAATTGCCGCTACAATTGTTTGACGCATTACACTGTTAGACATAGCAGGTTGACCTAAGAACCAAGTGTAAGCTGGTAAAATGATAAAATAATTGAGTACACTCATAATAAGTGACATACAAACTACTCCTAACATCAATCCAGTTGTTAAACTTTTAACTGTGCGATGTTTACGGAATAAAATAGTTGCTGGAAGAATAAAGAGACATCCAGCTACAAAATTCGCCACTTCTCCTACTGGTACACCCGTTAAACTTCCTTGAATCCCATAATATAGAACGTTTTTTATCGCTTCTACAATTACACCTGAAATTGGCCCAAAAATAATGGCTGCAATTAAAGCTGGAACATCACTAAAATCAATTTTTAAAAACGGCGGGAATCCCGGAAATGGAAAATCCAGCATCATTAGTAAATATGCAATACTGCTCAGCATCGCGACGCTCACCATTTGTACTACACTCATCTTTTGTTTCATGTTTCTCTCTCCTTTTCCATCGATCATCTCATGGAAAGTGGAAAGGCTCTGCTATGCCTAAATATATTCTTGCATGAAAAAACCCTTTGCATCCGAAACGCAAAGGGAGAAATTTTAGGCACATCAAACAGACGTTCAAACATTTAACTTTTTTGAACGCTCGAACCTCCATCTTCTCCCATCCAGACTGTACTGTCGGCTTTGGAATCGCACCAAATCCTGCCTTAACGGCTCGCGGGCTTAGAACAAAAATACATGTTCATCACCGCCGGTCGGGATTTTCACCCTGCCCCGAAGATAGACCGATATTCTATTTTCTCCATCATTATACAACAACTTTAAAACAATGTGAATGAAAATGATTCTTTTTCATTCACTCCTCATAATTGCATGCTATTCTAACAATAAGTAAATAATATGACAAAAAAGAACAAATTTTCGTGTTTGTTCTTTTTTGCTCACAATTCTCTAGTCATTTATACATGAAAGTGATAAGATATGATATTGTTAAGAAAAACAGCATTTTCTTACAGTGGAGGAAATGTCATGAGTAAAGAAAAAAAACAGCCTATTCGAGAAATTATGAAAAAAAATCTTCGCAAAGAATACTTTTATTTAAAAAAGGAATTGCTGTTCTATTGTCTTCTTGATTCAGGTAAATTCTCAAGAGATACATATTATGCCACTTTTGATGAAGATGGCATTAGCGTATATCAATACGATAAAAATTTAGACAGTAAACTAAAACTTTGCGAACGACATCCATGGAAAAGCTGGAAAAAAGTCAAAATTGATCATTATTTAACAAAAACTCAATTCGTTTTTCAAGGAGAACGAAATTGGATTCTTTCTCTTTTTCATCAAGGAAAAAAAGCAGAAAAAATTATTCAAACGTATACATCTTTAGAAACAGAAATTGTTTCCAGACCATTTTTAAAAAAACTGCCTGGTTATCGATCTAATACAACATTGAATATGTATATTGGGACTATTTGCTATACCGTACTTATTGCATTTTTATTAAAATTTATTCTCCCATTTCAAATTCAAATTGCTTTGTATTCGCTGTCTATCGGCTGTATGTTGCTAGGTCTTCTTTGTTTCGTTATCGGTCTTATTGAACCTACTCTTGTCTTATTTAGAACAAAAGAAAAAACGCGAGCTAAAGTGTTTTATTATTATAGCTATTTAATAATTACTGGATTTGCATGTATCTTTATTTTCTGGTAACAAGCAAAAGAGCTAGTTTTCCTAGCTCTTTTTCAATTAATATGTAATTTTTGCGTCGGATAAATAGTATCTTTTTGCAAGCGATTTTTCACTTTTAATTCTCTAACAGTTGTACCAAACTTTCTGGCAATACTGACCAGTGTATCACCTTTTTGTACGACATATACAGAGGCGGATGCTACCGTGTTAGGCTTTTCTTGAATTAGTTGCAGTGGGTTCACTGCATTTGTTTTCGCTATCGTCCAAGCCCCTTTATGAACTTCTAAATGTAAGTGAGCACCATTCGATTGTCCTGTATTCCCTACTTGACCAATTTTTTGCCCTTGTGAAACTACATCTCCCTCGCTCACAAGTCGTTTATTCATATGAGCATATACAGCTTCATAATCTTCATGTTTAATAAACACCACATGTCCGTAACTATCAGAAAAATAAGATCTTGTTACAATACCATCTTGCATAGCCGCTATTGAAGTGCCAATCGGTGCAGCAATATCAATACCAAAATGTTTTCCATTTCTCGTTCCAAAATAATCGCTAATTCTCCCCTCTACTGGCCATGCCCACCGCTTTTCTTCCGCGGCTCCTTCTGTTTGTGCTATAAAAAAGACACAAAAGAAAAGCAAAATGATTTTCAAAACTTTCATTGTGAATCCTCCGTTTTCTAAATAACAATCACACTTTCTCTATTGTGGTTAATTATAGTAAAAAGTATACAAAAAAAAGAAAGAGCCTATTTCTCTCTCTTCTCCTCCTTTTCTCGAAATACAATCGCACTTCTTTCATATTCTACATCTTTCACATTAGCACGAGCGTTCACAACTCTTGCAACTGCAAATAAATAATCTGATAATCGATTTATGTATTGCAAAACATATTCATTAATCTCATCCTGTTTCTTCAAAGAAACAATACAACGTTCTGCCCTTCGTGTAACAGTACGAGCAATGTGAATAATAGCTGCCCCTTGACTTCCCCCTGGTAAAATAAAACGCTCGAGTGGTGGTGCCTCTTGGGTATATACATCAATCCTTTCCTCTAGAAAAGCAATCATGTCTTCTGTTACTTTATACGGAATTGTTTTCTTCACAATCGCTAAATCTCCGCCACAATCAAACAACTCATGCTGAATTTTTTCAAGTTCTTGATGAATATCTTGAAACAATTCACCGTTTAGCAATATCATTGCATGTCCGATAAACGAATTCGCCTCATCAATTGTTCCATATGCCTCTACACGCAAATTATCTTTATCTACACGCCCCCCAATAAGACTCGTTTGTCCCTTATCGCCTGTTTTTGTATACAGTTTCATGTTTTCTCTCCTTTTTTCTTTTACATTCTTCACTATTATTAACATTCCTTTTTTTGGTCATGAAAAAAGCTTATCAAAAAGATAAGCTTAAAAATTCACATATAATTTCATCATATTTATTCCGCTATTCACGGGCAGTAAGATCCCCACTGATGGAAGTTTCACTTTATGTTGGCAAATATACAGAGAATGTTGTCCCCTCATCTACTACACTCGATACTGTAATCTTACCATCATGTCCTCGCACAATGTTTTTTGCAATTGCAAGCCCTAACCCTGTACCACCTGTTTTTCCACGTGTACGAGCCTTATCCGCTTTATAAAAACGCTCAAATAAGAATGGAATATCATCTTCTGGAATACCAATACCAGAATCTGCAACTTCGAATACAATTCCGTTATTTTTCTCATCAATAATAAGCGATACTTGACCACCCGCATTTGTATGCCTTAAAGCATTATCAATTAAATTTGTTAACACTTGCTCCATACGATCTGGATCAAAAGAATGCTGCTCTATAGAAGTACGAAAATCAACTACTAACTGCACTCCTTTTTCCTTTGCTATCCCTTGGAATTTCCGTGCAATCTTTTCAACAAATGGAACAATATCTACTTCCGATATATGTAATTCTACGTGACCGCTCTCCATTCGAGCTAAATCTAATAATTCATTTACAAGACGTCCTAAGCGTACAGATTCATCATAGATAATTTGCACAAATTCATGTACTTCTTCTTTCGTTTGAACAATGTCATCTAAAATTGCTTCACTATACCCCTGCAACATAACCATCGGTGTACGTAATTCATGCGATACGTTTGCAATAAAATCTTTACGCATTTTTTCAAGACGGCGTTCTTCTGTCATATCACGAAGTACAGCAACAGCACCACGAATCTTTGTCTGATTGTATAGTGGTGTCATCAGTACAACATAATTACCTTTTTCTAAATTAATTTCTATAACTTGTTGCTGTTCACTTTCTACAACGAGATGAAACAGTTCAACTAGCTCAGATGGCAAACTCACACTTAACTCTATCTCTTTTTCTTCATACCATACTTGTAAGAACCGCTCTGCTGGCGGATTAATTACAACGACTTCTCCTTCTTGATTTAACGTAATAACACCATCAGCCATACTACTTAAAATACTAGAAAGCTGTTCTTTCTCTTGTTGCAGCGCATTAATATTAAACTTCAATTGTTTCCCCATTTGATTTAACGCTGTTGCAAGTTCACCAATCTCATCTTGCGAAACCGCTGGTACCTTCGCATCAAATTTCCCACGCGCTACTTCAAAAGCTACCTCGCGCATTTTACGAAGTGGGGCTGTAATCCGTGTTGATAAGAAAAAGGCAAAGAATGTTGTTAAAATAATCGCAATTCCTGCAGATAAAAAGATAAAATCCGTCGATTTTTCTATTCCTTGTTTTGGTACTTGTAACGATTGATATACGAAGACTGCACCATCTTTTGAAGACTTTAATGGAACCCCGACAATCATAATATCATTCTCAGGATTTTTCTTATTTTTTTCATCTGGGACGTTTTTAATTTTTTGTACATTTTTACGTTCTGTAAATACCGCTTGTAATTCTTTATCATTTTTTAAATCAGTTAGTGTTAATGTTGCTAATCCTTGTTGAGCTGGGGAGGCAGATATTTCATTATTATCTTTAACAACAATAATACGTGAAAGGGGATCAGCAAATTTATATGCGATATGTTCTATCGTCTGCTCATCCGCCCCCTCTTCTATTAATTCAGAAACACTCGTTGCAACTTTTGTAAGCCTCGTTTCTCCCGTTGTTACGTAATAATTATCAAAAAACTGTGAAAGTAAAATGGCAACGAAACCAAGTACAAAAGAAACAAGGAGGAGAATTGTCAGCCATAACTTACCTACTACACTTTTCCAAAGCATTAATCGTTCACAACCTCAAACTTGTAACCAACCCCCCATACAGTTACAATCATTTTCGCTGCATCTGCTGACTTTTTACTTAACTTCTCACGCAGACGTTTTACATGTGTATCAACTGTACGTAAATCACCGAAAAATTCATACTGCCATACTTCTTTTAATAACTGCTCACGGTCAAATACTTTATCAGGTGCCTTCGCTAAAAATAGTAATAATTCATATTCTTTTGGTGTTAAATTCACTTCTTCACCATCAGCTGTAACACGATGTGCATCGTTATCAATTGTGAGATGAGGAAATACAGTAACATCTTTTGTTGTCGTATCTTGCGTAAAGAATGTCGTTGTAACTGAGCGACGTAAAACAGCTTTTACACGTAGCACAACCTCGCGTGGGCTAAACGGTTTTACAATGTAATCATCTGTACCAACTTCAAACCCTTGTACACGGTTTACTTCTTCTCCTTTTGCCGTTAGCATAATAATCGGTGTTGCCTTTTTCTCACGAATACCTTTGCACACTTCAATACCATCTTTTCCAGGCATCATAATATCTAAAAGAATTAGATCATAATCATTTTGCAACGCTTTTTCTAACGCCGTCTCACCATTGTCAGCCTCATCAATGATGTACTGCTCTCTCTCTAAATACATTTTTAACAAACGACGAATACGATCTTCATCATCTACAATTAAAATCTTTAATTCATTTTCCATTGCAACCCGCTGTACATATAAATGTCACAACGGTTCACACCTACCTTTCTTCACTAAAAATGAGCCTTCCAAAAGTTTTTGGTTTCTATTGAGGATTAGTTGAACGAATCAGATGCATGCTAGCATTATCCCATACGTATTTTCTATTCTTCTGAATCTTATGAGGTAGAGATTCTCATTACCGTTGGGATAGCGTACTAAACTTACTCCTATCTCATTTTCATATACAAAACCCTTCTAATTGAAAGTTCACTTTTGCATTATGTTTCACATAAATAATAAAATTTGTTCATATTTTTTCCAAAAATATGTATGTTTCCCGAATAATATAATTTATCCTCGACATCATTTTACAAAACCAGCCTACACTTTGTCATGTTTTTCTCAAAAAAGAAAAAAAATTAACAAAAATAAAATAGGAAAGTGACAGTCACCTTCCTATTTTATACCGCAATAGTAAGCTATACAACAGGATTAGTTGAACTTTAGTTATTGTCATGCATATGAATGCAGACCAGCAATTACTAAGTTTACCACTACAAAGTTAAACATAATAATTGCAAATCCAATTACCGCCAGCCACGCTGACTTTTCACCGTGCCACCCTTTAGACAAACGTAAATGTAAAAAGGCTGCATAAAAGAGCCATGTAATAAGGGCCCAAACCTCTTTTGGATCCCATCCCCAAAAACGTGTCCATGCAATTTGCGCCCAAATCATCGCAAAAATTAATGCGCCTAACGTAAAGACTGGAAATCCAATGGCAACAGAACGATATCCAATTTCATCAAGTAAATCACTATCCACTTTTTTTACTACTGGTTGAATCGCCGCTGCTACTCGTTTACGTAAAATCAATCTTAATAAGATGTACAATCCGATTCCTATAAATATCGACCAAATCACTGTGTTTAATTTTTTCGCATTAATAATAGCAGGTGTTTCTATAACCGGCTCAAATTTTCCGGTTGTGACTAGCTTTCCTTCATGAGGTCCGACTAAAGCAGGTAGATTATACACCATTTCTGCTCGTTGCTCATTTTTATCAATCCATTGGAATTTCGCTTCATACTTTACACTTGAAAAAGCAGTTGTCACTACTATAAATCCAATTACACAAACAAGCGAAAAAATAACTGTTTCCAGCCAAAATGTTTGCTTGCTTTTTTTAGACTGATCCACATTTTTCAGTAAATATATAAGCCCCGCAATAAAACTAATTGCTAAAATAGCTTGGCCAGCAGCCGCTGTTGTTACATGAATCTGTAGCCAGTAACTTTTTAATGAAGGGATAAGCGGTGTAATTTCCCTCGGAAACATACTTGCATAGGCAATGAGTAAAATAGCAACTGGAAGTGCAAATAAGCCAAGGATGCTTGTCTTATATATAAAATACATAATAATAAATGCACCAACCATCATCATGCCGAAAAATGTCCCAAATTCAAAAAAATTACTAACTGGTGCATGTCCTGATGCAATCCATCTCGTAACAAAGTATACCGACTGCGCAGCAAAACCTAAAATAGTAATACTTATCCCAATGTTTGCCCACTTTCGTCCTTTTTCTTTAATTGCACCTCCAAAAAACAACGTTGCAATTAAATACAATACGAAAGCAACAAATAAGAAATTACTACTTATTTCTACCATACTCTCTCCCCACCTTAACTAATTTTCTTCTCATTGGCTTTATCATTTGGCTGTGGAATGCTTGTCCCTTCTAGTACTTTTTCTATCTCTTTTCGCAAACCATACCAATTTTTATTTGTATGCCCAGCAATCCACCATTCATTGTTAACACGTTGTACCCAAATACGTCGATGATTCCAATACATACCTTGAATTACACCGACCATGAAAATAAAGCCTCCCAAAGCTATAATCCAAATTGTCAAATCTTTTCGTACAGTAAGCGCTGTAGCATTACGTGTTTCTACACCCGCAAAAGACATTTTGTATAAATTGTTTCCTTCTGGCTCTATATTTTGTCGAATTCCAACAAAGCTCACTTCTCCATTTGGCGTTTCCGGTGTAAACATTTTAAAGACAAAAGCTGGATTATTAGGAAGCTTCGTTTTGGTATTCGGTTTGCCACTTTCATCAAAATAAAAATCCGGAAAATAACTTAGCAAATGAACAGAGGATCCATTTCCTAAATCGTATGTTTCTTTTGGATTCGTTAGGTCAACTGTAATTGGACCCCATTTTTGTCCGCTGTCTTTCTTTTGTAAAGTGAAAGACATTTTACTAAATTCTCCTTCTTTAAAATCAACTTGATAAAGAGCATAATTATCAAATTTAAGAGGTTCATTCACTCGAATACTGTACTCTTTCACTTTCTCAAGCTTTGGTTTTTGGCCAGCAATATTTTTTCCAACAGTTTTATACAATACGGCGTTTGTTTGATAGTTTTTCGGAATCATTTTATTTCCTACTCGATCAATTGCATCATTAAATACTTGATTTTCTTTATTCTTATCATAAACTTCTTTAATAAACTTTTCGTTCTTCAAATAATACTTCCCATCTGTTCCCGGGACTTCTTTCAGTTCGCCTTCACGAAGCCAAAGCGCTTCATCTACATACATACCAGGGACAAAACGAAGCATCGTTCCAAATAAGAAAATAATAAGACCGATATGATTTACGTATGGACCCCAACGAGAAAAGCGCCCTTTTTCTGCTAGAATATTATCATTTTCCACTTGTACATTGTATTTTTTCTTTTTCAAGTTTTCCTTAACACATTCAATTTCTTCTTTCGTTGCTAGTGCTACACCATATAATCGCTGCCTCTTTAAAAAACTCGGATGCCTTGTTACTCCTTGTTTTTTAAGCGCTTTATACAAAGGAACAACACGATCCAGACTACATATAACGAGAGAAATCCCGATAGATGCTATTAAAATCATATACCACCAAGAGCTATATAGATTGTCAAAACCTAATTGATAATACATCTTCCCAAGGAAACCATATTGCTGTTCATAATACTCCCCAGGTGTAACATTTGGTGGAATGTACATTTGTTGTGGAAAAATAGTCCCCACTCCAGATGCGATAAGGGTAATAACAATGAGCCATACTCCAACTTTTACGGAAGAGAAAAAACTCCAAATTTTATCCACAACTGTTTTTGTATGTGTAAGAGACCGCCTTGCACTTCCTTCATATCGCATATCTAATAGTTTTGTATCTTTCTCATCTTCAAAAGGCTTTCCGCAAGCTTCGCAAAAGATTGTACCGATTGGGTTTACATGACCACAAATACACTTTATTTGTTCCAAATCCCTCACCGCCGTTTCTTTTCTCTATGTATCTATTTTTTATAATATTTTTTCACTGAATAATCAGAATTTTATCGATAGGTACTGAAATCAAACACAGTACCCTGATTAACTAAAAGCCCGAATATATCTTCTATACTCTTCTCATTTATGGAGTAATTTTCTTTAAATATTCTTCCATTTGTTCTTTAGATTGTGTACCTGTAATTTTTTCGATAACCTTTCCGTCCTTATCAATTAAAAACGTTGTCGGTAACGGTCCAACACCATATGTATTTAAAATTTCTTGCCCTTTATCAATCGCTACCGGAAATTTCAGTCCGTATTGATTCACAAAATTTTTCACAGCAAGTTCTGTTTCGTCTGCATCTAACGCCACTATTTCGACGCCTTTTTCTTTATATTTAGGGTACAATTCATTCATATATGGCATTTCTTTTTCGCAAGGTCCACACCATGTCCCCCAGAAATTTAAGAAAACACCTTTTCCTTTTAAATCTTTTAATGTAATCTTGTTCCCTTCTAAATCAGTAGCAACAAAGTTTGGCGCTTCTTTTCCTACTTGCACTTCCTCTTTATCAGCAAAAAAGTTTTGATATAATGTAAAACCTAATGCGCCTCCTAATATGAGTAAAATGATTACACGAAAGAATAACCTATTTTTCTTCACGGTGTCTCTCCTTCCCTAACTGAATAAAGAAATTTAGCACATACTCACCTTTTCTGTTTATGTACTTCTATCCCGCTATTCGCGGGCAGTAAGATCCCCACCTCAAGATTGAGAGAGAAGCGAAAAAGATAGGTGGGGGGATGAAGCCCCCCCACTGATTGAAGTTTCACTTTATACTTCTTTCCTATACTATCTTGGTTTCGTTGAAGCAAGGGCACGAAGTTGCTTTACTTCATGAGGAGAAAGTTCTCTTGCATCTCCTGGACGTAAATTACCTAGCTCTAGAAATCCATAACGCTCACGTTTTAATTTCATCACCTTACATCCAACTGCTTCAAACATTCTGCGTACTTGGCGATTTCTTCCTTCATGAATTGTCAACTGTACAATTGCAACCTCTTTACGTTTATCCCAAGAAAGGATTTTCACATGCGCAGGCGCTGTTTTCCCTTCTTCAAGCATAACACCCTTTTCTAACATGCGGATTTTTTCGCCAGTTAGCTGGCCTTTTACCTTTGCAACATATGTTTTTTCCACCTTGTACCTTGGATGCATTAAAATATTTGCAAAGTCTCCGTCATTTGTCATCAATATTAAACCAGATGTATCATAATCTAAGCGACCGATTGGAAAAAGACGCTGTGGAATTTCTGGAAAGAAATCTGTGACCACTTTTCTCCCTTTATCATCTGTTACACTCGAAATAACACCAGTTGGTTTATATAATAAAAAGTAAGCAGGTGTTTCTTTTTCAAGAGGAATGTTGTTTACTTCAACTTTATCTTGCGCACTCACTTTCGTTCCTAGTTCAGTCACGACTTTGCCGTTAACCTTAACTTTCCCTTGTTGAATAAGTTCTTCTGCTTTTCTTCTTGATGCGATACCTGCTTGTGCTATTACCTTTTGTAGTCGTTCCATTTCGTTTCTTCACCTCAAATTCATCTTACCTTCATTAGAAGGACTTGGCAACTGTCTAGTCTAGTAGACCATGCCTTTTACTTCCCATAAACAACATTGCCAACTTTGTAAGCTAATAAAGGAATGTGATATGATTCTCTTCTTTATTATGGCTCACACCCTTCCATTTGCTTACGACAAATGTTCACGTTTTTGTCAAAAATAATCCATAAAAAAACCACTATTAAGTGCATTCTTAATAGTGGCTGTATCTGTATTATAGTCCAATTTGAATGAAAAATGAACCATTATTACCGAAACATAAGCGAAACAAATACAATCGAACACACAATACCAATTAAATCAGCAAATAAACCAACTTTTAATGCATCGCCCATTTTTCGAATCCCAACCGCACCAAAATAAACTGTTAATATATAAAAAGTCGTATCTGTGCTTCCCTGCATGGTGGAAGCAAGTCTCCCAATAAACGAATCCGGTCCGTATGTGGCAATTAAATCCGTTGTAATACTTAACCCCGCTGATCCTGAAATAGGACGAATAAGTGCAAGCGGAACAATTTCTGCTGGCACATGAATAATATCTAACATTGGTTTCATCACATGAATCATTGCATCTAGCGCCCCAGAAGCTCGAAAAATCGAAATAGAAACGAGCATACCAACCATAAATGGTAAAATAGATACAGCAATTTGAATCCCTTCTTTCCCCCCTTCTACAAACGACTCATATGTCGGTACTTTTTTTATCGTCCCATATAATAAAATAAATCCAATCACACACGGAATTACCCATAGAGAAATCATATTGACGATACTCATTTTTTCTTCCCCTTCCTACTCCTTCTTCGATAAAAATAACGATCAATCCAAATGGCACCAATCATAGATAGTACTTGAGCGATAAACGTTGCCCCTACAATTTCAGTAGGATTTGCAGAATGATACGTCATTCGAATCGAAATAACCGTAGTGGGAATAAGCGTGATAGCTGATGTATTTAAGGCGAGAAATGTTATCATAGAGCGACTCGCAAAGTCTTTCCCTCCATTTAACTCTTTTAAATGCTCCATTGCTTTAATCCCAAGTGGTGTAGCTGCATTTCCTAAGCCAAAAAAATTTGCCCACATATTGGATAAAATAAACCCCATCGCTGGATGATCCTTCGGCACTTCTGGAAACAATTTTTTTACAAGAGGCATACACAGTGCAACAAGCTTTTTTAGTAGTCCCGCTTCTTCTGCAATCTTCATTAAGCCGAGCCAAAAAACAAGAACGCTAACCAGTCCAATACAAATGGTTACAGCACTTTTCGAACCTTCAAAAACCGCTTTATTCACTTCTTCCATCGTTCCATTAAACATTGCATACACAATACCAATTAACGCCATCGCAACCCAGACAAGATTAACCATCTGTTTTCACACCTAACATATGTGAAAATACTTCTTTAAAATCTCTCCAAAACAAACCTGTTGTCGCAATAAGCTTTCGTTTACTATAAAATAGATTACGCTCTCCAATTTCCTCACCATTTATATAGGCAATAGCGCGCCCTACTTTCTCTCCATCTGTTAACTTAGCCATTTTATCAAATTCAATTTTCAACGTAACTTTTTTGAACTCTTCCTTCGTTAGCGACACTACCAAATCATTTTTCGTATATATATGATTTGTATACTTTTTGTCTTGAAGTTCCGAAAGAACTCCCTCTTTTAGTACTGTAGTTGGTATATACCGTTTAAAACCTTCATTAAATAAATACATATGATCATCCCAATCACTCGAAGCCTGCAATGTTACAACAATCAAATCTAACCCATCCTTTGATGCAGTTGTTACAAGTGTTCGTCCTGCCTTTTTCGTAAATCCAGTTTTTCCTCCTGTTGCATACTCGTACATAGAGGTAACAAGCTTATGTTTATTTTTCCATGGATAATCCCACGCTTGTGACTGATACGTTTTCGTTCCAAAAATTTTACGAAATGTTTCATTTCCCATGGCGTACCGTGTTAACTGTGCCATATCATATGCTGAAGAATAATGTGTCCCATCCCCATCTAAACCGTGCGGATTAGAAAAATGTGTATCCTTCATTCCAATTTGTGTGGCTTTTTCATTCATTAAATAGACGAACCCTTCCGTACTTCCACCAACATATTCTGCAATTGCCTGAGCTGCATCATTTCCAGATCGTAACATTAAACCGTATACTAAATCTTCTAACAGTACTTTCTGTCCTGGCTTTAAATAAATGGCCGATCCTTCTACACGAACAGCCGTATTGCTAATTGATACCTTTTCTTTCATTTTTCCTGATTCAATTGCCAAAAGTGCAGTCATAATTTTTGTAATACTTGCAATTTTTTCGGATTCATGCTCTAACTTTCCATATAGTACACGCCCCGAATGCTGCTCCATCAACACGGCATTACGAGCACTAACATCATTCATTTGTGCATGTGTATCATTAGGCAACATACTTGCACATATTACAATAAGTGCAATCATGATCCATCTCCCCCGCATACATTCACGTCCTTTTCGGCACTTTTTGTACAAGTGTATGCTTGGACTTTTAAAATATGAATGAAAATTAAAGTGAAGGACTCCTCCCATTTGTACGGAATAAAGTTAAACTTCCATCAGTGGAGGGCTTTTTCATCCCCCACCTATCTTCCCCGTTTCTCTCTGAATCTTGAGGTGGGAGTCTTACCGCCCGTTAAAGCGGAATAAATAAAAAAGACGCATCCCGATGCGTCTAATATGGTGTCCACTGAAGTTCTTTTACACTTTCAAATCTTTTTTCTACATCACCCCAGTTGACAATATTCCACCAATTTTTAATATATTCTTCCTTTCGATTTTGATACTGTAAATAATATGCATGCTCCCATACATCAAGTACTAATAGAGGTATTGTGTCCCACTGCGTAAATAATTGATGAAGTGTACTTTGTAAAATTTCTAATCGCCCGGAACGAGGTGCCCAAACGAGAATCGCCCATCCGGAACCTTCCACTTTCGCTGCAGCTTCTGTAAAATGTTTTTGAAAACGTAAAAAGCTCCCAAAATCTTTTTCAATTTGCCGTGATAAGTCTCCATGCGGGCTACCACCACCATCTTTTTTCATATTGTTCCAAAAAATAGTGTGTAAATAATGTCCAGAACCATGGAAGGCCGCTTCTCTCTCCCAATGTTTTATTAAATCAAATTGATTTGTTTTTCGCGCTTCTGCCATCATCTTCTCTGCTTTATTCAATCCTTCCACATAACTACGATGATGCTTATCGTGGTGAAGCATCATAATTTCTCTTGAGATATAAGGTTCTAGCGCATTATACGGATACGGAAGCGGCGGAAGCGTATGTCCGCCAATTGGTACAGAAGCTTCTGCATAATTTCTTTCATATAATGCATATTGTTCTGAATCAGGCATTAACGCCTCTTGTAAATAATGTTGAATATGTTCAACATCATCACTAATTTCATAAACAAACTCCGCATCATAATCATATTCATTTTCTTTAATACGATCTAATAACATTTGAATTTTATATGCAAGCATATGGACATCATACACTTCCGTTGCCCGATTATCTAATACGTGTAGAACACTTTCACACCAACTTTCAACTTCATGAAAGTAATCAATAAACACTTCTTGCTGGCTCATATGACACCTCCATCAATGCTATCCTTTTTAAATGTATTCGAAAGTATAGGCATATATGACGTTTCAAAAAGCAAAAGAAGCTAGAAATCACCTAGCTTCTTGCAACAGTTAATATTTTTGTACCATTTTCGTTTGATAGTCTGTCTCATAATATTCTAGCTCTTCACGTAATACTTGAAATTTTCCTTCTAACTCTTGAATCATTCGTTCAATAGAAAAAGGAGGTTGTTTTTGAAACGCAATGGAATTCTTCCCTGTATAAGCTGAACGGCTGTTTTCATACCAATGATCGTTTTTCGGTGAAAAAAACTCTGCAATCACTTGATGATAGATTTTATACAATGTTCTTTCCGCCGCGTTTTTTCGAAATGGCTTATTATTCATTAATACGCAGCAAGCATCTAAGCCTTCTTCACAAAATACGAGTAAACGTCGAATGGAAGCCAACAATCCAGCAAAATACTGTTCATCACCTTCTGGCGTTTCTTCTAACAATAAAGGTAACGTGTGATTATTTACATATTTTGTGATAATTTCGATTACTTCTTCCAAAAAAACAGTTACTTGCTGCGTTTGATTTTCAACCATTAAATTTGACATACTAGTTTCTCCCCCTACCATTTTAATGGACTTTGAAAGTTAATTCTGCTGTTATTTATTTTTTCTGATGCAGCATCTTTACAAAACGCACTACTATTATTGTTTCTTCATCAAAATATACGCAAAATTCTTCTAGTGTATTAATATGAAAACGTTCCTGCTCGCTGCTTCTATTTTTATCATATCAGCTAACGTAACGATATCACAGAAATATATGTTTTGATTTTCGATTTTAAAAAGCAGATTTCCTTCAAAGGGAAGAAATTCTTGCAAAATTCCTTTAAAGCGCAATCTTACTGCCCACAAATAGCGGGATAAAACATGATGTTCCTTTTCTATTCCATTTTGTATATTAGATTGAATTAGTTCTAATTCATAACCCTTGTAACCTGTAATCAGCACTTTTTCTTCCTTTCTCTTGTTCATCCAACTTATTAAAATCACCAAATTATCAATAGAAGTCGTTTACAAATATTAGGAATATAACTAAATTGTCATTGAATTTTTCTTTTTATTTTTATTGAAGTTTGTCATAATAAAAATGTTGCCTCAGTTTTCTTATACAAGGAGAGTTGTCTTTATGCGGTTTTCATGGAAACGTATATTACAAATTGGAAAATTTATTTTCCCTTTTGTGGTATTAACAATTGTGTTTTTTCAAGCACGAAAAGAACTATCGGGCATCTCATTTCGAGAAGCAATTGAAACGATTAAAAACATTCCACCTGGTGGTTTTTTCTTAGCCGTTACAGTTGGTGCATTTGCTATTGCTACAATGTTCTTTTATGACTTTGTTATGCTACGGCATTTACAAGCAGATATACCGGTTAAAAAGATTTTCCGCATCTCTTGGATTGCTAATACATTAAATGGATTTATAGGATTTGGTGGTCTTATCGGGGCAGGTATACGTACAATGTTATATCGTCCTTATGTACAGGAGAACGGTAAACTTATTAAAAGTATCGCTTGGATGACAACGGCATTTATTAATGGGTTAGCATTATTATCCTTTCTTGGCCTCATCGGCGTATTAGATACAAGATTTGTTTTACAAGAAAAACCTTGGTTATGGCCGGTTCTCATCTTTTTTGCTCTTTTTGTTCCATTATACATAGGTGTTTCAAAAATAAAAAATCGTAAACAAAAAACAGAAAAAGCAGAACAAAATCCAACTGTCCTCTATTCACTTGTTTCATTAGTAGAATGGGTATCGGCGGGTATCGTTATGTATGTCATTTTACTTCTATTTGGAATTGAAGTAGATTTCCGTAAGTTTCTTGGTGTATATGTCATTGCAGCTCTGGCTGGCGTTATTAGCCTTGTGCCAGGGGGACTTGGCTCCTTTGATCTTGTTTTCTTAACAGGGCTAGAACAGTATGGATTCGATACAAGCGTATTACTTCCTGCTATGTTATTATATCGCCTTGTGTATTATATTTTACCATTTGGACTCGGTTTGGTTTTTGCAGCGGTTGAAATGACAGGAGCTGCTTTAAAGAAATTTGAAGATAAACCGTTTATTGCGCCTGCTCTTGAAACAACTGGAGTAATCTGGACATTACAACGTGATTTTCTAGGAAAGCTAGGTTCTTGGGCATCTGCTGCGTTAACAAGCTTTGCAGGAATCATGGTGATTTTCTCGACTGTTTTTCCAACAAGTATTGAACGCGCCCATGCACTTCATATTTTAGTCCCTAAATACCTAATACAGATTTCTTTTAGTTTATCGCTAACATTTGGTATTTTGCTCGTTATTTTATCAAGCGGCATTTATCATGGAACAAAGCGCTCCTACTACATGACAGCTGTATCTCTAATCGGAGCCGCAATTTTTAATACCTTAAAAGGAATTGATTTAGAGGAAACCTTCATCTTACTCATTGTACTCGCTGTACTATATATGATTCGCAAACGATTTATTCGTGAAAAAGTGGAGGTTTCCTTCTCAGATTTAGTAAAATTAGTACTCTTTTTACTTATTACATTGTATCTTTACAAAAACCTAGGGACACTATTTGCGGAAGCAAAGGAAGTGTTTAAACCTGATTTTGTTGTTCGTAATATTAAACAAGTACAACGAAGTGCATTTGCTGCAGCCTTTCTTGTACCAAGTTTTTTACTAATTGGTTCCATTATCGCAAATCGCTATCGAAGTAAATTTCCCGGGCAACCTTTCAACCCGAAACGACTGCAACATTTTTTAGATGAACATGGTGGAAACGTGTTAAGCCATCTTGGTTTTTTAGGAGATAAGCAGTTCTTTTTCAGTAGCGATGGAAAAGCAATGATTCAATTTTCTCCTGCAGGCAAACGCCTTGTTGTACTCGGGGATCCAATTGGACAGCAATCTTCTTTTCGTAAAGTACTAGAAGAATTTCTCACAGAAGCAGACCGTTTCGGATATATTTGCGTATTCTATCAAATAGAAAGTAAATGGATGAGTTTATATCATGATTTCGGTTACAACTTTTTCAAACTGGGAGAAGAAGCGGTTGTCGATTTAAATACTTTTACAATATCCGGTAAAAAACGAGCTGGATTGCGTGCAACTTTTAACCGTTTCGAGCGAGAAGGTTATACTTTTGCGATTCACGAACCTCGATTTGCAGATGAATTGTATGATGAACTCCAAAAAGTATCAGATGCATGGCTTGGTGGAAAAAAGGAAAAAGGTTTCTCTCTTGGCTATTTAGATCGTGATTATGTGAACCGTGCGCCGATTGCAACACTTTCTGATGCTGATGGTAAAATCATTGCCTTTACAACATTTATGCCTGTATATCAAGATGGTGAATTATCTGTTGATTTAATGCGTTATTACCCTGATGCACCAGGTGGAATTATGGATGCTATTTTCATTCATTTATTCCAATGGGCAAAAGAAAATGGTTACCGCTGCTTTAATATCGGAATGGCTCCCCTTTCTAACGTTGGGCTATCGGCACAATCATTTTGGTCAGAGCGCGTCGCAGCTGCCATTTTTAACAATGTTCGCTACACATATAGCTTTAGCGGCCTGCGTCATTTCAAAGAGAAATATAAGCCTACGTGGAGTGGGAAATATTTAGCATTTCGTAAAAATCATTCATTACCAATTACGATGCTCGCTGTAACAAAATTAATCGGAAAACGAAAAGACAGCTAAGACCTCTTAGCTGTTTTTTCGTTTCTGAACTTGTAATACAAACTGCTCTTCATATTTCTTTCCATTTATATAAAAAGTACCCCATATTTTATAAATCCCTTCACTTGGAAAGGTAACACGAAATTGTAATTGTTCTTCATCATTTACAGGAACAGCGTACAAGAAATGCTGTTGTTTTTCATCCACTATGCGAAGTACAGCACGTTCTCCTGTATTTGAGCGAAATTTTAATTTTTGTCCTCTTTCTATTTGAAATTGAAACGTTAATGTTTCCTCTTCATTTGGGTGTAACGCTGGAAATAAAAGCGATGCTTTATAAGTACCAATTTTTTTTGTTAATACGGTATCTATAGAAATTGGTCTTTGTTTTTTTTCTTCTTTATTGCCTATTACAATATTTTTTTCAGCAAACTGGTTTGTTGTATCTCCCATTTCTTCATATAGAAAAATTGTATATTCTCCCTCTTTTTTAA
The DNA here is from genome assembly GCF_042676365.1 of Bacillus sp. CGMCC 1.60114. Classification (NCBI taxonomy): domain Bacteria; kingdom Bacillati; phylum Bacillota; class Bacilli; order Caryophanales; family Bacillaceae; genus Bacillus; species Bacillus sp. CGMCC 1.60114. The sequence continues at coordinate 114,021 of NZ_JBHTHG010000012.1, forward strand.
ATTGATAGGTAGCTTTATATGAACCATTCCCAACAAACGTTGGTCTCACCTGAAGAGACTGCGCTAACTGCTTGTCCACAATAAACATCCGAATATGGTCGTTTACACCACGAATCTCATTCCCTTTTTTATCTTGCAATTGAAATATAATATGTGCAGTTTTATTTACATCGATATCATCAAGCTGCCACTTTACTTGTTGTATTTGTCCAGTTGTTTCTTCGCTGTTCTTATACTTGTTCATATAAAATCCACCAAGAACAATAAGGAGTAAAGTAATAATTCCTATTATAAGATTTTTCACGAAATCACCTATCTACTTTTTGGTAAATTGTAACACAATTCAGATTATTTTACGTATAAAAATATCTAACCTATATTCTTTTTTGTGTAATTATTTCATCTTATCTTCTATCCACCTACCTACCTTCCTTGTTTTTTCATAATTTTGAGGTGGGATTTTGCTGCTCACGAATAGCGGGATAAATAGAAATGTACTATGGAAAACACACTATTGAAAACGCTCTACTTCGTGTATACTACAAAGAGAAGACTGTTTAATCGATATTATAATCATCATATATCGCTTAATGGTATCGATTGCTACATAACAAGGAGGATATTTATGAGCGTTCATATTGGAGCTAAAGAAGGCGAAATTGCTGAATCTATTTTATTACCCGGAGACCCTTTACGCGCAAAATACATTGCAGAAAATTTTTTAGAAAATGTAACATGCTACAATAATGTACGTGGTATGCTAGGATTTACAGGAACATATAAAGGGAAGCGTGTCTCTGTACAAGGAACAGGTATGGGAGTCCCTTCTATTTCTATTTATGTAAACGAGCTGATTCAAAGTTATGGTGTAAAAAACTTGATTCGTGTGGGAACATGTGGTGCGATTCAAAAAGACGTAAAAGTACGTGACGTTATTATTGCAATGACTGCTTGTACAGATTCTAACATAAATCGTTTAACATTCCCTGGATTTGAGTTTGCACCGTGTGCAAACTTCGATTTATTAAAGAAAGCATATGATGCTGGCGTAGAAAAAGGGTTACACATTCGCGTTGGTAACGTACTAACAGCTGACGTATTTTACCGTGAAAGTATGGACATGGTGAAAAAACTTGGTGATTACGGTGTATTAGCTATTGAAATGGAAACAACTGCACTATATACATTAGCAGCGAAATACGGTGTAAATGCATTATCTGTTTTAACAGTAAGTGATCACATCTTTACTGGCGAAGAAACGACAGCTGAAGAGCGTCAAACAACATTTAACGAAATGATTGAAATTGCATTAGATGCAGCAATTCAATCGTAATTTCTACAAGAACTTGTCATACGTCTGGCGAGTTCTTTTTTCTTGTTAGTGCAATTTATCCCGCATTAACAGATAGTAAGAGCCCTCACTGATGGAAGTTTCACTTTATATGACTTTTTGAAAAAAACTATCTCGACAGGCGACAGATTTCCTCTCCTACTCTCTTTATTCGTTTGCTATAATTAAGAAGATGATTATGGAATTTACAATATATGAGGTGAAGAAGTGAAAAAAAGAAGTATTGTGTTTAAGCTTTTTCTATTAACATCAGCATTGTTTACTGCTACGTTTTTACTCTTTTTCGCTGGACAATCGCTATTTTTAGAAAAATTTTATATAAAGAAAAAAATTCATACGGTCCAAACATCTTTCGAAAAATTTGTAAGTAAATATGAAAACAGCAATCAGACATTTGAAGATCTTTCGAAGTTAAAACAAGAGTTTTATGAAAAAACAAATGCTGAACTCGTCTTATTAGATCGTAATGGTATTATTAAAGATGATAGAAATTACCATATTGAAATTGTTGATAAGTCTAATAAAACATTTTTCATTCCACTCAATAACATTTTCACAAACGATGAATATTCTTCGTTTATAAAATTGGGATTAAACCTTAATGATCAAATCAGTGTACAAGGCATCTTAAAACAGGATATGATTATTCCTATTACAATTACTACTAATGACAACAGAATATGGCAAAATGATAATATTATTTCAGATTTGAAGCAATTTGGTATACAACTTCAAGATGTGAAAAGAACTTTATATACAAAGGAATTTGGTGTTGGTGTTAACAGATTTGAGGGTACTATTTCAAAATTACACATTCCTTCCTCAACTGATATTCGTCTTACAAATAAAGATGCATTAATGCAAGGCATTCAACACTGGGAACTTTCTGTCGCATTAGGAAAAACAAATACAAATGAAATGACGACGTATACAATGGGCGGGGAAAATGAAGTAAAAAGTCAGGTTTTTGTTAAACCCGTTTTTAAGAATGGTGAAATAAAAGAATTTGCATTTGCTATGACATCACTGCAGCCCGTTGATGAAGCTATGCTTGTTTTGAAAGATTATTATGTATATGCACTAATTATCGTCTTTCTTGTTATTATTTTATTGTCATTTTATTATTCAAAAATCATTGCTAAACCACTTATTAAAATGAATCGTGTTACAAAGAAAATGGCGAACTTTGATTTTTCAGAAAAACTTCCTATATCAACGGAAGATGAAATTGGAAGCTTATCAGGTAGTATTAACAGCCTTTCTGTAAATTTAAAAGATCGAATTGACAAATTGCATGTAGCAAATACAAAACTACAGCAAGATATTGAAAAAGAGAGACAGCTGGAGAAAACGAGAAAAGAGTTTATCTCTGGGGTATCCCATGAATTAAAAACACCACTAAGTGTAATCCGTAGTTTTGCTGAAGGTATTAAAGATGGTGTAAGTAAAGATACTACGTATTATACCGACGTTATTTTAGAAGAAACTGATAATATGAACCGCCTTATTATCGAAATGCTAGAACTTGCAAAACTTGAATCTGGCACATATAAATTAGAAATTGAACCTTTTTCAATTGGAGAATTAATCCAACAAGTTTATACCAAGTTATTATTTAGTATCGAAGAAAAAAATTTACACGTAGAGCTTGCATTAGATCCAACTATTTATGTGCAAGCAAATCGCAATCGCATTGAACAAGTTGTAGTCAATCTATTAAGTAATGCAATTCGTTACGCACCAACTGGGGAACAAGTAAAGCTATCTGTCATTGAGTATGAAGAAACCGTAAAAGTAGAAATTGAAAATAACGGTACGCCGATTCCTGAAGAAAGCTTAGATAAAATATGGGACCGTTTCTATCGATTAGACGCATCTCGCAGCCGTCATACAGGTGGAACAGGTCTAGGCTTATCCATTGTAAAAAATATTTTAGAACTTCATCATGCCGATTACGGTGTGTATAATAAAGAAAATGGTGTTGTCTTTTATTTCGAATTACAAAAAGCAAAAGAAGTCAAATAATTTGTTCTAATTTCACGAGGAGTTCACATGAAATTCACATACTCCCTTTATAGTAATAACTAGTTAATCCTTTCCTTTACACATATAAAAGAGGAGAGTGCGTGAAATGAAACAAGTAGGACAACCAATTCAAAATGAAAAACAATTAGAAAAAATCAAAGATATACTATTAGAATCATCGAAGCGTGATGCTTTATTATTCGTATTAGCTGTGAATTCAGGATTAAAAGTAAGCGAAATTCTACAATTAAAAGTTGGCGATGTTATTGATGAAAATGAACATGTTCGTCATTCTATTTTGTTTTATAATGACAAAATGAAAAAGCATAAATGGTTCGCTGTAAGTGAAGAATTGCAACATACTATCGAACAATACATGAAAGAGCGAAAAGTATGGAAACGAAACGAACCATTATTAAAATCTCAAAAAGGAACAAAGTCTATTACAAGACAACATGCTTGGTATATTTTAAACAAAGCGGCAAAAGAAGTTGGTTTAGAAGGGATTAGCTCACATACACTTCGCAAGACATGGGGATATTGTGCTTACAAATCTGGTGTAGATATTGCATTTTTACAACACTTTTTTGATCATAGTACCCCATCTAAAACTTTAAAATACATTGGTATTGCTTAGTAATACTTACTGTATGTATATTAAAAAAGGTAACTATTTTGTACATAGTTACCTTTTTTAATTCAATAAACCCTGTCGCTTTCTATATCACCTTATATATCTTTCTCTTTTCTTGTTTCTCCTATCTTCTAGTGATACTCTAATAATAGGGGGGAGAAATATGAACACATTAACAATTGAATTACCTAAAGAAACATTGGAAAAACTACAATTATTACAACAAGCTCACAAAAAGAAAACAGGTGCTATCATTACTGAAAGCACACTCATTCAATCTCTTATATCAAGAGAATTTATTCAAGAAATTACACCTTTTGATTTACAGAAATATGTACAACAAAAAGAGCAGCGATAAAGTGAAACTTTCATCAGTGGATGCTTTTTCCACTGATCATTAGTTGAATCAATCAAGCTCTTATGGACAGTTAACTCCCACCTATCTTCTTTGATTCAGGTGGGAGTTTTACTGACTGTTTGAGCAAGAGAAACACTGCTAATGATTCAACATTTAATTCAAATTCCGCAATATAGACATATGATTACTGCTATATGAAATGTATAATCTGTTACTAGTACACAATATGTACTTTTTGCTTTTACCATCTCTTCTTCTTTACTTATATACCCTACTGAAAGTAACAGTGAATAAAGTAAAACTTTCATCAGTGAGAGTTTTCTTCATCCCCCACCTATTTTCTTCGCTTTTCTCTGAATCTTGAGGTGGTGAGCTTACTGCCCGCGAATAGCGGGATAAACAACAGTAACTGTCGTCATCACTTTCCATGATTTTTTCATCTAGTCCTGCCTTCTTAAATATAACTGACATCCATTATCATTTGAGTATTGTTATTCATTCAATTTTTTTGTAACTTCTATTTTTTTAAGAAAAAATAGAAAAGTTATTGACAATGATAATGATAACCATTATCATTTATTATGAAGTCAACAATTGATGAATCAACCAAGCGCTCAGTAACATTGTTACCCCTCTTTTCTCATAAAGAAAAACACTGTACATTCCCCCCTGTTTGTATAGTGTTTTTCTTTTTTATTACTACTAGTTTACTTCATTCGAATAAATTTAGTTGTTCAGGTCTAGGCTCCCCATACGTAATACCAAGCATATCCATTATTTGTTTTGCATTATCTGCCGCATCTCCGCCAGAGTTATTGTTAAATAAAAGATAGATTTCCTTTGTCTTTGTTTTTAATTCTTGTAGCCTTTCTATCCATTCTTCTAATTCCTGTTTGTTATAGCGATATAAACAGCGTACCGCCCTCCAATTCTCTCCTGTATTCAACCATCCATGTACATTGCGCCCGTGAAATCGAATCAAAGTCATCTGTTCGTGCGTTGCTTCTAGTACAATTGGAATAGAACCGATCCCTGCTTGTGGTTCATCACAAATGGTATGAATCCAACCTTCTTGTTTCATAAATTGTAATGTTTGATTACGAAATTTTGGATAAAACCACGTCTGATTACGAAACTCTAATGAACATGGTATATCTCTCATCTTTTCTTTCGTATAACGTAATAAATCTACATTTTTCTTTTGGCAATCGAACCAAGGCGGATACTGGAATAAAACCATTTTTAACTTATTTGCTTTTTGAAGAGGAGCTATTGACTCTTTAAATGCATGAAACATATCTTCAATACTTGCAAAGGGGCTATCTCCGCGCATATGCCCTGTCATTCCTTGATAAGCTTTCACTATAAACGAAAAATTTGACGGTGTTTCTACAGCCCATTTCTCATAATTTCTTACAGGCTGCATCGCATAAAAAGAACTATCTACTTCTACGATTGGAAAATGCTCACTATATGTTTGTAGTTTATGCTTCATTTCATATGCATCCTTATATAAAGCGCTATGATCTCCCCATCCTGTTAACCCAATAGAAATCATCCGAATATCATCTCCTGTCCATCTCTAAATTTCAAAAACATATTATGATATATGGCTTACAAAGTCATTTAATTGTTCATCATTAACCGGCAGTACCCTACAAACACTGATAGAAGCCTCATTTTATAAATACAGTTACAATCTTAAAAATTTCATCCTATAACTTCTTAATCTACTATAACAAACCTAAAAAAAGTTTTTCTACACACAAAACTCTCTTTCTTTACTTTTCTTTACCGCAGCTTAACGTTAATTTAACGCTCATTTTGTATACTACATATGTAAGAACTTATACGAAACGAGGGTGAATGCAGATGAAAGTATTATCATCTATCCGCTTTTGGACTATTTTTATGTCATGTATAACACTATGTTTTGCACTCTTTGTAATTGGAGAATACAATAAACCAAAAGCAGCCTCAAATGAAGGTACTATACCCTATCACATCCAATATATGAACCAAAATCATATCCCCTTAATGCATAATGCGCAAAAAGAAAAGGTTGTTCTAAAGGGGATGGTGATTACCGATGCCACTTCGTATAAACAATTAGAAGGAATTGCAAAACAAATCAAAGAACAATATGCACACGCAAAACTCGATTCAATTGAACTTACAGTCCATGATAAAAACAATGGTCAATATTATGATGATCTTGCTTATGAGCCAACCTCTAAAGGAAACATTGTCATCTCCTATACACCGTTAAGCAAAGCTGAGCACAGTATGAATGCAAATATAAATATTCAACTCAACAAGCACCCTTAATCTAAAAGGGTGCTTGTTTCTATGTATACACACATTTTTTATAAATTAGTCAAGTATCCTATGTCTTGTCCTGCAAAGATGAATATCATATATCGACAAATGATTTAAAGAGAGAGAACTTACATTAGGGAGGAATTATGTATGATGTATCCATACAATCAGTTCAATCAGTCGTTTTATTCTCGAAATGCGATAAGAAATTACAAAAATTTAATTGGCACAAACGTTCAGGTTAATTTAGGAGGTCCAGAAAAAGCAGAGGGAACATTATTAAAAGTTCAAAGTGATTTTTGTGTCGTACAATCTGACGATGGTGTTGTTTACTATCCGTTACAACATATTAATGGCTTTGCTGAGCAATATGAAGATGACTCTGAAGAATCAGATGATAATGAACAGAACGACAATCAAAATAACCAAAACAACCAAAATGAAGCTCCTATCGTTGTAAGCGGAAACCGTTTTGGAAGTGTTATTAACCGTCTAAAAGGAGAAACAGTTCAATTGAATCAAGGTCCGAAACAAATAGAAGGAACTGTTGTCGGACGTACTAGAGATCATATTCTACTTGAGGTTGATGGTCAAGTTACGTATGTACCAACGTTCCATGTTCAAAGTATGCGTTGGAACTATAATAATGACAATAATGATGATAACAATAATAATGATAATAATGATAACAATAACAATAATGATAATAAAAATGATGATAACGAAACACGCAATAGCAATAGCGATAACAATCAAAAAAAGAAATGCAAACGTTGCAAAAAACGCCGTTAAGACGATAACGGCTCATGTACTAGAAAATAAAAATATAAGTAAATCCCAGATTACTCATTTTATAATCTGGGATTTACTCCTTAAAAGAATGGAATCCATTCTTTTATTTTATTCATCCAATTTTCCTGCTGTTCTTTTCTCTGTTTTTCTTCCTCTTGTCGTTTTTTCTCTTCTTCTCTTCGCTTCTTTTCTTCTTCAATAGTTTGTAACTGTTTTGTATACTCAGCTTCTGGTATAAGCGATAAATCAAAGTTTTTTTGACTCGGTTTTCCAACTGCTTTTTTCATAATATCTTGAAACATCGTTGTCGTTATTTGGCTACCGCCAGGAACAAAATGTTCACTATCTGTTTTATCGTAACCAACCCAAATGGACGCAACCAACTCTGGTGTATAGCCAACAAACCATGAATCTTTTGCACCGCTGTTCGGTCCATCTACAAGTTGTGTTGTACCTGTCTTCCCAGCAGTCTCTACATATTTAAGTTTTGCTTTTTCTCCCGTTCCTTTCTCTACAACCCCTTTTAATAAATATGTCATCTTTTGTGCCGTTTTTTCATCCGTAACATGGGTTTCTTTTTTATACCATTTTCCTACTATACTCCCTTCACTATCTTGAAGTTCCCGAATCGCATGTGCTTCCATTTGTACACCATCATTTGCAAATGTCGCATACGCTTGTGCCATGACAAGAGGAGACGTTCCTTCACTCATCCCTCCTAGCGCTAACGCATAAGATTGATCATTATCTTGAAGTGGAATACCAAAACGTTCTAAAGACTTCAATCCCTTTTCCAGGCCAATTTGCTCCAATAGCCAAACGGCAGGTACATTATAGGAATTAGCAAGTGCTTCATACATCGTCACATTACCATGGTATACATTCCCACTATTTTTCGGTGCATATCCATTAATGTCTAATGGTTCATCTTTTAAAACATCATATACCTCATATCCTTGTTCCAATGCTGGTGCATATACTGCTAATGGTTTTAATGTTGAACCTGGCTGGCGTTTTAATTGCGATGCATGATTAAACTGTAAAAATTGATACGGTCCTCTTCCCCCTACAAGAGCCGGAACACCACCTGTTTGGGGATTCATAAGTACAACACCTGTTTGCATAATCTGATCAGAAGTAGCCTTCGGAAAATAATGATCATTATTTACAACATCCTCTACCGCTTGTTGCATCTTTGGATCTAATTCTGTGTAAATATGATAACCACCTGATAAAATTTCATTTTGTGTCAAGTTGTATTTATTCATTGCCTCACGAACAACATAGTCAACATAGTAAGGATATTTCCCCTCATATTGATTTTCGACACCACGGTGAAGTGAAAGTCCTTCACCTTTCGCTATTTGAAATTGTTTCTCTGTAATATAGCCTTGTTCCTTCATTAAAGAAAGAACAACATTTCTTCTTGTAATCGATTTATTAAAGTCTTTAAACGGCGAATACGTAGAAGGTGCTTTAATTAATCCAGCTAAAGTGGCAGCTTCAGGAATTGTCAGCTCTTTTACTTCTTTATCAAAGTACGTCTTTGCAGCCTTTTTAATCCCCCATGCTCCTTCACCAAAATAAATTTGATTCAAATACATTTCGATAATTTCATCTTTTGTATATGTGCGTTCAATTTTCTTTGTAATAAAATATTCTTTAAATTTTCTTGAAAACGTCCGATCTTGTGTTAAAAATACGTTTTTAGCAAGCTGTTGTGTAATTGTACTTCCCCCAGCAACAACTTCTCCTGCTGTTACATTTTTAATAATAGCATTAAAAATTCCGCTATAAGATATGCCACGATGCTTATAAAACTTTTGGTCTTCTACTGCAACAACAGCTTGAATCATAACGTCTGGGATATCTTTCCGCTTAATTCCCTCTATTTTCGAAGAAGACAATTTTGCTGCCACTTGCTTATTTGCATCGTAAATCAGTGTTGGCTGAGGTACTGCATGTTTTAATGCCGATATATCTTGAATTGTAATCATAATGTTCACAAAGATAAACAAAGATAAGCCAAAACTTCCTAAAATCAACAATAATATTCGCAATTTTTTTCTTGTTTTGAACCACTCTCGTATACTTTGTAATTGAGTGCTGTTCAACTTCATTCATTCACTTCCTCTACCTTACTTTTAAATGTATATATATGGGTAACATCTATATCTTTACAAATTTTCTATGATATCGTTATAATTCGTCAAGTCTAAGCTATCTTTTTCATACTTTTTGCATGAAAAGGACATTCTATAAGTACAAGTATTACTAAAGAATTATTAATATTACTAATTTTTCAACTTGTCTAATGTTAAGTTTTTGTAAACTTTTCGATAAAATGTTTTAAAAACCGACAGCTTTTTGATAGAATGAACTAGCCAATATGCTTTACATAACTATTTTTTGGTGGGGGTAACAATATGGTTTTCAAATCGAAGAAAGATAAATTTTCAGAAATGCTAACGAATATTTCTGAAAATTTAAAAGAAGGCGCGCAATTTTTTGTGGAGTATAAAATTAAAAACGCAAGTGATTTAAAAGAATTCTCCATGCGCATGAAAGAATATGAGTCAAAGGGTGACTCATTTATTCACGAAATCATTATGGAATTAAACAAAGCATTTATCACTCCAATTGAACGTGAAGACATTTTGCAGCTTGCAATGAGTATGGATGATGTATTAGACGGATTAGATCATAGTGCAGGTCTATTTGAAATGTATTCTATTACAGAAGCAGACGAATACATGATTAAATTCGTTGATGCAATTAATCAGTGTGCAATTGAAATTGCATCGTCTATTGAGTTGATGTCCAATAAAAAGCTACTCGATATTCGTACAAATGCAATCAAAATTAAAGATTACGAATCAAAATGTGATGATATTCGCAGACATGCTATTAAGAATCTATTCTCCCGTGAAAAAGATCCAATTAAGATTATTCAATACAAAGAAATTTACGAAGAATTAGAAGAAGTTGCTGACAGCTGTCAAAGCGTAGCAAATGTTTTAGAAACAATTATTATGAAGAACGCATAAGGAGTTTGGTCATGGATACACTCTTGATTTTAACCGTTTTAGTTGTCATTTGTGCTCTGGCTTTCGACTTTATTAACGGGTTCCATGATACAGCAAATGCTATCGCAACAGCTGTTTCAACAAAGGCTTTAAAGCCAAGACAAGCCATTCTTATGGCATCTATTATGAACTTTTTAGGTGCAATGACATTTACGGGTGTAGCAAAAACTATTACAAAAGATATTGTCGATCCATTTACATTACCAAATGGTAGTGTTGTTATTTTAGCAGCGCTGATTGCTGCTATCGCATGGAACTTAATTACTTGGTACTATGGAATTCCAAGTAGTTCGTCTCATGCAATTATCGGTTCTATTGCTGGGGCGGCTATCGCTGCTGCTGGTTTTGGTTCATTAAATTATAAAGGCTTCATTAAAATTATTGAAGCTTTAGTTATTTCACCGATTATCGCTTTCGTCATCGGTTTTATCGTATATAGTATTTTTAAAGTTTCCTTTAAAAATTTTAACCTGACGAAAACAAATAAAAATTTCCGTTTATTCCAAGTGTTCACAGCCGCATTGCAATCTTATACACATGGCACAAACGATGCTCAAAAAGCGATGGGTATTATCACAATGGCCCTTATCGCAAATAATTATCATGCTTCAACAGATATCCCTTTTTGGGTACAATTGGCGTGTGCAACTGCAATGGGTCTTGGTACTTCTATTGGTGGATGGAAAATTATCAAAACTGTCGGTGGACAAATTATGAAAATTCGCCCTGTAAATGGCGTAGCTGCTGATTTATCATCATCAATTGTTATTTTCGGTGCAACTTTCATTCATTTACCGGTAAGTACAACACACGTTATTTCATCTTCTATTTTAGGTGTTGGCTCTTCACATCGCGTAAAAGGTGTAAAGTGGGGAACAGCAAAACGCATGTTAATTACATGGATTATTACACTCCCAATTTCAGCTTCATTAGCTGCTTTATGCTATTACGTATTAAACCTTATTTTCTAAAGAAAAGTCGTCTTCTTATCTAGAAGACGACTTTTTTGTGAACTCACATCATTCTGATTCAAAACATTGTATAATATATGATGTATTTGTTGCAAAAGAGGAGTTGTTACAGTTGGAATATATTATGCTATTATTTGTTGGATTATTAGCAGGAACAATTGGAAGTCTAGTTGGTCTTGGTGGGGGAATCATTATCGTTCCGCTACTGATTAACTTACATACTCTTTCTCCCCAATTGGCTGTTGGTACTTCAATTGTTACTGTCGTATTTACAGGTTTAGCTTCTACCCTCACATATATGAAGCATAAGCGAGTTGATTACAAAAGTGGCCTTATTTTATTTATTGGGAGTGGTCCTGGAGGAATTATCGGATCATGGGCAAATAAATTTTTAAATCAAGATTCATTCTCTTTATACTTTGGAGTTTTTCTCATTTTCGTATCTATTTTACTGATGCTAAAAGATAAAATGAAGCCCCTCTCCCTTTCAAACAGTTCAGTTATTAAACGCTCCTTTACAACTTCTGAAGGAGAGACAATAATCTATCAGTTCCCACCTTTTCTTGCTACCATTATTTCATTTGGTGTAGGTTTTATTTCTGGTTTATTTGGAATTGGTGGAGGTGCTCTATTAGTTCCAGCGATGATGCTTCTCTTTGCTTTTCCAGCACAAATCGCCGTTGCTACATCAATGTTTATTGTTTTTTTATCTGCAATTGTAAATTCAGCAACTCATATTTCACTTGGTAATGTAAGCTGGCTCTATGCCCTTGTTTTAATCCCCGGAGCATGGATTGGTGGGAAAATTGGAGCTTATATTAATACAAAACTAAGCGGTAACGCTATTATCAATTTATTACGCATTACCTTAATCATTCTCGGTGCACGTATGATTATTAGTTCCATTTTGTAACGCATTCTATTAGAATGCGTTATTTTTTTATATACATGTGTAAAGAAACACTCCTAATATAATACATAATAATGAGCAGACACAAAGTAAGATAAAGTTAGAAATGCGTAAATTCCTCAAGATAATCACTCCTATATTTATTACATCTTTTGTATTTTATCCTACTCTAACGTACAGTAAGACCCACCCTGAATTAAGTTGATAAAAATAAAGTGAAACTTCCATCAGTAGTGGATTAAGAATCCTATTTGCTTTATCATACCGAAAAAAAACAAGTTATACATTTACAATGCCCTAACAATATAGAAGCGAGTGTTACAAATCATATGTAATTATTACATTACATATACAATTTCATTGGTTTACATTTATAAAGTGAAACTTCTATTAGAGTGGAGGTACTACTGCCCGCAAATAGCGGGATAAAGTGAAACTTCCTTCCGGGAGCGTTTTTTCCCAGAAGATTAGTTGAACCAATCGGGCTTTTACGGGCAGTTATCCCACACCTATCTTCTTCGCCTCTCTCTCAATCTTGAGGTGGAGGCTTACTGCCCGTTAATGCGGGATAAACAAAAAACAAGCCGAGAAATACCTCTCTCCTAAATAAGGAGAAGCATTTCTCGGCTTGTTATATTTCCTTCAGTGTACAAGCGACCATCCCATAAAATCTTCATGGACTTTTCTTGCCCGTTTATCGTTTCTATCATATAATTCTGCGTAACTATCTGTTTCTTCATCATAAGCCATCGTATAAATAATTTGTCCATCTATTTCGACCGATAGAACAACTCCACCCTTCATTTCTTCTACATGTATCACTGCATCTGTTGAAATCTTCACATCAGTCATTTTTTCATCTAACATGGTATGCCCCCTAAAAAATATTCCTTTCTAGTACCGGTCTTACACATACACACTAAACAGTATACTACTGTAATATGATATATTTCGTCAATAAAATTGATGGACTTTATGTAAAAGTGTGTGTGTGTTTATATAAAGTGAATGTGGGCATAGGTTACTAAATTGCAGAATAAATCTATAAGATTTATTCTGCATTTCATAACTATAGTCTTATACAAACAATTCCTCTATAATAAAGCTAAAAGCAATATATAAAGAGGTGCTTACATTGATTTTACATAAAGGAGAAATACTATTTCGTCAAGGAGAGGAAGGCCCTCTATATTTTATAAAAAGTGGTCTATTAAAGGTAGTTCGTCTCCAAGAAGATGGCACGCCTTTTTTATTTAATATTATTGTTCCAGGTGAAACGATCCCTCACCACTCTTTAATCTCTCCAAAAGAATATCATGGCACTGCAATCGCTTTAATTAAGACAGAAGTAGAGCCGATTTTGTGCAACGCATGGTATGAACAATTACATGCAAATCCCGAATCTTATGCCGATATAGCCCTTCAGCTGCAAATAAAATTACGAACGATGCAAGAGCGTATTGATCAGCTGACAACCGTTTCTCCAAAAGAGCGGCTACTTCGTTTACAAAAATGGTTTACAACATATTTAGGAGACATTCCGATATATGAAATTTTAAACCAAACAGAAATTGGTCAACTCATTGGCATTCGGCGTGAAACAGCGAATCGTCTACTTCGAGAACAAACAAAAAACGAGGTGAACTAACACCTCGTTCTTTTTAATTACTGCAAGCTAGCTGCTGGTCCAAAGAATTCAAAGTGAATATTCTCTGGTGCCACTCCCCATTCTGTCAAAGCTGCATGAATATGCTTCATAAATGGTACCGGTCCGCAGAAGTAGAAATCTGCTTTAGCGGAAGGAACAATAGTTTGTAACCATGCTAAATCAATGAAACCTTCTTTATCATAATTTTTTACTTTCATATCTTGCTCAGTTGGATTAGAGTAGCAAGTATATACTTCTACTTTTTCATGTTCTTTTGCTACATTTGTAACATAGTCTTTCATTGCGTGTACATCACTGTTTAACGCTCCATGAATAAAGTATACATTACGGTTTGGCGATTGCTCAATTAATGTATTTAACATACTCATCATTGGTGTAATTCCTACACCACCACTAATCAATACAACTGGTAACTGTGAATCCATATTCAGCACAAAATCTCCTGCTGGTGCGCTTAACGGTAAAATATCTCCTTCATTTACATGATCATGTAAATAATTCGATACCATTCCATCTAGGCCTTCTGCACCTTTCTCACGTTTTACACTAATACGGTAGTAATCCTTTCCTGTTGCATCTGATAAACTATACTGACGGTTATGTGTATATGTTTCTCCTTCAATATTTAACTGTACACTTACATATTGTCCTGGTAAGAATGAAGATAGCGCTCCCCCATCTTCTGGTTTTAAATAAAAGGATGTAATCACATCACTCTCTTTTTCTTTTTTCACAACGATAAAGTTACGGAAATCTTTCCAACCGCCCGTTTTCGCTGCAGCTTCTTCATACAGCTCTGCTTCTATACCAATAAATGCGTCAGCTATCACACCATAAGCTTCTCCCCAAGCATCTAATACTTCTTGTGGAGCATCAGCTACTTCTTTAATAGCTTGTAGCAAGCATTTACCAACAATTGGGTAGTGTTCTGCTTTAATACCTAAGCTGCGATGTTTGTGTCCAATTTGTTTCACAACTGGAATGATCACCGCTAAGTTATCAATATAATTAGCAGCTGCGTATACTGCATTTGCTAATGCTTGCTGCTGTCTCCCTTGTTTTTGATTTGCATGGTTAAAAATATTTAATAGCTCCGGATGCTCAGAAAACATAATTTGATAAAAACGTGTTGTAATCTCCACACCTTTTTCTTGTAATAATGGTACAGTTGATTTTACAATTTCAATTGTTTTTGGACTTAACATACTATCCACTCCTCTATTTCCTTAGCTATTTCCTTAACTATTTCCATTGTATACGATATCAAAGATATAAGTTGTGATTTTAATCACTATAAACATGGTGGTTTTGTGAAAAACGTCATTAAGGAAACTTTAATCAGCGTCCGCTCCTACCTTATGTACTTGTCTCTCCATCTTGAGATGAGGCCTTACTGCTCGCGAATAGCAGGATAGATGACACCCTCTATCTTCTTTAAGAAATTCCTCGCGAGATTGAGAAGAATGTTACTGTATATGAAAGTAACATCAATAATAAAAAGACATACTAAGTATGCCTTTTTTACTGTGCTTGTAATGCCTGTTCTATTACTTTTACATCTTTCCCATTTCCAAACTCTGTATATCCCCAAATATTCGTCTCACCTGTATATTTATTTACAAGAATATCAAGGTCATGGTATATACGATGCGCATAAATAATATATTCAATATTACGAGCTGCTACCCCTTTTTTCAAAATTTCATAACTTCGTTTCACATCTCGTTTTATTTGCTTATTTTTCACTTTTGTTTCAACATCTTTTAATGAATGTTCCTGTTCTTGAAACCATTTAATTAAATGGTTCCAGTCTCCATCTGTATAGTTTTCTGCTTTTCCATAATTTAAAAAGCTGTTATAACTTTCATGTGTCGTGCGAATAAATTGCAGCACTTCTTTCGTCTCATTCACTTCTTCTATTTTCGGCATTGCTGCTACACCAACTGGCTTACTCGCATAGTGTACAAAAAATTTGGTTAAGCTGTAACTCATGATTCCCATGACAATAAGAGTTCCAAGTATACTCCACATTTTTTTCATACACCCTACTCCTTTTCCTTGTATAAATATTACATTTATTTCTATAAAAAGTAATATTTGTAATATTCTATAAAAAGAATGAGCATTCCTGTATAAATTATTCTTACCATTTCGACAACGTTTTTCTACAAATTACGTGTCGGAAGTTGTTCTTGCAAAATAGTATTTCCTTGATATGTAACATATCCAAGGACTGCAAGTAGTAACATATATAAAATGAACATACTTATACGAGTTTTCATATTTGCAGAATAGTACGTTTCATATTGTTCTTTTTCTTCTTCCCACTTATGTAATTTTCGCTCTGACACTGCTACTGCATCTTGCATCAATAAAAGATACGGTTCTCTTTCCTCTTCATACGGTACGTAATCAAGTGGTTCAAATTTAGGATACAAGTAATCTAATGCTATTTTTCTTTGACGCTCTTCTTTTGTTAGTGTTTTATCTCGTTCTTTTTGACTAAGCATCATCACTTCATGATGCATCATATAGATGGTGCGATGAAGTGCATCTGTTTCTCTCAATTCGTCTTTCAAACGTATAATATATTCTTTTACGGTATCTATTTTCCAACCAAGCTCTTGGATTGGTTGATTTCGCTTTGATACTCTGTGCCATTCTAAACAACCTAATACAAAAATAAATCCAAGGAAAATACTTTTTTGTACAATTGCATAACCAAGTAATATAACAAGGCCCAGCGCCCAAATTTTCGTACTTACAACAGAAACAATTCGTCCACCATCGAGTGGTGATACGGGAATTAAGTTAAAGAAATTAATCATACTACCAAGTACAATAACAAGTGCCCAGAACGGTTCTTTTGTTATCATATACAGCGGAATTGCTGGCAAAAAAGAAATTAAACCAAATAACGGTCCCATATATGCAATGTATGCCTCGTCTTTTGCGTTTTTAGGCAATTCTTTCATTCCTATAACCGCTCCCATAAATGGGATAAAAATAGCAGGTGATGTTGCAATCCCTTTTCTTCTTGCTGCCCACAAATGGCCCATTTCATGAATAAGTAATAAGTATACAAGCGCAACACCAAATTTCCATCCATATATCGCTGCATAAGCACCTAGAGATAACAACATACTAAATACAGTAGAAAACTTTGCTAATTTCACAATAGCAAATACCCATTTTAATTTAGACAGCAAAAAAACACCAACTGCTGCAATAATTCCCCATAATCCTTTTGTATTTTGTTTCATATTCCTCTCCTTACCAATAGTCTTTTTCTTCTTAATTATGCCATATATTTTAATTTTATTGGGAACGACTGTTTAATTCATCCATTTTTAGCCAATACTATACATGCAAGGAGGTGAAAACAGTGACATTACAATCTGTTATGATCGGTGCCTTATCTTTTCTAGCTTCTATGCTTATTTTTTATACTGTTGGACATGTATTACTATTGGATTGGCTGCCAAACAATATTTTTATTAGCTCCATTATCCTTTCTGCACTTATTATCGCTTATTTCATTACGCGAAAATCTATGAATGAACCGTCAACAAAAACAAAATAAAAGAGTGATGAGATTTTATCCATCACTCTTTTTCTCATTTCCTAGAAAAAACTTTACCTTTGTAAATCCATCTTCTCTCCATATTCTTTCACTATTTGAATAATATTTTGAAACGCACCAATCTCTTCTTTTTTATAATTAAACATTTTTAAATCATATTGGTCATAGTACGTTTCTAACATTGTTAGCTGAGAGGATGATAAATTGTTAGCAGGAATTAAAAAATTAACTTCATACTGTTTATATCCTTCTTTCACCATTTCACCTTGAATTTGTTCACTTTTTTCTTTATTGATTATCTTTTGTACTTTCGGAGGAAAATATATTTGAAAATAATAGTTTTTTTCTTTTTCTAGCTTTTTATATAATGCATCTGAAATCGTGTAATATACCGTATAATGAACTATATTTTCCTTTGTTTTAATATGAAAGCGCGTAATTTGTAAATCCTTTTTAGTAATTTCAGTTATAGTTGGCTGTTGTTCATCCTCATTTTGTGTTGAAGATACTGTCGGAAACAAAGAAAGTAGCTTTTCTGTATCCGCCTTTGATATAAGATAGAAATTATTTGTATCTGTTTCTTTTTGTAACCAACCTGTTCTCGCTTCTGTGCGAAGCCAAGCTTTATACTTTTCTTCTTGTCCGTTTTTCCTAATTTTAATTACATATTCTGGTTCACCTAATTCACCTATTACGTTTTGTTTCTCCGCTTTGTTTATAATATTTGAAATAATTTTCGCTTCCTCGTCCTTCAATATTTTATCCTCTTGTCCTGTTTTGGATACAATTATTTGTATATTCTCTTCCATAACACTCCCCGCTTCTTTTGCTGATTTCTCACCTTGTTCTATTTTCTTCCCCGTTTGATTACATGCAACTAATAAGAACAGAACAAATATAAACGACCATTTTTTCCGCATAGCTCCCATCCTCATTTCTCAAAATAAGAAAAACTTATTGTTCTCAAAAGAAAACAAAATCAACCTAACAAACAAAATTAGATATACTATACATGAAAGGAGGCTTTCAACATGTCAATAGATTTCCACAGTCCAAACAATAAGTATACGTATACAAATCGTCAAGCAACGGATTCATGGACATCTATGATCCAAAATATTGTAAGCATCAAAGAAAAGAGCGTGATTGATATTGGGTGCGGTGGTGGTATTTATACAAAACAACTCGCTATGATGGGGGCAGCTGAAGTAGTTGCTTTTGATTTTTCAAATGAGATGCTCGAAGCTGCCAAGGAAAATTGCGCTCACATACAACATGTTTCATTTGTACAAGGTGACGCTCATAACCTTCCTTTTGCAGATGCAACCTTTGATATTGTTATATCACGAGCTGTTATTCATCATCTAGAGCATATTCCTCAATTTTTCCAAGAAGCATTTCGTATTTTAAAACGAAACGGTATACTCATTCTCCAAGACCGAACAATTGAAGATTGCACGATTCCAGGAAGTTCAGAACATATTCGCGGCTATTTCTTTTCTTGTCATCCAAAATTAATCTATACAGAAGCAAAACGCAGACCTAAAGTAAATCAAATACTGCATTGGTTACACGACAGCGGCTTCCATACAAATCCTATTGAAACTCTTTGGGAAGTTCGTAAAGTACATCCTTCAATTGAAAGTTTACTTCAAGATTTATCTCCTCGGACAGGCCGCTCTATTTTACATGAATTATCGGACGATGAGCTTTTTCAATTATTACAGCATATTCACTCTAAACTTCACAACAAATCTCCTATTATAGAACAAGATCGTTGGACTATTTGGACAGCCGTGAAAGAGTAGCAAGCCTCACAATATGTGAGGCTTGCTACTCTTTCATAATCTTGTTCGGCAACACTCTTGATATCCACCGCTTCTTGCCTGTGCTCTACCACACTTTGAACATACTAAAAATCTGGATTGGTTTGCAAACAAACTACCTTTATCAAAAAGTAACACTCCTGCTTGTTTAAGCGAACGAGAATAATATAACCATATAAAACCACAAATTGCAGTAATACATAACAATACACCCATTACAAGCATCTTCGTCACCTCTGCTTTGTCTGTTCTTTCCAGCGAGTGGATGATTACATTATTCTCTACACTGAACAATAAATCCTTCTTTTCTTCATGAAAACTCCCTATACTTATCTTCCTCTCTTCTCTTTGAACCTTGAGGGGGGGGCTTATTACTCAAGAATAGCAGGATAAAAAATCTTATAATCTCCACAAAAAATTTACGATTTTTTAATAAAATAAAGTGTTGTCCTTCTATTACAATAAAAACACCAATATATGTAAAGGGGTGACAACATGATTAACTTTCTTTTATATATTCCTCTTCTCATTTCTATAACTCTTTCTTCATTTTTTTCCACTGCAGAACCTTCCGAAATACGGGTGCAAATAATCGGATTAAATGATTTACACGGACAAATTAATACGACTACAATGCTGCACGGACAACCTGCTGGCCGCGCCGATTATATAGCCTCCTATATCAAATCATATAAAGAACAATTTCCCCATACCTTACTTGTTCATGCCGGTGATATGATTGGTGGAAGTCCCCCCATTTCTGCTCTCTTTCAAGATGAGCCAACAATAGAGTTTTTAAATATGCTGAAATTTGATGTCGGAACAGTTGGTAATCATGAATTTGACGAAGGTACAGAAGAACTAAAACGACTAATTGATGGCGGTTTTCATCCAAAAACAGGTATGTTTCCAGGTAGCTCTTTTCCTTACGTTTGTGCAAATGTAGTAATTACTAACACAAATAAACCGCTATTTCCACCATATGCGATTAAATGGATTGATGGTATTCCCATCGCTTTTATTGGCATCGTTACAAAAGATACACCATTTCTTACTATGCACAATGATATGTCGGCGGTCACCTTTTTAGATGAAGCTACTGCTGTTCAAACATACGTACGAGAATTACAGCAAAAAGGCATCCATGCAATTATCGTTCTTGCTCATCTAGATGGTAAGACAACAGGCGGAATTACTTACGGACCACTTGCTGATTTAGCAAGCAAACTTGACGATGATGTAGATGTATTATTTGGTGGACATAATCATTCTTATATGAATGGTTATGTCAATGGCAAACTACTCGTTGAAGCGTATTCTTACGGAAGGGCTCTCGCGGATGTACAGCTCACAATCAATCGCAAAACGAAAGATATTACAAAAAAAACCGCAAAGATCATTCCTACTTATCATAATCAAATACAACCTAATCCAATTATCCGAACATGGCTACAGAGCTATCAAACAAAAATAGCCCCATTAACCGAGCAAATACTTGGAAAAAGCATACACAAGCTGACACGAGATCAAAATAGAAACGGTGAAGCAGATCTTGGTGCTCTTCTTGCTGCATCTCAGCGTCAAGCTATGCAGGCTGACATTGCATTCGTCAATCCAGGTAGTATCCGCCATGATTTACCAGCTGGTTCTATTACATGGGAACATACCTTTCTCATTCAACCTTTTGAAAATAAACTCATTAAAATGGAGTTAACTGGAAGAGAAATTCGAAGTGTACTGCATGAACAGTGGACTGAGGAAATACGTATGTTACAAATATCCGGAATTCGTTATACATGGGAAAAAAACGAGGTAAAATCGATTACACTAGAAAACGGTGAACCACTCCAGGATGATGCAACCTACTCTGTCGTAGTAAACTCTTTTCTAGCAAACGGCGGAGATAAATTTACAATTTTTAAAAATGGACGAAATCGTATTGAAGGTCCGACAGATCAAGAAGCATTTGTAAATTTCATCCGTTCGACTCCATCTTTGGAAATTATTCAAGCTAATCACATTCAAAAAATATATTAACGCTATAAATATGCCAAAAACAAATACACTACAGAAGATTTCTTAATCTTTTCTGAACATAAAAACTCCCGTAAATGGGAGCTTTTATGTTTGATATTCATATTATTGTTATAATACTTGCAACACATTCACGTAGTTTTCTAACTTTACTTTTTGCTGATTTCTTTCAAGTATTGTTTGAACCAGCATATAATCCCTCGTATGATGACACTTACATTTTTTATGGTCAATACATACAAAATAAAAAAGGCTTCTATATAGCCCCTTTATCCCGCTATTCACGGACAGTAGGACCCCCGCTGGGAAGTTCCACTTTATTTTGTAAGCTGATGACGAAACGCATAAATAACCGCTTGCGTACGATCACTTACATTTAATTTATTTAAAATATTACTTACATGTGTCTTTACTGTTTTTAAGGCAATAAAAAGCTCATCTGCAATTTCTTGATTACTCTTTCCTTGGGCAATTAATAGTAAAATTTCAAACTCTCGCTCTGTTAAATCTTCATGTAGCGACTGTTCTTTCTTTTGTCTCATACGTGACATCATTTTCCCGGTAACTTTCGGTTCAAGCACTGTTTCCCCATCGTACGTTGCCCGTACTGCATCTGCTATATCACTTGCTTTCGATGTTTTTAATAAATAGCTAGTTGCACCAGCCTCAATGACTGGATATAGTTTTTCATCGTCTAAAAAACTTGTTACAACAACAATTTTAGCTTCCGGCCACTCTTGAATGATCGCACGCGTTGCCTCAACACCGTCCATTTCATCCATAACAAGATCCATTAAAATAATATCTGGTTTTAGTGCTAATGCTAATTCTGAACCTTTTCTTCCGTTTTCTGCTTCTCCTACAACTTCAATATCCGGCTGAGTTGATAAATAAGCAGATACACCCATACGAACCATTTCATGATCATCAACGAGCAGTACTTTAATCATGCTGTTCCCCCTCTCTTTCTATAAGAATCGGCACTTTCACTTCAATTTGCGTTCCTTTATTCGGAAAACTTAATACTTTTAAAGTTCCGCCAATTTCATGGACACGTTCTTGCATAGAACGAAGACCGTATGATCCAGCTTTATTGACGCCTACTTCAAAACCTACGCCGTCATCAATAATCTTTAAAATTGCATATTCATCAATTTGACGCAGCCTTACTTCCGTTTTCTTTGCTTTTGCATGTCGCAACGTATTGGACAACGCTTCCTGTACAATACGGAATAAGTGATCTTCTACACCTTTTTTCAATTGAATTGGCTCAATCAACCATTCAATCTTCATATGTTGTTTTCTTGAGAGCTCCGATAATAATTCTTCAATACCTTCTGTTAATTTTTTTCCTTCTAATTGAACAGGACGTAAATGAAGAAGCAACGCTCTCATTTCTGATTGTGCATTTACAATCATATTTTCAACAAGTTGTAATTGTTTTTGAGTACCCTCTGATATATTAGTGGTTTGCTCATTAATTGCTGCCATCATCATCGACATAGCAAAGAGTTGTTGACTTACAGAATCATGAAGCTCCCTAGCTAAACGATGCCTCTCTTCTGAAATAACCTTTTGTCTCATTTCTTCATTCCAATGCGCCCGTTCATTGGTTACTTTTTGAAATAATCCCGCTTGCTCCTCTAATCTCTTAGCAAGTGCAAGTACCTTTCGCTCCACTTCATGGAATTCATCTTCTGCAGTAAACGAAGCATCCTTCGGGAAATTTCCTCGTTCTACTTCGAATAAAAAAGTCGTTAAACCTTGGATACGCTGCTGCATATAATAACCAATTGCATATCCAACAACTCCACCAATGAGAAGACTCATGCAGATAAGAAACAATCCAATTGGGACAGAAGCAATAGATTCTTTCCATAATAAATCATATACAGATTGCTCACTTTTCCATACATATACGATGGTACAAATGAATGCAATACTACTAGCAGATAACATGGAGTATCGAATATACATCCATGAAATATTCTTTTGCCTTTTCATTATACTTTCCTCACTTCCGTATCGCCTACGATAAGCGAAGAAATAATTTTAATACGCCTAGGAGCTTCTTTATAGTGTTCTGTTTTAAATGTTACATTACGATTAAATCCTGTTTCTTCATGATTCGGAAGCGAAATTTTTCCAACAATAACAGAATGATTTAAAGATAGTTCAATATCATATGGAACATACAAACGAATATTACCAATAACACCACGAATAACAATGACTGTTTCTCCTTCTGGAATCATAGCTGTTGTTAAATCAATTTCAACATCACCGATTCCATACTGGACATTAATATCTTCTAACTCATAAATATGATCCATTATTCGTACATTACCAACCATTATATTCTTAAGATACGGTTCTGTTCGATAGATTTGTTTTTCTTCATTTATATATCCTTTTTCCTTAATTTCGACCTGTACCATTTTTGACTTCTGCTGACCTTGCATAAGCTGATAACCAACGAAAGCTAAACAAGCAAATAGAACGAGCACGAAGGCTGCTGATGAAAACAAGAAGAATACGAAAATGAGTCCTCCGACAAATAAAAGCACATTCCCTCTCACATACCGACTCTTTTTTCGATAATTCCTTCCAAACATAATCATGATAAAAGCAAAAATAAGGGCACCCGGCTCAAAATGTCCGAGAATCATATCAAGAACAAGACCAAATCCAAATATAATGAGGAGCATCCCTATAAATTGTGTTTTTGAAATTTGTTTCTTCATCTCAGCTCCCCTTTCTTTGTCATATGTAAAGTGAAACTTCTATCAGTGGGGGAGTTTTTTTCATCCCCCACTGATAGTTAGTTGAACCAATCGGGCTTTTACGGGCAGTTTATCTCTCACCTAACTTCTTTGCTTTCACCGGATTTTGAGGTGGGAGTATTACTGCCCGTTAATGCGGGATAAACAGAAGAAAAAGGTATTGCATTCCAACACCTTTTCTTCTATCACTATATCATAAGCTTGTTTTATAATGTACTACAATTATTTTACTGATTCTTTTGTTAAAGATACTTCATCCTTTTCCTTCATTTCGCGCTCAAGTTTAGCAATTTTCATATCAAATGTATCCCGAGCATATTCATCATTGATGCGCAGCTCTATATTACGAATATGATCTTCAATTTCTTCAAATCGTAAAAACGGATTATTTTCCTCCATCTTATGAAGCGCAGAATTCATACGACGGTTTGCGTGTGCCATATTTTCACGCGCCATTAATTCCATACGCTTTGCATGCAGTTCTTTTAATTTGTTTTTCATTTGAGATAAACGATGTTCTAATTCATCAATTTGTTCCACAACTCCCGCGTACATTTCTTCTAAGCGAGCAACTTGCCCTTCATAATATGCTACTTCTTCTAAAGCTCGCTCATGCAACTCTAGGACGCCTGCTTCTTTTGCAACTTCCGCTTGTTTCGCTCTTTTAGTTGCGAGGTAACGGGCCCCTTCAAGTTCACGAGAAAAATTAGATTTTAATGTTTTATGACGCTCAATTAACTTTTCAATTTTTGTTACTTCACGCTCACTATCACGTAAATATTGATTTAACATCGCAATTGGATTTTTTCTTTCCTTTTCGTCTAAAACATTATGAAAATCTGCAAGTATTGCATCACGTACACGTCCGAATAATGATTGTTTCATTTTTAATCTTCCTCTCTTCTACTTTATTATTTTAGTTGTTTAATATTAGTTATTTTTCATTAATTTGTTCCATTCATCTTCAAAATTGCTATATGGTTTAGAACCTTCTGAAGCAAACTCTACTACAGCTTTTTCTTTTTTCCATTCGCGGTATCCATAATATAGAACAACTAATGCGACGATACCGATTAATGCTGGTGAATTTGAAAGGCCAATTGACAAGCCAACTAAACCGACAATACCCCAAGCTAACTTTCCAAAAAATGATCGTGCTCGCACAAATGATTTATAGCTCCAGTACACAATCCCCGCTCCAATTGCTAACCCTATAATACCAGCAAGACTTCCAAGAGCAATTAAAGCCAAAATACCGGCTGCGATAAACGCTAAAAACTGTTTCATCTTGTGCTTGCCTCCCTTCGATTTGATACTCTTATCTTAACTACTTTTTCATTTTTCTATAACGAGCTTAAGAACTGTTTTCTTCTCAGACTTAAGTCCTATTTCCTTTCAGACTCTTACTGTAATGAAATGCAGTGAAATTACTGCCCGCAAATAGCGAGATAAACAAAAAAGGATGCCTTCTACAAGACATCCTCTTTTTCTTACGCTGTTTTTACATATTCCTTTTTCTTGGCTACAGGTGAAAGACGCGGAAAATTAATTATAATTGAAATAATACCGCAAACTGCAACTAACATTGGATAAAATGAATACGGTAATAACTCAACTGGTGAAAGTGAAGCAAATCCTGCTGCTGTTAACATTTGCGCACCGTACGGGATTAACCCTTGCACGCTACAAGAAAATAAGTCTAACAAGCTCGCAGATTTTTTCGGATCAATATTGTATTGATCTGCAACATTCTTTGCCAGTGGACCTGTGAAAATAATAGAAATCGTATTATTTGCTGTGCACATATTTGTCATGCTTACAAGACCAGCGATTCCAAATTCAGCACCTTTTTTCGAGCGAATATTACGCGTTAGTACATTCATTAAATAATGAATACCGCCGTTATATTGAATAATTTCAACCATTCCACCGATTAAAATTGCTAATAATACCATCTCCATCATACCATTAATTCCTACTGTGACACTTTTAAAGAAACTTGCTAATGTGTAGCTGCCATCTAACATGCCAATGATACCAGCAAACACTGTTCCTCCAGTTAATACAACGAGTACGTTACATCCAAGCAGCGCTGTAATTAACACCCCTGCATACGGTAAAATTTTCACCCAGTTAAACGCATGTGCCGTCATATTTGTATGAGTTCCTAACGTAAGAACGATTAAAAGTATAGTCGTAATAATGGCAGCCGGTAAGACAATCAAGAAGTTTGTTTTAAATTTATCTTTCATTTCCGTTCCTTGTGTACGCACCGCAGCAATTGTCGTATCTGAAATAAAAGATAAATTGTCACCAAACATTGCTCCGCCAACAACTGTCGCCATAGCAAGTGCCATAGAAATATCAGTGTGCCCACTAATTCCCACTGCAATTGGCGCCAATGCCGCAATTGTACCCATTGACGTTCCCATCGCTAATGAAATAAACGCACCAATAATAAACAGTCCAGCAACTAATAAGCTTTGTGGAAAAATAGTAAGAGCTAAGTTTACTGTTGCTTCAACAGCGCCCATACCTTTTGCTGTTTCAGAAAATGCACCTGCTAATACAAAAATTAATACCATAATCATGATATCTGGATTGCCAGCCCCTTTAGCAAAACGTTCAACCTTTGTCGTAAAGTTCTCTTTTCTGTTCATTACTAATGCAACAGCAACTGCAATTAAAATAGCTACTACGATTGGTAACTTATAAAAATCCCCTGTAATGACACCAGAACCAATAAATAGTGCTAAAAATACACCAAGTGGCAATAGTGCCCATCCATTTCCTTTTGTTTGTTCCAAAGTAATATCCTCTCCTATTTCTAAATCTTTCCTTCACAAGAGCGAAAAAGACCTCTTCTAAAGAGAAGAGGTCTTATATATCATATAAGAAACACTCTTCTCATCTATCAAGCATATCGCTTGCTGGATTTGGCACAGCACTCTACATGAGTCCGCTGCCGAGGCATCTTAGGGCCAGTCCCTCCGCCTCTCTTGATAAGAAGGTTTCATATTATATTTTGTGTAAGTCAATCCTTTATTACTTTACTCGCTGCAAAAGAAAATGTCAAATATTATTTCTATCAAAATAGTTGGTATTTTTTGATATTTATGCGAAATTAGAAATAAATCACCCATTTCACACAATTAAAGACTATCTTTTATTTTCTGAATTTCTGTTTCTAAAATGGAAAACCATAAAAAATGTTCTTCTTCATTTTTTTTCATAAGCCACTTTGCTGTATCCCAGGCTAAATTATACTCTTCTTTTGAAATATTTCCGTTTGCATACGCATCTTCTAACTCATCTTCATCTAGTAAATACATATCACCATTTTGTAACAGCACAACATCTAAATATAAATCATCAAAATAAGGCATTCCTCTCGTATCAATTTTATACTCTTTTGAAACATCAATATAATATTGTACAAGCTCTTTTTTCTCATTTAACATAGCTGTAATCGCAAAATTTTTTCCATTTATAAAATACTGTACCCAAGTATAGCCGTTATTTGCAATACAAACCTTGCCATTACGATATTGCTTGTAGCTAGGCTCTTTCACTTGTTTTATATGTAGTATACCTAACATGCCATCTTGTACCTTTTTTACTGAATATGCTCTATCAATTAGCCGTTTCCATGATGATCCATCTCCATATTTTCGTTTCATTTGCAGCCACCTCTCTCATATAGAAAAACCCTCACGTTATACGTGAGGGTTTTATCGTAATTTAAGCTGCTTGCTTCTCTGAAATCTCTTTCAAATAAGCTTGTCCTTTTTCTGCGTCATATTGTCCTTCCCATTTAGACATAACAACTGCAGCTAATGAGTTACCTACTACGTTTACTGCTGTACGTGCCATATCTAAAACACGGTCAATACCAGCGATAAACGCTAAACCTTCAGATGGAATACCTACTGTATGAAGCGTTGCTAATAATACAACGAATGATACACCTGGTACACCGGCAATCCCTTTTGAAGTAACCATTAATACAAGAAGCAATGTAACCTGTTGTGTAATAGATAAATGAATACCATACATTTGCGCTAAGAAAATGGCCGCAATTGCTTGATATAATGTTGAACCATCTAAGTTAAATGAATAACCTGTTGGAATAACGAAAGATGTGATTGCTTTCGGACAACCGAAACGCTCCATCTTTTCCATAATCTTTGGTAGAACCGTCTCTGAGCTTGCTGTAGAATAAGCTAAAATAAGCTCGTCTTTTAAAATCTTAAAGAATTGAAAAATATTAATTCCAAATAACTTTGCCGTAAGACCTAATACAACAACAACGAAGAAAATCATTGCCCCATAAACAACAATAACTAATTTACCTAGTGGAACTAATGATGCTACACCAAACGAAGAAACCGTTACGCCAATTAACGCAAATACACCAAACGGCGCAAATTTCATTACTTGATTTGTCACCCAAAACATTGAATCTGCTACACCTTGGAAGAAATTCAGAACTGGTTTCCCTCTTTCCCCAATTGCCGCTACTCCTAAACCAAATAATACAGAGAAGAAAATAATTGCAAGCATATCACCTTTTGCCAATGAATCCATAATATTCGTTGGAACAATATTTACAAATGTGTCTGCAAATGAGTGGTGCTGTACTTGTTCTGTTGTAGCTGCATACTTAGAAATATCTGTTTTTTGTAAACCAGCCATATTCACGCCTTTTCCTGGCTGGAATACGTTTGCTACTAATAAACCAACAACAATCGCAATTGTTGTAATAATTTCAAAATAAAGGATTGTTTTTCCGCCTAAACGTCCAAGCTTTTTCACATCGCCAACGCCGGCAACACCAACAACAATACTTGCTACTACAATTGGTACAACAATCATTTTAATTAAACGAATAAAAATATCACCAATCGGTTTTAGAATAGTACCAACCATCGGATTGTGATAAAAGATTGCCCCTACAGCAATACCAGCTACAAGACCAATTAAAATTTGCCACGCAAGTCCAATTCTTTTCATACTTGCTGCAACCCCCTTCTTATATGTTCTTAAATCTCTTATATTCTATTTTTCTATAAAATATAAAAATCGCAGTATTAAATATTATAAGACTATTCAATACTTTCGCCCCTATTAAAATGATAAGACAAAAATAGAAATCTGACAACTAAATAAATTTTCCTCTGTCCAAATATTTTTCTTGACAAAAACAAATCTCATGTCAGAAAACCTCACATGAAATCGATTCCTCCCTTCTTATTTCTCGATATTTATTAGGTCCCTATATACACGAATTACTATAGTATAAACGAACAATTTATACATGATTTCTTTATAATTTTCGATATTTAATAACAAATACTTAAATTTTTTTTACATTATCATTACAACAATAGACATTTTTCTCCTTCCTATGATTATATAGAATAGGGAAAGGGGACAGACAGATGAACAAAAAAATAACAGCATTTAGTTTACTGACAGCCGGCACTATGTTCGTTTCTCCATTGCTTTCACCAGCATATGCGGAGACGAGTCAAGATAAATTATCTAATATCCAATCACAATTAGAGGGTAAACAACAAGAAATACATACGAAATCAGCTGAAAAACAACAAATCGAGAAAGAGATACAAGATTTACAAAAAAAAATCGATGAATTAACTACTTCTATTAATAAAAATGAAGCAGATTTAAAAGCAACAAAAGCTGAAATCGAAAAAACACAAAACATAATTGCAGAGAAAAAGAAGAATATTGAAGAGCTGCAAAAAAAAATCGATTCACGTCAAGAAGTAATTAAGCAGAGATTACAGTCCATGCAAGAAAAACCACGTACAAATATAATTACAGAAGTATTAATTAACACGAACAATATCGCTGAACTAATAGAAAATATGTATTCTGTAAGTGTAATTTTAAATAATGATACAGATATCGTGAAACAGCAAACACAAGATCAAGAAACTGTTAAAAAAGAAAAAGAAGTGATTGAGAAAAAGGAAGCACAACTTAAGGAATCTGAACAAACATTACAGAAACAACAGCAAGAACTACAAGGAAATCAGCAACAACAACAAACATTAATTACTGATTTACACGAAAAAGCTTCAAAAGTAGATTCTGAGATGGAAAGTTTAGAAGAAGCAAAGACTACTTTAGAAAACCAACGTCAAGCTGTTCAAAATGCAATTGAAGAGGAAAAACGTGCAGAAGAAACTAAAAAAGCTGAAGAAGCAAAAAAAGCTCAAGAACAAAAACAATCTCAGCAATCTGCTCCTTCAACGCAAAACTCAACTACATCTCAAGCGAAAAATACTGGCGGTTTTATTAAACCAGCAGCTGGTAGCTTTACTTCTGGATTTAATGATCCATCACGTGATCGTCATAAAGGACTTGATATTGCAGCTCCTGGAACCGTACCAATTTTCGCTGCAGCCGATGGAGTTGTTATTCGCTCCGATTTCTCTAGTAGCTACGGAAATGTTGTATACTTATCGCACCGTATGAACGGTCAAACATATACAACTGTTTATGCTCATATGAGCAGCCGCTCTGTTTCAGTTGGACAAAAAGTAACACAAGGCCAACAACTCGGTGTTATGGGGAACACGGGTGATTCACACGGACAACACTTGCACTTCGAACTACACATCGGCGAGTGGAATATAGAAAAATCAAACGCTGTAGATCCAGCTCCTTATATTAAATAAAAAAAACTCGGCAATTGCCGAGTTTTTTTATTTATGGAAAACAAGCGAACCCCATCATTCACCTTTCCATCAGTGACGCTTTTCTCACTGATGGAAAGCTCTCACCAATCGGGCGCATGCCAGCAGTTATCCCCCACCTATCTTCTTTGTTTTTTCTGAATCTTGAGGTGGGGTCTTACTGCCCGCAAATAGCGGGATAAAAAACGGAGAATATTCTCCGTTTTTTATTAACTAAAGTACACCAATAACGTTTAAAAAGACAAAAAGAACCGTAATTGGAATAACGTAGCGAAGCAAGAAAAACCATACATGAAATAATATTTTCCCTCTTGTGCCTTTGACTTCTAATTCCTGCATTAACAACTCTTTCTTCATTTTATTTGGTACAAAAAGCGAAATTGCTAACACACCAAGTGGAAGTAATACATTACTCACCGAAAAATCCAATAGATCAAAAACTGTCTTTCCGAATAATTTCACATCGCTCATGACTCCAAATGATAATGCTGCTGGAATTCCAACTACGAAAATAAGCAATCCAATTAAGAGCGATGCTGATGGACGCTTCTTTTCATCCTCTTTCGCTACGGAAGCAACTACAATTTCGAGCATAGACATTGCCGATGTAATCGTTGCAAAGAAAAATAGAATTAAGAATAAAATAAAGAAAAAATGCCCGAAAGGAATTTTTCCAAACACAGCTGGAAGAACGATAAATAGTAACCCTGGTCCTTCTGTTGGACTAACACCTAACGCAAAAATTGCTGGAAAAATCGCTAGTCCTGCAAGTACAGTAATAAAAACTGTTAAGCTAGTAATCGATATTGCTGATTTTGCTAAATGTTCTTCTTTTTTCAAATAGGAGCTGTATGTAACCATAACAGAAGCTCCAACTGTTAGTGAAAAGAATGATTGCCCCATCGCATATAAAATTGTTTTTGCTGTTAATTTCAAGAAATCCGGTTTTAAGAAAAATTTGACACCTTCCCACGCCCCGTCCAATGTAAGAGAACGAACAATAATTGCAAGAAACAGAATAAATAATAGCGGCATCATATACTTACTTGCTTTTTCAATTCCTTTTTCTACACCTTTACTTACTATAAAAATTGTGCACAGCATAAAAATAAATTGTGCTCCAATCGCACTTACTGGATTTGAGATTGTTTCTCCAAACAACCTTGCGTAATCAACGGCATTCCCCCATAATCCACCTGTTACACTATAAAACAAATAAAGTAAAATCCAGCCCCCTACTACGCTATAAAATGCTAAAACACAAAAACATGTCACAACCCCCATGCGGCCAATCCATGGATATAATTTATTATTTGGTACTAATACTTTATATGCTGTCACTGCTTCTTTCTGCGTACTGCGACCGATAACAAATTCCGCTACTAAAAGCGGCAGACCGATAAATACTGTCATGAATAAAAAGACAAGGAAAAAGGCTCCTCCTCCACTATTTCCGGCAACATACGGAAATTTCCAAATCGCTCCAAGTCCAACTGCTGCCCCGGCTGCTGCGAGTACAAAACCAATTTTCGACGTCCATTGCTGTGTTTCTTTCATTTCTACTTCTCCTTATCTGAATATCTTCATTTCTCCTGCTTATATACTTTCAGTTCATACTCGCTCACCTCCTTTAGAAAATAAAAAAGTCCCCTACACGCTGTTATGCATGTAGAGGACGATATATGTAATATAATACCGTGGTACCACCTCAATTGGATATAATTATCCCACTTTTCAGGTACAGGAATGCTTCCGATACCTTATCCTTGTAACGGCGGAACCCGGGTTGCCTACTATTAGTTCAACATACCTCTCGCAAGCCCATTCTGTATATTTTATCGTACTGGGCTCACACCTTTCCCCAGCTCTCTGAACGCTTCAAATATACGTACTCTTCTTGCTCATTGATTTCATGTATTGAAGTCAACTGTGATTATAGAGGAGATTTCTGTATTTGTAAAGGACAAATTAATTTACATCTCCTAAATATACTTCCGTCTTTTCATGGCGAATAAAATGTTGTTGCAATCGCACACGTAGTATTTGCGGATAGAGGCGATACTGTGTAATGTTACGTAACGGTAACCACTCTATTCCAATTTGACCCGTATCTAACTCTGTTGCTCGTTCTACATTCGGTTCACTAAGAAGTGTACATGAGAACATATATTCAATTTGATGAACATCAAAATCAAACGCGGCATATTCATGATTTTTACCAATATATTCTCTAATAAACAATAATTCATTTGGTTTAACTTCCGCACCGATCTCCTCTATACACTCTCGTTTTACCGTTTCCGTAAATGTTTCACCCGGTTCTTGACCACCGCCGACCAGTGTATAATATTCCCCATATTGGTCACGCTTTTTAATTGCCAAAAAATGATCATCCCGTACAATTAATGCTTTTACTGAATTTCTGATTTTCATATCTCTTCTCCCCCTTTTCAGGAATGCATTCTTTATTTTATTCAAAAGAGGGGAATATTACAAACTATCAAAATACTAGGTTTTCATCTAACGAATAGAAAAATTTTTCTCGTTGCTGTGCATTTTGTACATAAACAGACTTAAGTACTTCCTGTAACACAGCATTCTGCGTCTTCTTATCAACTTGTAGCCGCTTCACTTTCATACGTACATCATATAAGAAATTCACATATTCCTCATAACTATCATCATATTTCCCTGCAATTTCATCACGAATTTTTTTCGCAAGCTTTGGACTTGCCCCGCCGGTAGATACAGCAATATTTAATTTCCCACGATGAATAGCTGCCGGAAAATGAACATTACCACTCTCAGGATTTGTAATTACATTTACAAGTTGATTCGGCGCTGCGTCATTTGCAATTCTCTCATTTAACAGTGCATCACTCGTTGCAGCAACAACTAAAAACGCACCTGCAAGATCACTTGCTTCATATTCTTTTTGAAACCAGCGAATTTTTTCTTCTTCGACAAGCTGAACTAAACTTTTATCAAGTTTTCTACTAATCACAATAATATTAGCTTCTTCTTGCAATAAAGGTGCAATCTTAAATGCCGCGACTCGTCCACCGCCAATGAAAACAACACGTTTATTCTTTATTCGCACTGTTAATGGGTACATGTACATCCTCCCTTATCATTTCTTCGGTACGTTCAATTAGCATATCTTGAAAAGCTTGATTCTTACTTAAATACGGACATAATACAATATGAGAATGGTTATTTTTCCGAACTGCTTTTTCAATTCTCTTCATTAACAATCCTGTAAATAAAAGATACGGAAGGATAACAATTGGGGCATTCGTTGTTTGAACAAGTTCATGTAGCTTCTCCTCAAATTGCGGCTTGGCTGCTGCTAAATAACATACTTCGACCCTTACTACCTCATCTGCAGCTTCAAACAATAACGCAATATCTCTTACATCTCTTAACGTCTCCGCATCACTACTCCCTCTCGCCACAAGTAACAGGGTAACTCGTTTGCCAATCATTTTAATTCCGCTACCATTTAGAACTGCAGTAACAAGTTTACGAGAAACACCAAATGGATTTCCATATGAAAATGACACATGAGGATACTGATTTTGTAACCGTTCTAACTCCTCAGGAATATCCTTTTTCACATGAACTGCCGCTAATAAAAAGATAGGGACAATCACAATTTCAGTTGCCCCTTTTTGTACACAAGTTGTAATCCCCTCAGCGATAGAAGGTGGTGCTAATTCTAAAAAACATATTTGTTGAATAGGAGCTGATACACGTTCCATACACGATGTAACAAAAGCAGTCGCTTCTTTACATGCTTCCTGTAAACGACTGCCATGACAAATATATAATATTGCTTTCATATTAAAGTGCTCCGCTCAGTGGATACGACTGTTCAAATGTTTGTTCAAACCAATGAATTTTCTCACGGAAGCGTACGACTTCACCAATTACAATCATACTTGGATTTTGAACTTGCTCATTTTCTGCTACAGATACAATTGTTCCTAATGTTCCTGTAATTGTACGCTGAGATGCTGTTGTCCCCCACTCAATCATGGCTACCGGTGTATGTTCACTTTTCCCATGTTTTAAAAGCTGTTCACATATATAAGAAAGGTTGCTTACGCCCATATAAACAGCAAGCGTATCCACCCCTTTCGCTAAGTTTTTCCATTTCACTTCTTCCTCTGCCCCTTCTTTCCGATGCCCTGTTACAACCGCAAAACTTGTACTAGCATCTCGGTGTGTAACAGGAATTCCCGCATACGCAGCCGCCGCAATACCAGCTGTAATGCCCGGAACAACTTCGAATGGAATACCATGTTTCACCAAAGCTTCCGCTTCTTCGCCACCTCTTCCAAACACAAAGGGATCCCCGCCTTTTAGACGCGTTACAATCTTTCCTTTCTTTGCATATTTCACTAGAAAAGCATGAATGGTTTCTTGCTTCATTGTATGGTAGTTCGGAAGCTTCCCGCAGTAAATTAAATCCGCTTCTTGCTTTGCATAAGAAAGTAACTCTTTATTCACAAGACGATCATATAAAATGACATCTGCTTGTTGAATACATTTTACTCCTTTAACAGAAATTAAATCTGGATCACCAGGGCCTGCACCAACAATGTACACTTTTCCCATACTTTCTCCCCATTTCTTCTATAAAGTGAAACTTCCATTAGTAGATTTTTTTCTACTGATGGAAGTCTGCAAATCTTCATCTTACTGCCTATTAGCAGGCCTATTAAATCGTTTCTTGTTCATGCAAAACAAAAGCTGCACCCTTTCGAATTTTCTTTTTCTCATATAAAGAAATCTCTTTCACTTCGGGTAAAGGCAAAAAATATTTTTCAAGTTCTATTTCAACAAGACGAAATGCCTGCTCTTCACTTTGTGCAACAACGACTACAGGAACAACACCATTTGCTAAAACAGCCTCAAAACGATATAAGTCCATATTGTTCACCCTCCTACGATGCAATCACTTCTTCTAAAATCGTATCTAATGCTGCTTGTAAATCCGTTATTCCAACACGACCAACAAACTCATAAAATGTTTCACTAGGAAGTTTACTTTCTTTAAAGTATGTTAAAAATGCAACGAGAACATGCGGCAAGTCTTCACCATCAATTTTTCCTTTTAGCTTTTCATTATAAGCACCGCCATCTAGTAACGTCCCGCCTACATAAATTTCAAAAGCTTCCACAATTCCTTTTTCTTTCGTTTTCATTTTGACACCTTGCAAACCGATATCAGCAATTTGCCTTTGTCCGCAAGAGTTTGGACAACCGATCATATGAATACGAACTGGCACATCCAGTACAAGCTGTGTATCTAAATAATCCGCAATATTACGTAATCTTTCTTTTGTCTCTACTAATGCCAAGTTACAATATTCAATACCTGTGCAAGAAACTGCATAACCGATAAATGACTTTGGTTTTGTAGAGATTGCTTCTAATAATGGTTCTTGCAATAGTTCGTCAATATTTTCTTTTGGTACATTCGGAATAATAAAATTTTGTGAATTACATGTACGAATTTCACCGTTTCCATACTGTTTTGCAATTCTAGCAATCTCATACATTTCTTCTGCATGTAAGCGGCCAACTGGTACATTAAAACCAACATAGTGTAAATGATCTTGCCTTTGCTTATGAACACCGTAGAAATAACCAGCATTCCAACCCTTCAATGCACTTTCTCCTCTATCATGTAAAGGTCCTGTGTATTGTAATAACTGTTCTTTAAATTTTTCTGGTCCCCAATCTGCAACAAGAAATTTCAGACGAGCTAGATGACGCTTTTCACGATATCCAAAATCACGGAAAATGGTTGCAACGGCAATCGCTACATCTTTTACTTGCTCTGGTAAAACAAATACATCTAGTTCCTCTGCTAAATATGGCCGTGCTGATAAACCACCACCTACTTTTAAATGGAAGCCAATAACTGTTTCTCCGTTAACTTCTTTCGTTGCAGGTGTAAATGCCACACAGTTAATCTCAGCATTTGCTGAATTGAACACATTCGAACTAATCGACATTTTAAATTTGCGAGGTAAATTTGAAAACTCTTCATTATGCTGAAAATATTCATATACTTCCTGCACAATTACTTGTGTATCAAACAATTCATTTTCATCAATTCCAGCAAGTGGATTCCCTGTAATGTTACGTGTAATATCACCGCATGCACCTGCTGTCGATAACCCTACTTTCTCTAGCCGCTGCAGAATATCTGGGATTTGCTCAATTTGCAGCCAGTGAAACTGAATCGCTTGACGCGTTGTAATATCAAGTACATCACGGCCGTAATCTTCGGCGATAGAAGCAAGAGCCTCCACTTGTTCGTTTGTTATGATTCCAGATGGTATATTTACACGCATCATGAAATACCCCGCCTCTTTTGGGCGCTGCAAATATAAACCTGCCCACTTAAAAGAATCCCATTCTTCTTTCGGAATAGACGCAAATCCATGCTCAGCATAATACGGAATATCTTTAAAAATTTCTAAACCGTCTTTTTCTAATTTCTTTTTTTCTGTTGCATTTAGCTTTTCATTGTTCGCCCATACTTTTTCATACCCCATCATGTATCTCCTCCTATATAAAGTGAAACTTCTATAAGTGGAGGTTTTCTTCATCCCCCACTTATGGAAAGCCCGCCCAATCGGGCGCATGCCAGCAGTTATTCCCCACCTATCTTCTTCGCTTTCTCTAAATCTTAAGGTAGGGGTCTTACTGCCCGTTAATGTGAGATAAAGCCTCTTTCTTGCAAATAAGCAATAATTTGATCTGCACATTGTTCAATAGAATGACGATGCGTTTCTACAATAACTTCAGCTTGAATTGGCTCTTCATAAGGAGAATCGATTCCTGTAAACTGCTTAATCTCCCCGCTTCTTGCCTTTTTATAAAGTCCTTTCGGATCACGTTTTTCACATTCTTCAATCGGGCACTTTACGAACACTTCAACAAATTCACCTTGTTCTAATATGTCACGTACTTGCTGACGATCTTCGCGAAACGGTGAAATAAATGCTGTTAATACAATTGTTCCATTATCAACAAATAATTTCGCTACTTCACCGATGCGGCGAATGTTTTCTGTGCGATCACCTTCCGAAAATCCTAAATCTTTATTTAAACCGTGACGGATATTATCTCCATCTAACACATAATTACCAATATTCTTATCAAATAACTTGCGAGCTACTGCGTTTGCCACCGTTGATTTACCGGAAGCTGATAACCCTGTAAACCAAAGAACAAAACTATGATTTTGGTTTTGCTTTCGGCGTTCTTCCTTTAAAACAGATGCTGTATGCCAAGTAATATTTGTCTCCATCTTTTTCTCTCCTTACTTTGTCACGACTTCTTTTTGCAAACCACGAATTAATACTTCTACAACTTCTTTACGGCTAAATGTACTTGGCGGCAGTTCTCCATTTCGTAAGAGCTCTCTTACCTTTGTACCTGATAAAATGACATGATCTTCCTTTTCATGCGGACATGTTTTCGTTGATGCCATTCCCTCACATTTCACACAATAGAAACTATGTTCAAAAAAGAGGGGTGTAATTCCTAATTCTTCTATTGTAAAGTTCGTAAAAATTTCCTGCGCTTCATACGTACCATAATAATTTCCAACACCAGCGTGATCACGACCGACAATAAAATGCGTACACCCAAAGTTTCTTCTTACAAGTGCATGAAAAATCGCTTCACGCGGCCCAGCATATCGCATCGCTGCTGGAAATACCGCTAAAAAGACACGATCTTTTGGATAATAGTTTTCTAAAAGTACTTCGTAACTTTCCATTCGAACATCAGCTGGAATATCATCTGACTTCGTTTCTCCAACAAGCGGGTTTAAAAACAGGCCATCAACAATTTCAAGCGCTGTTTTTTGAATATATTCATGTGCGCGATGAACTGGATTTCTTGTTTGAAAACCAACGATTGTTTTCCAATCACGCCGTGCAAACTCTGCTCGTGTTTCACTCGGATCTAAATGATAAGCGGCAAATTTTTCTTTTCTAATCCGTTTCACAAGCGTAATCGGTCCTCCCACGTATATATCCGGACGCTCGTATAATTTCTTAACACCCGGATGTGCTTCTTCTACCGTTTTATAGACAAGTAACGCCTCCTTTTCTTTATCAGGCGTATAAATCTCTTGAACTTGAATCACACCGTAAGTTACACCTTCTTTTACAAGCCGAACTTCTTCTCCTACTTCTAATTCCTTCGCTTTTTCCTCTGTTATAGGCAATGTAATTGGAATGCTCCAAACATCTCCATCTACTAATCGCATTGTTTCTACTACTGATACGTAATCATTCTTTCCTAAAAAGCCAGTAAGCGGGCTATATCCACCAATCGCAATGAGCTCTAAATCACTTAATGCAATTCCATCTAACTCAATTTCTTTTACGATATGTGCTGTTTTATATGTTGTATCGATTCGATTTACTAATGTTTTTATATCACTCATTTTCTTTTCCCCTTCTTTATCAAGTTTTAACAGATAGTAACTTTTACCTCGCACTAACGTGCAGTAAGAACCCGATTGGTGAGAGCTTTCTATTAGCGGGCGATAAAGAAAAAATCTACTGATGGAAGTTTCACTTTATTGATAATGAAGACCACACTCTGTTTTCAGCTTTCCGGCCCAGCGCCCATCTCTCGAATCTCCACCCGCTTGCACCTGCACTGTACATTTTTCACATCCGATGCTCGGATACCCAATATCATGGAGTGGATTGTATGGCAAATTATGCTTATATACGTAGCGCCATACTTCTTTCCAAGTCCAATGAATAAGCGGACAGATTTTAACAGATTGAAAGCGATGATCTTGATTGACAAACTGTGTATGTTTTCGCGTTTCAGACTGTTCTCTTCTTAAACCGGATATCCATGCTTTCCTACCTGTTAGCGCTTCTTCTAACGGCTTAATTTTCCTTAATTGACAACAAAGGTTTGGATTATGTTCCCATAATTTATCACCATACTCTTTTGCTTGT
The DNA here is from genome assembly GCF_042676365.1 of Bacillus sp. CGMCC 1.60114. Lineage (NCBI taxonomy): Bacteria > Bacillati > Bacillota > Bacilli > Caryophanales > Bacillaceae > Bacillus > Bacillus sp. CGMCC 1.60114. The sequence continues at coordinate 154,098 of NZ_JBHTHG010000012.1, forward strand.
TCCTCAAGTGTAAGTGCCGGTTGCTTTTCAATAATATTCAAATTAGGAAATCGCTCCCTGACTTTTTTGATCAAGTCATATGTTTCTTGAAAATGAACATTTGTATCTAAAAATACAACCTTTGCAGATGGATTTACTTGGTTAATTACATGCAATAAAACCATTCCTTCTATTCCAAAGCTGCATGCATAAACAATATCCTGATCATAATGTTCATATGCCCAGCGTATTGCTTCCAAAGCGCCTTTCGTTTCGTCGTCTTCCTGAAAGGAAACAAAATTATCTTGCCATGTTTCGTACGTTAACATCGTTCTCCCCCTTCACAACGCCCATATAAAAAGGCGGCTTTAATCTATAGAAATAGATTAAAGCCGCCTCTAGTTTTTCTAGTCAGCGTGCTTATTTTAAGCGTACTTTTTCACTTTTTTCAAGCTGAATCACTTTACCATCTTGCACAACAATTGTAATAGAACCATATTTCATATCAGTAAGCATAGATTGAATCTTATTTGCTACTTCTTCAAATTGTCCGCGTACTCCCACGAACAGCCCCCCCCTTTTTCATAAAAAAAATCTTTCCCATTTCGAAAAGACTGTTCCGGTAACGTATCTACCTTATCTTCCAAAATGGATGCCATTTTGCTGGAAGTAGCACCTTACTCCTATAAAGTAGGTTGCCGGGCTTCTTCGGGCCAGTTCCCTCCGCCACTCTTGATAAGAATTATATTTGTATTTTATCACAATTCTGATTTTTTTCAATCCCAGTTTTCCGATAAATTTTATTTATTATAAAAAAAAGGAGCTGTTCACCTAAACAACTCCCCCTTCAGCTAAGTAAGAACGTAGTCATACAAGTTCCTTTACACGTATGCGATCGTTCTCAATAAGATTTTCATACGATTCTCTTTCGACAACAACTTGTGATTTTCCGTTTTTTGCAAATACAACTGACGGGCGACGAATACGATTGTAATTATTCGCCATCGAATAACCATATGCCCCTGTACAAGAAATAGCTAAGAGATCACCAGAAACAACTTTTGGAAGCTCTACATCCCAAATGAGCATATCTCCACTTTCACAACATTTGCCCGCAATTGAAACAACCTCTTCAGCAGATTCATTCGCTCGGTTTGCTAGCAATGCTTCATAACGAGCTCCATAAAGTGCTGGGCGAAGATTATCTGTCATACCTCCATCAACTGATACATATTTACGGATGCCTGGAATATCTTTAATTGCACCTACTGTATACAACGTTGTTCCTGCATCTCCAACAATACTACGGCCTGGTTCCACCCAAATTTCTGGAAGTGGATATTCGCATACTGTAAACTGCTCGCGTACCGCATCCGTCACAGCTTTCACATATTCACCAAGGGCAAGCGGTGTATCCCCTTCCGTATAACGAATTCCAAAACCGCCCCCTACATTTAATACTGGAGCTACATAGTTCATTTCTTTTCGCACTGTTTCCAAGAAATTCTGAAGCACTTCAATCGCACGAATAAATCCTGCCGTCTCAAAAATTTGCGATCCGATATGAGAATGAATTCCTAATACACGATAGTTTGATTTTTCTAATGCATTTTTTATCGCTTGTGATGCATGCCCTGTTGAAATACCAAAACCAAACTTAGAATCATCTTGCCCGGTTGTAATATATTCATGTGTATGCGCTTCTACTCCCGGCGTCACACGCAATAAGATATTCACAATTTGCCCGTATTCTTTCGCTAAATCATGCAATACTTCTAATTCAAAAAAGTTATCTACAACAAAACAGCCGATGTTAGCTTCTAATGCCATTCTTATTTCTTCTTCTGTTTTATTATTACCATGAAAATGGATGCGCTCTGCTGGAAATCCCGCTTGCAATGCCGTATATAGTTCTCCACTGGAAACAACATCTAGCGACATGCTTTCTTCGGCAGCTAACCTGCACATTTCCATGCACAAGAACGCTTTGCTTGCATACGCTACTTGATAAGAGAACCCACTTTCCCTAAAAGCACGATGAAATGCACGACATTTCTCACGAATTGCTGCTTCATCGTAAACATAAAGTGGTGTCCCATATGCTCTTGTAAGTTCAGTAGCATCGCATCCTCCAATTTCTAAGTGTCCTTGCTCATTAATGCGGCTTGTGCCGTGTAAATACATGTGAATTCCTCCCTTATTTTCGCAAAACCCTCTATTACATTTATTATTTATTACTATTATTCCTAATTTGGATAAACAAAAAACGCGCGGAACAATGTTCACACGCGTTTCTTATTAGAAGAATATATGACGAAAAAATAAACGTAGTGTTATTTTCTCAAATAAGAAACCGCATCAAACATCTCCTAATAGCTCTCCATAAGCAAAATACTTATGACAGTACTACATTTATTCAATGCAGTCCCAATATATGAATGAAGTGGTCATTCATATATTTCGGCGATAACCCCTTTCAACCTATGATCACGAATACCACTTTATTTCCCATAGTTTACTTTTGATTATCGCAGCCTCTACCTTTGAGTGTAGATGAGGTAAGTCTATTTAATTTTCAAGCATCTTTTTGTTGCTATTAACAATAACAAATGACTAATTTATTTGTCAAACACTTTTTTTATATTGGTTTAGGACAAGTGAGTTTCGTATTATCTGGTAAGCGCTTTACATCTATATTTTTCACAGTCCATTCACCACTATCATTTTCAAATATAATCGTTACTTTTTCAAACGGAGGAAGCTTTTTCCCCGCTGTTCCTGGCTCATATTTAATTATTTCAATAGATGCCTGAAACAAATATGTACCACTGTACATTTTTTTTAGACTAACAATTTTCGGACAATCGTACGGCTTTTGTTTTCCATAATGTTTTTGAATTGCTTCATTTATCCTTGGAAACAACACAGAATAAAGCGCATCTTCTAGTAATAACGGTTCATGCTCAGCAGAGAAAGAAGCTGGATTTCCAAGTAAAATGAAACAACTTAATATAAAACAACATATTTTCTTCATAGTACTCCTCCATCTTTCAATCAATGCCTTTATTTTATCCTTCTCTTCTTTTTCTATCCAATTGTTAGAAAATCATCCACAATTTCGCTATGTTTTTATATAATAGTACACATAGTAAAAAACATATAGATATGTAGCCTATCATATACATAAAAAAGGCGATACTTGTAGGTAGTGGGAGGAGCCCTTTATGAGACAACGTTTGTTTCCAAAAGTACGATTTGCTCTCGTAGCTGTCGTCTTGTTATGGATTAAAACATATATTGTATACAGATTAGCTTTTGACATGAAAATTGATAACGCTTTCGAACAAATTATGTTGTTCTTTAATCCATTAGCTTCGTTATTGTTATTTTTCGGTTTCGCTTTATTAGCAACAAAACATCGAAACCGAATCATTATAAGTATTAGTATCGTGCTATCCTTTATTTTATTTGGCAATGCTATGTTTTATGGATTTTACGATGATTTTGTAACATTCCCTGTATTATTTCAAACAAATAATATGGCTGATTTAGGGACAAGTATTAAAGAACTATTTACGTATAAAACACTTCTATTATTTGCTGATGTAATTATTTTAGCCATTTTATCTCGTAAATCCCCTAGTTTTTGTGATACTACTCCTCTATCTCGGCAAGAGAAACGAACGTTTTTTAGCGGTGTAACAGCAGCATTAGCTTTACAAATGGTTATTTCAGTTATTTATAAACCACAACTTTTTTCACATTCATTTGATCGCCAAACAGTTGTGAAAAATCTTGGTTTGTATACTTATCATGTTTATGATATTGCACTACAATCGAAATCTTCTGCTCAGCGTGTCTTTGCAAGCGGAGATAGCTTTTCCGAAATTGATAACTACGTAAAAACAAAAGATAGACAAGAAAGCAAAGAGTTATTCGGTGTGGCAAAAGGTAAAAATGTTATTTTAATTTCAATGGAATCCACACAAAGTTTTGTCATCAACCAAAAAATAAATGGAAAAGAAATTACACCCTTTTTAAATGACTTCATTAAAGATAGCTATTATTTTGATAACTTTTACCATCAAACTGGACAAGGAAAAACATCAGACGCTGAGTTTATTATTGAAAACTCTTTATACCCGCTTGATCGCGGCTCTGTTTTCTTTACACATGCTAATAATGAATATACAGCTACACCAGAGCAACTCAAAAAATATGGATATTACTCTGCTGTATTTCATTCAAATGATAAAACATTTTGGAATCGTGATTCGATGTATCCTGCACTCGGATATGATCGCTATTTTAACTTACAAGACTATACAAATGCAGAACAAATGTCTGTTGGTTGGGGATTGAAAGATAAAGAATTTTTTGAGCAATCTATCTCAAAATTAAAATCTTTACCACAGCCATTCTATTCAAAATTCATTACATTAACAAATCACTTTCCTTTTTTACTAGAACCGGAAGATCGATTCATCGATGAATACAATTCGGAAAGCGGTGTTGTAAATCGTTATTTTCCAACTGTACGTTATACAGATGAAGCACTGAAACATTTTGTTAAACGATTAAAAGAAGAAGGATTATACGATAATTCTATTATTATTATTTACGGAGATCATTATGGCATTTCTGAAAATCATAATGCTGCTATGGCACAATTTATTGGAAAAGAAACGCTCACTCCTTTTGATGCGATGCAGCTGCAAAGAGTCCCACTCATCATTCACATTCCTGGCCAAAAAGGAAAAGTCATTTCAAAAGTTTCAGGACAAATTGATGTAAAACCAACACTTCTTCATTTACTGGGTGTAAAAACAAACAATTCTATTGAATTTGGCACAGATTTATTTGAAACAAACGATGAGCCACTTATAGTTATGCGCGACGGGAGTTTCGTAACAAATGATTATATGTATACAAAAAATGTATGCTATAACAAAAAAAACGGTGAGCCAGCTGATATTAACATTTGTCAACCATATATCAAAAAAGCGAAAACAGAATTGAATTACTCTGATAAACTCATTTACGGTGATTTATTACGCTTTGATCCGCATAATAAATATAAAACTGGTACGATGATAACGAAATTTGAATAAGGTGAAATTTTAATCAGATAGGGGTTTTCCATCCTTCACCTAGTTTCTTTGTTTTCTCTCAATATTGATGTGGTTGTAGGTCTTACTTCCTATTGATACAAAATAATAAACTAACCTCGAATTGTGACGATTCGGGGTTTATTTTTAACGTAATATGTCCTTTAATAAAAAATTCCTCCAAAAAGCAGGTTGTATTATATACTTTATTCATCCCAACAACATAATGGATTTCCTTGATTAATACTTCCGGTTTTACAACAAATGAAAATCCGTTGAAATCTTTCTCAAACCGAAGAATTTTTTCGTACGAGCACAGGAAATTTATGTTATGATAAAAAGGATAAACTTTCATAAACTAATCAAGAATCTATAAAAGAAAGCAAGGGATCATATTTTGTACAGAGCAGCCATTCCAAACTTATTTACGCTCGGAAATTTATATAGTGGATTTCTATCCATCGGCTACGCTTCATTAGGATACTACAAGTCAGCGGCAATTTTAGTTTTAATCGGAATGATGCTAGATAGTCTTGATGGAAGAATCGCACGCCTGCTTCGCGTCGATTCGCAACTCGGAAAAGAACTTGATTCATTAGCAGACGTAGTTACATTTGGTGCTGCACCCGCTGTATTGATGTATTACACATCCTTCTCTAATTACGGTATTATCGGACTATACATAGCAGGACTTTTCCCTCTATTTGGAGCATACAGATTAGCTCGCTTCAATGTCACACCATCATCAACATCAATGAAATATTTTACTGGTGTACCAATTACAGCAGCAGGTGGTCTTGTTGCCTTCCTTACTTTATTTTCACATACGATTCCAAAAATCGTACTTATTACAGTATTCGTGACATTCGCCTTTCTTATGGTTAGTCGCATTCGTATTCCAAGTATGAAAGATGTACCGATTCCAAAATATAGTATTATCGTGACACTCTTTTTAATCGGAATCATTTATACGATGTATAAAACGAGCTTCGGTAATATTTCAGTGTTTTTATTCATTGCTATTCCACTCTATATTTTATATATGCTGTCACAATTTCTTAGACATCGACCAGCACAAAAGAAACGAGCAAACAAATAGTAAAAAAGAATCCTTCCTTATGATAGGAAGGATTCTTTTTTATCCCGCATTAACAGCTGTAAGAGCCGGATTCGATTGGGCGGGCTGTACAGTCTTTACCGTAGAATCATAGTCTTCACGAGCTGCTTGTCAGCTACGAGGCGACTAGGCTCTTACCTCGACCGGACTATACCAGCTAGTTGTGCTTGACTTGGTTAGACACGCAATAATAAAAAGAGCTAGCAAAAATACCACTAACTCTCGTATTAATCAATAAATAGCCTAATTACAATCTTTGAATCAACCAATAAAATGCCAGCACAAAAATAAGGCAAGACGTTGAGATCATCATTTTACGATACCATGGGAACCTTCGCAGCCATATCAAGAGGGGCAATACTAGGCATAAGATCAATAGTTGGCCTGTTTCCACACCTAAATTAAACATCAGGAGTGAGCCAATCAGATTTTCTTTTGGAAGTCCTGTTTCAGCTAAAGCCCCGGCGAAGCCCATACCGTGAATCAGGCCAAATATGGCTGTCAATATCCACCGCCATTTCGCCTTTTGAACAAACATATTTTCCACTGCCACATAACAGATCGTCAGGGCAATCAAGACCTCGACCCAATGCGAACTGACCTGAACACGGTCGGTGGCCACCAAGAATAGTGTTATGCTGTGGGCGATTGTAAAAGCAGTAACAATTTTCAACGCATCCTTGAAGCGAGATGCGATTAATACTAAGGATAACAAAAACAACAAATGATCATAACCTGTCAAAATGTGTTCGATTCCAAGCTTAAAGTATTTCCACAAAACAGCGCCAATCTTAGGCTGGGGAACGTTGCTCAGATTATCACTTTTAGTGCTATCAATATGGGGAAGGTTGATCAGAATATCTCTATTCGTGCTATCAATCATATCCTGCTGAAAATATTCCCCTGCATGGACCATGAGTACACTCGTATGAGCAGGCGCATCGTCAAACACCAGATTGTAATGAAGATTAAATTGTTCGATTTCTTCATCGGCGATAAACTTCAGTTGAAATTCCACGCCTCTTACGGCACCCTTTTGCGCCATGTTCATCGAAACCAATTCCATCGTTAAGGGCTTCGAATCCGCATCTATGCGAAGACCTTTCTGGAGATAGGATTCGATTTTTCGCGAGGCCAGTTCATCGTTCACCATATTATCCAAGTCAGTACCGAATTGTGGAAACAAATCTTTTTGTTCAATAAAAAGATCATAGAGAACCTCGTTCCCTTCAATGTTTAAATCCGAGTAATTCATATTTATGGAATGCGCAAGTGAAGTTGTGGCAGTCCCAAAAAATAATAAGATCATGATGATGAACATGGACAGAAATGAACGCTGCTTCATAGTGGAACCTCTTTTCATGAAATGTTAGTATTACAATCTGCAATATAGTTTATCCGGTTACGAACGTTCATTCTGCAACTTGAACATGTTGCTCGACTTATTTCAAGCTGTCTAAGAGTGTTTTACTTGAGGGTTAAGGTTCAATACGTTCAGAACGATCGCAAGCGCCTCTGCGCGTGTGGAGTTGCCCTTCGGATCAAATAAGCCATTGCCCTTGCCGCTGATGATTCCCGCTTTTTCCGCATCCTTGATTTGATTTGCTGCATAAGAGCTTGCGCTTGCTATATCCACAAAGTTGCCTTTAGAAGCATTCTTTGTCCACTTTACTTAAGTCCACAATACGGGATAGAATAATAACCATTTCTTCACGGTTAATCGTTTTGTTCGGCTTGAACGTCCCGTCATCATATCCGGTAATCACTCCTGCGCTAGCAAGCTTCTCAATGGCGTCTTTATCCCAGTGTCTGTCAATATCTTTCACAACAACCGACTGGACAACAATTAGGTCAATTTCTACACCGACGGCGCCAGCGACTGTCACATTACATATAAAATATGAGCCGGTATCCCGTTGCAGAGCGAGGGAATGCAGCTTTAGTACACCTTTGGTACCATTAATCGTCCAAATAATGAGAGGAAGAAAATTGATCTCCCCCTCATTACCGATCCATCCTAAATTTCGCTAATGTGATGACACCTGCGTGTATACTTTTGGTTTCAAACACTTGAATTGCTCTACTTTTGTGTCAATACATATTGAGCGTCTCGTAGCAAATATTCAGCCGCTTCGCTTGAGATGTGCTTCCCGCATCGGTAACCAGTTCGACCGTAGCAGGCAACCCAAGAGCCGCGGCCGTCTTCGCTGTACCGTTGGCCAATTCGGTGATTGCTGCAGGTGGTTGGATGTTCAAGAGCGTCTTACCTTGATCAACGAATTTTACTCGATAAGTCGCTTTCGCTTTTAACGTTGTTCCTTCCACTGTTCCGTTCACGGTAAATGTACCCGCCTTCGCAACCATGTCTGCTGTGATTTCCTCCCATACAACATTCACTGCCCCTGTTGTTCCGTCATTGTATATGGCCTCAACCTGTGCAGGAAGTGCGGGTATTTCGCCTATGTTCGTATCTATGGCAACCGGTTTGAAGTCTACGATGTCTTCGATATTACAGTTTCTTATACAATATTTTGAACCAATTGATATTAAATCCGTCTGCAGCTGCCTGAAGCCTTATTGTATGCTTCCCGGCCGTCAGTGTAACCTCATCGGACACTGTTGACCAATTCTGCCACCCTCCTGTATTCGGCAATGCCGTTGTCTTCTGCGGAACTCCGTCTACGATAAATGTGATGCCGGATCCTGCCGACTTATTGACAGCCACCCTGTATTGCAGGGTATAAGTTCCTGATGACGGAATATCGATGTCACTGTATTCCATCCAAGAATCCGGACCAATATATCCAAGTGCCTGTCCGCCGCCAATGTCATTGGTGTCCTCTTTCTTTACATTGTTCATAGAGGTATAGTTTTCCGCCTGAATAAAAGCTGCAGCATCAACAGTTACACTGATGCTTGTTGTCAAAGGCACGTTATTGGGATTTTTCACCCCAGTTGGCAAAGTTACAGTTCCATTGACAGCGAAGGTTTGTGCAGCCTTTACAGTGGGATCATAGTTTGAAGCATCTACATTCCATGTCACATTGGCTTCTCCCTTGCCTGTATCAGTATCCAAGGATACTGATACAGGCAATCCAAGGGCATCCGCTGACTTCGCCGTTCCGATTGTCAACCCTGTTATGTCAGAATGCGCAGTGATGCTGTTTAAATTAACACTTTGAGCCTCAATGTCAATGTCCTGCGACGAACGGTTATACATGGAATCGTCGGCGAATACCCTGAGTATATATGGAGTAGTCGGCGACAAATCTGTAAACTTATAATGTCTGTATTCATCGAATGGTTTGTCTAACGGCAGCGAAAGGCTGTTAAACGATTTGTCCACTTTCCCCGTGAGCTTGTTGATAAGCTGAATATTATATTCCAAAACGCGCACATTGTCTTTTGCTTGCTTTATTGTAAAAGCAAGTTCGTTGTTTTTGTAGGAATCGACCGTAATACCCTCTTCAAACTGCGGAGCCATGAGTTCTCTTATATCGCTCCTGCTATAGGTAAAGGCCTCTTTTCCTTCACCAACGACTTTTACAGAAGGTATGCCTACATATTCATTTGTACTTAAATTATATTGTTTGATAATCATTTTCGAACCGTAAACCTCTATGAAATTCGCGATGCGAGGTGTGGTTTTGTAATTGATATACGAGCCTTCTATATATCCGCCGTACGGACCGTTATCAATATAGCTGGAATATGAACTCGCACCGCTGTCGAGATACGTAGCCGCACCTTGATAGTGAGAACGTTCGTCGGTCGGGTCGTATTGTGTATGACCTGACATATATACCACCTGCGAAAAATTATTGTCGGCAATATATTTACCTACATTATTACTTGCCGCGCTGCTCCATGCCGATCCCCACACGGTTCCGCTTATAGGGTAGTGAGAAGATACAAATATGGGTTTGGTTGGATCGTAATCCGCTTCTTTTTTAATTTGGTCAAGGAAATTTTTGGTTTTTCCCACCGTATTGTCGTTGTTATAATTTCCGTCAAAACCCACAAAATTATATCCTTTTACCTTTACCCTATAAGCACTATTAAAGAAATTGTTATCGTATGAATTCGTCGAGGCGTTCCACGCGCCCGCTGAACCGACAGGTATAAATTGTTCGGCGCCGCCCATATCATGGTTGCCTCTTACCATATAAAGCTTCGTATTGTCAAACAGACCCTCACCTTTAAGTTTATTGTATATGTCTGTCAGATTTTTCATCCACACATATTCATTGGCGTTGTTACCGCCGGTAACGTCGCCAGGAATAAAGAGTACGTCGGCCTGTGGGAATTGTCTCAGTTCTGTTCTGTAATCTTTTTCAATGCGCGCGATTGTTGCGGGATTAGCACTTACTTCCGGGTCGCTGTCCACAATCATATTTAAACCGGCGGGAGTTAATGTTTTATTGCTTTTTTGATAGATGAATATGGCGTTGTTTAGTTCACGTTCGTAATAATTGATGGTTTCCTGTGTATATAATTTTTCTTTTTGCGTTGTTGCAACCGTAGATGCCGTATTCAAGACCTTTTTCAAATAATCAAAATCGGTTTGGCTGAAGCTGTTGCCGAGACCGTCTGCTATTATTTTATTTGCTTCTGATATTTTGTCGTTAAGTGCGTTCATATCTACTTTATTTACAGCGTAACTATTATAATTAGCTTGAACTACATCACTGCTAAATGCACCTTTCCAAACATTCAGATCAGCTATATCGAATGAATTACCGCCATGTTTGCCCAATCCGTCGCTACCTATATTTAATGGATTCGATGTATCTAAAGTTCCGACCCCCAGCGAAGTTTCAGTCATTTTGTAACCATCAATATACAACGATCCGAGCATTTTATCTCTGTCTACAACAAATGTCACGTAACGCCAATTGGAAGCATTAAACGTGTCGCGCCCAAATTTTACTGATGCGGTCGGGAATCCTAAATTCATATTGACCGAATTAGCTGATGTATAAATCGCCCAGCCTTCGTTAGAGCTCTTAGTAAAATCCTTGTTTGATAATATTACCTGATTATTTTTAGTGTCACCCTTATACCAGAAGGATGTGGTAAAACTGTCATTACCAAAATTCAAGCTATGCTTCGTACCGACATAATTGCCGTCTCCGCTTTCTAAGTGCAGAGCTTTGGTCCCTGGTAACACACCGTCTACATAACTATAATTTCCATTTTCTGTCAAATTCTCTTGATTTACATCGTCCTTTAAATTATTATCGAATTTCATCGATGCAATAAGGGAGTTAGCATTTAATACTGCGTTCGTGGGTAATGAAGTTTTTTTGTCACCATTTGATGGTAAACTAACTACAACGCGTAATTTTTTACCAATATCATTTAACGTTACGGTGTAGCTTTTTGATGTACCACCCGATTTGACATTAATATATTTATCGCTTATACGTGACTCCTGTACTTGCCATTGAAATGTGAGATTTTTTCCATTTGACCCATGACCCATGATTGCACTGGCGGTGATCGTTTGACCGTAAACTGGCTGCATATTGTCGATTTTGACGAGTTTGCCGTCCGATTCGTTTGCAAGTGCGTCTGTGGTGGTCGATAACATAACGAATATCATCGTGAATACGAGGAAAATGGATAATATTCTTTTCATTATAGAAAACCTCCATATTTTAAGTATTTTAAGAGTCTGTTCAAAAGCTTGTAAAATTGAGTAAAAAACAAAGCCGTAGTGAAACTTTGATGCGGAACTCATTGATTATATCGATCATGTCGACGACTCCATTGTGCTGGAGAAGGTCGCCCCGCTTTACAAGGATGGCAGGCATCCTCCCATCGATCGAGATGAGAGGAGATTTTTTGTCACAGAAATCCCCCTTTCGTTTCCAATATTGGAACCTTGATGTTCTCCTTCTGCTGCTCTCATTAAACTGAAATGGTTCTTTTTGAATAGGCCCTTTTTGAATTGTAATGTAAAAATATTATATTTATATTTTCTCAGAGTTAATTTATTGTAAAATATGAAAATTCAGATTTATGCAAAAATGGAATTACAGATAAAAGTATCTAGTATATTCAAGGGAAACTTAATCGTTCATCGACCGAATATTTTATTTAAGGAGTACCGCCACATGTCCATCAAGCTAAGATCTTAAAGTATCCCCCAAACGGAAATTTTTTGTTTTTTATAGCACCGAAGTTCATTTTTATCGTTCTGGGGAAGAATGTGTTTCTTAACTTGATAGCGATGTGGCGGGACCCCAGACACAAAAAACGAATCATTTGATACGGTTAAAATAATCTATTTGGCAAAATAAAAAGTAGTTATCAAAAATGATAACTACTATGAAATCAAATATTATTTTATTGATTTTCTTATAAACCATTTCCTAAATAAATATACTAATCCAATTAAAGCTAAAACAGTAATAATAATTCCTGGAATCCCAAAACTATTTAATATATTGGTCCTCCTTTTTTAATATTAGCTTGGATTTATTGTAAAAGTACCACCCGAATGATTAACAGTAACCGTACACCATGTTGAAGCATAAGCTACAACCGCAGTATAATTCTTAGTTGCAGTTAACGTAGTATTTAGTCCAGAAGTAGAAATTGATCCAGAATATACTTTACCAACACCTCCACTTCCTACTAATCCATAAGCATCATGATAAACTAGTAGATTTTGTAACTTTGTAGCATATTATAACAAATATACATATATCTGTTATAAGGATATTATTTAATTTTTTGACAATTATATGTCTTAAAAGGAGGAGAGGAAGCAACCGTGACGTGAAGTGTGGGTTTGAAATAAAGTCACGATGTTTGTAAGAATGACGCGAAGCTTTGAACAAAGTTGCGATGTTTATAAAAATGATGCGATGCTTTATCTCTTTGATCGAAGAATTTTAAATGAATTTGGATTTTTTATTACATGAATTGTCCATTCAAAAAGAAAAGAATCCATTTTGATTAATGTTCTTTTTGAATGGACTCTTTTGCTTATTGTACAGTTAGTTTTCTTTAAATGGATTGTGATTTTGAATAAAATTTTGTTTTCACTTTTTGATCAAACTTTGTTTTAATGCCACACAATTTAGGATTAAGATTTTTATGGAGGGGAAGTATAAAGAAAGAAGGAATATACATTGTTGATTCTAAAGAAGTAGTTAGCAGTAATTTCAGGTGAAGATGATTGTGATATTGCATTCCATAAAAAAGAATGTTAGTCTAAAAATAGAATTATGAGAGGACTGATGGGTGAATAATGATTAACTAATCTATTTTTTAATTTGAAATTAATAACTTCAAACTACAAAATATAGGGTTAGTCTATCCATTTTTTATAAATCAGTTCATACTTTATTTGTCATGATTCCAATGATAAATAAGAACTTATTAAGTATAAGTGAAAGACTAATCCTTCCGATTACAAATTGGGAGGATTTTTTTATTCTCTTATAGGTAAGTTGATATTTATTAATCCGTAACTGTAACCTAACAAATAAAGGAGAGAGAAAAATGAGTAATTCAGACACTATTGTTACACATGTAATGCTCTATATAAGTCGTTAATATCCATCAAACTTATATAGAGGAATTAAAAAATTGATGGATATTCCGACTTTATATGAAAAGTGTTCATATATAAAGGAGGAATTATTATGTCAATGATAAAAGTTCAAGACTTAACTTTTTCATACCCAGGTAGCTTTGATAATATTTTTGAAGGTGTAAACTTTCAAATAGATACGGATTGGAAACTAGGGTTTATTGGTAGAAACGGACGAGGTAAAACGACATTCTTTAATTTATTATTAGGTAATTATGAGTATAGTGGGAAAATCACTTCTTCGGTAGAATTTAATTATTTCCCTTACCCAGTTTCGGATAAGAACAAGTTCACTCATGAAATCCTTGAAGAAATTTGTCCCCAAGCAGAAGATTGGGAATTTCTGCGTGAAATATCCTATTTACATGTTGATGCCGAGGCCATGTATCGACCATTTAAAACATTATCAAATGGAGAACAAACAAAGGTGTTACTTGCTGCACTGTTTTTGAATAAGGGTCAATTTCTATTAATTGATGAGCCAACAAATCATCTAGACACTGATGCACGAAAGATAGTCTCTGATTATCTAAGGAAGAAAAAAGGGTTTATTTTGATTTCACATGACAGAATCTTTTTAGATGGATGCGTTGACCATATCTTATCTATAAATAGAGCAAATATTGAAGTTCAAAGTGGTAACTATTCTTCTTGGAAGTTAAATTTTGATAGACAGCAGGAACACGAAGAGGCTACAAATGAGCGTCTACAAAAAGACATAGGGAGATTAAAACAGTCTTCAAAGCGTTCAGCAGATTGGTCTCATCAAGTGGAAGCTTCCAAAAATGGAACAAGGAATTCAGGATCTAAGTTAGATAAGGGTTTTGTAGGACATAAAGCGGCCAAGATGATGAAGAAAGCGAAGAACCTTGAATCAAGGCAACAAAAAGCTATTGAAGAAAAGTCAAAATTACTAAAAAATGTGGAGAAAACTGAGTCGTTAAAATTAGAACAATTGAAATTTCAGTCAAATGAATTGGTTGTTTTGGCTGATGTGTCTGTTAAGTATGATGACCAAATAATAAATGAACCAATTCGCTTCATAGTTGAACAAGGGGATCGAATTGTACTTGATGGAAAGAATGGAAGCGGGAAAAGTAGTATCCTAAAACTAATTCTAGGACATCCAATACAGCATACAGGCTCAGTTAATTTAGGTTCAGGACTCATCATTTCCTATGTCCAACAAGATACTTCTCATTTGAAGGGATCGTTATCGGACTTTATTGAAGAGCACGAGATTGATGAGACGTTATTTAAATCCATCCTACGTAAGATGGATTTTGACCGAATTCAATTTGAGAAAGGTATATCTCATTATTCTGGTGGACAAAAGAAAAAGCTGCTTATCGCTAAAAGTTTATGTGAAAAAGCTCATTTATATATATGGGATGAACCATTAAATTTTATTGATATTTATTCGCGTATGCAGATTGAAGAGCTTATTCAACAATTTAATCCCACAATGGTTATTGTTGAGCATGATAAGGCATTTCAACAAACAGTTGCAACAAAAACTATATCTATATAGTTCAAAGTGAATGATTGAAGGTATAATCAGTAAATCAAGTCATTAAACTATAGGGCGCTTTAATGGAGTGATGAAAAAAGCCTAATTCCTCTACAATAAATTGAGAAATTAGGCTTTTTAATAGGAAAAGTAGGATACATATTAACAGAATGCACTCGTAAATAGGAATATGATATAAGACCCTAAGGTTTTCCTACTATGAATAAAGTTTGACAACTTTATTCTCTCTACACACGGGCTTTCCATCAGTGGGGGATGAAGAAAATCCCCCACTGATGAAAGTTTCACTTTATTTCATAATAAGTTCTTTTTTATACACTGGAGTTAATGGCTCATTTCCTTCTAGCACTGCTAAAATATTACGCACTGCCATTTCTGCCATTGCATCCCGTGTCTCAATCGTTGCATTTCCAATATGGGGTGTTAACACAACGTTTGTTAATCCCTTTAGTTTTTCTGTAATTCTCGGTTCAAACTCAAACACATCAAGTGCTGCTCCTTCAATTTCCTTTGTTTCTAAAGCATGAGCAAGCGCGGATTCATTCATAATCGGACCACGTGCCGCATTAATAATATAAGCAGTTTTTTTCATCATTTTAAACTGTTCTTCATCAATCATATGATGCAACTTTGGATTATACGCACAGTTAATTGTAATAAAATCTGCTGTTTGTAATAGTTCTTCTAGCGTTACATATGTTGCCTCTAATTCTTGCTCCGCCTCATGCTTACGACTTGGCCCTGTATACACAATATTCATACCAAATGCTTTTGCTCGTTTCGCTACCGCTTTTCCAATTTCTCCAAGACCAATAATACCGATTGTTTTACCGTATACTTCACGTCCTAAGAAAAAGAGCGGTGCCCAGCCATTAAAACCAACTGTACGACATAGCGTATCGCCTTCTGGAATACGGCGCGCTGCTGCTAATAAAATAGCAAACGTTAGCTCTGCTGTTGCCTCTGTTGAAACTTTTGGCGTGTTTGTTACCGCTATGTCTTTTTCCACTGCATATTTATAATCAATATTGTCATACCCAGCACCGTAGTTTGCAATAATTTTCAAATGTGGTGCTGCATCGATAACTTCTTCCGTAACTTTTGTTGAAAGTAAGCTTAATAATGCATCCTTATCTTGTACACGTTTCACTAGTTCTTCCGTGCCAATTAACTCTTCCTTATCATACATTTCTACTTCATGACCTCGTAACAACTGTAGTCCGATTTCTGGAATTTGTCCTGCTACTAAAATTTTCGCCATAATTAAGCATCCTTTCCTTTTAACATAAAATGAAGCTTCTATTAGTGAAAGTTTTTATCATCTTCGTCTTCTCTGAATCTTGAAGTGAGCGTTCTTATTGCTCGCGAATAGTAAGATAAACACTTTCAATATTATTGTAAGAAATTCTATCGAAAAAAGACAAGGAATTTAATTGTTCTTGTAACCTTTCTTTACAAAATCATGAAAAAGAGGCTGAACACATTCAACCTCTTTTTTGCTATAGTTTAATTCCGCACTAATAGGCAGTAAAAACTCGATTGATGTAACTAAACATAAGTGAAGGTTATCCCCCAGTTATGGAAGTTTCACTTTATCCCGCATTAACGGGCAGTAAGACCCCCATCTCAAGATTTAGAGAAAAGCGAAGAAGATAGATGGGGATAACTGCCCTTAAAAGCCCGATTGGTTCAACTAACCATCAGTGGGGGATGAAGCCCCCCACTGATGGAAGTTTCACTTTATTTATCGCTTCCTTGCTCTAACTTTACATCAATCGTTCCTTCGGCTACTGTATCACTAATTTGTTCTTGTATAACTGATTGCTCTGATTGGTCTTTTTTTGCAACATCGCTCTGATTCGTTAACTTCCCAGTATCTTTATATTGTTGTTTCACCATAAGAACAGCCTCCTTTTTTGTTCAACGTTAGTGTAAACAAAAAAAGAAGTTTTCATCCCGCTATTCGTGGGCAGTAAGCCCCCCACCTCAAGATGCAGAGAAAAGCGATGAAGATAGGTGGGGGATAAAGAAAACCCCTACTGATGGAAGTTTCACTTTATCGCAAAACATTTTCTTCTACATATTCGATCGGTTTCATGTTCCGGATTCGTTTTTCAAATGTTGCAATGTGCGTCACACCATGATTACGAAGCGTCTCTATATTTTCTTTTACGTAGCTACCTAAATCATTCGGGAAATGCGCATCTGAAGAAATCGTAATCGGAACACCATAATGCACTAAACGTTGTAAAAACAAAGGGCTTGGGCACATTTCTCTGACAGGATACCGATAATATAAGCCAGCATTCACTTCCGTAGCTGTATTTGTTTCGATTAAAGCTTTGGCAATTTTCTCATAATACGGTAATTGCTGATTTTCATCTATGCGATAGTTAAACACTTTAATATTGTCTAAATGCGCAACGATATCAAATAATTCAGAACGTATCGCTTTTTCTAAAGTACAAAAAAATTCGGGATATAATACATGTAAATCATGCTGTCTAAAATAAGCGTCTGTATCTGGATTATCAAATCCCCATCCATTAATAAAATGAACAGAGCCAATGACATAATCCCAATTTCCTAACGTTAATAGTTTCGCTAGTTCCTCTTCCCCGCCAATAAAGTAATCAGCTTCTATTCCAAGCCGTAATATCACGCCTCGTTTGCTCCATCTTTCTTTCGCATCTTCAATTGCTTTTGTAAAATTTGCAATCGACTCTACTCTCACCTGATCCAGCCATTCTTTTTGCAGATGTCCAAGTTCTGTATCACTAATATCGACATAGCGCTCATAGTATTCCTTTGCTTCGTAAAAACGATATAAGTGGTCAACGATCCCAACTTCCCGTATTCCTTTGCGCACTGCTTCCTCTAAATATAAATCAATCCACTCCGGTGAAAATGCGCCTTCTTTTACACGCTTTTGCAAACGTTCCCCAGCTTTTAAGATCCATCCCATTGAATGTTTCTCTTCCTCAATCGGTGCAAAATACTCAAGCGCTTCATTTGTTCGAGATAACCACCGCATTGAATACGGCCCTTCTTCTAAGTGAAGGTGATAATCTACTCTCATCTTTCTCCCCTCCTATAATGTATCAATTTCTTTTCGTTCGCCCACTCTCGATAATTGCCCTTGACGTTTATTTAATTCTTCTATTATCTCTTGTAATGATACATTTTTTTCTACTAGCAATACTAAGCAATGATACGTAAAATCAACAACTTCTTTTATAAGCTCATCTTTCTCATTATTTTTCGCTGCAATCACAATTTCAGTACATTCTTCTCCTAATTTCTTTAATATTTTGTCTTCTCCTTTTGTAAATAAGTAATTCGTATACGATTCAGAAATAGGATTCTCTTTTCGCTGTTGAATTGTTTCATATAACTGTTGCAACACATCGCTCATTTCCTTATCCCCCTATAACACCTTATTATGAAAACATGACTTTTCTCCTGTATGGCACGCTACACCAACTTGCTGAACAACTACCATAATAGAATCTTGATCGCAATCTAAATATAATGATTTTACATGTTGAACATGTCCTGATGTTTCCCCCTTATTCCACAAACCTCTTCGTGAGCGAGAATAAAACCAGGTCGTTTTTGTTTCTAATGTTTTTTCATACGCTTCTTCATTCATATAAGCTAGCATCAAAATTTCTTTTGTACCCTCTTCTACTACAACAGCTGGCAATAATCCTTTTGAAAAATCCGGTTTCACAATCTCACCTCAATTTGCGCTTCTTGTAACTTTTGTTTCGTTTCTTGAATAGTCGCGGTGCCATAATGAAAAATAGAAGCCGCTAGCGCCGCATTTGCTGATGTTCGCTGAAAAACTTCTCCAATATGTTTAATTGATCCACATCCACCCGAAGCAATTACAGGAATACCAACGGCTTTTGAAACTGTTTCTGTTAAAAGTAAATCATAGCCATCTTTTGTCCCATCGGCATCCATGCTCGTTAAAAGTAATTCCCCAGCACCTAAACTTTCCACACGCTTTGCCCATTCGATTACATCTATTCCTGTATCAATGCGACCTCCATTTACATATACATTCCACTTATTTTCTCCGACCTTTCTTGCATCGATTGCAACGACTATACATTGAGAACCGAATTGCTCCGCTCCTTCTTGTATTAACTCTGGTCTTTGCACTGCAGCTGAATTTAATGAAACTTTATCTGCACCAGCTCGAAGTAATGCATACATATCTTGGACAGACGAGATTCCACCTCCAACTGTTAGTGGAATAAATACTTGAGATGCTGTACGTTCTACGACATCAATCATTGTTTTTCGTTCTTCGTACGTTGCCGTAATATCTAAAAACACAAGTTCATCCGCACCTGCCTCATTGTATGCAGCGGCAATTGCAACAGGATCGCCAACATCTTGTAACCCGACAAAATTTACACCTTTTACAACACGACCATTCTTCACATCTAAACACGGAATAATTCGCTTTGTTAACATATGCCTGTCACCTGTAATGCTTCTTCTAAAAGAACTTTTTTGTCATATAATGCTTTTCCAATGATAACGCCATATAAGTTCATATCCTGTAATTTCTCAACATCAGCAAGCGAACTCACACCGCCGGAAGCAACAATTTGAAGCGAAACCTCATCTTGCAATTTTTGTAATT
This sequence comes from Bacillus sp. CGMCC 1.60114, assembly GCF_042676365.1. Taxonomy (NCBI): domain Bacteria; kingdom Bacillati; phylum Bacillota; class Bacilli; order Caryophanales; family Bacillaceae; genus Bacillus; species Bacillus sp. CGMCC 1.60114. The sequence goes on from NZ_JBHTHG010000012.1 coordinate 174,099, forward strand.
GTTCAAAATTTGGACCTGCAAGCGTTCCATCTCTAGAAATGTCAGTAAAAATAAGCGTCTGCACACCCACTTTTTCCATTTCCTTTGCCAGTTGTACATAAGACGTTTCAGACACATCTAACCATCCTCGCGTTGCTACATAACCATTTTTAGCATCGATTCCAACAATAATTTTATCTCCATATAATCGAACTGCCTCTTCTACAAATGAACGATCATATAGTGCTGCTGTTCCAAGAATTACTTTCATTACTCCAACTGCTAAAAGTGTTTCAATTGCAACAATTGAACGAATCCCTCCTCCTACTTGCACCGGAATTCGCACTGCCTTACAAATGTCTTCAATGACAGAAAGGTTTTCTGAACGCCCTGCCACAGCTCCATCTAAATCGACAATGTGCAGTACACGTGCACCAAGTTGTTCAAATAGTAATGCCTGGGCAACTGGGTTTTCATTCATTACCGTTTCTTGTTGAAATTGCCCTTGATACAAACGAACGCAACGACCATTTTTTAAATCGATAGCTGGGAAGATTTCCATGTTTCTATAACCTCCTTAAAATTTCGTAATATTTGAATTCCTATCTCACCACTTTTTTCAGGATGAAACTGAGCCCCGAATACATTTCCTCTTGAAACAATTCCTGGTACGAAAACACCATACTCGCTATCGCCTACTACAACGTCATTCGGACATTGTGCATAATAAGAATGAACATAATAGACGAAAGCGCCATCCTCTATCTTATTCCATAAAGGATGTTCCTTTTTCTTTTGTAACTGATTCCATCCCATATGAGGAATTTTATATGGTACGTCTAGTTTCTTTATCGTTCCTGGAAGCAATCCTAACCCTTTCGTTCTTTCAATTTCTTCACTTTCTTCAAATAAAAGCTGCATCCCTAAACAAATTCCAAACAACGGTTTTCCTGCAATAGCAACTTGCTTCAAAACAGAAATAAGTCCTTTCTCTTCTAAACAACGCATCGCTCTTGGAAACGCACCAACTCCCGGCAAAATAACGCCGTCGCTATTCAGAAATGCTTCTGCTTCATCTGTTACAATATACTCTGCTCCAATATGTCTTAACGCTTGCTCTACACTTCGAATGTTGCCCATTCCATAATCTACAATCGCAATCATATTACAACATTCCTTTCGTGGAATTTACCCCTATAATTTTTTCATTTTTTTCGGTGGCATCATGCAGTGCACGTCCAAACGCTTTAAAAAGTGCTTCAATTTTGTGATGCGTGTTGCTTCCATATAAAACACGTGCATGTAATGTTATATTTGCTGTATGAGCTACCGCACGAAAAAATTCTTCAGCTAACTCCGTATCAAAATCACCAAGTTTTGGATTTGTAAATTCACCATCAAATACGAGATAGGACCTTCCACTTATATCAACTGTAACAAATCCTAACGCTTCATCCATCGGTACATAAGCTGTGCCATAACGATTAATTCCTGCTTTATCACCAAGTGCTTCTTTCAAACAATTCCCAAGAACAATTCCAACATCTTCTACCGTATGATGAGCATCGATATGCACATCACCATCAGCTTCAATTTGCAATCCGAAGCGGCCGTGTTTTGCAAATAATGTCAACATATGATCAAAAAAACCAACTCCCGTTTGAATTGAAACTTCTTGATTACCATCTAATTGCAGTGCTACAGATATCTTCGTTTCTGTTGTAATTCTCGTTTGTTTTGCGGCGCGCATTACTTTTCCCCTCCTTCAAAACGAATCTCAATTGCTCTCGCATGAGCTTGTAATCCTTCTTTTTCTGCTAGATTGACAATATGCTGTTGCACTTGCCCAAGAGCCTCTTTTGTATAAAATAAAAAGCTCGATTTTTTCATAAAATCATCAACAGATAATGGAGAAAAAAACCTTGCTGTTCCACTCGTTGGTAACACGTGATTCGGACCTGCCATATAATCACCTAATGGTTCCGGCGCATACGGACCTAAAAAGATAGAACCTGCATGTTGAATATATGGAAGAGCTGTCATTGGTTCTTTTATGTGCAGTTCTAAGTGTTCCGGCGCAATTTCATTTGAGAGCTGGAACGCTTGCTCCAACGATTCTACGACAAGAATCGCTCCGTTTCTGTTAATAGATTCACGAGCTATTTCACTTCTCGGAAGGCTCATCAATTGTTTTTCTATTTCTCTATTCACTTCCTGCGCTAATTCTAAACAAGTTGTGATACAAATAGCGGTTGCACGTATATCGTGCTCTGCTTGTGATAATAAATCAGCAGCAATATAAGCTGCATTTCCCGTTTCATCAGAAATCACAACAATTTCAGACGGGCCAGCAATCATATCGATATGAACTGCACCAAATACTTCTCGCTTCGCTAATGCCACATATATATTTCCCGGTCCTACAATCTTATCAACACGCGGAATCGATTCTGTTCCATATGCTAACGCAGCAATTGCTTGTGCTCCTCCTACTGTATATACCTCATCAACTCCAGCAACTTTTGCCGCAGCTAAAATATGTGGATCTACTCCTTCACAATTCGGCGGTGTTACCATGACGATCTTATTGACGCCTGCGATTTTTGCTGGTAAGACATTCATGAGAACTGATGATGGATACGCTGCCGTTCCTCCGGGTACATATACACCAACAGTTTGTAATGGCCGAACAAGCTGCCCGCGAATAATTCCCTCTTTTTCTGTATCAATAAAAGCTTGTCTCTTTTGCTTTTCATGATAGGAAATAATATTCTTCTTTGCTTCTTCCAATGCTGCTAAAAATGCTGGTTCAACACTTTGATAAGCTAACTCCATCTCTTCTTCCGAAACTTGAAATTTGGTTAACTCTACTTTGTCAAAAGCCTTCGTATACGAAAATAACGCTTCATCTTTCTTTTCTTTGACACTTACAACAATTTTTCTCACATCTTGTTGAATCGTTTCTTCGATTGTGTTTGCCTGTTCCCTTAACTGCTTCACCTTACATAAAACACCAGAATAATCCGCGCATGTAATTTCCATATTTACCCTCCTCTATTCCTTTTCTATTAAGACACTTTCCATTTTATTTATAATATTGAATATTTCGTCTTTTTTCATTTTTAAAGATGCTTTGTTTACAATTAAACGTGCTGAAATGTCACAAATTTCTTCAAATACTAGTAATCCATTTTCTTTCAATGTTTGTCCTGTTTCTACAATATCAACGATTGCATCTGCTAATCCTAATAAAGGAGCAATCTCTACAGAACCTTCTATTTTAATAATCTCTACATCTTCTCCCTTCTTACGAAAATATGCAGAAGTAATATTCGGATACTTTGTTGCAATCCTCTTTTTGTTATAACCGTTTGGACTATACGACGAAACGGAAGCAACGCAAAATTTACAACGCCCTACCCCTAAATCAATCATTTCATATACATCGTTTTCATATTCAAGCAAGATATCTTTGCCGGCAATACCGATATCAGCTATACCATGTTGTACATACGTTACAACATCAACTGCTTTTACAAGGATGAATGAAATTTGTGAGTTTTTACTTTGAAATACAAGCTTCCTTCCTTTATCCTTTAGCTCTGAGCAATCAATACCGATTCGTTCAAATAACGGAATCACATGTTTTTCTAATCTTCCTTTCGTTAACGCAATTTGAATGTTACGCATGAGGATTCTCCTTTTTTCTGCATGATCCATTTATCTTTCCAAACATATTCGACTAAAGTATCTCCTGATACATCAATTACAGTTTTCACATCATGTGTTCTTGCAAATTGAAATGTATCTTGTAAATTTTCTAACATTGACAATTCTACTTTTATACCATCTTTTCCAAGTAAAATACGTAATTTTTCTGCTTCGGAAATCATATCTAACGAATAATATATGAGAGCATCTATTTGTTTTTGGTATGAAATTTCTTTCCGTTCTTGTAAGGTACGTACAATTTGATTTACTTGTATTGCTAAACCTACTGCAGGTAAAGATTCACCAAAATTCCCAATCAATTCATCATATCTTCCACCACTAACAATTTCTTCTCCAACATCGCATATATATCCGCGAAAGATTACACCGGTATAATAATTGAGATGTTGGATCATCCCCAAATCAATAGATATATATTGACCATAACCAAGGCGATCAATGTTTTCATATATATTTTTTATCCTCGCAATTGCTCTTTTCATTTCTTTACTCACAGCAAGTTTTTCAGCTTCCTCAACTACTTCTAATCCACCAAATAAACGAGGTAATTTTTGTAATAATCGCACTGTTTCATCTTGCATATCCAACTGCTTTTCTTGTAAAAAACGGGACAAAGCGGCAAAATTTTTACTCTCAATATATTCTCGCAATGCATATTCATCTTCTTCTCGCAAAGACAATTTTTTCACAATGGATTTATAGAGTTCCACTTGGCCAATTTCAATTTTAAATGATTGAATACCAGCTGATTGTAAAGCTGCAATCGTACTTACTATACACTCGATTTCAGCACGTATATTATCAATACCGATAATTTCAATTCCAGTTTGTGTAATTTCATTATATTTACCTGTTAAAGATTCATTTGCTCTAAAAACATTCCCACTATATGTTAATTTCAAAGGAGTTTTCATCTTTTTTGTTCCAATTACACGTGCTAACGGAATTGTCATATCAGGTCTCAGAACGAGGATACGTCCTTCAGAATCAAAAAACTTATACATTTTCTCCTCATCCATAGGACGATTTTGAAATGCAAACACATCATAAAACTCAATCATAGGTGTCCGTATTTCTTCATATCCCCTATTGATAAATGTTCGTCTTAATTTTTGTTCAACCTCTTCCATCAATGTACATTCTTGAAACAAAAAATCTCTTGTTCCATTCGGATTGGCTCGTTTCCATTTTTTCATCATTACACCTCTACTTTCTCGGCACATATATACAAAAAATCTACAATGATAACATATTTAATATGCTTCTCTTACATGTCCATTATTAATTTCTTGAACTTCTCCTACTCACCACTCAGCTATCCCTTGTAACACACTAGAAGCGGGAATCTTCTGACAGAATTTTGATACATTATTTGTTACGAGTTCATCTTCGAAAATACTCATACATTCATAACATAGCGCTAAGAAAACGAAAAAAGAGCTATGTAGATAAAAATACCTACATAGCTCTTTGGAGAATGTAGGTACAACGGAACTAACCCTTGTACCTACACGTTTTTTCACGCTAGGTTCAAGGGTTTATGTATGATGATGTTGTGTAAATGAAATGACTGATTGTGTTGTGAACATTGTCATTACTCCCTTTCTCCTCTTTGTTTGTAGTCAGTATACTACCAATTAAATTAAAAGTAAATAATTTTCTATTATTTTTTTGAAATAATATACAATTTATACTCATATAAATACAAGTTAAAAAACTGACATAAAATCTTTCTTTTTAGATAAAAGAGAGCATCCAGCCATGCGAAGAAGCGGATAAACCCTTTACCTTCCCCATATAACACTAAACCAAAGAGAGGGAATAAGTGCAAGATACTTTTTCTTCTGCATAGAAGCAACTTATATACCGAAAAACCAAAGTGAATTTTTATACATTATCAACTTATTCCGCACTAACGGGCAGTACCCCCCACCTCAAGATCCAGAGAATGAGAAGAAGAGAGATAGAGCCCGATTGGGCGGGTTTTCCATCAGTGGGGATGAAGCCTTCCACCGATGGAAGTTTCACTTTATTTTCATCTCGTATTCAGTAATCGCACGCTCATACTGAAGTGTAACTCCAATATCATCTAAACCACTTAGCAACTTTTCTTTCCACATGGGTTCAATGGAGAAAGAAAAACAATCCTCAGAAGTTCTTATTACTTCATTCTCTAAATCTATTTCTATCATCGTCTGCGGTGCTACAGATGCGAGCTGCTTACGAATTTCCTTTCCCATCACAATTGGAAGAATCCCATTTTTTGTACAATTCATATAAAAAATATCTGCAAAACTTCCTGCAATAATAGCGCGAAATCCATAATCTGCAAGAGCCCACGGTGCATGTTCTCTAGAAGAGCCGCAACCAAAGTTTTCTCCTGTAATTAAAATTGTAGCTCCTTTTCGCTCAGGAGCGTTTAATGGAAACTCAGGATTTTCTTGACGATTATCTAAATAACGCCATTCATCAAATAAAAATTCTCCAAATCCCGTTCTTTCAATTCGCTTTAAATACTGTTTCGGAATAATTTGATCTGTATCAATATTATCATGCATCAATATTGCAGCCGTACCTTTATGAATACGAAATGGCTCCATCGTAGTTCTCCTTTCTCACATCAACAAAATGACCGTAAATTGCAGCTGCTGCAGCCATAGCTGGACTAACGAGATGCGTTCTTGCTCCTTTGCCTTGTCTTCCTTCAAAATTACGATTTGAAGTAGAAGCACAATGTTCACCTTCTGGCACTTGATCTGGATTCATACCGAGACACATCGAACATCCCGGTTCCCTCCATTCAAATCCCGCCTCTTCGAAAATAAGATGTAATCCTTTTTTCATTGCTGCATCTCTCACTTGCTTTGACCCAGGTACAACAAGAGCTCTTACTTCCTCTTTTACCTTCTTTCCTTTCACAACCGCAGCGGCAATTTCTAAATCAGATAAGCGAGAGTTTGTACAAGAACCGATAAATACGTGGCGAATTTGAATATCCGCTGTACTTAGCCCTGGTTGAAGTCCCATATAAGCATACGCTCTTTCATCATTGATATCATTTGCCTCTGGAAGAACTTCATCAACGCGCAGCCCCATTCCTGGATTTGTTCCCCACGTGATATACGGCGCCAAACTTGCAACATCAACTGTAATAACCATGTCGTACATCGCATCCGCATCCGTGTATAATTCATGCCATTTTGCAATCGCCTCTTCAAACTCTTTTGGTGCATATTGTCGTCCTTTTACATAATCAAATGTCACTTCATCTGGTGCAATAATCCCAGCCTTTGCACCGCCCTCAATCGCCATATTACAAAGCGTCATTCGTTCTTCCATTGTCATTTCTTTTACGGTTTCACCATAAAACTCTATGACATGCCCTGTACCGATGGCTACTCCATATGTAGCAAGCACATGTAAAATAATATCCTTTGCATATACTCCTTTTGGTAATAATCCTTTCAATTCAATTCCCATCGCTTTTGGTTTTCGTTGCCATAATGTTTGCGTTGCTAAAACATGTTCTACTTCACTCGTACCAATTCCAAATGCTAATGCCCCAAATGCTCCATGTGTTGATGTATGGCTATCACCGCATACAATTGTTTTTCCCGGCTGTGTAAGTCCAAGCTCTGGACCAATGACATGTACAATGCCTTGTTCCTCATCACCCATATCAGCTAACAGTACTCCAAATTCCTGACAATTTTTGCGAAGTGTATCCATTTGCTGTTTCGCAATTTTATCTGTAATATCCCAAACATCTTTTGTTGGAACGTTATGGTCCATCGTCGCAAATGTTAAATCAGGCCGTCTAACTGTTCGATTTGCAAGCCGCAAGCCTTCAAACGCTTGCGGCGATGTCACCTCGTGAACAAGATGCAAATCAATATATAGTAAATCCAAACCATTTTCATTCTTCGCTACAACATGTCGTTCCCATAGTTTATCTAATAGTGTTTTTCCCATTAGCGCCCTCTCCCTACTAATGCCTGTTCTTCCATTGTTTGTAATACATACTTTGTAAAAGAAGTTGTCGTTTCATTCCCTCCTAAATCCGCTGTACATTTTCCAGAACGAAGAACAGTGGAAATAGCTTCTTCAATTGCTTCTCCTTCTTTTCTTAATCCAAATGATTGCCCAAGCATCATTGCAACGGAGCGCAGCATTGCAATTGGATTCACCTTGTTTTTTCCCGCAATATCCGGAGCTGATCCATGAATTGGTTCGTAAAGAGATGGACCATTCTCCGCATGACTTGCAGACGGCAGCATCCCTAATGAACCCGCTAGTACAGATGCTTCATCACTTAAAATATCGCCAAATAAATTTTCTGTAACGATAACATCGAATCTTCTTGGATTACGAATTAATTCCATTGCAGCAGCATCTACTAATAAATGCTCTAACTCTACCTCTGGATAGCAAGCTGCTACTTCTTCTGTTACTTGTCGCCATAGTTTACTAGATTCTAAAACATTTGCTTTATCGATAGAAGTTACTTTTTTACGACGTTTCTTCGCTAATTGAAATGCATATGAAACAATTCGTTCTACTTCACGGCGATGATAAGTTAGTGTATCTGTTGCTACTTCTTCTGTTCGCTCTTTCGGAAATGAGAAATAGATACCACCTGTTAACTCGCGAACAACAACAAAATCAACTTCTTCTGCTGCCTTTAATGGTGATAAGTGCGCCGTTGCTTCTTCAACGGAAACTGGTCGAACATTTGCAAATACCCCTAAGCCTTTTCGAAGTGTAAGAAGTCCTTGTTCAGGACGCTCTTTTGCATGATCCCAATATGGTCCTCCAACCGCACCCAGTAATACTGCATCACTTGCTAAACAAGCTGTTAATGTGCGAGGCGGAAGGGGCTGACCGAATCCATCAATTGCCGCTCCCCCAAACAATTCATCCTGCAAATAAAAATGATGACCGTATAACCTTTCTACCATTTCTAATGCTTGCTTCGCGCTAGCCATAATTTCTGGTCCAACTCCATCACCAGCTAAACAAACGATTCGTTTTTCCATCTCCAGACACTCCTTTACGATTTTGTAAGTGATCGTAATGCTTTTAATTTCCCTGCTGCATATACGTAAGCACGAGCTGAAGCTTCCAGTACATCTTGCGCTACACCAAAACCTGAAACTTGGTGTCCATCTTCTTTCAATTCAACATGAACATGAGCTAATGCATCTTGTCCTTGCGTAATCGATTGAATACGATAGTCAGCAAGTTCACACTGTAAATGAAGAATTCTTTGAATCGCATTATAAATCGCTTCAATGCTACCGGAGCCAGTTGCGGCATCCTCCAGCACATTTCCATCAGCATCTTCTAAACAGATAGTTGCACTTTGAATGCTGCTTGATACAAAATGAACTTGCAATTGTTTAATATCGTACTGCTGTTTAGCAAACGCAGTTTCCCCCAATACAAGTGCCTGTAAATCTTCTTCTGTAATTTCTTTCTTTCGATCAGCTAACCGTTTAAAAGCACGGAACGCTAAGTCCCGCTCTTCTTCTGTAAATTCATAGCCTAACTCTTTCATTTTTTCTGTAAAGGCATGGCGACCAGAATGTTTTCCAAGTACAAATTTATTTTGTTCTTCCCCTACAAGAGAAGGTGAAATAATTTCATAAGTAGATGCTTCTTTTAAAACCCCATCTTGATGAATACCAGATTCATGGGCAAACGCATTTGCACCAACAATTGCTTTATTTTTCGGAACAATCATTCCTGTTAAACGGCTTACAAGTGTACTTGTTGCTTTAATTTCTTTTAATTGCATGGAAGATGACGCCCCGTAGTGATCATTTCGAATATGGAGGGCAACTGCAACTTCTTCGAGAGCAGCATTACCAGCGCGTTCTCCAATTCCATTAATCGTTCCTTCTACTTGAAGTGCACCGCCTTCAATTGCTGCTAATGAGTTGGCTACTGCCATGCCAAGATCATCGTGACAATGACAGGAGAAAATAGCTTTCTCATAAGATAGAACATGCTCTTTTAAATATCGAAAAAGAGAATAATATTCTTCTGGATTGGTATATCCTACTGTATCAGGAATGTTAATCACATCCGCTCCAGCGCGAATCGCAACCTCTGCAGCTTCCGCTAAAAAAGAAGGTGTTGTTCGCGTTGCATCTTCTGCAGAAAACTGCACCGTTGGAAATAATGACTTTCCAAGCTTTACAGAACGATGAATTGTATCTAATACTTCATCCTTTGACATACGGAGCTTATATTTCATATGAATATCGCTCGTTGCTAGAAATACATGTAACCGAGGAGATACGCCTCCTTTTAATGCTTCATATGCTGTACGAATATCACTTTCCTTTGCACGGGCCAGACTCATAACAGAAGCATTTTGAATTGTTTCAGCAATACGTTTCACCGACCGGAAATCACCTTCAGAAGCGGACGCAAAGCCCGCCTCCATCACATTAATTCCAAGCCTTTCTAACTGCCGTGCAATTTGTAATTTTTCTTGTTCATTTAAATTTACCCCAGGTGATTGCTCCCCATCGCGAAGCGTCGTATCCATGAACAAAATTTGCTTCATATTACTTAACCTCCATTTTCACTCTCGGCTTCACAAATGGCATCATCTCACGTAATTTACGTCCTACTACTTCAATTTGATGCTCATTCTCCTCCGTATTAATTGCATGGAATTTTTGTCTTCCTGCTTTATGTTCAGCAATCCATCCTCTTGCAAATGTCCCATCTTGGATATCTTTTAACACTTCTTGCATTGCTTGTTTCGTATGCTCTGTTACAACGCGCGGCCCTGATACGAAATCCCCCCACTGCGCTGTGTCCGAAACTGAGTAACGCATATTTTCTAATCCACCTTCATACATAAGATCAACAATAAGCTTTAGTTCATGTAAACATTCAAAATATGCAAGTTCCGGTTGATAGCCAGCTTCTACTAATGTTTCAAAACCTGCTTTCACAAGAGCAGTTGCTCCTCCACAAAGTACTGCTTGCTCTCCAAATAAATCTGTTTCTGTTTCTTCTTTAAATGTCGTTTGGAGTACACCGGCGCGAGTTGCTCCGATTCCATCTGCATACGATAGTGCTTTTTCATAAGCTGTTCCTGTTGCATCTTGATAAACCGCAAATAGTGCTGGTACCGCTCCTCCTTCTACAAATGTTCGGCGTACAAGATGCCCCGGTCCTTTTGGTGCTACAAGGAATACATCTACATCTTCTGGCGGTGTAATTTGACCAAAATGAACGTTAAACCCATGAGCAAACACAAGTGCATTTCCTTCTTGCAAGTTCGGTGCAATTTCTGTTTCATATACTTCCGGCTGTTGTTCATCTGGAAGCAATACCATTACAACATCTGCTAGTTTTGTAGCTTCAGCAACCTTATATACAGAGAAGCCATCTTCTTTTGCCTTTTCCCAAGACTTTCCTTGGCGAAGACCTACAACAACATCAAAACCGTTATCACGTAAATTTTGCGCATGAGCATGACCTTGAGACCCATATCCAACAATCGCTACTTTCTTTCCTTTTAAAACATTTACTGTTACATCCTTTTCATAATAAACTTTTGTCATTTTCTTTCTCCTCCTATATTTTAAAAATTAATTAATTAATTAACATTACTTGTTGTTTGTCTTGCTTTTTCATACTTCTTGTAAAAGCTGTTACTCCTGTTCTTGCAATCTCTTTTAAACCATATGGACGCAATAATTCAATAAGCGCTTCTACTTTTTCTTGCGTCCCCGTTACTTGAACGACGATGGAATCCTTCCCAACATCTATAACAGCTGCACGAAACGGTTCAATTAAACTATATAATTCAGATCTAGAAGCAATTGTCGTAGACACTTTAATAAGTGCAAGTTCTCTTGCAATCATTGCTTCCTCTGTAATATCAGATACTTTTAATACATCAATTTGCTTATGAAGTTGCTTAATAAGCTGCTCTACTTGCTGAACATCTTCAACGTGAACAACAAATGTCATTCTTGAAATATGTGATGATTCTGTATGCCCCACTGAAATACTTTCAATATTAAAATGCCTCCTCGTCATCACACCTGTAATACGGTTTAAAACCCCGCTTTGATTCCGAACCGTTGCTGTAACAATCCGTTTCACTCTTCCACCCCCTCCATTTGGTGAACACCTTTTCCTGGAGCAACCATAGGCATAACTTTTTCAGATTGTAAAACGCGGCAATCAATAAGAACAGGTTCTTGTAAACTCAGCACTTCTCGCAATTGTTCTTTTGCCGTTAGCGGATTTTCAATACGAATCCCTTTAATACCATAAGCATGAGCTAACATGGCGAAATCTGGTTGACAAGAAACTAAAGAATGAGAATAACGCTGATTATAAAACTCTTCTTGCCATTGTCTTACCATACCGAGTGCTTCATTATTTAAAATCAGCACTTTAACAGGAAGATGATGTTCCTTTAAAACACTTAATTCTTGCAATGTCATTTGAAAACCAGCATCACCTACGATCGCTACAACGAGTTCATCAGGCTCGGCAATCTGTGCTCCAATCGCAGCTGGCAGACCAAATCCCATCGTTCCAAGTCCTCCTGATGTAACCCATTTATCTGGCTGTTTCAATGTATAATATTGCGCGGCCCACATTTGATGCTGTCCAACATCTGTCGTTATAATTGCATTGCCATTTGTAAGTTCATGAAGCATTTGAATTACAGCTTGCGGTTTTAGCATTTGCGAATCGTCTTTATAGCAAAATGGATAACGACTCTTTCTTCTTTGCAGGAGCTCTAGCCATTCTTTATGATTTTGTTTCTCTCCTTTGCATACTAACAATGCTTCTAGAGCATGTTTAGCACTTGCTACAATTGGAATTTCTGTTACAACGTTTTTTCCAATTTCCGCAGGATCAATATCAATATGCGCTACTGTTGCACCCTTTGCAAAATACGCTAGATTTCCAGTCAGACGATCATCAAAACGGGCCCCTATATTTATTAACAAATCACATTCATACAAAGCCATATTTGCTGCGTAAGAACCATGCATGCCACCCATTCCAAAAAACAATGTATCATCAGATGGAAACCCTCCAAGACCAAGCAATGTATGAACAACCGGAAGCTGATACATACGAGCAAATGCAGTTAATTCACTTGCCGCTTTTGCATGCAATACACCAGCACCCGCTAAAATAAGAGGTTTCTTTGCTGCCTCAATTGCTTGCAGTAACTTGGTAATTTGCAATTGATTTGGATGATAATTCGGCTGGTATCCAGGTAAATCCATTTCTACATTGCTACATCGCTCTCCCGTTTCTACAACCATATTTTTCGGAAGATCAATGACGACCGGACCTGGTCTGCCTGTTGCAGCAATATGGAATGCTTCTTTTATAATTCTTGGTAAATCCGAAACATTTCGTACTTGATAATTATGCTTTGTAACAGGCATTGTAATTCCGATGACATCCGCTTCTTGAAAGGCATCACTTCCTATCAGCGTTGTTGAAACTTGGCCAGTAAATACGACAAGCGGTAAGGAATCCATCATCGCATCTGCTAAACCAGTAATCACATTTGTCGCCCCCGGCCCACTTGTAGCAATAACGACACCTGGCTTTCCAGTAATTCTTGCATATCCTTCTGCTGCATGAATTGCTCCTTGTTCATGCCTTGTTAAGATATGAGGAATTTCACAATCGTACAGCGCATCATATAGCGGTAAAACAGCTCCTCCTGGATAGCCAAAAATGACTTCTACCTTTTCCTTTCTAAGCGCATTTAACAATAGCTGTGCACCGGTTGCCATTTTCTCTTCCGTTTTTGAAGACATCGTTTCTACAAACCTCCTTTATGAAATACGCATATAAATAAAAAAGTCTTTCGCCCACACTCCAGCTATGTGCTGAAGGGACGAAAGACTTCGTGGTACCACCCTTCTTTGCAAGAAAAATTCTTGCCTCAGTGACTCTAATAGAGTCAAGCTAATAACGGAGCTACCGTCCAAACCTAAGCAAGTGCTTCAGCTTGGCACTCAAGGGCGATGTTCGTCAACGTGAACCATCGGTTTCCACCAACCACCGACTCTCTGTGAGGCTTCACAATCAACTACTCCTCCCTATCAACGCTTTATTCTCCCGCGAATGGAAGTTTTACTTTATACTTTCATAATTCCTCCTGTATTTGCCGAAGTAACAAGCTTTGCATATCGTGCTAAATATCCTGTTTTTACTTTCGGCTCTGGAGAAATAAATTGTTTTTTCCGCTGTTCTAATGCTTCTTTAGAAATTTCCCAATGAATAATACCATCTTTTAAATTAATAATGATTGGATCACCATCTGCCACATATGCAATTGGTCCTCCTTCAGCTGCTTCTGGCGATACATGACCAATCGCGATTCCCCTTGTCGCTCCGGAAAAGCGTCCATCAGTAATCAATGCAACCTTTGTTCCAAGTCCTCTTCCAACAATTGCTGATGTTGGAGCTAACATTTCCGGCATACCAGGTCCTCCTTTTGGACCTTCATATCGGATGACAACAACATGCCCTTCTTTCACAATACCTCTATGAATTGCAGCAACGGCTTCATCATGAGAATCAAAACAAATCGCTTCACCAACAAATGATGTAACAGATTCATCGATAGCTCCAACTTTTAGGACAGAACCATCTGGTGCTAAATTTCCAAAGAGAATGGAAAGACCACCTGTTTTACGATACGGTCGTTCTTTTGGACGAATTACTTTTTCATCTAAGATTTTTCCTTCTTCTGCTGTTTCATAAATGCTTTTCCCTGAAATTGTAATACGCTCTGGATGAATTGCACCCGGGATTTGTGAAAGCTCTTTAATAATAGCTGCTACCCCACCTGCTTCATGTACATCATGCATGGAGTAATGAGAAGCTGGGCTAATTTTCGCTAAGTATGGAACACGCTTTGCAATATCATTAATACGCTGCAAATCATATTCAATACCAGCTTCATTCGCGATGGCTAACATATGTAAAACTGTATTTGTCGATCCCCCCATCGCCATATCTAGCGCAAAAGCATCATCAATTGCTTCTTTCGTAATAATATCGCGCGGTTTTATATCACGCTCAATTAGATCCATTAAATGAAAAGCAGCTTGACGAATTAAGTTATGTCGTTCTTCACTTGTTGCAACAATCGTTCCATTTCCCGGAAGTGCAACTCCAAGCATTTCCATGATGGTATTCATAGAATTTGCTGTAAACATCCCTGAGCAAGAACCACAAGTTGGACATGCTGATTTTTCCATATCAATCAGCTGCTCTAAAGTTAATTTCCCTGACTTATGAGCGCCAACTCCTTCAAATACAGATGCTAATGAAAGCGGAGTTCCATCTTTTGATTTTCCGGCCTCCATTGGTCCTCCAGATACAAAAACAGAAGGAACATTTGTCCGAACAGATGCCATCAGCATTCCCGGTGTAATTTTGTCACAATTCGGCATAAACATAACCCCGTCAAACCAATGAGCTTGGATTACCGTTTCCGCTGCATCTGCAATGATTTCCCGACTTGGGAGTGAATATCGCATTCCGATATGCCCCATTGCAATCCCATCATCAACACCGATTGTATTA
Source organism: Bacillus sp. CGMCC 1.60114 (assembly GCF_042676365.1). Taxonomy (NCBI): domain Bacteria; kingdom Bacillati; phylum Bacillota; class Bacilli; order Caryophanales; family Bacillaceae; genus Bacillus; species Bacillus sp. CGMCC 1.60114. The sequence continues at coordinate 189,417 of NZ_JBHTHG010000012.1, forward strand.
AATTCAAAAGGAACGCCCCCTGCTTCACGAATCGCAGCTTTCGCTACATCAGCAAGATCTCTTAAATGAATATGCCCTGGAACAATATCGATATATGAATTACAAATTGCAATGAATGGTTTATGAAAATCTTCTTCTTTAACGCCTGCTGCATGAAGCAAACTTCGATGCGGCGCTCGGTCAATACCTTGTTTAATCATATTGCTTCGCATCGGTTACTCTCCCATCAACCTACTTTATTTTCTTCATAAATTTTTTCGCCATCTTCTACAACAAGCTTACGAAATTCTTCTAACAAACGATTTGTATGCGCTCCTGGTTTTCCAGCTCCAATTTCTCTGCCATCAACCATTGTTACTGCAATAACTTCAGCTGCTGTACCTGTTAAAAATACCTCATCTGCTACATATACATCATGACGTGTAAATAATTCTTCCCTTACGTCATAGCCAAGCTTCTCACCAATTTCCATAATCGCATTTCGCGTAATTCCTTCCAGTGCTCCAGCAGAACTTGGCGGTGTAATTAACTTATTACCTTTTACAATAAATACGTTATCACCAGAACCTTCTGCAACATATCCTTGCTCATTTAGCATTAACGCTTCCTGCACACCGGCAAGTTTCGCTTCAATTCTCACTAAAATATTATTTAAGTAATTTAATGATTTCACTTGTGGCGTTAATACATCCGGACGATTCCGTCTTGTTGCAACTGTTACAACTGGAATTCCTTTCTCGTAATATTCTGCCGGAAATAATGCTAATTGTTCAGCGATTACAACAACATTTGGCTTTAAACACGAATCAGGATCTAAACCAAGATTTCCAGCTCCGCGTGATACAACTAAACGAATATATCCATTAGATAATTGATTACGTCGAATTGTTTCAACAACAATATTGGTCACTTCTTCCAACGCATATGGAATTTCTAGTAAAATGGATTTTGCAGATTCGTACAAACGAATGAGGTGCTCTTTTAAGCGGAAAACATTTCCACTATAGACACGAATGCCTTCAAATACCCCATCACCATATAAATATCCATGATCATAGACAGAAACTTTTGCTTCATTTTTTGGAACAAATTCTCCATTTAAGAAAATCCATTGCTCGTTCACTTGAAAGCGCCCCCTATATCCTTGAATTTTTTTATTGGTTCCTAGTTTACGCCCCCTTTTCAAATAAATCAAAGAAATTTTTTGAAAATTTTAAATTTTAGAATTTATGAACAACCCTCTTTATATTGATATATCAACATTGTTAACGTTTACAAAATGTCAAAAAATTTTTTTCGACATTTTTCTTACAAAAAAATATTTGTTTAGGAGAAGGAATTTTGTCAAAAGATGCGAATCTATTGTATTCAATAAACGGACGTTCTATCACATATTTTTAGAAAAAGACTAGTAATAAAGCGAGGTGAAAAAATAAAAAATAAAATTTGAGGATAACACTCATATTTTTTTCTTTTTACTCATAATCCTATTTTCAAAAATCATTTTGACAAATTTAAGGGGGCTAATAATATGGCATGTTTACAAATTAAAGGAACAAGACAAGAAGTAATGGAAATGCTTCAGTTATTTGATGTAATGAATACAAAAGGACTGTGTAAATTAGAAGATTATGTAGAATTACTTCCATATGCAGAGCAAAATAGAACAACGCAAAATCCTATGTACATTGCCTCAGTTGATGTACAATCAAATGATTATACGATGCAAGATGTACAAAACGATCGTTTTGTAAGCGACATGTTGACTGGGGTTTATAACGACTAACTCTTTCCTACTCCTGCCAAACATGTGAAACCTCTTTGTTAATTAGTGAATATTCTTCCGAAAAAGGAACATATTACTAGATGGCAGGAGGTGAATGATATGGCGAAAATTGGAGTAGAAGATTCTTTAACAAACGTAAAACAAGCACTAGAACAAAAAGGGCATGAAGTAGTCTCATTGCAATCTGAAAGTGACGTTCAAGGATGTAACTGCTGCGTTGTAACCGGGCAGGATTCTAACGTAGCGGGGATTAGCAACGCTGTGATAAAGGGATCTGTTATCGATGCAAGCGGGTTAACAACTGATGAAATTTGTCAACAAGTTGAGAGTAGAATTCAATAAAGTGAACTTTTAATTAGCAGGGATTCTCCTCATCCCTGCTGATTAAGAGCCGCGTTAATCGGGCTCTTACGGGCCGTTTCACATCACGAAACTTCTTACACACTGTCCGTTTCATTTAATAAAAAAGAAGGCACCTTTTACAAAAAGGCGCCTTCTTTTTTTATATTTAACTAACGGGAAAGTAACATATACTGGATGAAAGCCCTGCCTCTCTTTCATCATTGCGGTTCCAACGACCGCTCCTAATCCACTAGTACGTGTACATCTTACAAATACAATTCATCATATACACGTCACTAAAGTTGTTGGCATCATTGCCCGATCTTTAGCAAACAAGTGACTTGTATAAGTAAGGAATATCCAATATATACTAGCTGTAACCGAGACACGAAGATATATTATACTTTTCATCGATAAAAATGTCAATATTTTTACCAAAAATAAAAACAGACTGACAAGTAAGCCTGTTTGTTAAAACTGTACTTTTTCTTTTAGTAGGTACACAACAAATCCGCTCACTAACATACATAAACCGACGACAAAATTCTTGATGTTAATCATTTATACCTCTCCCTTGTTCTTTCCTAACTCTCGATTCTCTATATAGTCATTTACTTTATATTCGTATAATTTTTAAACACACTTCATCTACTATACCATAATTTCCTTAAAATGCAAGTATTCTGCTAACGCTTATTTACCAATCGCTGTACTGCATTCGGTACTGTTTCCAATGCCTTTTCTACAAGATGTGTACCGCTATGTAAGTGCATAACCTGAATTCCTTTTGCCCCAACTACTAAAAACGCAACAGGGTTAATGGAAACTCCTGCACCACTTCCACCACCAAATGGATGTAAATTTTGCCCTTCTTGTGCTTGTCTATTTCCTTCGAAATCACTTCCACCAGCACCAAAACCAAAAGCAACTTTCGAAACAGTTAAAATAACATTCCCATCAGCTGTTGATACTGGTTTTCCAACAATCGTATTCACATCCACCATTTCTTTTAAGTTTGCCATTGCTGTTTTCATTAAATTTTCAATTGGATGTTGTGTCATATAAACCACCTCTTTTTCCTATCAATTCCTTTTTATCGTTTCCAAAAATGAGGAAGACATACCAACTTTTGTAATTTAACTATTTTATGAAATGAAACTTCCATTAGGGAGAATTTTTTTCAGCCCTCACTGACGGAAATCCCTTACTAATCGGACCCTTACAGACAGTCATCTTATTTATTTTCTTAAAATCTTGACATAACGACGAAGAGGAGGATAAAAAAACAAAAGCAGTTCATACTAAACGTGAAGCTCTTTATGAAAGGAGATATTATATTGACTGATAAACATGAAGAACGTCATAGAGAAAGCGAAGATCATTTTGAAGAAGAATACGCAGCTGAAATTGCACCAAATGGTGTGCCTTATGATGGAAGAGACAATGGAAGAGACGAAGTAACAACAAAAGCAGGAGGTGCAACAGCAGGATTCATCGCTCTTGCTCTTGCAGTCTTATCTTTATTCACTTTTCCAACGCTCTTTGGACTTCTTGCTGTCCTACTAGGCATATATGCCTATAATCGCGGCGCCAATGTTACTGGTGGAATTGCAGCTGTAATGGGTGGCGTAGTAGCGATTGTTGCACTAATATTTCGAGCAGCTATTATCAGCTTGCTGTACTCTCTTTTTACGTAATAAAGTGAAACTTCCATCAGTAGGAGAAGGTTTATCTCCTACTGATGGAATGTGCCCAATTGGACACATTCCATCAATCAGAATCTTCCAGACAACTTTTCATGACGGAACATAATAAAAGGTATCTCGCTTCTCGCGAGATACCTTATCCTGTAAATACATCCTCAGATGGGTAACGAATTTTTTGTTTTGCTGGCCGTGCAAGTGAAAACACAAGTGTTAATGGTCCAATTAATCCACAAAACATAACAAACATAATCACGCATTTCCCAAAAGATGATAAATCAGCTGTAATTCCCATTGATAGTCCCACTGTTCCAAAGGCTGAAACTGTTTCAAATAACAATTCAATAAAACTAAATTGTTCAGTAAGCATAAGTATAAATACTGCTACAAAAATTAAAAATTGACTTGCAATTACAATAGATAATGCTCTCATCACTGTTGACATCTTAATTGTACGACGAAATAAAACAACATCTTCTTTTTTCTTAAAAAATGAAATAACAGATGTAATTAAAATAACAAAAGTCGTAAGCTTAATACCGCCTCCAGTTGAAACGCTTCCAGCTCCAATAAACATAAGTACCATCGTAAAGAACAACGTTGATTCCCTCATACTTCCATAATCAATTGTATTAAATCCAGCTGTACGAGGTGTAATTCCCTGGAAAAATGATGCCCACAATTTTTCACTTAACGATGATAAAGAACCCAACGTCTTAACATTATTATACTCTAATAAAAAGATAACAATCATCGCAAAAATACTCAACACAATTGTACCAACAATCATAATTTTTGAATGCAGTGCTAATTTTCGAAAACTTCGACTGTACCATATATCAATTAATACCGTAAAACCTAAACCACCTATTACAATTAAAGAACAAATACCAATATTAATAATAGGATCTCCAACATACCTCGTTAAATTATCTAGCCATAAAGCAAATCCTGCATTATTATAAGCAGCCACAACGTGAAACAAGCTGTAATATAACCCTTTTCCCAATCCGAATTCAGGAACAAAGCGGATGGCTAAAAATACAACTCCCACTAATTCAATACAAATCGAAAAGAAAAACACTCGTTTTACTAATTTTACAAGTCCGCCAATGTTCGTTTGATTTAATGCTTCTCCAATAAGAAGTCGATGACGTAATCCTATTTTTTTTCCGAGCACCCAAACTATTAAAATAGCAATTGTCATTAACCCTAAACCACCTGTTTGTATAAGAAGCATGATGACAACTTGTCCAAATATTGTAAATGTACTATTTGCATCCACTACACCTAAACCTGTTACAGTCGCAGCTGAGGTCGCTGTGAAAAAAGCATTAACCCAACTAATAGACGTTTTCGTGGCAATCGGTAATTTTAATAATATGCCGCCAACAAGAATTAAAGCAAAAAATCCAATCGCTAAAATTTGTGGTGGACTTAATCGTATAAAACGATCAGTTAAGTCACGTTTTTCTAGTATTTCCATAGTACTAACTCCCTTAATCCGTCCTCCATACATAGTTGAGCATAATCTTTTTTCTTTTGAATTTCAACTTTTATTTTTGGACAAAAAATAAAAAATCCCTTATTCTTTCACGCCAAATTCACATTGAATTCACATCATTCTTTTATAGTATAACTATCGAAGCTGTTCCTCCCTAATAATGAGACATCCCTAATGTCTCGAACAGCTTTCTATCCCTAACTTAAATTGACATAAATTGTCCCCCTTCCTAAGCCATCTTGCAATGACAAGATGGTTTTTTTTATCCCGCTATTCGCGGGCAGTAAGATTCCCACCTCAAGATTCAGAGAAAAGCGAGGAATACCTGCTCGCATACACCAAATTAGCGAAGGCTTTGATAAAGAAAAACCCCAATGATGAAAATTTCACTTTATTTAATAGCAAAGAAGAAGTGAATATGCTTCACTCCTTCCTTGATTTACTCCCTTTTTTCGAGCGATACTCTTTTCCTTTATTATCATCACCAGTAACAAACTCTGTGCCGAACTCCTGTTGATATTGTCCTACTTTGGGTGCTCCTTGATTCCCGCTTCCTTTACTACCATTACGACTTGACATACTTCTCTCTTCCCTTCTTTATAATGATATTGTTAGTATGCTCCAATCCATTCTAAATACACACGAAAAACCTTCGCGTTGATTGCGAAGGCTTTTGCATAGCAAGACCGCTCCTGCGGTATTCATTATTCTCAATATGTCATATAATTTTCTATCTTTTTAACCTTTACCTAATAATATAAGATATCAATATCGTTTCTTATCTAAATTAGCTTTTGTGTAATGGAAATCATGACTTTCATTTCCTCTTCAGACAAAGTAGAAAATCTATCTTCCAGATATATCTTTTTTTGTTTTTCCATTTCGGCTACTAGTTCTTTTCCTTTATTACTAATCTCCAAGTACACAACCCGACGGTCTGATGTACAGCGCGAACGCGTTACAAGTTCTTTTTTAATTAATTTTTCTGCAACAGCCGTAATGTGACTATTCGATACGTTTAGTTCATTCGCAACATGGGAAACCATTTCTTTTTGGACACGATTTAAAATACGCAACACGATAAATTCATTCCATGGAATATAATCACCGAAAATTTTGCTCATATCATTACGTAATGTACGAAACATAGCAAAAAAATTCGTAGACAAATCTTCCATTAGCAACTCGCGATTATTAGACATTTTGTACAGCCCCTCTATTTATTTAATATAATTAAATAAAAACATTATGAATTATATTAACGTACTTTTTGGAATTTGTCATCCATTTTATTCCGCTATTCGTAGGCAGTAAATCCCTCACTGATAGAAGTTTCACTTTATTTAGAAATTCATGTATCTTTTTTTAGTTACTTGGCAATAGATGATAAAGGTTGCTTTCATAAAATGCTGTAATTTTTATCAGCAAGAAAACGGGGTGCATAGAAGCACCCTGTTTTCATTTTATCCCGCTATTCGCAGGCAGTAAGCCCGATTGGTGAGAACTTCCCATCAGTAGGATAGATGAAAAAACCTCCACTAATGGAAGTTTCACTTTATTGTTCTAGCTTTTTACACTCGACAAAATATGGATTACCGATAAAAGTAACTTTACCAGCTTTCTCGTAAAATATTTGGTACAATATGAACAAATAGAGAAAGAGGTGTAGTACATGACATTACGTCAATGGTTTGAAAAAGGCATGTCCTTTGATACATATGTAAATAATATGACAGTCAATCAATACGAATTACTACATATTTATAACAACTTCTTAATTCCAAATGAACTTCTTCCTGTTTTAGAGCAACATCAAAACGATCGTTTAAACGTTATCGTTTTAACAGCAGATTGGTGTGGTGACGCTCTTCTTTGCGTACCAGTTATGAAACGCATTTGCGAAGTTGCCAATATCGAGATGAGTTTGCTCATTCGTGATGATAACCTAGAATTAATGGATCAATATTTAACAAATGGTACAGCACGCGCGATTCCAATTTTCATTTTTATTGACGCAGCAGGAAATGAAAAATATGTTTGGGGGCCACGAGCTCCAAAAGTTCAAGAATTCGTTACTTCTATGCGCGCTACATTACCAGAAAAAGACGATCCACAGTTTGAAGAAAAGCAAAAAGAAATGTATGCTGAGTTTCGTAAAACGTTAACTTCTGACACTTCCATTTGGGAGCACGTAATGGAAAATATGATTGAAAAAATAGCAAAATAAAAAAACTGCCAAATGGCAGTTTTTTATTATAAAACAAAGAAGTAAAACACCGCAGCAATAATAAAACGATAATATGCAAATGGTGTTAATTTCACACGAGATAATAATTTTAAGAATGAAACAATTGCTAGCATAGCAACTATAAATGCAGTAATAAATCCAGTTGCAAATAATGGGAGATCTGCTGCACTTAATTCATTCCAACTCTTAATTAAATCAAGACCTGTTGCAGCTACCATCATTGGTACCGCAAGAATAAATGTATATTCAGCAGCCGCTGTATGAGATACACGCGCTAATAAACCACCACTAATTGTAGATCCTGAACGAGAAAAACCAGGCCATAATGCTAAACATTGAAACATTCCAATCGTAAATGCTTGTTTATATGTAATGTCATCCAGTGTTTTCGCTGTGCTTGGCTTTGAGAATTTCTCAGCAACAATCATTAAGATACCACCAGCAACTAAACTAATAACAACTGGACCTGGTCCAAATAAAATCTCTTTAATTTTGTCATGGAGTAAAACACCCAGTATACCAGCTGGAATCATTCCGATAATAATATGTAATAAGTTTAACGATGGCCCTTGCTTTACTCGCCCAATTCCAACTAACGACCATAATCGCTTCCAAAATACAACAACAACCGCTAAAATGGATCCTAATTGAACAACAATTTCAAACGTTTTTGCTTTATCGCCTTCAAATCCAATTAAATGCCCTGTTAAAATCATATGCCCTGTTGATGATACAGGTAAAAACTCCGTCAACCCTTCAACAGCACCCATGATTAATCCAATTAACCAATCAGCCACGACCGTGCCTCCTTAATACTTTTTTCATACTTTATCATAATACCGCATCTTCGCTAAACACGCATCGTTTTTTTCAAGTTCCTTCAAAATGCACCAATATTGTTATAAATGCGTATTACTTTTCTAAATTCTTATTCAATAGTATGATTGAAGCGGCTTGTTCGTATTTTAGAAAGGAGTACATATGAAAGAAACTACATCGATTTCACAAAAAATCAAACAATTTGTCTTATTATTTTTCCCCATATTTGTTACACAAATGTCATTATTTTCAATGAGTTTTTTCGATACGACGATGTCAGGTCATGCAAGTGCCACTGATTTAGCTGGAGTTGCAATTGGAACAAGTATATGGCTTCCAATTAGTACAGGATTAACAGGTATTTTAATGGCAACAACTCCTATTGTCGCTCACCTTATCGGTTCCAAACAAAAAGAAAAAGTGTCTCATGTTGTGACACAAGCCGTATACTTAGCAATCTTAGTCAGTATTATTGTTATAATAATTGGATCCCTTGTGGTTTCACCAATTTTACATGCCATGCATTTAGAGAAACAAGTAGCCCAGATTGCTGCTCAATTTTTAAGCATTATCGCATTTGGTATCATCCCGCTATTTGTATATACAGTACTCCGCTGCTTTATTGATGCCTTAGGAAAAACACGCACAACAATGATTATTACTTTACTATCTTTACCGATTAATATCATTTTGAACTATATATTCATTTTTGGTCATTTCGGTTTTCCAAAACTCGGTGGAGTCGGAGCTGCCATTGCTTCAACATCGACATATTGGTGTATTTTACTTATTACTACTGTCATTATCCGTACGAAAGAGCCTTTCTCTTCTTATGGTGTCTTTCAACGTTTGTACCGCCTCTCTATATCAAGCTGGAAGGAATTATTAAAACTTGGTGTACCAATTGGATTTGCGATCTTTTTTGAAACAAGTATTTTTGCTGCTGTTACATTATTTATGAGTAATTTTAACACAACAACCATTGCCGCTCACCAAGCTGCGATGAACTTTGCATCTCTTTTATATATGACACCACTCAGTTTATCCATGGCAATGACAATTTCTGTCGGGTTTGAAGTCGGTGCTTCCCGATATAAAGATGCTAAGCATTATAGCTTTATTGGTATTGGATTAGCACTAGCTTTCGCACTGTTTTATTCCATCTTACTATTTTTATTTGATGACAATATTGCCTCTATTTATACAAATGATTCTGCAGTACACGACTTAGCGAAACAATTTCTCGTGTTTGCGATTTTATTCCAATTTTCTGATGCCGTTGCAACACCAGTACAAGGTGCACTTCGCGGTTATAAAGATGTAAATGTAGCACTTGTTATGACATTAGTTGCATATTGGATAATAGGTCTCCCGCTCGGTTATACACTTGCAACATATACAACTCTGGCTGCAAAAGGTTATTGGATTGGTCTAATTTTAGGATTAGCTTTCGGTGCAATCTTTTTACTCGCTCGTCTATTTCAAGTACAGCAAAAATATATGACATTAAAAAGTCGCTAAGCAGCGACTTTTTTACATATCCTTAATATTTCTTATATAAATAAAAAAGTAATAGGATTCTTTATAAAAGAAGGCTATAATAAATTTTGATATTTACATAAAGGAGACTAATTTAATATGAGGAAGATTTTGATCGCACTATTATTATTCATTTCTTCTATGCTTCCTATTAAGACAGCTGATGCAGAGACATACCAGCAAGAACATTTATTAATTGTCAATGTGTCAACGAATAAGATGGCATATTATGAAAAAGGTAAATTTGTAAAAGAGTTTACAGTTGCTACTGGAAAGAGCAACACACCAACACCCCTAGGAAAATATAGTATTGTCAACAAAATTAAAAATCGGCCCTACTATGCCAAAAATATTCCTGGCGGTGATCCACGCAACCCATTAGGAGATCGCTGGCTCGGTCTCGATCTTAAAGGAACGAAAGGAACAACATATGCCATTCACGGAACTAATAACGTAAGCGCCATCGGAAAATGGACAACACTCGGTTGCGTTCGCATGTATAATAATGACGTACGTTGGCTATTTGATCGTGTTCCTGTCAAAACAACTGTAATCATTACAAATCAAAAAACAACATATAAAGCAATTGCTGCTACATATGGATTCAAACTTACATAATATTTTTTTGGAAAAAAGGTTCTTAAGTAAGAACACCTTTTTTTCCTACAAACTATATACACAACACATAATAATAGGATATCTATATATCAAAACCACCTTTTATAATATCTCTCAACAATAATTTCCCCATTATTTTTATAAAAGCATTTTTTATTTTACGTATAACAAATAGAAAAATTAGATTTCCCACAAAAAAAGAAATGAAACATGAACGTATTCCCAGTTTTTTACACACAATAGAACGGGGCTTCCTTTACTATGTATCAGTCTTCTTCAATTTGATTAGATAACAAAATAAAAGAATTTCAAATGGCGAAAAATTACTTAGCCTTACGTTTATAGTTGCGGCTCTGTTTCACTCATCGATATGATCATTTTGAATGCTTTGGTATAGTAACGCAAATTATCGTATTACATTGCAGAACCTTCAGTATTAAACAAGCAATGCAATACGATAATTATGCTGTCGGACTTATGATTCTGCTATTATTCATATCTATCGGCTAGGTTCTTGCTCAGTGCTTAACATACTAAGAGTATATTTCTTCCTTATAACGTGCAACATATCAATAAAGTGAAACTTCTAACAGTAGGATTTTCTTCATCCCCCACTGATGGAAAGCTCTCATCAATCGGGCACATGCCAGCAGTTATCCCCTACCTATCTTCTTCGCTTCTCTCAATCTTGAAGTGGGGATCTTACTGCCCCAAAATAGCGGGATAAAAAACATAAAGGAGTTGCGACAGTGGACCAAAAGGACGAACAACAATCTTATCAAGAAGAATTTGCACCGGAAATTTCACCCGGTTATCGCCAAGATGTACATAAACCACCCCGTTATTCCAACATGACGTTTTTAGTCGGTATCGTTATTTTTGGAGCTATACTGCTATTACTTATTACTTTCGTATATTTTAAATAAAAGAAGGGACGAACTCATATGAATAATAACTCAGCAAGTTCAAGTAAAAGAGTTATAAAAACACAAAAAGGATACGCTGGAGATTCTTTAGACAAACATAGAGCTATCGAAAGTGCAAATCTTGATTTGAGTAAAAAGGAGATACAGCAGCAAAACGAGAATTTATAAACTGAAACTTCCATCAGTGGAGGTTTTTCATCCCTCACTAATGGTTATTTGAACGAATCGGGCTTATCCCCTACCTTCCTCGGTTCTCTCTGCATCTTGAGGTGGGGGGTCTTACTGCCCCAAAATAACGGGATAAAAAAGAAATCCCTAGCTAGGGATTTCTTTTTTATTATAACTAAACGAAAGAGGCGAAAAAGTGAAAAACTCAGACTATATGCAATATATTCAAAAAACACTCCCAACTTTTCCTATCCATTCCTTTCATCAAGATGAAAGCGGCTGGGATAATGTTGCTATTTTGATAAATGATGAATGGTTATTTCGATTTCCTAGAAAAGTTGAATACGCAAAAAAAATCCCTCTTGAAAAACAATTATATGAGGTACTGGCTCCTACGCTGCAAATACAAAAAATAGAAGTACCAAACTATCATATTCTATACGAAAATAAAACAGATACAATTCCTGTTTGCAGTTACTATAAAATGATCCATGGTAAACCATTCAAACCATCTTACTTACATAATCTCTCAATCAACGAAAAGACGAAAATTGTTACACAACTTGCATCATTTCTTGCTGCTTTCCATACAGTTCCTATTAAACTTGCAAAAGAGTGGGGATTTCAGGTCGAACAAACAGCTGAATATTGGAAGGAACTATATATGAAACTAAAACATTATCTGTTTGCTACATTTACAATAGAAGAAACTAAACAATTGCATGAACTATTTCAAACATTTTTAGAGCCATTATATACAAGCTCTTTCTCACAAACAGTTATTCACGCCGACTTAACACATAACCATATTCTATTTCATCCTCTTCTGAGACACATTGTTGGTATCATTGATATAGGAGATGCACAAATTGGTGATCCCGCATTTGATTTTGCTGGATTATACGCTGATTACGGCCATGCCTTTACATTAGAAGTATACGAAGAATATACTGCTTTAACGCATAGCAAGGATACAACATTTTTTGAACGAATTGTCTCCTTCTATCAGTATAGTCCTATACTGCATAACCTTCTAAATGGTTTTGACACAAATAATACAAAGATCATTGAAGCAAATCAACAAAAATTATTGCATGTTTTAAAGGGAATGCGCTAAACGCTTTCCCTTAATTTATTTTCTTCAAATTCCATTATTTTCTTATCCATTTCTATTACTAATTTATACAATTGAAATGCTTGAAAGATTTGTAGTCGTATCAAAAAAGGAGCTTTTTGTTTTTCTAACCATTGGAACACTTCTAATTCATTCCCCATTCAAAATTCCTCCTTTTGATTTTTCACCTCTTTACACTATAAACTTAATTCATGAAATGCTTTTCATGTCAACAATAAAAAAAGGTGCTTTTTCGCATCTTTTTTATAATAATTCGTCATTATTTGAATTGAGTTTTCCCCTGCACTTGCTTTGCCTCTCTCCCATGGTTAAGAAAAATGTTTTACAAACTCTATACCAAAACGAAGCCACGCTTCAACATCTTCGTCTTCTGGTGTTAATTCTACTTTTAATCCTTCAAGTACTACGTTAGCACCACATTCCTGTAATTTTTCTATTAAAATATCAACAGCTGCCCCGTATTTTGGATATGCAGAATCACAAGAACCAAATACCGCTGCTTTTTTCCCCATTAAATCCAATTTATCCATTTCATCATAGAAATCTAAGAAATCATCTGGTAAATCACCATCTCCCCATGTGTATGCCCCTAAAACAATCCCCTCATAATCTTCTAAAACAGACGCTTTTGGTGATGTTATAATATCAATTACTTCAATCTCTTTTCCAGCCTTGCGAATTGCCCCAGCAATATGATCTGCCATTTCTTCTGTATTTCCACTCATACTTGCAAAAATCATTACTAGCTTACTCATTGTACTCTCTCCCTTTATTATGTATCTCGTTCTCTTATTTTTAATATTTTGTATTTTTTTAGTATGAAACACAAAATTGATAATGATTATCATCTAAAAAGACATCCTTAGATTAATTGATAATGATTATCAAAGTCAATAACTTTTTTAAAAATTAATGAAAAGGTACAAGCTTGTCCGGGAGACATGCATATACTATGAATGAGCATAGTTCTTTCTTAACCCTCTCTAACGGAAAGAAATTGAAGCAACTGCGATATTCGCAGTTGCCTTTTTTTATCCTAGCATATACTTAATAAATGAAAGAGATTTCTCGTGAAAATAATCCCCATATGTTTTGAAAATTAATGAAAAGGTACAAGCTTGTCCGGGAGACATACATATACTATGAATGAGCATAGTTCTTTCTTAACCCTCTCTAACGGAAAGAAATTGGAGCAACTGCGATATTCGCAGTTGCCTTTTTTTATCCTAGCATATACTTAATAAATGAAAGAGATTTCTCATGAAAGGGCTTCCCATATGGACTGAATTTATTCAACTAATCATAAGTGAGGACCGTAGCACTGATGGAAGTTTCACTTTATCGTTTCAATAGCTTCATTGCCGCTTGCAAAAATAATTGCGCGCCACGAATTAGTGCTGTTTCATCCACATCAAATTTCGGATGATGATGTGGATAGCAAGTATCTTTGTTTATATTTCCCGTTCCTAACTTTACAAAACAGCCTGGAGCCTTTTGTAAGTATGCAGAAAAGTCCTCACCTCCCATAGAAGGGGAAAGAGAGATAATACTTTCTTCTCCAAATAATTCAATGGCACTATCTTCTACTATCTTTGTTACATAGGAATCATTTATTACCGGATCATAGCCATAACGATACGTATATGAGTACGTTGCATCATGCGCTGCTGTAATCCCCTTTACAATTTGTTCAATCATTTCTTTAGATTCTTGTCGCAATGTGTTTTCAAAACAACGCACCGTGCCTACAATCGTTGCCGTCTCAGGAATAATATTATCAGCTGTTCCTGCATGAAATTGCGTGACTGATACCACTCGTTGTTCAAATGCATCCGTGCGTCTTGACACAAGATGTTGCAAATTCGTAATCATTTGTGCACCAATTGCAATAGGATCCACTGTTTGTTTCGGATGAGCAGCATGTCCTCCTCTTCCTTTAACTTCAATTGTAAATACATCCGGTGCTGCCATCATTGGTCCATAAGAAATTCCTATTTGTCCACTCTCTAGTCCTGACATTACATGAAGACCAATGACATAATCTACCCCGTCCATAACTCCTGCTTCCACCATCTCTTTTCCTCCACCAGGGTATTGTTCCTCAGCATGTTGAAACAACAGACGAATTTCTCCATCCCAGTCCTCATTATATTTCACTAACGCCTCAGCTACGCCCAACAAAATTGCTGTATGTGCATCATGACCGCAAGCATGCATAACTCCTGGTACAATAGATGCATATGGTTTCATCGTTTGCTCCTGAATTGGAAGTGCATCTATATCTGCTCGAATGGCGATGACGTTGCCAGAGCCTTTCCCTTTTCGCCTTGCCATTACACTACATGTTGTTGGCCTCGTTAGGTCAAAATAAGAAAATGAGTGTAATGTATCATATATAAACTGTGCTGTATGCTTCTCCTGAAATGACAATTCAGGGTGTTGATGTAAATAACGTCGCCACATTCGAATGTTTTCTTCAGAAAGATATAATGACCAATCTACTTGTGATGATTTCATTCGTTTCAACTCCCTATTCTATTTTCAACAATCTTTCTACATCATCATGATAGTAACCCTTTGTATAACAAGATTTTATGTACTATTTTAGTTAGAAGAAATATAATCATGCCTCTTTCAAATGCAAAGGAATTACAATTCTATCTGGAATGTAATATAATTGTTAAGTTGGGGATTTTCTTTTTTTATATTTAGTGCTACTATCAGAAAAGAGCCTTTTGATATTACACTTTCCTAAAATGTGGAATTTCTGTGTTTTTCAAAGTGATGTAGGATATGATACTTACATACGGATACTATTTTGTAGAGGGGGAAAGACATGAAAACTTTAAAAGAACTATGGTCTCAACCACTCACGCAATGGCTTGCAAAAACTTGTTATTACCTTGCGATTTTACTTGCTTTACTATGGTTGTATGGATTCCAAGAGACAAACACAAGTACATTTATTTACAATGAATTTTAGGGTGGGAGCGTTATGAAGTTATTAGAACAAATCGAAAAGTGGGCAGCTGAAACGCCTGACCAAACCGCTTTCGTTTGGCGAGATGCGAAAATTACGTACAGACAACTAAAAGAAGACTCTGATGCATTAGCATATTGGATTTCTTCTCAATATGGAGATGACCGTTCGCCTATTATGGTATACGGACATATGCAGCCAGAAATGATTGTCTGTTTCTTAGGGTGTGTCAAAGCTGGTCATGCGTACATTCCAGTTGATGTATCCATTCCAGTTGATCGTGTGCTACGTATTGCAGAAAGTTCTGGTGCAAAGCTACTTTTATCTCCAACAGATGTTACAGTGGCTGATTTACCAGTTCAGATTGTTGACGGAACTAAATTAGAAGATATTCTTCTTACTCATAAAGGAAACAGAGCAAATCCTGAACATGCAGTACAGGGTGAAGACAACTTCTACATCATTTATACATCAGGAAGTACAGGAAATCCAAAAGGTGTACAAATTACCTATAATTGTCTTGTAAGCTTCACAAAATGGGCAATTGAAGATTTCAACTTACAAACAGGACAAGTCTTTTTAAACCAAGCACCATTCTCATTTGACTTATCTGTTATGGACATCTATCCGTCATTAGTAACAGGTGGTACACTATGGGCAATTGATAAAGATATGATTGCACGTCCAAAAGATTTATTCGCTTCTCTAGAACAATCCGATATACAAGTTTGGACGTCTACACCATCTTTTGCAGAAATGTGTTTAATGGAACCATCTTTCTCAGAAGGTATGCTTCCAAACATGAAAACATTCTTATTCTGTGGTGAAGTATTATCTAATGATGTTGCAAGAAAACTATTAGAGCGCTTCCCAAAAGCTACTATTATGAATACATATGGACCAACAGAAGCGACTGTTGCTGTAACTGGTATTCATGTAACAAATGAAGTAGTAGATAAATACCAATCACTTCCAGTTGGTTACTGTAAATCAGATTGCCGCATCATCATTATGAAAGAAGATGGTACTGTTGCACCTGATGGTGAAAAAGGCGAAATCGTAATCGTTGGCCCAAGTGTAAGTGTTGGATACTTAGGAAGCCCTGAATTAACAGAAAAGGCATTCACTGTTATTGATGGCGAACGTGCTTACAAAACTGGTGACGCTGGTTATTTAGAAAATGGACTTCTTTTCTATCATGGTCGTCTTGATTTCCAAATTAAATTACATGGTTATCGTATGGAATTAGAAGAAATTGAACATCACCTTCGTTCATGTTCATATGTGGAAGCTGCTATAGTACTTCCAATTAAAAAAGGTGAAAAATACGACTACTTATTAGCAGTTGTTGTTCCAAGTGAACATTCTTTTGAAAAAGAATTCAAATTAACATCTGCAATAAAAAAAGAACTCAATGAACGATTACCAAATTACATGATTCCACGAAAATTCATGTATCAATCTTCTATTCCAATGACACCAAATGGAAAAGTAGATCGTAAAAAATTATTGAGTGAGGTTACAGCATGACCCCATATGCATCATTTTATTTTTTCGTGATTGTAGGCATTTTGCTTATCCCTACCATCATTGCTGGGTTAAAAGGGAAAATGCTGCGCAAATATAATGCAGTTGTTACACTTATTATGCTGGCTATTATCTTTTCTGATAAACCAACACAAGCTGTTGCATTAGCGATATTTGCAATTTGGCAATTCATTTTGATTAAAGGGTACTTAACGTTGCGACAACGTGATAACAAAACAAGTACCTTTTGCATTGCTGTTATTTTATCGATTTTACCGCTTATCTTAGTAAAAATTGCACCTGTTGTACCAGCTTTAAAATCAACCTTATTTTTTGATATACCAGCTATAAAATTTGTCGTATTTCTTGGTATATCATACGTAACCTTTAGAGCGGTACAAATGATATTTGAAATTCGTGATGGGCTTATTAAAGAAGTTTCACTATTTAAGTTTTGGGAGTTTCTTCTGTTCTTCCCAGCGATTTCAACAGGCCCGATTGATCGGTATCGTCGCTTTCAAAAAGATGTAGAGAAACCACCATCAGGTGATGAATATAAGGAAATGCTTTATACGGGAATCAATCGTATTTTCCAGGGTTTTCTTTACAAATTTATTATTGCGTATTTAATTAAAACTTATATTTGGGATGCAGCAATTTCTAAACAAGATACATTTCTTTCATTTATGACTGATATGTACTCGTATAGTTTATATCTATTCTTTGACTTTGCAGGATATAGCGCATTCGTAATTGGTGTAAGTTATATGATGGGTATTAAGACGCCTGAAAACTTTAACAAGCCGTTTTTAAGTCGTAACATTAAAGACTTCTGGAACCGCTGGCATATGACATTATCTTTCTGGTTCCGCGACTTTATTTATATGCGCTTTGTCTTTTTTGCGACAAAGAAAAAACTAATTAAAAACCGTTATACAATTTCTTATATCGGTGCATTTTTAAACTTTGGAATTATGGGAATTTGGCATGGACTAACGTGGTACTATATTACGTATGGCTTATATCATGCAATTTTGTTTATTGCGTTTGATATATTCGAACGTAAAAATAAAAAGCATAAGTTTTGGCCAAATAATAAATTTACACATGTCCTTGGAATTATCATTACATTCCATTTCGTTTGTCTCGGTCTCCTACTCTTCTCAGGTAACCTAGGTAGACACTTTTAGTTAAAAACTTCTTAGGAAGTTACACATAATATATTATGGATATAAAGGAGAATACACAATGGCTGAATTTAAAGATCAAGTATTAGATATTTTAGAAGAAGTATGTGAAAATGATATCGTAAAAGAAAATACGGATGTACAATTATTTGAAGAAGGTATTCTTGATTCTTTCGGTACAGTATCTTTATTAGTAGAAATTCAAGAGCGTTTAGGTATTGAAGTGTCTATTTCTGACTTTGATCGCGACGAATGGGCAACACCAAACATGATTATCAAGAAACTGGAAGATATGCGATGAAAAAACCAACGTTTGGCCCGATGCTTCTAGCATTTGTTCTTTTTTGCGTGGTGTTATTTATCCCATCACGCTTCCTTTTACCACTTATCGGGGAGCAAAAGGTCAACGATGCCTCAACATCTTTAAAGAAAGAAATGTTCCAAGGCATTGCACTGCAACAAAAGGCGCTAGAAGATCCAAAATACCTTCCGATGTACGGTTCATCGGAATTTTCTCGGTTAGATGTATATCATCCATCTAACTACTTTAAAGTGAAAAATGAAGAATTTACTCCGTTTCTTATCGGTCGTGGTGGAACACAAAGTCTTACTCATGTGTTAAATTTATCATCATCAATGGATCAGTTAAAAGATCGCAAAATTGTCTTCGTCCTTTCACCGCAATGGTTTGAAAAACAAGGGTTAGACGAAGTTCATTTTGCGCCAAACTTTTCATCTCAACAAGCTTATCATTTAATCTTTAACAATGAATTAAAGCCTGAAATGAAAAAGCAAATTGCAAACCGCTTATTAAGTTTTGAAATTGTTCGTAAAGATACACTCCTAAAAACTTCTTTAGAAGGAATCGTATATGACGATACAAAACATAAAGTGAAAGCAGCGGTAGCAAAACCATTTGCGTACGTATATCGTAACATTTTGGATCGTAAAGATTTAGTTACATCAATGTTTGATATTAAACCGCGAAAAACACATACGGATCCTGAATTAAAATCCCTTGCATGGAACGATATTCGTAACCGTGCAGAAAAAACTGGTAAAGCGGAATCTCAAACGAATCCATTCGGTATTGAAGATCCCTACTATGACCACAAGATTAAGGATAAATTAAAACGTCTAAAAGGATATCGAGCAAATGAATCATTCGAGGAATCCCCAGAATATGATGATTTCCAATTAGTTTTAGACATTCTAAAACAATCGGGCGCAAAACCATTATTCATTTCTGTTCCAGTTAATGGTCCATGGTATGATTATGCTGGATTCCCGAAAGAACGACGTGATGTATACTATAAAAAAATAAATGAACAAATCGAAAAAGCTGGATTCCCAGTTGCAGACTTTTCAAGCCATGAATATGATAAGTATTTCTTAAAAGATACGATGCATCTAGGTTGGAAAGGCTGGGTATATGTCGACGAGGCGCTTCAGCAATTTTATAAGAGTAACTAAAAAAGAACGCTTGCATTTTCAAGCGTTCTTTTTTTATATATAGATTGTACTTTGTAATCTTTCTAATGTCTCTTTCGTTTCTTTAATCACGCGCATTATAATTTGCTCCGCCTCATCTGTTCTGGCTAATGCTGAAGCTTGTCCTGCCCAAAGTGACATATATTTACTATTATTTTGTATCGCTGCTGCTTGGCGAATTTCTGTTGTTAATACATTTTGAATTGGATATACAGGAAATTGTCCTTCTTTACTTTCCAGCTTGTCAATAAAAGTATTTCGGATTCCTCTCGCATATTTACCCGAAAATGCACGAGTCATTGTTGTACTTTGGTCTGTACTCATTATAATTGCCTCTTTATGGGCCTCATGAGCTACACTTTCATAACTCGTTAAAAATGCTGTCCCCATTTGTACCCCTTCTGCACCAAGTGCATAGGCTGCCACCACTCCCCGTCCGTCCATAATCCCTCCTGCCGCAACAATCGGAATATGCGGAACGGCATCAACAAGCTGCGGAATAAGCGCAGTTGTTCCAATCATAGAATCTTGTTCTTTTCCTAGAAATGTCCCGCGGTGTCCTCCTGCTTCACTTCCTTGACCAACAATAATATCTACTCCTAGATGGGCCAATATCTTCCCTTCTGCTACATTCGTTGCCGTACCAATTATTTTTATACCATTTCTTTTTAATAATGCTATTTCCTCCTGTTTTGGTGTATCAAAAGTAAAACTAAAAACAGGAACATTTTCCTCAATAAGAACTTGCAGCTGTTCTTTATAACTTTCCGGCAGCTGTAACGTTTGCTTCGCTATTCCCAATTGCAATTTTTCTCGAATGGGCTTTAACAGGTCTTGTGTCTCTTCTACTTGTTTTTCGTCAATTTGCACTTCTTCTGTAATAAATAAGTTCACTGCAAACGGCTTATCTGTTAACCCGCGAATGGTACGAATGGCTAAACGGATTTGTTCAGAACTCATATATCCTGCGCCCAATGTACCCAATCCTCCACTGTTAGATACAGCTGCTACTAGCTCTGGGGTTACAATTGTTCCCGCCATCCCAGCTTGAATAATAGGATATGTAATTTGCAGTTTTTCACATACTCGACTATGGAACATCTTTTCTTCTCCCCTTTCTCTTATACTTTCTTGTCACACCAAATGGTTTCCTTCTTTTCATAAGGATTGAATATCATATAAGCGAATATAATGAAAAAAAGGGGGGAATTTGATGCAGTATCCTAAACCGTTACAATACGGAGATACCGTTATGATTATTGCTCCAGCAGGTCCACCATCTATAGAACATATTCTTCAAGCAAAACAGAAATTGGAGGAAATTGGACTATCCGTTATAATTGGACAGAGCGTACAAGAAAAACAAGGCTATTTAGCCGGAGATGACGCCATTCGTGTTCATGACTTACATAAAGCCTTTGCAGATCCATATGTAAAAGCTATTTTTTGTGCAAGAGGAGGATATGGTACTGGTCGCATTCTACCTTATATTAATTATGCACTAATTCGCGATAATCCAAAAATTTTCTGGGGATATAGCGATATTACTGCTCTACATATTGCTTTTGGACAATTTTCACAACTCGTTACTTTCCACGGTCCCATGATGGAGGAAGTTGGAAAAGGTCTTGATTCTCTTTCTTTTTCCTCCTTCAAACAACTTTTCCATCCGTACTCTATCATTTTAGAAGGAGCAGAATTTATTCATTCTTTCGCTTGTTCTATTACCGCTCCTCTTGTAGGGGGGAATTTAGCTGTAATTACAAGCACACTCGGTACACCTTACGAAATTGATACAAGAAATAAACTACTTTTATTAGAAGAAATTGCAGAAGAACCGTATCGCATTGATCGCATGTTAAATCAATTGCGCTTAGGAAGGAAACTTGAACAGTGTGCCGGCGTTATCTTTGCAAGGTGTCACAACTGTACATCTCAAAAACCATCGTTATCTATTTCTGAAATTCTATATGATTACATTACATCTTATAATATCCCTCTTTTAAGCGGTTTACCAATTGGGCATATACAACCAAACATAGGAGTGCCTCTTGGCGTTCCTGTTACAATAAATGGGCCACAAAAGATACTTTCCATATCCTCTGGTATCAAGTGAAACTTCTATAAGAGAGGGCTTCTTCATCCCCCACCAATCTGCTTCGTTTTCTCTGAATCTTGAAGAGGGAATCTCATATTTCCCGTTAATGCGAGGTAAATTTTTATAGAAATAAAAAAAGGAGAAGCTACTTGCTTCTCCTTTTCTATTCATTAATTCTTATTGTTGTTATTGTTGTTATTCCCGTTATACCAATTATACCAGCAACAGTTGTTTTTATTTTTGTTATTATTATTGTTATTCTTGTTGTTATTGTTGTTATTGTTGTTATTATTATTATTACGGTTATTCCAATAGTTCCAGTTATTCCAACAGCAGTTGCTATTGTTGTTGTTGTTGTTGTTGTCGTTATTGTCGGCCATCTATCTCCATCCCCCCTTGGTCAAGCTACTAATACTATATGACGCATAGGAAAAATGGTAACGGTACTTTATAGATAATAATTAAAAATTCTTCTTGAAGCAATATCAGCAATTTCTGGAGGTGTAAATGTTTTATCGAGATCTGTACCAATATTTAAGACTGCTGTTGCTTCAGCATCAATGCTATCAAATAACTCTTTTCCACGAATCGTAATAACAGGTACATCTTCAGGCAGTACGGCCTGTAAAAATTCAAGCTGTGTAAAGAATGGTAAAATCCATCTTCCATCACCTTGGAAATAACGTAAATGCACTGTTCCTTGTGAATCTCCTTCTTCAATATCAACTGTCCCTGCAACATAAACGTATGTTGTTAACAATGTCTCATAAAATTCTTTTTGCTTTTGTTTATCATCATCAGCTAATGCTAATAGCATTTCTAGTTTTTTTACTGGAATATGTGCCATACGTTGCCACCCCTGTTTTCAAAATTATTGTAATGTAATTATACAAAATATTCTTATTTTTTTCTATAAAATTATTCTTTATTTTCTTACTATAATATTAAAGAAAAAATTCTCCTTTATTACAAACTTAATCCCGCTATTTTGGGGCAGTATGACTCCCACCTCAAAATTCAGAGAAAAGCGAAGAAGATAGGTGGGGGATAACTGCTGGCATGTGCCCGACTGATGGAAGCTTCACTTTATCTAAGCAATTTAAAACTTCTTCTGCGGTAACAAGTGTTACACACGCATCGTAAAGAGTCAAAGATGTCATTCACACCTAATATTAAACATGTCTTTCCTTGCTGAAAAATTTTTTTGCTGAATTCATTCAAAAAATACATAAAAACCCCTTACAAAAAGAATAAAAATGTATTATCATGTATTAAAATACAAAAATAAGAAAGGGGCATCACAGTGAAAATCTGGTTTTATGAAAAAACAACGACAATGGATGATTTGCTCGGTATATGGGACAATGTCCCAACTATTCCGAGAATCGGTGAAAAAGTAGAAATTTTAAAAAAAGTACGTACTGTAACAGATATTAAATATATAAAAAACGGTAATAATTTTCATGTAGAAATACTTATTTACTAAAGAGAAAAGCTCTCCGTATTTCCTTTAGGAGAGCCTTTCTCTTTCATCTACTTTTTTAATCACAATCATATCATCAACTAGTTCCACTTTTACGTAATCACGTTCTTCTAAACACAAATGATTGACAGCTTCATCAGGCAATTCCACAGCCATATAGCGTTCTGTTAATACAACTTGACTATATGCGGCTTGCTGTGCAATCCAGTTGACTTGTTTTTCTTCTTGAAGCACTCGTAGTGATGGCAATCCAACTTCTTTTACCATGCGCCAATTGTTACGAATAAAGGGAACAAGCCATAATAAACTAATGATAATAACAGCAATACCAATCCATAAATTACTTTGTGCTTGAAGATCAGCGATTTTCGCTGTTTCCTGTGCATGGCTAGTATCGCTAAATTGAATAATACTAACAATACTATTGTTGAAAGCATGCACAATAATATTCGTCCATAAGCTTTTTGTCTTAATATATAACAAGCACATAACGACACCAAATAAAAACGCACCAATCACATCTATATGTCCAAATCCAAAAATGAGTGAAGAAACAATAATAGCACGTTTCACCCCCCATTTATACGCCATTCGATTTAAGAAAAAGCCGCGAAAAATTACTTCTTCCATAATTGGTGCAAATATACAAGCTGAAATTACACTAAAAATCTTTGTAGAAGTAGTGCTCATATCAATAACATTTCCATCATTTAATAAATTAACTAGAAAGTCAGGAATCAGCTGAGCTAATATGTAAAACTGAATAAAAGACATACCAAATGAAAAAATCATTCCCATAGCAGTAGCAATCAAAATTAACATCCATGGAATTGATGCTGGTTTATCAAAAAAACTTGTAAATACTGCGTTATGTTTTTTCATCTTATAAAATAGCCAAAGTAATGGAAAAACAAAGAAAACCAATGTTTCTGAAACAAACTCAAATGAACTACCTTCAATACCTATTATTCCCAATGGAAGATATGTAATGAATGCACCTAAAATCATCCATCCAAAAAAACTACGAAGTCGAATACGTGAAAATACAAGATTAATAGAAAACACCCCCAACATGCTATATTTATATTATAGTATTAATACGCCGTAATATTTTCTTTTATTTATTCTTTTTATATCATCCTATAACCGCAGAAAATAAATCCCCGCTTAGCGGGGATTTATTTTCTTATAGAACATCACGCTTTTGGAACAATGCACTTGAAGCAACCAGTAAAACAACAAAATGGGCTAAAACAAATAACAATGAAGTTGTAAAGCTAAATTCTCAAAACATCGGTTTGGCCCCTTGACTTATCAACTCATTACTATCATACATATTTAAATTCAAGTGAAACATTACAATATATTTTGCTATACCCTTAGCAAATTGGAATAATAGTATTTTTAGCATTCCTTCCAGAAAAAAGAAAAATAGTGTAATTACTAAAGGTAAAACTGATTTTCGAAAAATATTAGCTAGAAAAAATGCAACTGTTGGATAAAATAATACGCCCTCGGCAAGCGCTGCTTCAAAAAGCTTTTGCATCGATATAGACGGAAGAATTTTTATCCAAATAAAAAAGCCCCCTTTAGGAATATTCCAGGTTGCAATTCCCCATAAATATTTCTCTAATGCTTCTAACATTGTACGGAGACGAATGGTGAGATTTACTCTAACCGTTTCAAGGTGTTGAGTATATAAACCGCTTGACAACCATTCAGCAGCTGCCCATTGTGATAATGAACTGGACCCATAATCAATTTGCATTTTAATATCAGCTAAACGATCGATTGATTTGGCTTATAAAACCCTGTTTTTACAAACTTATTCCAATCAGGGGGGCGGTATTTGCTAGTAATGTCCATGTATTATTGATTACTTTTGTACTAGCACCCATTTTCCCTTCAATTAACCCTTCCGCTTTTAATTCTTCTAAAGCTGTAACAACTGTACTTCGGTTTACTCCAAACAATTTAGCTAACTCACGTTGTGTCGGAAGCTTACTTCCTATCGGCCATTCCCCGCTTATAATTTTATTTTTTATATAAACTACAATTTGTTGATACAACGAGAGATGCGATAATTTGCTTAGTTTCCTATTTTCCTTCTCCATTAAAATCACCTACATTTGGTTGGTTTGTAAAACAATACAATTGGTTGAAGACATTTTATTAAATCCTTATTAACATAAAGGTCAATTAACATAATAAGGATGTGAAAATATGAAGAAACAGTGGGATTTTCGAATCATAGCTGCTTATGGATCTACAATTTTTCTTTGGGCTTCCGCTTTTCCAGCCATACGAGTCGGATTAGAATCCTATACTCCTGAGCATTTAGTTTTGCTTCGCCTATTAATCGCTTCGCTAGCGCTTATCTTCTTTGCTATCTTGACTCGTATGCAACTACCAGAATGGAGGGATATCCCTATTATTCTCGTATTAGGTTTGCTAGGGTTTACTGTTTACCATGTAGCCCTAAGTGCCGGAGAAGCAACTATTCATGCAGGTACCGCAAGCCTACTCGTTTCTACTTCTCCCATTTTTTCATCCATATTAGCTGCTTTATTTCTGCATGAACGATTTGGGCTTCGGGGGTGGATTGGATCTATTATTAGCTTTTGTGGTGTTGCTATTCTTTCATTAGGAAAAGATGGTTATTTCACGCTGAATAGCGAGGTTTTGTTAATTCTTCTAGCATCCTTTTCAGAAAGCATATACTTTGTGTTTCAAAATCGATATTTAAATAAATACGGGTTTCTTGCATTTACTTCCTATACAATTTGGTCTGGTACATTTTTCATGCTTCTCTTTCTCCCAGGATTAGGAGAAAGAATTATGCATTCATCTATAGAAACAACACTTAGTGTTGTTTATTTAGGTCTCTTTCCTACTATGATTCCTTATTTTGCTCTAGCTTATATCATATCACGTATAGGAACATCAGAAGCAACAACCTCTTTATACTTAACACCCGCTCTAGCAATTATTATTTCTTGGATATAGATTGGAGAAATTCCTACCGTTTTCTCAATAATAGGAGGGATAATAACTATATTCGGCGTTATTATAACAAATATAAAAGTTGATAAAAAAGAAACCCAAATAATGAAATTTGACCAAAATATTTTGTAAACTATAAATCTTACTTACCAAATGAAGAAAAAGGCTGTCTCCAAGAAGGAGATAGCCCTTTTCTTCATCTTGCTATATTAAAACTCAAAAATAAACTCCTTATCCTATAACTTCTGAACATTCGTTGCTTTTACATAACCGTCCCTCTTACAGAGAAAAAATCATGTTTTTTCGTATGAGTACGTAAACCATTTAACACAATTGGATTAATTTCTTTTTAACTTTGTCCCGCTATTCGCCAGCAGTAAGACCCCTATCTCGAGATTCAGAGAAAAGTGAAGAAGATAGATGGGGGATAACTGCTAGCATGCGCCCGATTGGGTGGGCTTTCCATCAGTTTTGGATGCAGACCCCCACTGATGGAAGTTTCACTTCATTTCGTTACCATTTCTGCCTCATTTTCTTCAAAAGGCCACTTCGGTAACATGTTACGAAGCTCCTTATCAGAACGATATCCAAGTGCGTATTCCGCTTGCATAATCGTATGAATTTCACGTGTTCCTTCGTAAATAACTGGAGCTTTTGCATTTCGTAAATATCGTTCTACTGGGAATTCATTCGAATATCCATAGGCACCGTGCACCTGCACTGCATCATTTGCCGCTTCAAATGCAGCATCACAAGCAATCCATTTTGCTAAAGATGTTTCCTGTGTATTACGTTTCCCTTGATTTTTTAACCATCCTGCTTTATAGACCAATAAACGCGATATTTCAAGATTCGCAGACATTTTCGCAATCATCTGCTGTACAAGCTGATGTTTTCCAATTTCTTTTCCAAATGTTTTACGCTCTTCACAATACTTTACACTCGCTTCTAAACTTGCTTGAATGAGCCCACACGCCCCTGCCGCTACTGTAAAACGGCCATTGTCTAATGATGCCATTGCAATTTTAAATCCTTCTCCCTCTTCTCCAAGAAGATTTTCCACCGGCACTTTCACATCATCTAGAAATACTTCTCCTGTATTGCCCGCTCTAATACCAAGCTTTCCTTTTATCGCTTTTGTCGATACCCCAGGAAATGTTCGTTCTACGATAAAACAAGAAATACCGCGGTGCTTTAATTCTGGATTTGTTTTTGCAAAAATTAAGAAGTGGTCTGCAACATCACATAAAGAAATCCATGTTTTAGATCCATTTAATACGTAGTAATCGCCTTGTTTTACCGCTGTTGTTTGCATAGCAACAACGTCTGATCCTGCATTTGGTTCAGTTAAACCGAATGCCCCAATTTTTTCACCTTTCGCTTGTGGAACAAGGTATTTTTGTTTTTGTTCTTCTGTTCCCCATTGGAGAAGTGTCATGCTATTTAATCCCGTATGTACAGATACAGCTGTACGGAAAGCTGTGTCACCACGTTCTAATTCTTCACAAACAATAGCGAGCGTATTATAATCCATACCAACACCGCCATATTGCTCTGGAATACAAACGCCCATAAACTGTAACTCAGCTAAACGCTTCAAGATCTTTTCTTCAAAATGTCCTTTTTCATCCCATTCTTTAATGTATGGAATGATTTCATTATCTACAAATGATCTCACTACTTTTCTGACACTTTGTTGTTCTTCTGTTAAAGAAAAATTCATTTGTACTGCCTCCTATATCCATTGGTTTTTTTTCATTTCCGTAATGCTTTCCTGCGAATACCCCAGTTCTTTCAAAATCTGTTCTGTATGTTCCCCGTGGAGTGGCGGATGTTTCTGCATCCGCACTGGTGTCTTTGCAAGTTTTAATGGTGAACCTACAAGTGTAAGATTTTCAATGGTTGGATGTTCCATATGAATTGTCATATCTCTCGAAACTGCCTGCTCTGTTTCTAACGCTTCCTTCACATTGAGAATTGGTCCATTTGGAATCCCTGCTTCATCCAAAAGTTGTTTCCAGTCCTCTTTCTTTTTCTTTTTCATTTCTTTTGCAATAATGTCTACAAGTTCTTCCCTATGCAAAAGACGATTTGCATTTGTTTTATAGCGATCTAAACGAGATAAATCTTGTCTACCAAGTAACAAACAAAACTTATGAAACTGTTCATCATTTCCAACTGCAACAACAAGATCTCCATCCTCCGCCTGAAATACTTGATACGGAACAATATTCGGATGCTGGTTTCCAAGTCTCTCTGGCAATTCTCCTGTACACAAATAATTGCTTGCTACATTTACTAATGCCGCTAATTGTGAATCAAATAAAGAAATATCAATTTCTTGCCCTTCTCCTGTTCTATTTCGGTGCTGCAAAGCGGCTAAAATCCCAATACACGTAAAAAGACCTGTGAGCACATCTGCAATCGCAACTCCTACTTTTGCAGGCTCTTCGTCCTTTCCTCCTGTTATACTCATAAGTCCACTCATTGCTTGAATCATATAATCATAACCAGGAAGATGTGAAGCAGGACCATTTTGGCCAAAACCACTAATAGAAGCTAGAATAATGTCTTCCTTCACCTCTTGTAACACTTCATAACCAAGTCCCATTCTCTCAAGTGTTCCAGGCTTGAAATTTTGTACAACGATATCAGCATGAGAAACAAGTTTTTTCAAAACATCCTTTCCCATTTGTGATTTTAAATTTAATGTAAGCGACTCTTTATTACGATTCGCACAAAGAAAGTAAGCGCTTTCTCCTTCTACGAAAGGTGGTCCCCATCCTCTCGTATCATCGCCATTTCCAGTATTCTCAATTTTTATTACCTCTGCTCCCAAATCACCAAGAATCATCGTACAAAAAGGACCGGCAAGAACCCGAGATAAATCAATAATTTTGATTCCGTGTAATGCTCCCTCCAACCCCTTCTCCTCCTATAGTAAAAACCAGTAAAACCAATTAGAGCAAACATAAGCATGGTGGTTTTACTGGTTTGTTTTTACACGTTATTGTATGGAATGATTATTGTACTTTTACTTGTGCTAACACTGATTCGAAAGTATTGATTACCATATCTACTTCTTTATAACTAATTGTAAGAGACGGTTCAATACGAATTGTTTTTGAATTAATTAACGTTCCTGCAACAAGGATGCCTCGATCAAACATTGCCTTCGATACTTCATAACCAATTTCATCTTTATGGAATTCGATACCAATCATTAAACCTTGACCACGAATTTCAAATACTTTGTCTTCATGTCCTTCCGCAGCCTTTTTCAACCCGTTTAAGAAATACTCCCCAACTTCCGCAGCTCGTTCTGGTAATTTGTCTTCCAATAATACATGGATTGTTGCAATTGCAGCAGCACATGCAAGTGGATTTCCACCAAATGTTGTTGTATGCATGAATGGGTTCTCAAACCAACTTTTAAATACTTTTTCTTTGGCAACAATTGCACCAGCTGGCATTACACCACCGCCAAATGCCTTCGCAAGACAAATAATATCTGGTACTACATCATATAATTCTGCAGCAAACATTTTCCCTGTACGTCCCATTCCAGTTTGCACTTCATCAAAAATGAGTAGTGATCCAAATTCATCACAGAGTTCTCTTACTTGTTTTAAATAATTTTCTGGAGGTAAAATAATACCGCCTTCCCCTTGAATTGGTTCTAAAATAACAGCTGCAACATCTTCCCCTACTAATGCACATGTTTCAAATGTTTTTCTCATCATCTCGATATCGCCAAATGGAACGTGACGGAAACCTGGAATTAATGGTAAAAATGGTTTACGGAACATTCCTTTTGCTGTTCCAGATAAAGATCCAAGACTCTTACCGTGGAAGGCACGTGTTGTTGAAATGAAAGTTGTTCGTTCACTATACATTTTTGCTAGTTTCAATGCCGCCTCCACACTTTCTGTACCACTATTTGTAAAGAAGGCATATTTCAAATCACCAGGTGTAATATCCGCTAAAATCTTTGCAAGAATCGCACGAAGTGGATCTAGTAAATCCTGACTATGCAATGCTTGACGCTTTAATTGATCCGTTACAGCTTTTACCACTTTCGGATTACGGTGTCCAACATTATAAATCCCGAATCCACCTAAACAGTCAATATACTTTTTACCATTGATATCCATAAAACAAGATCCTTCATCAGACCATTCTACTGCTGCAAATTGCCCATCTTTTGTTACTGTTTTTCTATATGCAAGAAAACCAGGATTGACATGCTCTCTAAATCCATCTACTGTTTCTTTTTGAATCCAGTTAGCCTCTTCTTCGGAGACCTTTTCTTTTTCAATTAATTGCAGTACTTTCGTAATATAATCATTTACATTTGAATTGTTTACATCCTGCTCATTGAATTTACTTTCTACATTCGTCACCATTTATTTCACTCCTATAGTCTTTTTATTTGCAAACCAACCAATTGGTTCTACTTCTAGATTTATATTAATCTGCTTAATTTCTTGGAATTCTTCTAAACCAAACGTTCCTAAACTACGACCGATACCACTTTGCTTATATCCGCCCCAAGGCGCCTCGTTGTATGTTGGATGATAGCTATTAATCCACGTAATCCCTGCGCGAAGCTTGCGGATTACGCGCATCGCTTTTGCGCCATCAACTGTAAATACGCCTCCAGCTAAACCGTAATCTGTACCGTTTGCTAGCTCAATTGCTTCCTGTTCATCCTTAAACTTTTGGATAACTACAACAGGACCAAAAATTTCTTCCTGCACAATACGCATATCAGGTTTTACATTGACAAAGACTGTTGGTTCAATAAAGAAACCATCACCTTTTCCACCCGTTGTAATACGCTTTCCTCCGCAAGCAATTTCTGCTCCTTCGTCTTTCCCAATCTCAATATAGCGTAATACTTTTTCCATATGCTCTTGACTTACAAGTGGTCCCATCTCTGATTCTAGGTTATCACCAGATCCAACATTAATTTGTTTTGCTCGTTCTACGAAATGAGTAACAAATTTATCGTAAACGCTTTCTTCTACAAGGATTCTTGATCCCGCTGAACACACTTGTCCAGTACCTGCATAAATACCAAACAATGCATAATCAACAGCAGTTTCAAAATCTGCATCTGCAAAAATAATATTTGGAGATTTCCCGCCAAGTTCTAGCGAAATCTTTTTCATATTATCTGCCGCTGTTCTCATAATGTGTTTTCCTGTTTTTGTTCCACCTGTAAAGGAAATCATATCGACTTTATTACTTGCTGCAATCTCATTTCCTACTATTGGGCCAGCACCCATCACCATATTCGCAACACCTTTTGGCAATCCTACTTTCTCAAAGATTTCAAATAACTTTGTTGCAGTGATTGGTGTAACCTCAGACGGTTTAAATACAATCGTATTTCCAGCCGCTAAAGCAGGTGCAATTTTCCATACACTCATTAATAACGGATAGTTCCAAGGAACAATTAATCCACAAACACCAACTGGTTCTCTGACTACCATAGCTTGCATTGGATCAGCTACATGATATGTTTGTCCATCTGGTTTTGTAATAAGCCCAGCATAATAACGAAAGCAAGCTGCCGCATCTCCGATATCGCCCTCTGCCTCGCGATGTGTTTTTCCATTATCCATTGTTTCAAGACGTGTAAGTTCTTCCTTATTTTTATCAATTTCATCTGCTATTTTAAATAAATAAGATGCTCTTTCAGCAGCGGATGTTTCTGACCAAATTCCGCTATCAAAAGTCGCTCTTGCCACTTCTATTGCTTCTTTTGCATCCTCGATCGTTCCTTCAGGCGCATATGCGATAACCTTGCCATTCGCAGGGTTAATAATAGGTCGTTTCTCTTGATTACTAGACTCTCTCCATTCACCATTTAGATACATTTTTAAATCTAGCATTATATATAATCCCCCTTTGTCGATCGTTCATATATTATATAAGCAATAACTGTGCCAACATTTGAAATACCAAGTAATCATACAAAAACTGACTATTTCTTCAAATAAAATGAAACTTCCATCAGTGAGGGTTTTCTTCATCCCCCACTGATGGAAAGCTCTCACCAATCGGGCGCATGCCAGCAGTTATCCCCTAGCTATCTTCTTCGAGTTCCTTACAATCTTGAGGCGGGGGGTTTTACTGCCCGTTAATGCGGGATAAAACATACGAACCTATGCATTTTTGCATAGGTTATTACATTTTGCATAATTACAACAAAAATAACAAAGAGAAAGGAGTAGTCCATGCAAACTTCTCCTTTCTCTTTTAGAAATATGGAATTGTATCAACTGCTATTTCCTTTTCGTTCATGATTTTTTGATATTTACGACTAACCGAAGATTGACTAATTCCAAGAGCTTTTGCGGCCTTCGTCGTTGTTTTATACTGCTTCATCGCAAGTAAGATTAATTGCTCTTCTACAGAATGTAAAGCTTCTTGTAATGGTAAGACCCTTGTAATAACTGGCTTTGATTTTTTAAAATCATAACCAGGGGTTAAAAATTTGCTAACAAATTCAGCTTCAATAACTGGATCATCTGCTGATACTACTAAACGTTCAATCATATTTTGTAATTCTCGTACATTTCCCGGCCATGAATAAAATTCTAGTAAATTCATTGCATCAGGAGTTAAATGGTAGTTTTTATTATATTTTTCATTTAATTGTTGTAAGAAATGAAATGCGAGTACTGGAACGTCTTCCATTCGTTCCCTTAACGGGGGAACTTGCAGCGGAATTACATTTAAGCGATAAAATAAATCTTCACGGAACGTACCAGTTTCCACCATTTTTTCGAGACTTTTATTTGTGGCCGCAATAATTTGAACGTTTATTTTCGTAGGTACCGTACTTCCGATTGGAATTACTTCTTGCTCTTGTAACACCCTAAGTAATTTCACTTGCAAATGTAAAGGCATTTCTCCAATCTCATCTAAAAATAAAATTCCTTGATCTGCTCGCTTAAAATATCCTTCTTTTCCATTTTTATCAGCACCAGTAAAAGCACCTTTCGTATATCCGAACAGCTCACTTTCCAATAATGATTCTGGTATCGCACCGCAATTTAATTTTAAAAACGGCTTTGAAGATCGATTTCCCAGTTGATGAATTGCTTGAGCAATCACTTCTTTTCCAACACCCGATTCTCCAGAAATAAGAACATTAGAAGAAAAATCAGCTATTTTTTTAGCTTGATTAATAATTTGTTCCATTTTCGGACTACAATAAATAAGTTTTTTAAGAAAACGATCTTTATTTTTAAAGTTGTCCAATTCCTTCTTATATTGTTCAGATATCTTTTTCATCTCATGCAATTCCGTCTTTAATCTCGTTGCTTCTGTAATGTCCCTTGATGCAATAATAATACGATGCAGTTCACCGGTTTCACTAAACACAGGGTTTCCAACCGCTAATATTTTTCTACCACTTTTTGTTTCCTGTACAACCGATACCTTTTTCTTTTGTTCTAGTACCAAACGAGTAACAGATGGACTAAATAAACCTTTTCGCTCTAAATCTAAAAGATTTTTTCCTAAAAGATCCTTTAAAGCTCCTCCCCAAAAATCATTGATAATGGTTTCACTATAACGAATTAATTCCCCTTTATGATTGACTACTAATATTTCATCATAAATACTAGATAAGATTGCATTTAAATCTTTATTTAAATCCTTTATATATTCAATTTCCATGGCCATATCCTCAACCATTGGTAAATCTTGTACAATAATAACCATTCCTTCAATGCTTTGATCGAAACTAGGAATCGGACTGTAATCAACTAATACTCCCATCTCATTTGTTATTTGTAACTGATTTAAAATCGTTTTTCCCGTTGCGTATACATTGTTAATATGTTCCCCATTAAAAATCTGATCTGCTGGTACATTCAATACTTTTTCAGAAGTAGATTTAATCATCTTTAAACCAGATTCGTTACAATTTACAATTTTCTTTTCCCTGTCTACCACAAAAATCCCCATTGGAATAGACATTAAAATGATTTTTAGTATATCTACACTTTTATTTTCTTGTTTAAATAATTCTGCAAAAACATCCTCTCTTCTTATGTATCCTTTTAACTCTCCTATTTCATCTTTCACAATGGCAATAGGCGCCCCAATAATTTGAAAGAGAGCCGTTAAGGAAATAATTTTACTAAGGTGACAGATTGTATCTAGTGAAACAGCATTTGAAAGTAATGCTTGGGCAGTTAATTCCTCATTTCTTGATAGCAGATCCTTTACATGGACGTATGCAAATAATTGATCATCCCTTTTTAAAAACAGAAAAGGTTCTTTTATATTTTTAACATCTATATTCCATTCCTGTTCAGGTTGATCAATAGGTAGAGAAACAATCTGTCTAATTTTTTTATGAGCAATGGAAAACATTCCGCTACCCCTCCTTTGAACTACTTAACTTGTATTGTATCACTAAAAATAGATTTTTTTAATTAATCTGACAATAAACATTTTTCCTTTATTTATTAAAAAAAGGAAGATGAATGCTTCCATCTTCCTTTTTGTTCTCTAATTAATCACTACCACCAATTAAAATATCTTCTTGAATATAAGCTAATACCATCCCTGGAATTACCTTATCTCCTGCTTCTACTTCTAAGGATTGTACTTCTCCACTACATCCCATTTTAATTACTTCCAACTCACCATTCATATTTTTAATAGCAAACAGTGGTTCCCATTCGTAAATTCGGGAGTCCTTATCAATAGCCACTTTTTCAACCGTTCCATAGCACGGGCTCGTAACGATCTCATAAAACAAAATGAATCATTCCCTTCTTTTATTCTATTAATATTGTTCTGCCAACATTTGTGGCTGAAGAATCATATGGAAAAAACTTCGAAAATCTTCTACATCTTCTACTTCAATCCCTAACTTAGGTGCCCAATATTGTTCCTGTTCAATATCTTCTTGACTTAATAGAATCATTCTTCCATTCTGAATAGAAGTAACCATTGCTTTTCCCAAAAATTGCAGTGAATACGTAACGGCTATATCATATCGATGACAATTCGACACGATACAATAATAACCGATCGGTTGTCTCTCAATTTCTTCTAATAAAATATCAAGCTTCATTTTATTCCTCCCTTTGTTAAAAGGTTAAAACTGCAACCAACCTCTTAGGCGCGATGCCTCTACAATTTTACGAACTCCCTCTATATAAGCAGCAATTTTCATATTTACTCCAAAATGTTTTGAAGTATTGAATACATCAGAAAAACTAGATGTGATTTTCTCCTTTAAGCATTGGTCGACATATTGCTCTGTCCAATAATACCCTTGGTTATTTTGACACCATTCAAAATAAGAAACAATAACACCTCCAGAGTTTGCTAAAATATCTGGAACAACCAAAATGTCTTTCCCTTCTAACATTGTGATCGCCTCTTTTGTTGTCGGACCATTTGCGGCCTCAATTACAATCTTACATCTAAGCCTTTCTGCATTATGTTTCGTAATCACTCCTCCAATTGCTGCTGGAATGAGTACATCACATTCTTTTTCTAACAGCTCTTGGTTAGAGATTGTTTTACTAAAGAGGTTTGATACTACTCCAAACGAATCTCGATTTTCTAGTAAATAAGGAACATCCAAACCATCTGGGTTGTGAATGCCACCTAAAGCATCAGATACTCCTACCACTTTCACACCAATATCATATAAATATTTTGCTAAATGACTTCCAACGTTTCCAAACCCTTGAATGATTACTCGCATATTTTGGAGTGGAATATGTTTCAGCTCGCTCACTAACTGAAGTGTATACAATACTCCTTTAGAAGTAGCTGTTTCCCGCCCTTGTGATCCCCCTAGCATCAATGGCTTTCCAGTTATAAAGCCTGGGGAATCAAATTCTCTAATATGATCATATTCATCTAGCATCCAAGCCATAATTTGAGCATTTGTATACATATCAGGAGCTGGAATATCTTTAGTAGGCCCAACAATTTGGCTCACTGCTCTTACATAACCGCGACTCAGTAACTCTAGTTCTCTAAAACTCATCTCCTGCGGATTACAAATAATCCCGCCTTTTGCCCCTCCATATGGAAGACCCGTTACTCCACATTTCAAACTCATCCAACCAGCAAGTGCTTTTACTTCCTCAGCTGTAACATCTGGATGAAACCGGATACCACCTTTTGTTGGCCCTGCTGCATCGTTATGCTGGGCACGATACCCTTGAAATACTTTTGTTCTTCCATCATCCATTCGAACAGGAATGCTTACTTCTAAAAAGCGCATCGGCTTTTTCAAAAATTCAAATACTTCCTCTGGATAACGTAAAATCTGGAGCGCCTCTTGTAATATAGACTGAAATTCCTCTAAAGGATTTTCAATCTCACCTTTTCCCTGTATAGATTGAGTTGTATTTTTTTCTGATTGAATTGCCACGATAACACCTCATTTATATATTTTTACTAGTTCTATAAAGCAATAAGCGTGCCAAATAAAAATATAATGTTTATCCCGTTATTCGTGGGCAGTAAGACCCCACCTCAAGATTGAAAGAGAAGCGTTGTCCAGCTCTAGCGGCTAGAATCTCCGGTCGTTTCGCCCCCTCGGCCGAGGCAAAAAGCGCCTCTCTGTCGGGTGCTCCAACGTCCTGCGATTCTGGGCGAACCGCTTTCGCTTTTCTACAGAAGATAGGTGGGCGATAACTGCTAGCATGCGCCCGATTGGTGAGAGCTTTCCATCAGTGGGGGACGAAAAAACCCCCACTGATGGAAGTTTCACTTTATATTCCCTTTTCAGCCTTCTCTCTGGAACTGATTTACAAATTTTCTCTCTTTCTTTATGAATTGTTGAATGACTTATGCAATATTGCATAATTTTAAAATCTCCAAAATAAAAAACATCGGAAAAATTCCGATGTCTTTTGTTATTTTACATTTCCTGTACTTCTTCAAAATGCATTTGCGGCGGAGCTGATCGAAACATGTTCGTAACATATAAAAGGTAACCAATTCCGATAGCAGCCCAGCTAAGTCCAAGAATAAGCGAATGAATATTGAGGTTAAACCATAACACAGCTACTGTACCTGCTCCTAGAATAGGCAGAACTAAGAAATTAAAAAAGTCTTTTACTGTTTTATATCTTTTTTGCTTTATAACATAGTAAGCGATTACAGATAAATTAACAAATGTAAATGCAATAAGCGCTCCGAAGTTAATAAGAGATGCTGCTGTTTCTAAATCGATAAATATAGCGGAAAGTGAAATAATTCCCACAATAATAATGTTATATACGGGAGTTCGCAAGCGAGGATGAATGTATCCAAATATCTTCTCCGGGATTACATTATCTCGCCCCATTACGTATAATAATCGCGACACACTTGTATGAGAAGCTAAACCTGATGCCAATGTTCCCATAAATGTCCCTACTAAAAAGAAAGTTTGAAATAATTTTCCTCCAACGAATAGCGCGATTTCTGGTGCCGCTGATTCTTGATCTTTAAATACGGATGCATCTGGAAAAAAAGATTGTGTGAAGTACGTAGTAACAATAAATAAAATTCCGCCAATTAAAGCGGTAAGAAAAATAGCCCGAGGAATTGTCTTCTTCGCGTTTGGTGTTTCTTCCGAAAATGTAGTTACCGCATCGAAACCTAAAAATGAAAAGCAAAGAATTGTGGCCCCCACAACTAACGATGATATGTGTATATCTGATTGAAAAAACGGCTGAATGGAAAAAACTTCTCCAGTTCCTTCTCCTGCTATCAATCCTTTTATAACAAGAAATACAAACACAACCATTACTAATATTTGAAACACTACTAAGAATGTATTGAAATTAGCAGTAACATTAACACTAATAATATTTACCAGTGAAATCAGTAGGACAAATCCAACAACCCATAACCAAGAAGGAACACCTGGAAAAAGTGCGGACATATAAATCCTCGTTAATAGCGCATTTACCATTGGTAAAAACAAATAATCCAATAACGCTGACCATCCGACAAGAAATCCAAGCCTTGCACTAATTGTCTTCTGGGTATACGTATAAGCAGATCCCGCAGTCGGAAAAACCTTTACCATTTTGCCGTAGCTTGCAGCTGTAAATAACATTCCTGCTAATGCAATAAGATAAGCTCCTGGAACATGCCCGCCCGTTTTTTCAGAAACGATTCCAAATGTATCAAACCCCACCATCGGCGTCATATACCCGACACCTAGCATGACAATTGACCAAAGTCCTAATGAACGTTTTAAACTAACTTCTTTTCCCACCTATCATTCCTCCTACTTTCTCTATCTAATTTCCATGTAAAGTTTGATAATGAGACAGAAAACGCTTTCAATAATCCGTGTATATGATATATCGCATTCCAAACCCTCCTTTTTCTATTTTTTAAATATTCATGCAATTTTTGAGCCAAAAATTTCTTGTTTAAAAACTTGAGAGGATAAGCCCATTTTCACGCTTCAAAGATACAGCAGGTAAGATTATTTTCTTTAAATTTTTTGTTAGTTTTTTATTCATTTTGACATAACTTATTCAGTCTCTCATACCACTACATACACGTGAAGTGACACTTTAATTAGTCGAAAAATAACAAATTTATTATGAAATAAAGTGAAACTTCCGTCAGTGGGGGTCTTACTGCCCGCGAATAACGGGATAATAACATTATGTAAACTATCAATACAAAAAAAGCTGCCTTCATATGAAAGACAGCTTTTTCAATCCTATCTATTAAAAATCAAATACGAAATCATCATCTGATAATTTTTCAACATTTGTTGCTTTTACATAACCATTCCCTTTTACAGAGAAGAAATCATGGTTTTTCGTATCAGTACGTAAACCATTTAATACAATTGGGTTAATTTCTTCTTCTTCAAAGTGCGGTTCTAATCCTAAATTCATTAGCCCTTTATTTGCATTGTAACGAACGAAACGATTCACATCTTCAACAAGACCAATAGATGTATAAATTTCTTCTGTGTATGCTGTTTCAATTTCATACAGTTCCACTAATAAATCCATCGTTTCTTTTTGTACTTCTTGTTGTTCTTCAGCAGAAAGCTCTGCAAAAACTTGCTGTGCTAAAATACCAACAAATACACCGTGGATAGACTCATCCCTGATTATCAAGTTGATAATTTCACCACTCGCCGTTAATTTCCCTTGCCCTGCTAAATACAACGGATAGAAGAATCCACTATAGAACAAGTAACTTTCTAAGAACACACTTGCTACCATTGCCATGTATAGTTCTTTTTTCGTTACTTGAGGTTTTAATAGACGACGGTAGTAATTTGTAATAATCCCTGCTTTTTTTACAAGTATCGGATGAGTATCTACCCATTCAAAAATCTCATCAATTTCTTCTTCACTTGCCAATGTCGTAAAAATGTGACTGTAGCTCTTCGCATGTACTTCTTCCATTGCTCCCATGAAAGCTAATACACTTTTTGCTTGTAAGTTCTCAAGGTGCACAAGAATAAGAGGCATTCCCTCGCCGCCTTGCTTCGTATCAAGGAGCGTTAAACCACCTAGTACGCGCTTATACGCTTGTTGTTCTTCTTTTGATAACTGCACCCATGTGTTTTTGTCAGAAGAAACTGCAATCTCCTCTTCTGTCCAAAACTGAGCGATGTTTTGCTTCCAAAACATTAAACTAAAATCGTCTTCTTTCTTGTTCCAGTTTACCGCGCGCATTGAATCACCCCTTCTTTATATTGTTACATTGTCCTAACGTACGGTAAAATTTCCATTTCATAATGAAAATCTAACCGTGCGTTAGAACGTAAATTTAATAACTAAGCATGAGCAGGGTGTTTCTGCCCCTGCTCATGATGATACTCTATTGTAAATACTACTTGTACAATTTGTTTCTTCTCTTTCAAAAGTAACTCATCATACCGTGCAAGCTACACACTCTTCGACACTTAACTTGCGTGTTCTTGTGTAATACAAACTCTTTAATCCTTTTTTATGAGCATAAATATAGTAACGTGCTAATTCACGTGTAGAAATATCACTATTTACATAAAGAATTGTACTAATCCCTTGGTCAACGTGCTCTTGAATTTCTGCGATTAAATCAATCAATTTAAACTGATTCATATCGTAAGAAGATTTATAATACCAGAACGTATCTTTTGATAAATACGGCATTGGATAATATGTTGTTGCATTCGCATACGTTCTTGATTCGATTTGACTTACGATTGGCATTACACTTGAAGTTGCATTTTGAACATAGCTAATCGATTGTGTCGGAGCAATGGCTAGTCGATATGAATTATATAAACCATGCTTCTGCACTTGTTCTTTTAAGTTTGTCCAGTCTTCTTTTGTTGGAATGTGGATTCCTTCAAATAATTGTTGTACTTTCTCAGTTACTGGACTGTAATCTGTTGTTTCATACTTCTCAAAGTATGTTCCTTTGGCATAATCCGATTTATCGAAGTCTTTAAATGTTTCGCTCTTCTCTTTCGCAATTTCCATACTCTTTTCGATGGAGTAGTAGTTAAGCATCATAAAGAATGTACGAGCAAACTCTTTCGCTTCTGCACTCTCATAAGCAATTTTATTTTTTGCTAAATATCCGTGTAAGTTCATCGCACCAAGCCCAACAGAATGAAGCTCATCATTTGCTTTTTTCACAGTCGGTGCGTTTGGAATAATTGTCATATCAGAAACAGCTGTTAAAGCTTCCATACCTGCATGAACCGCTTCACGTATTTCTTTATTCTCCATCACGTTCACGATATTTAATGATCCTAAGTTACAGTTAATATCACGGCGGATAATATCATCCGTACCATAATCATTGATTTCAGATGTTTCTTGTAACTGGAAGATTTCAGTCTCTAATGTTCAACTGAGGTCGCTACTCTCAGCCCGTTGCTTACACAACTGCTGTATGTCACCATACAGGACAGACTATATCATCACCTACAGCATAACCTGATTAGGTGCTCCGCTTTTCGAGCGCCGATTGCTTGCGCCCTACTCCCATATGGGATAGTCGTTAGGCATTTACTTATCTTAGTCTTTCAGAAAGTCTCTTATCATTTCATGCTGTCTCTTTTTAATTTTACATATGCAAAATGATAAGATACGCCCTGAATAAAACAACTTGTTCTAAGATAAGATTTAGCACGGTAGGTTACCTCTAATTAAGGCTTTCCCCGTTTAACGGAGTTTTCGACTAGCATTTCTACTAGAAGGTGCTACATAGTTAACACAAGTTAGACATCTTCACAGTTCCAACATCCTTTAACGGATGCTGCTTATTCGCATTTGATTTAAACATTAAGTATGGATAACCAGACTCAAGCTGAATCATTGCAATTTTAATAAGCATATCACGTGCGCTAATATCAAGTGGTTTCTTTTTGATATTCGGATTGCTCATCAGTTCATCATACATTTCATCAATGTCGATATCATCTAAATGTTTTCCGTACTCTTTATACACTGTATAAGGTGCGAAAACATGGAATGGTTCGTTTTTCTCCGCAAGCTCAAAGAACTTACTTGGAACGATAATTCCGATTGAAAGAGATTGAATACGGCTCTTCTCATCGGCATTTATTTTTTTTGTATCGAGGAACTCAATAATATCCCAATGGAAAATATTTAAATATACCGCTCCGGCACCTTTTCGTTGGCCGAGCTGATTCGCATACGAAAACGAATCTTCAAGTAATTTCATAACTGGCACAACACCGCTTGCCGCGTTCTCGATACCTTTAATTTGTTCACCGCGCGCGCGTAGCTTACTTAAGTTAAGCGCTACACCGCCGCCGATTTTTGATAACTGCATCGCCGTATTAATGTTAAATCCAATCGAGTTTAAGCTATCATCCATCTCTAACAAGAAACAAGACACCATTTCTCCTCTTCTGCTTCTTCCCGCATTTAAAAAGGTTGGTGTCGCTGGCTGATAGTTTTGTTTTACAATCATACTTGCGAATTGCTTCGCTTTCTCGACATTTCCTCGTCCTAAGTATAACGATACGATCGCTACGCGATCTGGATAGCTTTCTAAGTATCGTTTTTGATCATTTGTTTTTAACGCATAATCTTTATAGAACTTAGATGCTGCCATATAAGATTGAAACTCGAAGTTTTCGCCATATGTGATATCATATACAGCTTCTATCTCGTCCATCTTATACTCGCTTAACACATCATAGTAGTAATCGTTCTCCAACATATACTTGATGCGTTCTGCCACGCTATCAAAATGAACGGTATTCTCTTTCGCCTCTTCCATAAAGACTGCTAGTGCCTCTTTATCTTTGTGCAGCTGATAGAATCCGTCCTGCATTTGCGTGATCTCATTATTCAATTCAATGTGTCGCAATCTCTAGCACCCTCTCTTTAAAAAATTCTACATCTTTATTTGTTCCAGATAACTCAAATTTCGATACAATCGGCACTTCATATCTCGTTGCAATTTTGTCTGCACTTGCCCCAAACATATCTCCCCAATTGCGATTTCCGCTTGCAGATACTCCCTTTAAGCGTTCGTGATTACGTTCTAAAAATTTTAAAACACGTTCTGGCACATTTCCAAAACCTGTTGTGTACGTAATAAGGATAAATTCTTCGTCTAATACGAGATTTTCGTTAACTTGAACGGCCGGCATATTTAATTTATGGATGAAACGCTTCACATTTCCTGTCATAGAATCATATGCAACTAACATCTCCGACCCTCCTCTTACATCTTTTCATATCATGTTCGTTCTTGATGATTTCTCCATATATTGTATTACTTTTTAAAAAAGGACACAAGATATATGTATAATTTCTTTTTATTTAAAAATTT
Organism: Bacillus sp. CGMCC 1.60114; assembly: GCF_042676365.1. Lineage (NCBI taxonomy): Bacteria > Bacillati > Bacillota > Bacilli > Caryophanales > Bacillaceae > Bacillus > Bacillus sp. CGMCC 1.60114. Next base: position 232,804 of record NZ_JBHTHG010000012.1, read on the forward strand.
ATTTTTTCGACAGAAACAGCCGATCTTTTTACAATACAAAGAATATGAAACAACATTCTAAAACGCATGTCAATAAAGTGTATTTCTAAAAAGTTGTCAACGGATTTACCCATGTTTTCAAAAAAGTTAACAGTATAAATTTGTCAAAAAAAGAAATATACCTACGAAATCTATTTTTCGTTTGTCAAAAAAAAACGAACAGTTTCCTTACTAGAAACTGTTCGAAACCGGTTACACATTTTCTATATTATACCCCTCTTACTTAAAAACAGCTACATTCAAATAAGAGATTTTCTTTTCAATATTCGTTACTAAAAAACTCACAATCTATCCTTTTTTGGTACACGATTAAAAATATCGCTGTGTCATTTACAACGAAAACGAGAAAAATGCGCAAAGTATCCTAAAACAAGCACGCGCAAAAGACAACTCCTATTAATTATTTTCTAGGCGCACTATGTCCTTCACAAATATATGATAGAAATTTTCATCTTTACATTGCATCGTAAAAATAGGGGATTCTTCATCGAAATACTCAATTGTACCCTTAACTTTTTGAATAGAATTTTGAAGTTTAGCTACTACAAGCACATTTTGTTCTTGTTCATACGCTGTTTTTAGTTGTTGAATGATCTCCTTCGTTCGCTTTCGTTTTTCAGGAAACATAACCATCCCAACAAATTTTCTTTCTTCCTCATCTTTCCAAAGATAATCCCAGTGCGGAAGTATTCCTTGCTTAAACTCTCCCATATGAGCTCCTCTCCTTATCTTTATCTCACCCTTTTTAGCAATTATCGCATATCTATCTTCTTTAGGCAGATAATAACTTCAAAAAAATTTACTTGTTTTAATTAGCAAACAAACTCATTAGCGTTTAAGTGGCAGGTAATTGACCTACGAGCGAGGTGTTTCCATATACGTATAGATAATTTCTCCCCCGTGCTGTGCGTTACCACGAAAATGTTTAAAATCTTGGCGTTCTACTAAAACTTCACGAAATGTATAAAAGACTTCTTTTGTTACAACATATTCTTCTATTTCCTTATTTTTAAGCTGATCTAAAATCATATTTACTTGTTGTTTATCCATACTGTTCGCCTCTCTATATTACTTTTATTTTACGATTTTCCCCAAATATCGACAATACACTTTTCTAATACAGTTAACAAATTATCCCGCTATTCGCGTGCAGTAAGACCCCCACCACTGATAGAAGTTCCACTTTATGATACAATAAAATGGACAACCAGGAGGGATAACATGATTCGGAAAGCAAAACAAACAGATACTAAGGCAATATCTCCTTTATTGTACAACGCACTGCATGAAGTTGCTGAAAAATTAACAGGTGGTACAACCGAAACCGAAGTTCTAGAAGGTTTAGAGTATTGGTTTACAAAAAAACAAAACCGACTCAGCTATGAAAATTGTTTCGTTGCAGAGCGTGATGGAGATGCAGTTGGTGTTATTATAACCTACCACGGAAGTGAAGCAACAAAGCTAGATGCCCCAATTGTAAAACGATTACGAAAAATGAAACAAGATTCTTCTATTATATTAGAAAAAGAAGCCGAAGAAGATGAATATTATATCGATACCTTGTCTGTTTCATCTACATATGGCGGACAAGGTATCGGTTCAAATTTAATTCTTGCTGCTGAAACACACGCCAAAGAAAAAGGGCATGAAAAAGTTTCATTGTTAGTAAATCTAGAAAATGAACCTGCATTTTCTCTCTATAAAAGGCTTGGTTATAAACAAGATAACACAATTACGCTTGTAGGCGAACCATATGCTCATTTAGTTAAGCATGTATAATATAAAACATTGCACCTATTTCACTTTATTCCGCTATTCGTGGGCAGTAAGCCCACCACCTCAAGATTCAGAGAAAAACGAAGAAGATAGGTGAGGGATAACTGCTGGCATGCACCCGATTGAGCGGGCTTCCATCAGTGAAGGCCCACTGATGGAAGTTTCACTTTATGGATACGTTACAAATACATTTCCTTCTATTACTTCGTCGAAAGTATAAATTGTACACTCCCACGGTTTCGTCTGAAACAGCGGCGGTCCATGCCATCCTCGAGTACGCAGCTCTTTACCAATCATCGCATTAAAATAACTATGTCCAATCAGAGCAACTCGCTGATATACGTTCGCATATCCAATCAATACATCCGCCGCTTGCTTCGCTCTTTCTTGTGCTTCTAAGTATGATTCAACATTCTTCGAATAACCGATCATCCAAAATGCGCGACCTAAAAACATCCATACCTTCGGTTTACATTTTATCCATCTTGGTACAGGTAAAAGAGAAGGAATAGCAGCTTCGCGAAAAAGTGGATTCTGTATAAAAATAATATTGTTAGTCAACATTGTTGCTGATTGAACAGCTCTTTTTTGATCACTTGCCACTATAAACTTTGAGGCTTCAATCACTTCAAGCGTTTTACTTGGAATGTCTGTGTCTCTCATAATATCTTCATACTCATATTTTTGCAGCCATTCTTGAAATTCTCGTACTGTCATCGCTTTTTTGTGAACACTAGAGCGCCCATGATTTATGAAAGAAATTTGCATCTTTCTCACTCTCCGTTCAACATGCTTCACATTATATTATTACAAATGCATGTATGTCTCATTCAGTACTTCCATCTTCATGACTAGAAAAAGAAGATACACTATCAATTCCCTCATAGTATATGTATGTTTCATGTTCTCGAATCATTTTTAATTTCGTATATGCAAACAGAAATAAAAGAATAGCTATCAAGCTCCCCACAATCTCAAGTTCCATTTTATCGCCCCTGTTCCATTATACTCCCATATATTCATGTTACAATTATGAAAATGAATTTCTTACATTCATGTTACAATTATGAATATGAGTTTCCTTCTATGAATTTCCTGTGAAAAATTAGTATTTTTTTCAAAAATTTTTCTTGGAAACATTTACAAAAGATGAAATATCGTTCAAAATAAAGAAAAATACAAAAAGAACGAATCTTGTTCTCTTTTTCGTAAAAATGTAACAAGGAGAGTTGCTTATGAAAATCGCAGAAGCTGGAGATATCATTGAATTCAAAGACGGTTTACAAGGGCGCGTTCAAAAAGTAAATAAAAACTCTGTTATCGTAGATATAACAATTATGAATAATTTTAGAGAGTTAGATATGGAACCGCTTACTGTTGTCAATCATAAAAACTATACAATTATTACGCAACATGCATAGAATACTAGAAAAAAGAGGCAGCGTATAAAGCTACCTCTTTTTTTCTTTAGCGATTATCTACTGTTTCTGGATATAAATCGTGATTCATTAAACGATATTCAGCCATTTTTTCATATTTTGTTCCAGGACGACCATAGTTACAATATGGATCAATAGAAATACCACCACGTGGTGTAAATTTACCCCATACTTCGATGTAACGAGGATCCATTAGTTTAATTAAATCATTCATAATTACATTCATGCAATCTTCGTGAAAATCTCCATGATTGCGGAAACTAAATAAATATAACTTTAACGATTTACTCTCTACCATTTTTTGCTCTGGAATGTAGCTAATATAGATTGTCGCAAAGTCTGGTTGTCCTGTTTTCGGGCATAAACTTGTAAACTCCGGACAATTAAATTTTACAAAATAATCACGATTTGGATGATTATTATCAAACGTCTCTAAAATTTCCGGGCTATATTCAAATAAATATTTTGTATTTTGATCTCCCAGTAATGTTACATCTTTCAAATCTTCATCTTTTCTTCCAGCCATTTTAAAAATCTCCCTTCATTCATACAGTAATTATACACCGCGTTTATTGCCCCATACTAAAGCGTGAAGTTGCGGTAATACTTTTGCATCATTCATTTCCTTACATTGCATTGCTTTGTCAATGAGCCATTCGTATTTTGTGAGCAGACGTTGGATTAACGATGTATCGTCTGTTGTCTGTGTATCATCATTTCCAACTTGTAAGAAAAACGGAACGTGCGGATAACGTTCATGTACTTCTTTTGCGTATACAAAATCTTGATCATCAAAGACAACTACTTTTAAACTAAAGTTTTTTCCATCTAACTTATCAATAATCGAATCTAGCATAGCAAAATTCGTTGTCATCTTTGAACTCGGTGGCTTTGGTGAAATTGTCAGCTCATCTATATGAAGTAACCAATCTTGCCACTTACTTCCTTGCGTTTCAATTGCTGTACGAATCCCTTTCTTTTTTAATAAAGAAATCAATTCTCCTAAATGTTTCAACAACGCTGGATTCCCACCTGAAATCGTTACATGCGAGAAATTTTCACCACCAATTTGCTCAAGTTCAGAAAAAATTTCTTCTGGCGACATTTGACGAATTTGATCTTTCGCAGAACCGTCCCATGTAAATGCAGAATCACACCATGAGCAGCTATAATCACAACCTGCAGTGCGAACAAACATTGTTTTTTGTCCAACAACCATCCCTTCTCCTTGAATTGTCGGTCCAAAAATCTCTAATACAGGAATGTTACTCATCCATCATCCACTCCCGTCTTGCTTCTGCATAACTTGTTGGTGTTTCAAATAAGCGCACAAATTCAACACGCGCTCCTCTATATTCATTTTGTCGATCACCTTTTTTTAGTGCCTCTTCCATTTTCTCAAAAATCCATACAACCATATTTTCAGCAGTTGTATTCATTGCTGGAAGTGTTTCATTTAGGTAACGATGATCTAAATATATTTCAATTTCATTTTTCCAAATTTCTTTTATATCACCAAAATCAATCGCTAAGCCAATTTCATTGACATAACCACTGATTCCAAAAACTACTTTATACGTATGCCCATGAAGGTTTTTACATTTTCCTTCATAACAATGTAGATGATGTGCAGCATCAAACGTAAATTCTTTACTAACCATAACGCGTTTATTATGATACTTCAGTTGCTTACGATCAATGTCTTGATCTATTTTTTGTAAGTTTTCAACAATGCGAAATCCAAAGAAGTTTTGTGTCATTATGCTTTTGCTCCTTTACGCTCTTGTACATATTTATCAAGTCCTGCTTTACGAAGCTGACACGCTGGACATTCACCGCAACCATCACCAATAATCCCGTTATAACACGTTAACGTTTTTTCACGGACAAATTCAAATGCCCCAAGTTCGTCTGCCAATTTCCACGTTTCTGCTTTATCAATCCACATAAGTGGTGTATGAATAACGAATGGATAATCCATCGATAAATTTAATGTAACGTTTAGCGATTTCACAAACACATCACGGCAATCTGGATATCCGCTAAAGTCTGTTTCACACACACCTGTTACGATATGGCGTGCCCCTACTTGTTTAGCTAACACAGCTGCAAACGATAAAAATAATAAATTACGTCCATCCACAAATGTCGACGGCAATTCCCCATCTTCATGTGTAATTTCCATATCTGTACGTGTTAACGCATTAGGAGCAAGCTGATTTAACAAGCTCATATCAAGTACGGTATGCTTCACACCTAATTCTTTTGCAATTTCAGCCGCACATTCAATTTCAAGTTTATGGCGCTGATTATAATTAAAAGTCACTGTTTCTACTTCTTCAAACTGTTCAAGCGCCCAAAATAAACATGTTGTACTATCTTGACCGCCACTAAAAACAACAACTGCTTTTTCCTTTTTCATTTCACTCATTCTCCTCTTTTCTTGATTACAAGAAGAAAGAGCGTTCTTGAACTGTCATACTAAAAAAAACAAAACAATATCTACAGAATATTGTTCTCTCCTTAGTTTTTTATAGAGGGAGTTCGCGAACCTCTCCCATGCTGTACATGGACTGTCTTCTTCAATTTTCATCTTTCATTGTAACATAGCAGGTATATAAGTGGAAAACGTCTATTTTTTCTGTTTTTTCTAAAAATAACATTTCATTTTCTTTCATATTAATAGTATGATAATTCTATATGTCGTATCTTTCACTTCTCACTACAAGGAGGTTTTAAAGCTGAAGCTTTTTATTATGTACCTCTTCTTAAATATATTGTTTATTTTGGTTACAATGTTAATTTATCATTTATTTTGGAGCGAAAAAGGAAATCGCTCTCCGAAGCTCAATTCGTTTGTATTTGTCCTCTCCTGCAGCATTGCCACTATTGTCTGTATGTCATTTGCTGCAAAAGTTGATTTTGGCTTTCAATTCGATTTCCGACATATCGTGCTAATTGTCGGAACATTATCTGGTGGCCCTGTTGCAGGTGGGGTAATTTTTAGTATTATGAATCTTTATCGTTTTCTTATCGGCGGGAGCGGTGTCATACCTTCTATTATCGCCTCTATCGTTTTGTACATTCTTCTTCTTACAACATACAAAACATATATAAAAGGGAAAATACGACCAAAAATGTATTTAGCTTTTTTTTACAGCCTAGTTTATGGAATAGTTTGGATTCCTTATTTTCTATCTATAGTCCCAAATCCAATGAACTATATACCTTATATCATCACATACGAATTATGCACAATTATAGGAACGATTTTAATTTTATACTTAATGGACGTTTTACAATCGCAAGTTCGTCTTGCAAAAGAACTTGTGAACGTCGAGAAATTTCAATTGATTGGTGAGATGGCTGCTTCAATTTCACATGAAATTCGAAACCCTCTTACATCAACGAGAGGATTTCTCCAATTGCTACAAGCGAAAAACTACTCAGAAAAAGACAAGCTGCTGTATTTAGACATCGCTATACGCGGTATTGATCAAGCCAATCATGTATTAACAGACTATTTAACATTCGCAAAACCAAGTATTGAAAAAATACAAGCGTTACAGTTAGAAGAAGAATTACTGCATGCTCTTACGCTCATGACACCATTAGCGAACCTTTCTAACGTTCGTATTCATTATACGAAACAAAGTAAAATATTTTACATAATGGGAGAAAAACAAAAGCTTAATCAATGTCTTTTAAACATTATAAAAAATTGCATTGAAGCGATGCCAAACGGCGGAGATCTTACTTTTACCTTAACACCCGCTCATAAACACATCCACCTGCATGTTCAAGATACTGGAATGGGTATGAGTAACGAACAAATAAAACGCCTCGGTTCCCCTTTTTACTCTACAAAAGAAAAAGGCACAGGTCTTGGAATGATGGTTGTGTTTAGTATTATAAAAGCAATGAACGGAAAAATTGATATCTCTAGTAAGAAAAATGTTGGAACGTCTTTCCTTCTTACATTTCCTTTACTAGAAAAAACGTGATGCAACTGCATCACGTTTTTTTCGTTTCATCCACAAGCTCCGCAAAAGTCTTCACTTTCCCATGTGGCTGCTGATGTTCTTTTCGCGCTTTCCATTGTCGTTCTTGCTCCTTCTTTTTATTTCCCATTATTTCAACTCCTTTTAAGATATCCTTATATAGGTTCCAACATATGAAGTAGGAATATACATACGGGAAGTGATACGAAATTTATGGAAATTGAAACAATAGTGGTGCATATCGCCTGCAAGAACTCTAAATAATCCATAAAAAACTTCCATGAGTGAGAATGAAGACCCACTGATGGAAGTTTCACTTTATCTTTGCAAAATTGAATGTTTTGCTTCTTTTAACTGTGTAAGATGACGTTGTTCATGTAAATCTAAGAATTGTACCCATTGATATAAATTAAGCTCATCAAATACAGGATGTTTAAGCGATTTTTCAAATAGTTCTTTTTCATTAACAATGCTATGAAGAACATGCAAGAGCTTTTCCCTTGAACTCTGCAGTAATTGAATCATTTGTGCTTTTTTCATTAGTGTTTCTGTAGGTTGCATTTGCTGAGGGGCTTCTCTCTTTCTTGTTCGATCGAGTGTAACTTGAAGGTCTTGTAGTGGAACAACTTTTCTTTCGTTCTTATGAAGTGCATATACAATTGCGGATGTAACAGATTGTTCAACAAGATGAAGGTGATGTAAAACTTGCATAATGCTCCATTTATCACGGCGCGGTTTCGTATTAATTTCTGTATCTGTTAACATTTCAATTTCGGATAAAAGCATCTGTCTTGTAGAGGACATCCCTCGTAACAACGTCTCCATATTCATATTTGCATAAGATTGCATCATATTTCTCCCCCCTATTTGGTTAAAAAGAGGCGCTTCTTCTAAAGAAACACCTCCTTTTTAATTATTCTAAATTTTCTTATATTATCTCATTTTTCCAAACATGTGTCGATTGCAATTTCATAAAAAACAGTGTATATTTTTTACAATTTTGTGTCATCTACTTTATCTAACCACGCATGAATTTCCTCGATAACACCCTTCACACATCCATCAGCAAACGGAGATGTTAAATTTGCCGTTTCAACTAATCGTAAGAATGATTTACTTCCGCCTTGACGGCAAAGATGAACATAATCTCCCCATGCCTCTTGATGATTCTCCCTAGAGCGTTTCCAAAACTGAAGCGCACAAATTTGTGCTAACGTATAATCAATATAATAAAATGGCGAATTATAAATATGCGCTTGACGTTGCCAAAAGCCTCCGCGCTCTAAATAATCATTTTCTTCATAATCACGGTGCGGTAAGTACTTTCTTTCAATCTCACGCCAAGCTGCTTTACGCTCAGCTGGTGATGATTCTGGATGTTCATATACAAAATGCTGGAATTCATCAACAGATACACCATATGGTAAAAATAGTAAAGCTGAACTTAAGTGTGAGAAGTAATATTTCTCCGTATCTTCTTCAAAGAATAATTTCATCCACGGCCATGTGAAAAACTCCATGCTCATCGAATGAATTTCACATGCCTCATATGTCGGCCAATTATACTCCGGAATTTCATAATGGCGGCTTTCATATACTTGGAAAGCATGTCCTGCTTCGTGTGTTAACACATCAATGTCACCAGACGTTCCGTTAAAATTTGAGAAAATAAAAGGTGCTTTATAGTTTTCAATATATGTACAATAGCCTCCGCCAGCTTTTCCTTTTTTCGCTACAAGATCAAGTAAATTATTTTCTAACATAAAGTTAAAAAATTCATTTGTTTCTTCTGATAGTTCTCTATACATTGTTTTGCCGTGGTTCACAATCCAATCCGCATCACCTTTTGGTACAGCGTTACCAGATGCGTATTCAAAATTCTCATCATAATACGCAAGTTTCTCTACCCCAATACGCGCCTGTTGCCTTTGTCTAAGTTCTGTTGCAACAGGAACAATATAATCAAGCACTTGCTTACGGAAATTTGCAACCATCTCTGCATTATAGTCAGTACGATACATTCTTGCATATCCAAGTTCTACAAAATTGTTAAAGCCCAGTTTCTTCGCAATTGTCGTTCTTACTTTTACAAGTTCATCATAAATACGGTCTAACTCTTCCTCATGCTCTGCTAAAAAACCATAATATGCCTCACTTGCTTGTTTACGCATATTACGATCTGTGTGCTCCATAAACGGAACAAGTTGTGATAATGTTCGCTCTTCTCCTTCAAACAAAATTTTAGCTGCCGCTAATAACTGTGTATATTGAGAAGATAATTTATTTTCTAACTGTAAATCTGCTACCACGTCATCGGAATATGTCTTCATTTCAGCCTCTGCAAGTGCAAAGAGCTGCGTACCATAATATTCTTCTAATTGTTTTCGAAATGGAGATTGTGTTAATGCGTCGTAATATTTTGTCACATATCCTTTCACAATTGGAGAATACTCATCAAAGAAATCTTGTTCTTCTTTATAGAATCCATCTGTTGTATCTATACTGTGACGAATATAACATACGTTATACATAGTGCTGAAATCATTGCGAATTGCATTAATATGTGCAATTACTTTCTTTTGTTCTTCCACTGTTTTTACATTCTTGAACTGCTGCAAAGCTTCTGTAAATCTTTCTTTTACTTCATCCATATTTGGACGTTTGTACTCATAACTTTCAAATGACATGTAAATAGCCCCTTTCTCTTCTAAAAAGCATCCTCGTACTATTATTCCATACATTTCGCAAATCCCCTTTATTGATCAGCGAAATTCACCCTACGCGTATTTTAAAATTCATACATCTTAATTTTAAACTTCAGATACATTAAAAATTCCATACGATCATCCATTAAGTAAGAAATAAGATTCAGCTAATCATCAGCAGGCTGCTCGCAAGTAGCGGGATAAAAAAAACTTTGAATTATTCATTCAAAGCTTACAAAAAACTTTATTATTTCTCATACTTTCCTATCTTCTTTAACAACGTTAATAGCTGATCTTTCTCATCCTTTTCTAACATATGGAATGATTCATGTATGACCTCTTCATGATTCGGAAAAATATTGGAAATCAATTGTATTCCTGATTCCGTTAAATGAGCATAAATGACACGCCGATCATTTGGACAAGGCTTTCGCTCTACAAGTCCTTTTTTCTCTAATTTATCAACAACATACGTAATACTACCGCTTGCAATTAAAATTCTTTCTCCAATTTGTTGCAACGGTTGATCTCCTTTATGATATAACAATTCTAGCACTGCAAACTCTGTTGGATTTAACCCGTTACTTTGAATAGATTTATTGGCAATATCCATAACCGAGCGGTGTACGCGCGATAAAGCGATAAATACTTTCAACGATTTGGAAATATCTTCTTTTTCATATTGAGACGTCATAACTCTTCAACCCTTTACTAAATTTCTTTTCAAATAATTATATTATATCGAATTTCAAAAACACCGTCTCGTTTAAATATATTTCAATAAAAAATAACATAAAAACACTGCATATTTAAGAATGTTTATATATAATGAAAATAAAAAAGAAGGAGTTAGCAATTTTGAACGTAAAACTACGCAATACTTATATATATATTTTACTTGTTATATTGCCAACCCTTTGTATGAGCGCTCTCTTTTTTTCATATCGCAAATATACAATGCAGCAGGAAAATGAAAAGGCAGCTCATAAAGTCGTATTTTTATATAGAGACTATTTAGATCGTTATCTTGGAGAAGCAACATCTGCATTAGAAATGCTTGCCATGGTTATTAGCGCAAAAACGAACAACAATAATGAAATGCAACAAGTTCTACAAAGTACAGATGAAAGAGACCCTCGCTTTTCTGGTCTGTATTATGCAAATACAGATTTTAAAATTACATTATCATCATCCAGTCTGAAAACAAATATTGATATCGCCGATCGTTCTTATGCACAAGAAACTTTGAAAAATAAAAAAACAACTGTTTCATCTGCACTTACTGATCGTGTTTCTGGACATCGAGTCATTGTAATCGCTACTCCTGTTCTGAATAAGAACAAAGATGTTTCTGGACTCCTCGTAGCAAGTTTACGATTTGACTATATTGCAGCATCTTTAAATGCAATCAAACCAAAATACCATTTTGAAGTGCATGATAAGCAAGGAATCTCATTTTTACAAGACGATCATCACAAATTTACTCAAAAAAACACACAACAAATTACTGTTCCATTAACAAGATTACCATGGAGCGTTACTGTTTACCCGCTACCTATTCAACAAACGGTTCTATATCGGAACGTCTTTACGGAATGTTTAATAACATTATTTCTTATGAATATTTTATTTTTAGTTATAAAGTATATGCTTTTGAAAAGACAAACAAAATTGGAAAGAAAACAAAATGAAGTACAAAAACTAGAATTAGTTGGCTCTTTTGCTGCAAGTACAGCTCACGAAATCCGCAATCCTCTTACAGGTATTAAAGGACTTGTTACGCTTTTGAAAGAAAAACATACAAATGAACAAGACCAATTTTATTTCTCAGTTATTGAACAAGAAATTGAGAGGATTAATGAAATTGCTAGTGAATTCCTTATCCTTGGAAAACCAACTGCTATTTTTGAAAAAACATACGATTTAAGAGAAATTATAAAAGAAGTTTCATTAATTATTAAATCCGAGGCAAATTTACATAACGTTCACATTTCCATACATATGCCAGAAAAGCCACTTCTTATTCGTTGTTCAAATGATCACATTAAACAAGTTATTTTGAATATTACAAAAAACGCTTTTGAAGCCATGTCATTAGATGATACATTGACAATTACAGCCGAAGCAAGTGGAAATATAGCTCAATTACGTATTGTAGACACAGGGAAAGGAATTCCAGAACACATCCAAAAAAAAATTTTTCATCCATTTTTTACAAATAAAGATACAGGAACAGGATTAGGCCTTGTCGTATGCAAAAGAATCGTTGAAATGTATAATGGTCAAATTACGATTAAAAGCAAAGAACATATAGGAACAACTGTATGCATTATACTCCCGCTCCATTCACAATAATCATCCCTTTTTTTCCATACAGGGATGATTATTTCATAAATGCTGTAATAAACATTCTCCAAAACATATTCGATTTCACACTATGTGACGTTTTAAAAAGTGGCGTTTTTAACATTAAAAGCCACTTCGATACTTTATTCTCTTTGTAACGTTGATATTTCATAATAAGCATGTCCAATTCTTGACTTACTTGAATTGTCTCTATGCTATCAAGTCCATTTACAAGCCCTAAATGAATCATTTCCTCGCGCTTCACATTAATATCGCGCAAAAGCTTGTCCATTGTAGATTTTCTTTTTGCTACAAACATGCATATCCCCCTCGATATTCTTCCGTAATCTGTATTTCCTTTTATCAAAAAATGGAAATTTCCGTTTCTCCCCCGCCAAATGCGAATGTTCAGAAAATTAAACATTTTCTCCCTGTAATTTACAAATCTTTATCCTCACCTTGAGAATTATTACAAATTATTCTATCTTTGTAAATACATTCGCAATAATAGACATTTTTTTTGTTTTATTTTATTTGAAATCCTACTTAATTGTAGATTTACCTTCTTTTCACAATTTTATTTTCGACATTTTGTGCGGTTAAATTACTTCAAAACGTAAACGATAACAATAGATTATCATTTATCTCGCATTAACAAACACTCACCCCGTCTCAAGATTATGAGAAATGAAAGAATATAAATGAGGAAACCAGCAGCAGATGAGATCCCCATCTACTAATGGTAGTTTTATTCGATTCATTTAAACCGGAAATGAACAATCTTTCGTCTAGTGATGAGTGTTTGTATTATTAAGAAGGGAGAATCTTACATGCGAAAATATATTGTTATCTTTTTACTTACGGCACTACTGCCAATCATAACTTTTTCTATACCGACCTACGCTCATACAAATAAAGTAGCGATTGTCATTGATGACTTTGGAAATAATATGAAGGGAACAGAAAAAATGTTATCTCTTCCTATCCCGTTAACTGTTGCAGTTATGCCCTTTCTTCCATCTACAAAACAAGATGCAACATCAGCTCATCAAAAAGGACACGAAATTATTATACATATGCCAATGGAGCCTGTAAAAGGAAAAAAGGAGTGGCTTGGTCCAAAAGCTATTACAACTGACTTAAGTGATGATGAAATTAGAAGTCGTGTCAAACAAGCAATTGAAGAAGTTCCCTTTGCAATTGGAATGAATAATCACATGGGTTCAAAAGCAACTGCTGATGAAAGAGTGATGCGTATTATACTATCAGTTTGTAAAGAACATGGTCTCTTTTATTTAGATAGTAAAACAAGTCCAAAAAGCGTTGTAAAAAAAATTGCTGAAGAAATTGGTGTACCTACTGTAGAAAATAAACTATTTTTTGATGATGTATATACTTCTTCTCACGTAACAAAACAAGCAAATTCTCTCTTGAAGAAAATAGAAAAAGAACCTGTTATGGTAGCTATTGGTCATGTTGGGCCACCGGGTGAAATTACCTCTTCCGTCATCCGGTCTTATATTCCAAAAATTCAAGAAAAGGCTGATTTCATCTTCTTATCTGACCTTGTATCACCAATACCACCTGTTTCTTCACAAAAATAGAGAGAGGCTTCTGCCTCTCTCTATTTCTAAATACGGTCTACGTGGCTGACTCGAAAACCTTTTTTCTCTAATCTCGCCACTAATATTTCTAGCTCTTTTTCGTTCAAATCTTCTGTAAGATTAACAATAACACGCCTTATATATTTATCACCATTATCTAACGTAAATAAGCCACCGATATTATAAGACTTTAATAATGTGCCAAGCTCTTTAATAATTCCTTTAGATTCATGCTTCGCTATCGTCAATATATACCCACCTGTATTCATTCCAAATGAGTCTTCAATCACATCAAAAATATTAGAATGTGTTAAAATACCAACAAACTCATGGTAATCATTTAGTACAGCTAGAAATGGCAGTCTACGAATTGTATAAAAAGCACGAAAAAAAGAATCCCGTTCAAAAATAAATGCTTGCTCATTTTCTATTAGTTCAGAAACACTTTCTTTCTTTTCTTCTTTCTCCCTGCATTTATTCTCTAGCGTATCCACTTTATAAATAATACCCTTAAAAGTCTTACTATCCTCTGTTAAAACAGGAATCGCTCTGTATCCGCTACGATTCATTATCTCTAATGCCCGCTCCACATCTTCACTCTCCGAGCAAGTCACAACTTGTTGCTTTGGAAGAAAATGATATTTAACTCGCAAAATACGTTCCTCCCCACATGACGACATGTAATCTATATATAATAAGGAGAGCCATATTTTATGAGTAAAAATTCACTTATAAAAACGCTTTCATTTTTAAGGTTACTTTGTACCTTATCACACTTCTCTTTAGGCATTTCTACCTAAAGAAAACTTTCAATTAAATAACTGAGCTTTTTGTTCCTTTAATCATTAACAGTTTTACATGGTAATTCATTAAGTACTCTAATCCTTCTAACCATTTTTTCGTTTCTTCTGGCGTTGTTCCCCATACAAATAATCCGTAATTATGAACAAGCACAGCTCCCCCACCCTCGGTAAAGCAAGGCACACTCTCTTCTAGCAAATTCGCAAATTTACTTTCATTTTCTACAATTGGAATTGTAATACCTGTAATGCCCTCCTTACCAAAAACACGTTCTACATTTCTTTGTTCAAATGTTACTTCGCCTTCTTTTCCATATAACTCAGACATTAAATGACTATCAACTGTTTGTACTTGTAAAATGCATTCTGCCTGACTTTTTTTATAAATATCTGCATGCATAAATGATTCCGAAGCTGGTTTCTCATCAATCGCAAATACTGATTCACACGTACTATTGACTACAATAAAATCATCCTCCGCAAATAACCCTTTATCTTTTCCTTCTATATTAACTAAAAACGTAAGCGGATCTTTAGACGTACACATTGATAAGCTAATTTTTGTCCCATAAAACCAATCGCGAAGAGCCAATTCCATCTTAATATCCCGTAATTCTTTCCATTTCTTTAAAAATAATAACATATCGTCACCCCCGTATTGTTATCTTCTATTTCTATGTAAAAGGCGATATTTTTTGATAATTCGCAAAATTTAATTGAATTATCACACGAGAACTCCTTTTTGTCAATATGCTTTTGCCATGTTCTATAAACTTTATCAAAATGAAAAGAGCCCTATTATAAGGCTCTTTTGTTCATCATAATTTGTAGCATAGCATTCTTCTCTTGTTCATTAATAATGCCTAGTTTTTGTAGTATATGTGCATATATAATTACCTTCTCACGCATTCTTCCACTCACCTCTTCCCCTTCTTTCCCCTGACCAACTTTTTTTCTATTGGTAAATTATATGATGCTCATGAAAAAATGTGTCCTTTTTTTATGCAAAGTCCATATCTTACAAATGTTGTTTTTTTCCATATATCTGCCTATACTAAACAATATAACTCTAAAGTCAACTCCCTACTACTTAAACACTAACTTGTCTTCTTGCATGAAAAGGTGGGGGCATCTACAAACATTGGCAAAGGAAAACTACATCCTTATGCGGAAGGGCAAAACATGCATGTATTTGCCATGACTTGCTTTAGACTGTGTCTAACCGAAATTCATCCCTTACCGCTGGGCTATTGCCCATCACGCGCTCGAAGATGGGATTTCTTGCGGAAATACGTTAAAGTTGAGGCGAAAAATATGAACATTGTTATTAGTACATTAAACGCAAAGTACATTCATACAAATTTAGCAATTCGTTATATTAAAGCATATGCTCAGCCTGAATTTGATTTAGAGATGGCTGAATATACGATTAACGATCCTGCCATGAATATTGTTACTGATTTGTATCGGCGCAAACCCGATGTAATAGGATTTAGCTGTTACATTTGGAACATTGAAGAAACAATTGAAGTCATTCAAATGCTAAAGAAAATTAATCCAAACCTTATCATTTTTGTCGGCGGCCCAGAAGTTACATACGATGTGCCGTATTGGCTAAAACGTGTTCCTGAAATCGATTTTATCATTATTGGCGAAGGAGAAGCTGCTGTAAAAAATCTTTTATTTGAAATACAAGGTACACAGCAATTTGAGAATCTTGACGGTATTGGATTTATAAAAGCTGATGGTACCCATGCAATAAAACCGCAACGTGAGAAACTAGATTTAAAAGAATTACCATCTCCATATCGTTTCCCAGAAGATATTCCACATTTAAGTAAACGCATCACCTATATCGAAACGAGCCGCGGTTGTCCGTTTAGCTGTCAATTTTGTTTATCTTCTATTGAGGTTGGAGTTCGTTACTTCGATCGTGAACGTATTAAAGAGGATATTCGCTATTTAATGAAGAATGGTGCCCGTATTATTAAATTCGTCGATCGCACTTTTAACATTAGCCGCAGCTATGCCATGGAGATGTTTCAATTTTTAATTGATGAACACGTACCTGGAACCGTGTTTCAATTTGAAATTACAGCCGATATTATGAGGCCCGAGGTCATTGAATTTTTAAATACACATGCTCCTCCTGGTTTGTTCCGATTTGAAATTGGTGTACAATCTACAAATGAGCAAACAAACGACCTTGTAAAACGACGTCAAAATTTCGAAAAATTAACGAGAACAGTTACAATGGTTCGTGATGGACAAAAAATCGCACAACATTTAGATTTAATTGCCGGGCTCCCCGAAGAAGACTATCATTCCTTCAGAAAAACATTTAATGATGTTTTTGCTTTAGGACCGGAAGAATTACAACTAGGCTTTTTAAAATTGCTGCGTGGTACGGGTCTTCGAATTCGAGCAAATGATCATCAATATATATACATGGATCAGGCACCATACGAAATGCTTGGAAATAATGTACTATCATTTGAGGATATTATTCGAATTAAACAGGTTGAAGATGTATTAGAAAAATATTGGAATGCCCATCGTCTGGACAACACTGTTTCATATATCGTGTCTTATGTATTTGACACACCTTTTGACTTCTTTCAAGAATTTGGATCTTATTGGGATACACAAAAATGGAGCCGAATTGGACACCAACTAGACGATTTATTCCAACGTCTGTATCAATTTTTACAATCAAAAAAAACTATACAACTTCATACGATTAAAGCCTTATTAACAATTGATTATTTGCAAAATCATAAATATCGTCCTCGTAAATCATGGTTAACGGAACAAAGGAAAAAGGAAGAAGTAAATTCCTACTACAAAATGATTCTAGAACATCCTAACATACTAGGAAGCGAATTTGCTGCTCTTCAATTGACAGAAAAAGACTTGTACAAACATACGGTTGTAGAGCACCTATCTTTTCACTACCATCATTACATACAAAATGGTGAAATTATTCCGAATCCTTCTATCCTTGTTGCATACTACAATCCAAAAACGACACAATGTGAATTATATGCAACAAATATAAGCCGATTAACAAAACTAGCATAACTTTATAAAGTGAAACTTCCATCAGTGGGGGATTCTTCATCCCCACTGATGGAAAACTCTCACCAATCGGGATCTTACTGCCCGCGAATAGCGGGATAAAAACAGGTGCTTTCATTCATATCGAAAGCACCTGTTATTCTAACTAACAGTCCACTGAATACCCGCTCTCTTTATTTCTTCTTCAAAGCTATGTGGCATGCTTTTATCACAAACAATATGATGTATATCTAAAAATCCAGAAATACGATAATTTCCTCTTACCCCCAGCTTCGTATGATCACATAAAATAAATGTCTCCTTTGCCTGTCGAATCATAGATTCTGATAACTTCGCTTTCTCCAATTCAAAACCTGAAACTCCGAAATTAGGCAAAAGTCCATCAATTGAAATGAATGCTTTGTCAAAGTGAAACTGCTGAATGACTTGCTGAGAAATAGAACCTGATACTCGGCAATGCTTTGGAGCCACTTTTCCACCAATAAACAACACTTGACCATCAATCATTTTCTTATTAATAAAAGAAATTAATTGCGTTGCAACAGGAAAAGAGCTTGTAATAACAGTCAAATTTTTTCGGTAAATAAGATATGGTACCATTTGGAGTGGTGTACTACCATCATCAATAACAATGACATCACCATCCTCTACAAAAGTTGCTGCTTTATAACCGATACGTTTTTTTTCTTCTAAACATAACATTTCTCTTTCTAGCATTGGAGGATCTATTTTAGTCCCTGGTAATCCAACTGCTCCCCCGTATACTTTCTTCAATTTCTTCTCGCGATCTAGGTCTCCTAAATGTCTGCGAATTGTCTCTGTTGATACCGAAAATTCTTTTGCAAGCTCTGACACCTTTACTTTTCCTCTTAACTCTACTTGTTCAATAATGATCCGCTTACGCTCTTCTCCGACAACAGACATGACTTCACCTCCAGTTATACAAATTCATATTTCTCTTCTATTGTTTTCATATGTATAATTTCAATATAAACGTAAAGTGTAAAAACCACATTAAACAAAGATTAATCTTTTGTTTAATGTTTATTTTTGTGTAATACGTTGCTACTTCTATGTTTTCTCCCTCTTTTTCGCCTACAACATAACAATGAATTTACAAACAATTAAAAAATCTATAAAAAATCCCACAAAAAAAAGAGACGTTTATAAAAAACGTCTCAATTTTTCTTGCCTTTTTTTGAGTTGCGATTTGCATATTTTGCAACATTTTCATTTTCGTACTCTACTGCAAATTCCGCATCCGGCAAGCTTTCTTTTGGAGTTTGATTGTTCTTTGCAGCTGCATTACGACTCACCTTTCGTTTTACCATACGAAACACTCCTTCATTCTTTATATAAAATCAATGCTTGTAGTACTAATATGGACATTGAAACCCTACCCTATAGATGGTAACTGTTAACAAGTTGCGAATATGCAATGTGAGGAAATGCTATAAATTAGGAAGGTATATATGCCTTTCACTTTCATAAACAAGGGGCGGTAAATGTGAAGAGAAACCAACCGATCGACTCTCCGATTCTTGATGAAACAATTCCGCATCAAATGAATTTTCCTTCTTTTAAAGGAACTGACATCACGATGCAACCACCATTCACCAATGAGTATGGCGTAATTATTGGTGATAGCCTATATAATTCAGAAAATAGCCCTCTGAACTATTGGAGCGATGATATTGATCCTGCTATTATGTCCGGAGATCAATGGATACATCCAACAAATGATATCGGCTGGATTTCTGAAGAAAATCAGGAATTACTACAAAGGAACAATAGTGATTCAGAAGACACTTTTATGCATCCGCAGTTTGGCATTAACGATTAAAGTAGAAAAAGGATTGTATTTTATAAAATACAATCCTTTTTCTTATCCAACAATAATCCGTTCTTTTGGATACTTATATCGAAGTGGTCTCTCTTTTCCGCCAATCACAAGTATGAACGTTAAAATACCAATCCGCCCAATGAACATAAGTGCAATTAATACAATTTTTCCAACTGTTGTGAGTTCCGGTGTTATTCCAGTCGATAAACCAACTGTTCCAAATGCTGAACATACTTCTACAACCAGATTCATTAATGGAAATGGTTCCGTTATACATAATACAAATAGTGCTACGGCACATAGTAAAGCACCCATCAACGTAACAACAAATGCTTTTATAATATCCTCTTCATGTAGTTGTCTCCCAAATACCCGTACACTTCTACCGCCTTTTGCAAAGGTATACAATACGAGAATACTAACTGCAAATGTTGTTGTACGAATACCACCACCGACAGAGCTTGGGGAAGCACCGATAAACATTAATATACTCATAAAGAAAAGTGTTGGGGGCGAAAATTCTTGAATATCCATCGTTGCTAAGCCGCCACTTCTTGTTGTAACAGATTGAAATAGTGTATAAAACAACATTTCATCCCATGATTTCCCATGTAAAAAATGATTCCACTCTAATAAAAAAATAACAATTGTTCCAACAACCACCAAAGCAAAAAATGTTGTCGTTGTGAGCTTTGTAAACAAGGAAAATCGAAATAATTCATGCTTCTTTTTACCTATATATTGTTTCACTTCAATCAATACTGGAAAACCAATTGCGCCTAAAATAATAAGAAGCATATGAATTATTTGTACGATATAATCTTTTTGGTACGGTACAAGCGATTCCCCCGTCAAATCAAATCCGCCATTCGTTGTAGCACTAACAGCTGCAAAAAAGCCATGGAAATATGCTTCCTTCCAATTAGGGAAATAATGTAAAAATCTTGTTCCCAATAAAATTGCGCCAATTACTTCAATCGAAACGATTAATATTAAAATTGAGCGCATTAAATGAACAAGACCTGCTAAATTCCTTTGATTTTGGTCTGCCATAATTAAACGCCGCTGCTGCAGGCCTATTTTCTTTCCTGTAATCATCCAAACAAATGTACCAAGCGCCATAATGCCTAGTCCACCTAATTGTAAAATAAGCGCTAATATAACAATGCCTGCTGTAGTAAATGTATCTGGAATCGATACAACAGATAAACCGGTTACACTTACTGCACTAACAGATATAAATAAAGCATCAATAAATGTCCACTCAACTCCTGGTTTTATAACAAATGGCATGCTTAATAATATAACAGACACAATAACAGCAATACCATAAAATAAAACGATAAGCTGTACGGGTCTTAAATGTTGTAACCATTTCCTAATATCTTTCATTCCATCACTTCTTTAACTTTTTTTACGACGAAATACTTCAAAATCTGAACTACTGCCATGTGCAAATAATTCCTGAAATATTTTTGCAAATACCATACTATAAACGGTACCATTCCCTCCATAACTTAATGCATAATAGAGGTTTGCAATCGATTCATCCTCTTTCAGAATGGGCATTCCATCATGCGTTCCGCCAAATATTGCTGCCCAATAATATTCTGCTTGTATGTGTTTCAACTGTGGAAATAATTTTGATGTTATTTGAACAAGAAGATTTCTTTTATGTAGTAGATGAGTGTCACCATATTTTTGTAACATACTCGGTTCATCTAGGCCACCGATTATAATTCGATTCTTATACGTGCGGCAATATAAATACGGACGCGCAGTTTCCCAAATTAACGACTGCTCGTACCATCCCTCAAAATTTGGTTGTTCGTTTGTTACAATTGCATAAGAAGTTGCCAAAGTTGCATTTGCTTCTTTTTTTATCTGTTGCGTTTCGTATCCTGTAGCTATAATAACAGCTTTAGATATAATTTTCTTTCCATTTTTAGTATAACAGATTGTATCTTTATGAACAGATTTAATATGAATAATCTCCGTATCTTCAAAAATACCCGTTCCATTCTTTTGCGCTGTATGAATAAGAGCATGTGTTAACACATACGGATTCACTTCCGCATCTCCTCTTGTGTATAAAGCAGCTGGTTTTGTAAATGAATAACGTTTCGTTATATCTTCTTCTGTAAAAAACTCAACAGGAAAATCATAATATCTTAAGGTTTCATACTCTTTTCTTAGAAATGAAACATCATCTTTATCACTTGCATAATATAAGCTTCCTCTACGAATAAATTCAGGATCTATATCGAGTTTTGTTACTACTTGCTCCAAAGTATCCAGCGCATCATAACATAAACGATATGCTCGAACTCCTTTTTCTTCACCAAATGTATGCACAAACGAAGTTAATGATTTATCTTGAGTGTATTGTAACAACCCCGTATTCGCAAGCGTACTTCCCCTTGCAACTTTTCCTTTATCTACAACTGCCACATGTAGTCCAATTGCTGATAACATATATGCAAGTTGAGCACCCCCTTGACCACTTCCAATAATAAGCACATCACATATCATATCATTTTCCAAATTTTCATAACAAGGTATAGAAATCCCTTCATCCCAAAACAATTTTCCAAGTAGCAGTTCCATCAAATCTCTCCTAAAATAAATTTATCTTTCTTTATCCCATTATTTTTCGTTATTTTCCATAAAAAAATCCAGCTAGTTTTCACTAGCCGGATTATACTATCATGCTTTAGCAGTGCGATTTTCCACTTCTCTCAATGCAAAATTACCCGTACTCAACTAACTATTAGTGGGAAAAATCACCCACTAATAGCAGTTTCGCTTTACTTTGAACGCTCTTCAAGCCAATTACCAATTGTCGGATATGTTTGTTTTACTGCTGTTCCTCCGTATACAATTGACATATGCCCTGTCGGGATACACACATATTGCTTATCAATACTAGAAATATGATCTAACAATGCTTCCACTTGACATGGAAGTGCAATATGATCACGTTGAGCAGAGATATTCAATACATTTGCTTTAATATTTTCTAATTTCACTTGTTGGCCGCGAATGATAAGTTCCCCTTTTACTAACTTATTCTTTTGGTAGAACTCACGAATCCATTGACGATATGCTTCTCCTGGAAACGGAATTCCATCCGCAACCCATTTTTGAACTAATCTCCAACTTTCTACAAACCGTTCGTTTTCTGAGCGATCAAGGAGCGCTACGTACGGACCTACAAAATTCGAAAGTGGTTTCAACATTTTATTTCCAAAGTCAATCATTTCTGGAGGGATATTTCCAAATGTATCAACTGCTTTATCTAAATTAAAATATTTTTCATCTAATAATGGTCCGTATAAACCTGTATCAGAAAAGTCAAATGGGCTCGTCATGAAAATTAAATTACGAATTGGCATATGCGGATGAAGCGCAGCATAAATAGAAGTTAAAGTTCCACCCATGCAATAACCAAGAAGAGAAATTTCTTCCGCATTTGCTGTACGCAATACTTTTTTCACAGCTTTTGCAATGTAATCAAGAACAAAATCATCAAATTTCAAATGACTATCTTCTAAACCAAATGTTCCCCAATCTAGCATATACACATCAAAGCCACGGTCTACTAAGTATTCCACTAAACTATTCCCTGGCGTTAAATCCATAATATACGGCTTATTAATAAGAGCATAAATTAACAAAATAGGAACAGAATGTGTTTTTTCTTGTTTTGGAATGTAACGATATAACTTCGTTTTGTTTTTCGTCCAAATAACCTCTTTCGGTGTTAAGCCTACTTGCGGCTCTGGTTCACGAAGTAACACTTCACTTGCTCGTCTAAAGCGTTTATATGCTTTTTGATATTCCTCTGGATATAACTCTAATTGTTTTTCCCATTCCGTTCTTAATGTTGTCATTTTTACAACTCCTTTATTTTCATTTCTTTTAGAAAGAAAGAAGTGCATACCTATCATAGACATGCACTTCTTTGTTGTTAGATTACATATATAAACCGCCGTTAATATTTAATTGCTGTCCTGTAATGTACGCACCATCGCGGCATAAATATACAACACCTTTTGCAATTTCATCTGCTTGACCGAAACGTTTCTTCGGAATTTTCGCTACGATTTGCTCACGAACGTTTTCCGGAACTTCTGCTACCATTTCCGTATCGATAAACCCTGGGCAAATTGCATTTACTGTTACATTCGTTCTTGCATACTCTAACGCTAAAGATTTTGTAAACCCAATCATACCAGCTTTTGCAGCTGAATAGTTCGTCTGCCCAAATCCACCAGCTTGTCCAATAATAGAAGAAATACTAATAATTCGTCCTTCTTCAGCTTCTGTTATGTATGGAAGTGCAGCACTTGTTGTATTGAATACGCTGCTTAAATTCACATCGATAACGCGATCCCAATCTTCACGGTTTAACTTTTTAAATGTACGATCTCTCGTAATACCAGCATTGTTAACTAAAATGTCTACTTTTCCAAAATGCTGTACTGTTTCTTCTACAAGACGCTTTGCATCCTCTAATTTAGAAACATCCGCTTGACAAGCATATACATCATGGCCTTCTTTTGCTAGCTCATTCACAAGGTTCTCAGCAGCATCTTTACTGCTATTGTAGTTAATCACTACTTTTGCACCTTCTTCTGCTAGTGCTACTGTAATTGCTTTTCCAATTCCCTTTGCTCCACCTGTTACGATTGCTACTTTTCCATGTAATTGAGCCATTTTTGCTCCCCCTTTGTTATAATTCGCGGCCTCATGATAGATGAACTTTTCCTAGACGTCCACCGCAATGAATAGACACATTTATAAATGATATACCGCGCTAGAAAGAGGTTCTCCCTTCCTCTTTCTGAACGAGTATATATTTAACGAAATTATTTTTTATTATCATTTTTCGCTTGTACTGCTTGTACTGCTGGTACCTGTAATTTTTCTAATACTTTATTTTGTTTTTCTAACAGTTCCAAAATTTTATCTAATTTATTTTCTAGTGTATGAATATCTTGTTTCACTTTTGTTACATCACGCTTTATTGTAGGAGATTGTCCAAGAGACTCTATCTTTTCATCCAAAAACTCTTCGATATTATCAACTTTGTTTTCTAAATTGATAACAAGAGAAGCAACTCTGGCAATATCTTCTTGCGTTGGGATATTCACTTTCTCTAAATATCCCTTCGTTGCATCATTCATCATCTTTTGATAAAACAAATTCAAATCTAGAACGCTTCCCATCCACGCAGAATATTCTTCTGTCTGGACCGTTTCATTGAGCGTTTTTCCCCAAAACTTTTCTGTCTGTTCGTAAACTTCTTTCCAAGCTTGTAATGGATCGAGTTTTTGTTCAATCACTTCTCCTACACTCCCTTATTTAGTTATTGAAACAATTCAATCTATTCATTATTTTCTAATATTCCGACTAAAAGTTCAAGTGTGTATTTAATTTTTTATTTTCCAAAAATACATTGACAAAAAATACAGATAGGTGTAAATTGCACATATAAGAAAAAAATTCCATCTAACTGATTCATGAGGTGATGCACAATCATGCTACAAAATGAACCAGAAAAAAAAGAAAGTTTGGATCCAATCCAAACGAAACAACCAAACTCCATGCCAAAAAACTTCTTAGTTCCATTCTTACTTCTCTGTCTTAAAGACTGGAGTCTTCACGGTTACAAACTCATTCAAATGCTAATGGATATTGGCTTTTCTTCTATTGATCAAGGCAATGTATATAGGACTTTACGCAAACTAGAAAAAGAAAACCTCATATCTTCTACTTGGGATACCAGTGAAGGAGGTCCAGCAAAACGGATTTATTCTTTAACGGAATATGGAGAGGAATATTTATCATCTTGCGCTACTTCATTTGAACAATATCAAAAAATGCTTCGTACGTTTTTTAACCTGTACACAAATGCATTCTTTCCATTTTCCACTGTTCCAACAAAGGATGAGAAATCTTCGTCCTCTTTTGGTGACACAGCAGATTAACCTGCGTTCACAATAAGTAAAAAATTTATTTGGAGGTCAAGTCATGGAAACGAAACCACACGAACTTGTTGATGCATTCTGGAAAAATTGGTCACACTCTCTTTCTCTTTTTTCTTCAGCGGGAAAACAAATGGAACAGCTTACATTAGAAACGTTGAAACATCAGCAGGAAGCTTTGCATAAATTAACAGAAAGTACAGAAGAAATCGAAAAAGAAATTCATCAATTTTCAGCACAAGCAAACGCGCAATATACCGAATATGTAAAACAATTTGCTGGGCATTCCTTTAATGAACAAATTGATGGCTGGCAAGAAAAATGGAATGAACTTTCTAACCATATGCAACAACTTACTGTGTCTCCAACAAAAGCATCTTTATCTTTACTTTCACAAACAAGTGAGCAATTCGAAGAAGCAGTGAAACAATTAATTAGCCAACAACAACAACAACGTCAAGAGGTTCAAAAACAATTAGAAAGTTTTTTAGAAGAATTCAAATCCATGCAACTAGACCTCGTAAAAAAGTTCGAGGAAAACTCAAACAATCTATTTACTTCCATGAAATAAGAAAAATGTGGAAACTTACTGCAAAAAATACTCGTCTCTTTCTTTCTCCCACTACATCAGGATGGCTCCCATTTTTCAACATGGAAAAGAAGGAGGAAGAAATGAATCTTTTTCAAGAAGCGGAATCTGTCCCTGAGCTTTATTATGATGAGATTCACATTGGTGATCAGGCTTCTTTAACAAAAACGATTTCAGACGAAGATATTCTTGCTTTCGCAAAACTTACCGGCGATGTAAATCCAATTCATTTACTTGATTCTTTTGCAAAAACAACGATGTTTAAAGAACGCATCGCTCATGGTATGCTTGTATCTAGCTTTATTTCAACAATACTTGGAACAAAGCTTCCAGGGAAAAATACCATTTATTTATCTCAAAATATGGCATTCCGTGCTCCTGTAAAAATTGGAGATACGCTACGTGTTGTCGCTGAAGTAATTGAAAAACGCGATGACAAAAGAATCATCACGTTACAAACAAATGTATATAATCAATACGATAAAGTTGTTGTTGAAGGTACAGCAACTGTCCTGAAAAAAGAGTAGCACTGCTACTCTTTTTTTCATTTCATCCAATAACTGTTAGTATGACCGATTACTTCCGCGTATGAGTGAAAACAGAACACATACAATAACATTATCAGCTACCATAAGCTGAAAATAAAAAAAGGGGTACATCTAATATGGCGAAAACAAATAAACTACTTGTTCCTGGTGCTGAACAAGCACTTGAGCAATTCAAGTATGAAATCGCTCAAGAATTTGGCGTAAGTTTAGGTTCTGACACAGCTTCTCGTTCTAACGGATCTGTTGGCGGTGAAGTAACAAAACGTCTTGTTTCTCTTGCACAACAACAATTACGTGGATAATTAATCAAATAGATAATGGATTTGAGACAGATGCCCTCTGTCTCTTTTCTTTTCTAATCTGTACAACATATAATCTTTTTCCTTGTTAGTAGTCTCTTCTTTTGCATGCAGAAAAAATATACATGTTAAATATGCGAGCAAACATTTTTTAATGGTTGACAAACATTAACAGTTCTCATATATTATAAGTAACAGCATATTTCCAAAGGGGAGTAGCGTCAGAGAAAATATTCTCTGAAACAAAGTCGTCATTACGTGGAATTATATTCCTCCGGCTTTGTTGGCATATCTTATTACATATGTCTAGCAAGACCTTTGCCTATCAACGGCAGAGGTCTTTTTTGCATTCTTGTCTAAATTTCTTCTCCGTTGATAGAGCTTATTTGGGGAAAGCTAAACAATGGGGAATTTTCTTCTTTTGTTTAGCACATATACAAACGAGAGGAGAATGGAAATGGATTTATCTTTATTATTGGAGTATGGCTGGGTATTACTTATTTTAATCGTTTTAGAGGGAATTTTAGCAGCAGATAACGCGCTTGTTCTTGCTATTATGGTAAAACATTTACCGGAAGAAAAGCGTAAAAAAGCCTTATTTTATGGGCTTGCAGGAGCCTTTGTATTTCGCTTTGGATCGCTGTTTATAATTTCATTTCTTGTCGATGTATGGCAAGTACAAGCGATCGGCGCCATCTATTTAATGTTTATTGCTGGTAACCATCTTGTAAAAACTTATGTAAAAAAGAATGTAACGCACGAAGAAACAAAGGAAAACGAGACAGAGAAAAAACAAGAAAACTTTTGGTGGACTGTATTTAAAGTAGAGGTTGCTGATATCGCCTTTGCTATTGACTCTATTTTAGCGGCTGTTGCATTAGCTGTGACATTACCGAAAACAAATCTTGGTACGATTGGTAGCCTCGATACAGCACAGTTTTTCGTTATTTTCGCAGGTGGTATGATTGGATTAATCATTATGCGCTTTGCCGCATCTGCTTTCGTAAACTTACTGAAACGTAAACCTGGGTTGGAAACTGCTGCATTCACGATTGTAGGCTGGGTTGGTGTGAAATTAGCAGTTCATACGTTGGCTCACCCTGCATTAGGTGTGATTCCACATGAATTCCCAGAATCAGCTACTTGGAAAATTATATTTTGGACTGTATTGCTTGGAATTGGTGCAAGTGGTTGGTTCTTATCAAAAGAAACAACACCAAATGTACAACAAAATTCGAAAAAATATAAAGAAAAAGCGCTGTAATTTCAGCGCTTTTTCTTTTCTTCAAAAATATACATTTTTTCTCATACATTGAAAATTCACCATATTATACAACAAAAATGTTAGCGCTTTCTTTTGAAATCATGTCCTTTTTGTGAAATATTGCACAAACTTATTGAAAGTAGAAACAAATACGTGTACTTTATTCATATCAAGAGTATTTATAAACGATGTATTAAAGGAGCGTAATGACTTATGCTAGAACAAGGAGTAGATTACGTTGTACAGCTTGCAAAGAAAAAGAAACAAATGCTAGATAACAATCCAATGCAATATTTTCTTCGTGCTGTACTTGCTGGTATCTATATTGGTTTTACGATTGTACTATGTTTTAAATTAGGAAATTTCTTTCATGATGCACATTCACCTGCCACATATTTAGCATCTTCTATGTTTTTTGGAATCGCACTCATTTTAATTATATATGGCGGTGCTGAATTATTTACAGGAAATACAATGTATTTCACAGTTGCAACTTTGCGAAAAGAGACCACAATTGGTGATACATTACGTAACTGGGGTGCTTGCTATGCCGGTAACTTAGTAGGGGCAATATTTTTTGCAGCACTCTTTTATGCGACTGGTATTTTTGAAACGATTAGTCACAATCACTTATTAAATGAAGTTGTTGGAACAAAGATGGGCGCATCAACAATGCACTTATTTTTTAAAGCAATTTTATGTAACTGGCTCGTTTGTCTTGCATGTTTCCTTCCTTCTCAAGTAAAGGGAGATACAGCAAAAATGCTTATGATGATGCTTATTGTTTTTACTTTTTTCTTATCTGGATATGAGCATAGCATCGCAAATTTATCGCTATTTGCACTTTCTTTAGTATCACCACACCCTGATACAATTTCTGTTGCAGGTGCAATTCATAACTTAATTCCAGTTACAATTGGAAATATTATCGGTGGATCTGTGTTTGTCGGCATGGTATATCATTATTTGACTAAAACAAAAAGTAAACCAGAATCTACAGAAAGTGGAATCATTTCCGCACAAGTTGAAGAAATCATTCCATTACAAGCGCATGTAAAATAATGCAAAACTTTCTTCAGTATGGGGGCTTCAGTCCCGCACGAATAACTGGAGCACCATCGAAAACATGCATTCCAACCTTATTGGAATGCATGTTTTTTAGTAACTTCCAACACATTTAATAAGAATAGATGAAGAAATTTCTCCGGACACCTTTCCTTTTTGTATGCGATTTAACATATAATATTGTCCTATTGTATCATTTGTATGAAGATAAATTTCCTCGACATGTAATCCTTCCTTACAAAAGGCATCGATAAAATACAATCCATTTCTCTGACGCAATCCCATATTATAATCAAGCGATAACGTATGTACCTTATTATTCCGAGTAAGCTCCAGTGCCTGTTCCACTGTCGTTGCTAACGTAAATCCTGCTGGGCAAGGTCTTTGATCATCCATATATACATTCATCTTATCCCTCCTCTACATATACATACTATATGCACCTACTGTCCCCAGTGCAATAAACGGAGCAAACGGGAGCGGTTCTTTATAAGTCATGCGCCGAAAAGCAATAGAAATAGTAAAAAAGCAAATACCAAACAATGAAGAAAAACAAAGTGATAGTAATATCGTTTTTGTTCCGACTACAAATCCAAGTAAAATGAGCAGTTTTACATCCCCACCGCCAATACCTGCTGGACAAATTACTTGAATGATATATAAAAGTACAAACATAACTGTTGCTCCTAATAATCCATCCCACCATAACGAAGGTGGAATAAAAAAACGTTCTATTACAAATATCACTGCAAAAAAGAATAAAATACGATTTGGAATTACCATATAGAGAAGGTCTGTAATTGTAACAATAAAAAGAAGGGATAATAGAGTCCAAGCGATAATAAGCTGCTCATTAGGGCCGATGAAAAGTGCTGTAAGAAGAAACGCTATACCTGCAACACCTTCAAACAGCGGATGAAAAGGTGAGATTTTTATATTACAGTGTGTACACCTTCCTTTTTGTAGGCAAAATGATAAAATGGGAATCAGCTCTTTTGCTTGTAATACATGATGACAATGGGAACAGTGTGAGCGCGGTTTTAAAATAGAATAGCCGAGTGGAATACGACCGGCAACAACTTGATAGAAAGAACCTAATATCAAACCCGTGAAAAAAGCATATACATAAAATAGCATTTCACCATCTCCTTTCGGCCTAGTATAACAAGAAAATTTAATATGCTGTATTTCCAAAAATTCACCTTTCCCTATAAAAAAACAGGCCCTTACTAGGCCTGTTTTTCTATTTATACAACAAAGTAAAATGCTTTTAACGGTCCATGTACACCAACAACAAGGTTCATTTCAATATCAGCAGAGTTACTTGGTCCTGTAATAAAGTTAATACAAGAAGCTGGTGCTTCTCCATTTTCTACACGTGTATTTAAATCACGTACTGCTTGTGTAATGCGCGGCACTAATGTTTCACGTGGAATAATAGCTACGTAAATAGTTGGTAAGAAGTGTAGTGAACGCCCTCTTCCTTTATGACTTTGCACTACAATTGTGCCAGATTCCGCTAACGTATAATCACTAAACGAAATTCCGATATTTGCTTGTTCCGCTAGCTTCATGTTTTCATCTTTCTTCTCGGGATCCCAAGTATTTACTTCTACATTTTCGCTCGGAAGTTCAGCTCCAAACAGCTCTTGTAATCCATACTCTTCAAAACGATCATCTTGAGATAACATAATTGGCCCGCCGCCATTTTCTGTGATAACTTTCTTGATTGCTGCACTTAATTCATCTCTATTCGTTTCAATGACAGTCGTATGAATGTTGTTACATTGTTTCTTAAATACTTCTAATAGTTCTTCTTGTGAGTAATCGTTTAACGTTTCCCAGTTCACATTATTTTTCCATTCCGGGCGCTGTACACCTTCTGTTTTACGCTCACGTCCAAGCTGTTTTGCGATATTCTCTAAAAATGAATCACGGTTTTGAATCGTTCCTGCCATTAGTTATTCCCGCCTTTCTTATGCTCTTTATACCAATCACGGAACCTTTCTTTGCTTGGAGCTGGGAATTCACGAATCTCCGTCCAATTTTTAAGCGGTCCCACACCTTTAGAAATGCGGTTTCCAGATGTGAATGGGCTCATTGCAGCTGGCGCCATTTTAGATCCCATTTTGTATAAAGCAGCAGAAGAAGCACCCATGCTAAACATCTTCATCGCAAGCTTTTCTGCAAGCGGTGCACGTCCTTCTTTTTCCACAATGACTTGACGATGTTTTAATAACAAGTCATGTAATGGAATTTTTACCGGACAAGCTTCTGTACATGCCCCGCATAAACTAGATGCATATGGAAGTTCTTTATAATCATCATATCCACCTAAAAGTGGTGTTAATACCGCACCAATTGGTCCTGGATAAATGGATCCGTAAGAGTGACCGCCAACATGACGATATACAGGACATACATTGATACATGCCGCACAGCGAATGCATTGCAGCACTTGACGGAATTCAGAACCTAAAATTTCAGAACGGCCATTATCTACAACAACTAAATGGAACTCTTCTGGTCCATCTACTTCGTCTTCTTGAATTGGTCCTGCTACTGTTACATAACTTGTTAGCTTCTGACCAACAGCACTGCGGCAAAGTAAACCAACAAGAACATCCAGCTCTTCCATTGTTGGAACCATACGTTCCATACCCATTACCGCAATTTGTGTTTTCGGAATAGACATCACAAGGTCTGCGTTACCTTCATTTGTTACTAAACAAAGAGAACCTGTGTTAGCAACTGCAAAGTTACATCCTGTTACGCCAATTTCTGCATCCATAAATTTTCCACGAAGAATTTTACGAACGAATTTCGTCATTTCATACGGATCATCAGAGTTTTCATATCCTAATTTTTCTTTAAACACACCTTGAATTTGCGTTCTATTTTTATGAAGTGCTGGTGCAACAATGTGAGATGGTGGATCATTGTCTACTTGTAAAATGTATTCCCCTAAGTCACTCTCAACAACTTCACAGCCAATTTCTTGAAGTACATGGTTCATACCAATCTCTTCTGTTACCATTGATTTTGATTTCACAACTTTTTTCGCTTGTTTCTTTTCAGCTACTTGTTTAATATACTCAGCTGCTTCTTCCTTCGTTTTCGCAAAGAAAACATGGCCGCCTCGTTTTGATACATTTTCGCTCAGTTTCATTAAATAATAATCTAAATTTTCTAGCGTATGCTGACGAATTTGTTCACCAAGGTTACGCCACTCTTCCCAGTTTCCTAGCTCATCAGCTGCCTCTAAACGTTTTGTATATAGACGCGTTTGTGCAGATGATACTGCTCCGCGCATAAATGAATCTTGAAGATTTTCGCCAACACGCTCATTAAATTTTTTATCACTAGTTTTCATAGACATAGCTTACTTCCCCCTCCATCAGCGGCTATTCAATACTTCAGCAATATGCATTACTTTCACATTTTTCCCTAAACGCTCGATACGCCCGCCAATGTTTAACAAACACCCACAGTCTGCTCCAATTAAATAATCTGCTCCTGTTTCCATGACACTGTCGACTTTTTCATCTACCATTTGCTCAGAAATTGGTGTCATTTTTACTGAGAACGTTCCCCCAAAACCGCAACAATTTTGTACATTTGGTAGTTCTCTCACTTCTAGACCTTTCACATTTGATAGTAAAATGCCTGGAGCTTCTTTTACTCCCAGTAAACGTGTCATATGACAAGATTTATGAACTGTTGCTACGCCATCCAAGCGAGCACCAACGTCAGTAACTTTTAACACATCAACAATAAATTGTGTCAGTTCGTATGTTTTTTCAGCTACTTTTTTCGCACGTGGTCCCCATTCTGGATCATCTTTAAATACGTGTGGATACTCGTGAAACATTGTCGCACAAGAACCAGAAGGTGTAACGATATACTCAGCGTTTTCAAATGTATGAATCATATGCTTCATTGCTTCTTTTGCCGCTTCTACGTGACCGCTATTATAAGCCGGTTGTCCGCAGCAAACTTGCGCTTCTGGAAATTCAATTTCGCAACCTAATCGCTCTAAAATTTCAACCGTTGCTTTGCCGACATTTGTTTCAAACATATCGACTAAGCATGTAACAAATAATGTAACTTTCATATTATAGTTCCCCCTCATTTCAATTCAGCCAACAATCATATGGTCATCAGATGACTTGGTAAAAAAGAAAGAAGCGAAACATAAATGATTCATGTTTTATTCTTTCTTCTATTCAGAAAACGCTTACTTATTCTTTCTCTATTTTATCAAAAAAATAAAATTTTGAAAGTACAATATTACGAATTTGTTTTCTCGATGCCTGTGACCATACATTCCACATTCGTTAGGTGATCTTGCATCGCTTGCTGCGCTGCTTCCATATCATTCGCTAACACTGCTTCATAAATTTTTCGATGCTCTTCTAGAAGTCTTTCTGCTGTTGTTTGTTCACCATATAAAATAATTCGTCTTGTTTCACCAATTGCTTCAGCAATCATTTCAGAAACATGGTTCATCAATTCTAACAAAATATTGTTGTGTGAAGCTTCTGCAATTGCCATATGGAAATGAAAGTCTGCTTTTTCACCAGCATTTTCATCTCCTACACTTTTTTGCATCTCATCTAACCAATGCTGCATATTGTGTAAATTTTCTTCTGTACGTTTTACTGCTGCGGCACGAACTGCTCCTACTTCAAGCACTTTCCGCACTTCCAATAAATTCACAATATCCTCTTGTTTCATTAATAAGGTTGTATTTAATGACGATGTTAAAGAAGATGCATCGAAATTCCTCACATACGTGCCTTCCCCTTGTTTCATCTCAATTAAGCCCATTGCTCGCAAGGCACTTAACGCTTCGCGCACAGCAGATCTGCCAACTTGAAACTGCTCTGCCAATTGATGAACAGGAAGAAGTTTGTCACCAGGCTTTAAAGTACCATTTTTAATCATTGCTAAAATGGCTTCCGATACTTCTTCGTAAATTTTTTTCGGCTTAATAGATTTGTACTCCAGTTGTATCACCCCAGTATCATCCAAACAACAATGACAACAATTTATCCCGTGCTAACGAGCAGTGAGGGATGAACTCCCTTGCCACCGCTAGAAGTTTCACTTTATATAGAAAATAGCATCCATATCCATTGTAGAACTAAATAAGCAGAAGTACAAACATTTTGTTCATAAAATAGACAAAAAAATCCCCCCACTACTCTTGGACAATAAAAAAACTACCTCAAGATTCAGTGAAAAAGATAGGCGGAAATAACTGCTGGCATATGCCCGATTGGGCGGGCTTCCATCAGTGGGAGAAGAAGCCCCTCACTGATGGAAGTTTCACTTGATCTCTTCACTCCGAAGAGATGATTGGTAAATAAATCACAATTGTTGTTCCTTTACCTTCTTCACTTTCAATATGCCACGTTCCGCCGTGAATGTGCACAATTTGTTTTACAATTGCAAGTCCTAGCCCCGTTCCACCATTATGACGACTCCTTGCTTTATCGACTCGATAAAAACGTTCCCCTAATTTTTCGAGGTGCTCGGGTCCAATGCCAATCCCAGTATCTATAATTTCTAGTTTACATTGCTCTGCTTGTTGCTCTAATTGCACATGAATAACACCGTTCTCATCTGTGTAGCGAATAGCATTATCTAATATATTATGAAGCACTTGTTGCATCCTATCTTCATCGATATTGACAATAATGTCCGGATCAAGAATTGTATGCAATGTAATTTGTTTTTCTATCACTTGTAATTCATATGTCTCTAGTACATCTTCAATTAATTGTGAAAATACAATCGGTTGCTTTTTAAGAGGAAAACGCTCTCCCTCAAGTTGCGCTAAATCAAGCAAGTCATGAACAAGACGCTGCATACGCCCTGCTTCTTTATGAACAAGTTGTGTGAACTTTAACTGTTGTTCTCCTTTTGCAACTCCATCAATAATTGCTTCACTATATCCTTTAATATAGCTAAGCGGTGTTCGAAGCTCATGTGACACATTTGCTAAAAATTCTTTTCGCTGCACATCCTCTTCTTCTAATGAACTTGCCATCTTATTGAACGCTTTGCCGAGTTTTCCAATTTCATCTTCTGATGAAATCGTAATCCGCTGCGAAAAATCTCCTTTTGCCATATGATGTGCGACTCGTTCCATTTGTGAAAGCGGCTTTGTAATTGCAATGACAATCTTTCGTCCAATCCATATAGTTAGCACAATCATTACAAGAGCAAGAGGAGCTAAAATGAGTCCCATTTCATAAATTAAATCTTTAATGCTTTTTAAAGGAAGATAAGAATATACAATACCGACTAGCTTTTTATTGTCTAACACAGGAATAACGACACCCATAATGTTACGATGAAAATGTTCTTCATACCCAATCTTCGTAATCGTATTTCCTTCTAGTAATGTCTGCCGATCATTCTCACTAATAATTGAATTGTAATGAACATCAAATGGAAGACATGCACTTAAATCACGCGGATTGCTAACAAACAGTACATCTGCGCTCGCAATTTTATCGAATGATTTTACCTTTTCTTCAAATACATCTATGGGCTCATCTGCTCTATATTGTGCCACAAGACGATTTCCCTCTGCTTTTAATGTCTCTTCAATATTTTGAACATATAATTTCTCATACGAATACAGCGAGACAAAATATAAAAACGAAACTGTTACACACACAGCACATGCAACTGTAAGCCATAACTTTTGTACCATCGTAAGCATCTTACACCTCAAATTTATAGCCTACGCCCCAAACAGTTTGAATACAATTCCCCTGTTTTTTAAGCTTTAAGCGCATTGTTTTCACATGTGTATCAACTGTTCGAGTGCTGCCAGCATAATCATAGCCCCAAACTTTTTCAAGCAATTGCTCTCGGCTAAATACTTGGCCATTATGTTGACAAAGAAAATAAAGTAAATCAAATTCTTTAACAGTTAATGAAATACCCTCGCCCTCTATTTCAACACGGCGACTTTTCTCATTAATTACAATTGGTCCAAATTCCATCTCTTCTTGCTCTTCATATTTCGTATATCTCCTTAATACCGCTTCCATACGTGCAATTAACTCTCCTGGGCTAAATGGTTTCACAATATAATCATCTGCTCCCGTCCGCAGTCCATTTACACGATTCCACTCTTCCCCTTTTGCTGTCAAAAAGATAATTGGAATATCTGATGTTTTTCGGATTTCTTTACATACTGTAATTCCATCCATTTCTGGCATCATGATATCTAAAATAACAAAATCAAAGTCTTCTGTTTCCAGTATGTGCAGTGCCTGTTTTCCATTCTGGGCTTCTTTCCACTCATAACCAAAGTTGTCTAAATACATACCAACAAGCTGCCTCATATCACTTTCATCATCAACAAGTAATACTTTATACTTACTCATTTCTTCTCCCCTACTCTTTGCACAAATTGAAATGGCCCTTTACCAACCGAAATCGTCTGTTTTATTTTCATTTCGTTTAAATCTACAACGTACACTTCATCACTATCATAGCTCGCAACATATCCTTCATTGCCAATTTGCCAAAATGCAAATGGATTCGATCCTACTTCAAGAGAATCTACTTCTTTATACGTTTTTCCATCGAACTTTCTCAGCGTGCTAGATCCGTGGCTAA
The DNA here is from genome assembly GCF_042676365.1 of Bacillus sp. CGMCC 1.60114. Taxonomy (NCBI): domain Bacteria; kingdom Bacillati; phylum Bacillota; class Bacilli; order Caryophanales; family Bacillaceae; genus Bacillus; species Bacillus sp. CGMCC 1.60114. The sequence goes on from NZ_JBHTHG010000012.1 coordinate 269,834, forward strand.
GTACATAAATAAATTGTTGATCTGCAGACAAGTTGATTGGCATAAATGGTGCATCTAACGATTGAAGCATTTCGCCATTTTCGAGAGAATACTCAAGTACTTTTTCATTTACTTGTTTACCGTCACCGTGTCCACCAATAAAGATGTCCTTTCCATCTTCGCTAAGAACCGCACCAGTTGAAGCCGGCGGAATTACAAAAGAATTCACGACCTTTTTTTGTTTCACATCAATGCTAGACAATTTCGTATCATAAAAATTTAGGACATATAACATATCATTATGTTGCACCATAGTAAGCGGGCCTTTCCCCACCGGAATGCTCTCTTTTTCTTTTCCATCGGTTGTGAAAATACGAATTTTTTGCTGATTTTGATCTGCTACGAACAATTCTTTTCCACTTTCAGATAATAAGATATTTGCTATACCTTTTCCTGTATTCCATTTTTCAAGCTGCTTTCCATCTTTTAAGGAATATACATATATATACTCTAGTTGTTTTCCATACACAAGCAACCGATTCCCGTCTGGTAACAACGCTGTTCCCATAATAGCTTCATTTAAATGCCACGTTGCAATTGTTTTTTTCGTATCAGTATCGATAAAGCTAATACTTCCTTCTTTTATATTTGTCGTAATGAGAAGATCCTTTTTGGTATTAATAGATTCATAAGCTCCTCCATTACATCCTGTAAGTAATAATACGATACAAAGTGAAATAAGCCACCTTTTCAAAAAATTCCCTCCATCATGGACAATTTCGTTATACCTGTAAAATAGCAAATAATTGTGAGGAAAGTATGAAATCTTTTTTCTTTATAATAATCACTATATAATTGTAAAACAAATATAAATATAGTGGGTGTTAAAGTTATGCTATTCCCCGATTTAGCAAATAAAATTGTTCGCGAAGTACGAAGACTCATTACCGAAAATATTATTATTATTGACATAAACGGAACAATTATCGCAAGTACAGACCAAGCGAGACTTGGAAGCTTTCACGAAGGAGCTCTTCGTTGTGCTGAACAAAAAAGGACAGTAATTATTACAAACGAAGATGAAAAGTGTCTATGCGGCGTAAAAGCGGGCATCAATCTTCCTCTCCTCTTTCACGATGAAGTGATTGGTGTAATTGGTATTACAGGAGAACCAGAAAACATTTCTCAATACGGAGAAATATTACGGAAAATGACTGAACTATTAATTCACGAAAACTATTTTCTAGAACAGCTAGAACTTGAACAACGCTCATACGAGGCATTCGTATTTGATTGGCTTCAAGGTAACGATTGGTCTCCTAGCTTCTTAGACCGTGCAAAAACTCTTGGAATTGACTTACAAAAAAAGAAACAACTCATTTTATTTTCATATAATCAAGATGATACGATGCTCCAGCGGAAAATTTGGCAACATATACGCAATCTGTTACCAAAGCAAGACTTGTTTGTACGCTGGGGCAACGACCGGTTTATTTTATTTCAGTCGTTTGAAACAAAAAAAGAAACGTTTCAATTTTTAAAACGACTAAAATATGAGTGCGAAGCATTATTTCCTATTATACTAAGCATCGGTATTGGACAAGCAGTTGCACCAAATGAAATGCACCTCTCTTATGAACAGGCACTCCGAGCACTTACTGTTTCTCAAAAAACGACAGGTATTATTTTTAATGAAGATTTGCGTTTAGAAATGTGCCTTCAAGATATTACTTCCTATACGCGTGAAGAATTTTTGCAGCGCACAATTCATAAACTTCATACAGAAACAGAATTGATTCAAACATTACGTTTATTTATTGAAAACAATCAATCGTATAAACAAACAGCGGAAATCCTTCACATTCATATTAATACATTGCATTATCGCCTAAAGAAAATTGAAGAATACACCAAATTAGATCCAAAACAATTAAAGGATTTAGTCGTTTTATATTTCGCTCTACTCTTATTGGATAATCAACCAAAAAAAGAAGGGAAAATAGGATAATATTTGTTTGTTTACACATAGCGGGAGCCCCCGCTTTTTTTTATCATTAAAATATGAAAAACACTGTGACAAAGTTTGTATTCAGAAAAACTTTGCATAACAGTTTGAGGGGGATTTTCAGTATGTTAACACAACAAGTTGTTGATGCACTCGTATCTATTGTTGGTAAAGAAAATGTAGATACATCTAACATGGGACGTTTAACGTATAGTTACGATGCGACTCCAAACTTTCAAGCAATGCCAGATGCGGTTGTCGCACCTCGTAATACACAAGAAGTAGCAAAAGTTTTAAAAGTATGCAACGAACATAAGATTCCTGTATATGTACGCGGCTCTGGAACGAACCTTTGCGCAGGAACTTGTCCGCTAGAAGGTGGAATCGTCCTTATTTTCCGCCATATGAATCGTATTTTAGAAATTGATGAAGAAAACTTAACAATTACGGTGCAAGCTGGTGTCATTACATTAGATATTATTAACGCTGCCGAGGAAAAAGGATTATTTTATCCGCCCGATCCAAGTTCGATGAAAATTTCAACAATTGGTGGAAACATTAATGAAAATTCTGGTGGTTTACGCGGATTAAAATACGGAGTAACGCGTGATTATGTTATGGGACTGGAAATCGTTCTACCAAATGGTGATATGATTCGTACAGGTGGAAAATTAGCAAAAGATGTAGCTGGCTATGATTTAACACGTTTATTTATTGGATCTGAAGGAACACTTGGCGTCGTAACAGAAGCAATTTTAAAACTTGTTCCAATGCCAGAAACGAAAAAAACAATGCTAGCTTTATATCAAGATATTAATGAAGCTGCACGTGCTGTTTCTGCAATTATTGCAAATAAAATTATTCCAGCAACATTAGAGTTTTTAGATCAACCGACAATTGAAGTCGTAGAAGAATTTGCTCAAATCGGCTTACCAACGGATGTAAAAGCAGTTCTGCTCATTGAACAAGATGGTTCTCCGGAAGTGGTAAACCGTGATATTGAAAAAATGGCAAACATTTGCCGTTCTCTTCATGCTGTTGATGTTCGCGTTGCAAAAGATGAAACAGAAGCAGATGCGCTTCGCACAGCACGCCGCAGTGCGCTATCTGCATTAGCACGATTAAAACCAACAACAATTTTAGAAGATGCGACAGTGCCTCGTTCACAAATTGCACCGATGGTAGAAGCAATTAATGAAATTGCAAAAAAATATAACATTCCAATTTGTACATTTGGCCATGCTGGCGATGGTAACCTCCACCCTACTTGCATGACAGATGCTCGTAATAAAGAAGAAATGCACCGTGCCGAACAAGCCTTTGCGGAGATCTTCGCAAAAGCGATTGAACTTGGCGGCACCATTACAGGTGAACATGGCGTTGGGGCGATGAAAGCTCCTTATTTAGAGCTAAAACTTGGTAAAGAAGGCATTGCTGCAATGAAAGCTATTAAGCAAGCATTTGATCCAAACAATATTATGAATCCTGGTAAAATGTTTGCAAAAGACTCTCGTAAAAGAGTGGTGGCTCAGCAATGACTACATTAAATACAAAACAAATTCAAAAAGAATTTAAAGAACGTTTAAATGAAGATGAACTGCTGAACTGTATGCGCTGCGGCTTTTGTTTACCAACATGTCCAACCTATATTCAATCTGGGTTTCAAGAGTCACACTCTCCGCGCGGGCGCATTGCGCTAATGAAAGCAGTCGTTGATGGCTTAATTGAACCAGATGAAGACATAGAAAACACGCTAAATGTTTGTCTTGGCTGCCGCGCTTGTGAACCCGTTTGTCCATCGGGCGTTAATTATGGGCATTTATTAGAAGAAGCGCGTGATATTATAAATCAAAACAAAACATTCTCTATACCAGTCAAAGCTGTTCGTAAAATTGTCTTTAAAGGGTTATTCCCTCATCAAAATCGTATGCGGACATTAACAGGACTAATTGGGTTTTATCAGCGTTCCGGCTTACAAACATTCACACATAAAACAGGGATTATGAAGTTATTCCCTGAAACATTAGCAACAATGGATCTCGTTCTTCCCAAAGTACCGAAAATGAAAGAAATGAAAAATCGGCCTGAATTTTTATCAGCAAAAGCAGTAAAGAAAAAACGTGTTGCTTTCTTTACTGGCTGCTTAATGGATACAATGTTCTTAGAAACAAATAATGCGACGATGAAGCTATTGCAAATTGCTGGTTGTGATGTTGTTATACCAAAAGATCAAAATTGCTGCGGTGCTCTGCACGGCCATGCTGGTGAAAAGAGCGGTGCAAAAGAGCTTGCGAAGAAAAACATTCAAGCATTTGAAGACTTAAAAATTGATTATATTATTACAAACGCTGGTGGCTGCGGTGCCTATTTAGTTGATTACGACTATTTATTAAAAGATGATTCAGAATGGGCAGACCGTGCAAAACAATTTGTTGGGAAAATTAAAGATATTTCTGCTATATTAGTAGAATTAGATTTTCATAAACGCATCGACTTACGTCTGCCACCGCAAGTCATTACGTATCAAGATTCTTGTCATTTACGAAACGTGATGCGTACATCTTCTGAACCTCGCAAGCTATTACAAGCGATTCAAGGCGTAACTTATAAAGAAATGAAAGACGCTGATCGTTGCTGTGGTTCAGCTGGTATTTATAATATAGTACATTCTGAACTATCAATGGAGTTTTTAGACTACAAAATGAAACGAGTTCATGAAACCGAAGCAACAACAATTGTAACAGCAAATCCTGGCTGTTTATTGCAAATGAAACTTGGTATTGAACGTGTTGGTCTCTCCCATAAAATGCAAGGAGTTCATATTGTAGACTTATTACTTGAAGCAGTAACACAAAAAGAACAATAATTTTAAACGAAAAACGGGCGTACCTTTCTCTATTAAAGATACGCCCGTCTTTTTTATAGTCTACAACATTAAAAGTATGTTACTGTATCGTAAAAAAGAACGACAAAAAGATTACAATTATGTAAAAAATCATCCATAATATTCCTCGTTACTCCTCTATAAATGCTGATGTTATCCCTTTTCTCTTCCTCTCCACCGGAAGTTATATCCAATTTCCCTTTTATTTCTCCTCATAAAAAATACTGTCTATTCCTTATAACATCTAGTATTTCGGCATTTGTTCTTTCTCTAAAATCTAGGATAAAAAAGGAAATCTTGCAATCTATGAATTTTTTTCCAACTTTTTTTCGACAAAATCTGTGCTACGATGAGTGTGTCAGTCAGACAGGCCGACAAAAATAAGATCTGTGTGATAACAGTTTCATAAACTTTTACATAGGGGGACAATCATAATGAAAAAACGTGTTTTACTATCTGTAGCAGCAGCAACTGCTCTTACATTTGGATTAGGGACAAATGGTGCGAAAGCAGAAACAGTGCAACCATCACAAATTAAAGTTCAAAATATTTCGCAATCTCCATTTTTCATGCAGCATATGAATCAACAAGACTTCCAATCTTTCATAACATCTCTTTTAAACTCATATGCAAAATGGAATCCAGGTGCTTTCCAACCAGGTAACTGTGTAATTCCTGGACAACCAACTAACATAACTGTTACAACTCCTTGGGGAGATGTTGTAATTACAAATCCAATTAATAACAATGAAACAAATACACCTGCTGATAACAACCAAACTAATACACCTGCTGATAAACCAGCTGATAAGCCTGCTGATAAACCGGCTGATAACAACCAAGCTAATAAGCCTGCTGATAAACCAGCTGATAAGCCTGCTGATAAGCCTGCTAATAAGCCTGCTGATAAACCAGCTGATAACAACCAAGCAACTAAACCTGCTGATAAACCAGCTGATAAGCCTGCTAATAAGCCTGCTGATAAACCAGCTGAAGACTCAAAAGGTTCATTAAGCGCATTTGAGCAAAAAGTTGTTGATTTAACAAATGCTGAACGTGCAAAACAAGGTTTACCAGCATTAAAAGTAGACGCTGAGTTAAGCAAAATGGCACGTACTAAATCAGAAGATATGCAAAAAAATCATTACTTCGACCACACTAGCCCAACATACGGTTCTCCGTTTGATATGATGAAACAGTTTGGTATTTCATACAGATCTGCTGGTGAAAATATTGCACAAGGACAACAAACTCCAGAAGAAGTTGTACAAGCTTGGATGAATAGTGCAGGTCACCGCGCAAACATTTTAAATAGCGGATACACACATATCGGTGTTGGTTACGTAGAAAACGGTAACTACTGGACACAAGAATTTATTTCTAAGTAAGCACTCCGGCAAATAGCAAAATAAATAGAGCCTTCTAAAAAGGCTCTATTTATTTTGTATACATATAAGAATGTAATATATGAGAAAAATCATGAGGAAGAGGTATATCTACGTCAATTTGATGTTTTGTAATCGGATGTAACATTGTAATATGAGCAGCATGCAATGCTTGACGAGAAAGTAGGTTTGTTTTACCGCCATACAATACATCACCGACCAATGGATGACCAAGATAACTCATATGAACACGTATTTGATGTGTTCTTCCCGTTTCTAATTGAACTTTCACGAGTGTTATATTACTTTCCTTCGAATATTGCACGACCTCATAATGAGTTACAGCACGATCACCTTTTGGAGAAACACGGCGCCTCGATGCATGATGACGATCTCGTCCAATTGGAGCATCGATTGTGCCCCGCTTCTTTTGAATTTTCCCTTCAACAAGTGCCATATATGTTCTCTTAATTTTTCGTTCCATCAATAATCGATCCATAATTACACCAGCTAATGCGTGCTTTGCAAAAACGACTCCGCCTGTTGTATCCTTATCTAACCGGTGAATGTGACGTACTTTCGTTTCAATTCCTTGCATTTGTAAATGGAATGCTACATAGTTTGCTAATGTTCCTGTCCCGCCTTTATTTGCAGGATGTGTATCTACTTGAATTGGTTTATTAACAATTAATACATGGTCATCTTCATATATGACTTCTATATCGTAAAACTCTGGTTCCACGCCATACTCTTCTTGCACGAACATATGAACTTGCAATTTATCTCCTTCTTGCAGCTGTTCACTCCATCGTTTTCCTTCCCCATTAACAAGAATGCTTTTTTCCATACGATAGTGATGTAATAATTTTTTCGGAACCTGCCATTCTTCTTTCAAAATAGAATCAACCGTTCGTCCCTTCCATGCAGAAGGAACCGTAATTTCACACCATTCTCCCATTTTCTTTACTTTCACACAATCACCTAATTTCTATTAATTATCTTATTGTAACGGAAAATCCCATCTCATGCATAGTTAAAAAGACAGTTCAACAATGAATGAACTGTCCGTTAGAGCCCGATTGGTGAGAGCTAATAATCAGTGGGGGATGAAGAAAACCCCACTGATTAAAGTTTCACTTTACGCATGAAGTTTTTTTATTTCCAGCAACATTTCTTCAGCTTTTCTTTCATATGATAAGTCCTTAAAAAATTCCGCTAGCCTCTTGTAATCATTATAAGCATCTAATAATTGATCTATCGTTTTATGATTACATTTTTTCAGCGGTGTTTTCAATTTAACAGGGTAGCGATATTCTCCTACATCATGAATTTTATAATACTCCTCCTCTACTTGAATAACCTTCACAAGCTCATCTTCTTCTGCATCGAGTGTGTACCCATCAAACTCTCGCAAAAGTTCATAAATAATATGTGTCCATTCATCCTTTGGATAAAAACCTTTTTCTAACCGATAGCCGACAATGCGATACATATGTCCATCGTTTTCTGCAAATTGTACAGTATCATTCAATTTAAATTTAAAATAACGAAACATTGTCTTCACCCACTCTTATATGTAATCTCCTTATCTCATACTATTCGCTAAAAGGGTGGAAGGCTATTCATAGAAATAGCTCTCACCATATAAGATGAGAGCTATTTCTCAATGCATTTCTTTCTGTTTCTTCTTCGTAAATGGGAGCCACCAGTTCCACTCACCAAACATTTTCATTAAACTTGGTACAAGAATTAATCGAATAATTGTTGCATCAAGGAATATAGCTAGCGCAACGCCAATCCCCATTTGTTTCACTGGTAAAATATCAGTGAAAGCAAATGCACCTGTAACAACAATCATAATTAACGCAGCTGATGTAATAATTCGGCTCGTTGACACTAATCCTTCTAATGTTGCATAATCATTATCTCTTGTTTCCTCGTATAATTCATGAATACGTGAAATAAGAAATACTTCATAGTCCATACTTAATCCAAATACTAACCCGAAAATAAAGATAGGTAATACAAATAATACTGAGCTTTGTTCTAATCCAAAATGGCCTCCTTCAAAGAGCCAAATGATAATTCCAATGGTCGCACTTAAACTAAGCACATTCATCACAATTGCTTTAATCGGAATAAGTAAAGAACGAAATGCTAGCAATAAAATTAGAAATGTTGAAGTGAAAATAACAGACATACCAATAACTACTTTATTTTTTATCTCATCTTCTAGTTCTTGTTGAAATGTTGTCATTCCGCCTAAATAATACGTTATCCCTTCCGTTTTATAATTTCCTTTAAAATCTCGCACCCATTGCTTTGCTTTTTCTGTTCTTGGCTTTGTATCTAAAATAATTCCAATGGTCGTCTTATTATCTTTCACATACGCATCTAATACCGGTTCTACTTGTGCACGATTTGGCGATTGCAGCATTGCTGACAGTTGTTCTGCAGACATATTTCCAAGCTGCTCGTATAGACTTTTCACTTCATATACATCTTTATCATTCTTTAATTTCTGTACAACCTTTTGCAACACTTGTAAATTTTCTTTTTCTGTTACATTTCCTTTTGTCTCAACAACAAGTGTCACATCTGCATGAGTTTTTACCATTTTATTAAACGCGTCTTCATAACGTTCATAGGCAATGCGCGCTTCACTTTTCTTAGGTAATGCTTCTACACCAGGGAACTGTAAATCTGCACCACGAAGCGGTAATAAACAAATAATAATAAATGTAAATACAGCAACTGTCATCACAATCGGATACTTCATTACAAACTGTGCAAATTTACGCCACATAGGTGCTGTACGATGAACATTTTGGTTCTTTCCTATTAAACGTTTTCCCATTAATGCTAACAACGCTGGAAGCAACGTTAAAGAAAATAAAATACTCATTACTACAACAATCATCCCGCTAATTGCGACAGATTGAATATAATCGATTTTGAAAAAGAACAAACCAGATAAACCGACAAATACGCATAACCCTGAAAAAATAATGGCGCGTCCTGCCGTTTGATATGTAACGATAATTGCTTCTTTCACAGAACGATGCACAAGCTCTTCTCGAAAACGATTCACAAATAAAAGGGCAAAATCAATAGATAAAGCAAGCCCAATCATCGGTGCCACGTTTAACACAAAAATAGAAAGTTCCTTTTGTTCTCCAACAAAATATAAAATCCCCATCGTACTAATAACACTTAGCGCTCCGTTTAAAATAGGCAAAATAGACGCAAACAAACTACCAAAAGAAAGCAATAACACAAGAAAAGCGATCGGCAAACCAATCATCTCTGCTACTTTCAAATCATGTTGTGTTCTTGCATTTATTTCATCATTAATGATTGGATATCCAGTTGGAGACACTTTTACTTCCCCGTTACTTTCTTTTTGAATCTCCTTTGCAAAAGCTAATGTTTTTTCTTTCTGCTCTTTATTTGTTTTCCCGGAAAATAAAATGGTTGCATAAGCAATATCATCCTGTAACATTGCTTTATTTTCTATAGGATGATGAAAAGAATTATATGTTTCTTCATTTTGAATTTTTTTTACAATCTCATCTATTCTCTCTGTAAATCTTTGCTGAGACACACCTTTTTCTTTTTGAAAGACGAGCAGGAGCGTATCTTGTGACTGTTTAAAGTCTTTCTCTAATATCCCTTTTGTCGTTAGATAATCGCCTTTCGTTTGAAATCCATCTCCGCCTAATATTCCCGGAAGCTTCGGTGCAAATATGCCAAGTGTTATAGCTAGCAGTACTAATAGAGCAATCGTTGTATAGCGAAATCGATATAAGAACGCTCCAACCTTTCCCCATGCATCTACTTTATGTATAGTTGTTTTCACCCATTATCACCTATCCCTCTTCTCCATTCTATGTCTTAGTGTATCATATTCATTCTCTGGCTCGTAAAGTGAAACTTCCATTAGTGGAGGTTTTCTTCATCCCCCGCCTAGCTTCTTCGATTCTCTCTCAATCTTGGGGCGGGGGCTTACTGCCCACGAATAGCGGGATAAAAAAAAACGCGATTTCATCTAAGAAATCGCGTTTTTTTTACTTTCCTTTTCCTGTCTTTAGTTCTGTCCAGTAACGATCATAATCTTTTAATTTCCCATCCACATCAACAAGCCATTCTGTACGATTTAATTCTTCTGGTGTTAAGAAAATCATGTGATTTTCTTGGTATTCTTTACTATGAAGAGGACGAGCTTTTTCATTTGGATTACTATATCCAATGGATTCATAGTTTTTCACACTGACTTTTGGATCCATTAAGTAGTTAATAAACTTCTCTGCAAGCTCTTTATGTTTTGCGCCCTTTGGAATCGCTAATGTATCTGCCCAGATTGTTCCGCCTTCTTTTGGAACTACGTAATCAACATCTTTATTCTCTTTTGCAATGAATGCTGCATCTCCAGACCATACTGTACCAATCCATGCTTCTTCCGTAATGAAATTTTGCTTAATATTATCTGTATCAAACGCTAATACATTTGGTAATAATTTTTGAATATCCGTGAAAGCTGTTTTTAATTCAGCATCATTTTGCGTACTATTTGAAAATCCATTTTTCTTAAGTCCCATACCAAGCACTTCACGAGAATCATTTAATAACGCTACGTGACCTTTATATTTTTCATTCCAAAGATCACTCCAACTTGTTGGCGTTTCTTTCACATATTTTTTATTATAAGCAATCCCTGTTACGCCCCATGTATAAACGATAGAATATTTATTTTCCGGATCAAACGGAGGCGTTTTAAAGTTCGAAACAAGATTTTCTACATTCGGAATGTTCTTTTTATCTAACGGCTCCAACAAATTCATGTTTACCATTGTTTTTACCATATAATCAGACGGTTGAATTAAATCATACTGTGCACCGCCTGCTTGTAATTTCGCAAGCATTTCCTCATTACTTGCATACTTATCATAGTTCACTTTAACGTTATATTTCTTTTCAAAGTCTTTAATAACTTGCTCATCAAAGTTATCAGCCCAGCTGTAAATATTTAATTCCTCTTTCTTTTCGCCGCATCCTGCTAACACTCCAGCAGTAATTCCAAAAGTAAGTACTGTACTTGCAGCTACTTTCATCCATTTCATTTGCATTCCCTCCCTAATTTGAGCTTAATAAATGCCCCCATCTATTATAACGGCAGATGGCCTCCTGAATTTTCTTCTCCATCCGTACCCTTATTACGGAACACTTCAGAAGCAATCATTAATCCGACAATCACAACAATCAAAATTGTAGAAAGTGCATTGATTTCTGGCGTTACACCATGTTTTACCATACTGTAAATATACAGCGGTAATGTTGTTGATCCTGGTCCTGATACGAAGAAGCTAATAACGAAATCATCAATAGATAATGTAAATGTCAATAATGCCGCTGAAATAATAGCTGGTGCAAGTCCTGGTAGTGTCACATATCGAAACGTTTGCCACGGGGTCGCACCTAAATCATTTGCCGCTTCTTCTAAATCACGTCCCATACCAGAAAGTCGTGCTGATAAAATAATAACAACAAATGAAATACTAAATGTAATATGAGCAATAATAATTGTCATTTGTCCAAGTTCAATACCAAGCTGACTAAACAAAATGAGAAGTGATAATCCCATTAAAATATCTGGAATTAAAATTGGTAAATATACAAGTCCGTTAATTGCACCTTCAAAACGATATTTATAACGATGCAGAGCAATTGCAAACAACACACCAAGCAGCGTGGAAACAATTGTCGTAACAACAGCAATTGTTAAACTGTTTACAAACGCATCCAGTACATCCTGTTTTTGAAATAAATCTGTATACCAATGAAGTGTAAAACCTTGCCACTCCGCATTAATACGCGAGTCATTAAACGAATACACCATGAGTACCATCATTGGTAAATAAAGAAACAATAAAATCAGCCATGAATAGGTGACTAAAAACTTTTTCATATTCGTTTATTCCCCTCCGTTTCCATAGTTATATACTTTCGTAGCACGATAATATAAATAAATTAAGAGAACGGAGAATAACACAACAATGATAGACAATGCTGATCCAAACGGCCAATCACGTGCACCTAAAAACTGATTTTGAATAACGTTTCCGATTAATGCAACTTTCGAACCACCCATAATATCGGATACAACAAACATACCAATAGATGACACAAATACTAAAATAGAACCCGTCGCTATCCCTGACATCGTCATTGGAATCGTTACATGCCAAAACGCTTTAAGCGGTGTAGCTCCTAAGTCATATGCAGCTTCTAATTTTCTCTTATCAAGCTGTGCAATTGCTGCATATACAGGTAAAATCATAAACGGTAATAGCGAATATACCATTCCTAAAATAACAGATGGCATATTATATAGTAAATTTAAAGGTTCACTAATAAAGCCTAATTTCATCAATACAGTATTGACAAGTCCTTGTGAACGCAAAATAATAATCCAAGCATACGAACGTATTAAAAAGTTAATCCAAAACGGAATCGTTGCAAGAAGTAGTAAAATAGAACGCCATTTACGATCAACAATTGTTATCGTATAGGCAAATGGATACCCAATCAATAAACAAAGTACTGTTGTAATAACCGCAATTTTCACTGTTTGCCATAACGTCTCTATGTAGAGCGAATCAAACACACGTCTAATATTCTCTAACGTAAAGCTCATCTCAACTGTCCCATACGTCCCGCGCTGTAAAAATGCAAAAGCTAATACAAACAAAAGCGGAACTAAGAAGAAGATAAACAACCAAGTAAATGTAGGTAACGCAAGTAATTTCCCTTTTTTCAATTTAAGGTCACCTCATCCTCTTGCTCCCAGCCTACATATACATTATCACCAATGTTCCACTGCATTGCTTCTTCTGCACCTTGATATGCCATCCATAGTTCTGCCGTCTTCTCATCGCGAATATATAATTTCTCCATATTTCCAACAAATTCAATATCTTCAATATGACCAAAGTGGTACCCAGGGGCAGCTTGTTCTTCCACTGAACGTACTTTCACATTTTCTGGACGTACCGATACATAAGTTTCCCCTGTTTGAATAATATTATTTTCTCCAATAAACTTTGCAACGAACAACGTTTTTGGTTTGTGATAAATTTCTTTTGGTGTTCCAATTTGTTCAATATGACCTTTGTTCATAACTACGATGCGATCGCTCATGCTCATCGCTTCTTCTTGATCATGCGTCACATAAATAAATGTAATACCAAGATTACGTTGCAAATTTTTCAATTCACGTTGCAAGTCTTTTCGCAGTTTAAAGTCTAACGCTCCTAACGGCTCATCCAATAATAAAACACGAGGATTATTTACAATTGCACGCGCAATCGCCACACGCTGCTGTTGTCCTCCAGAAAGTTTAGCTGGCTTACGATTACGGAATTCTGTTAACTGTGTTAAACGCATCGCTTCCTCAGCACGCTCTTGTTGTTCAGCTTCAGCAACTTTTTGCATCTTCAGCCCAAAACGAATATTTTTCTCAACAGTCATATGTGGGAATAACGCATAATGCTGGAATACTAAATTCATATGACGTTTATAAGGAGGCAAATCGTTAATCTTTTCTTCATCAAGTGCAATCGTACCTTTTGTTGGTTTCTCAAAACCAGCAATCATACGAAGTAACGTTGTTTTCCCACAACCGCTCGGACCAAGAATTGTTACAAACTCTCCTTCTTTAATATCTAAAGAAAGCGGCGGAATAATAACTTGATCCCCAAAATATTTTTCTACTGCTTCGACTTTAATAATATTTTTCATTTCCTCATCCTATCTATCTCATATTTTTTATATGAATTTAAACAAAAATTATGTTTTATACCACATGAACGAGCGGTAAAAGTTTGAATAATTACGAAGGCTTACATTTATGTAATATATTTGATTCAGTTCCATTTTATATGATACACACCTCGAATAGAAAAACCCCTTCAATATGAAGGGGCCTTATCATACACCTACGCTAACTAATAAATACCATCACTATTTTAACAATTTTCGAATGAATTTTAAAGCACTTTTTGTAGAAGAATAGCGCAATTTCATATCAAATACTGTGGATTGAGATAAAATACTTTTATAGTGTGAAAAGGTTTGAAAGCTGTACTCTCCGTGATAACTACCCAATCCACTTTGACCAACCCCGCCAAACGGTAAATATGGAGTCGCTAAATGATACACAACATCATTGATACAGCCGCCGCCATAGGAAATGGATTGCGTCACTTGCTTCTGTACATCTCGGTCTTCAGCAAAAACATATAGTGCTAACGGCTTCGGATGACGTTGAATAGTTGCAATAACATCTTCTATATGCTCATATTCTAGCAATGGTAAAATCGGCCCAAAAATCTCATCTTCCATTACTTTATGATTCCATGTCACATCTGTAAGCACTGTAGGTTCAATAAGTAGTTTATCATTATCGTAATTACCGCCTATTACAGCCTTTCCATCTTCTAAAAACGAACACAATCTTTCAAAATGACGCTCACTTACAATACGAACATATTTTTCATTTTGCAACGGCTGCTCTCCGTATTGTTCACGCAAAGCCTTTCTCATTTCTTCTATAAACTGTTCTTTAACAGAGGAATGAACATATACATAATCCGGTGCAACACACGTTTGTCCTGCATTTAAAAATTTTCCCCATACAAGCCGTCGTGCTGTAACATCAAGCTTCGCATCTTCATGTACAATACAAGGGCTCTTACCGCCAAGTTCAAGTGTAAGAGGTGTCAATTGCTTTGCTGCTGCCTCCATAACAATTTTCCCAACTCCGACACTCCCGGTAAAGAAAATATAATCAAACGGCTCCTTTAATAAAGCTGTACTCGTCTCAGCACCACCCTCTACCACAGTAACAAGCTCCGCTGGGAATAGTTCCGTTAACATTTTCGTAAGAAGCTTAGAAACATTCGGCGTTAACTCTGAAGGTTTTAATACAACTGTGTTTCCAGCTGCAAGTGCTCCAATTAACGGGGCAAGTGCTAGTTGAAATGGATAATTCCACGGGGCAATCACTAATGTTACACCATATGGTTCAGGAATCATTTTCCCCTTCGACCCAATATGAGTCATGGCCGTTTTCACTCGTTTTGGTTTACTCCATTTAGAAAGGTTCTTTATCGTAAAAGAAATTTCTTTTAATGTATACCCAACCTCTGTTGTATACGATTCATGCTCTGATTTATTTAAATCCAGCTTTAATGCTTGGAAAATTTCAGGCTCATAGCGCTGAATACTTGCATATAGCGCTTGCAATTGTTTCTTTCTCTCATCGATTTCTCTTGTTTTCCCGCTATAAAAGTGCGTTTTTTGTCGTTCTATAATCGATGCAATCTCCATAAATATTCACCTCTCTATTTCATCATACACCATAATAGATTCTTGTTTCTTCCTATTTAAAATAAAACTTCTATGAGTGATTTTTGCATTCTCGACTAATGCAAAGCTCGCATCAATCAAGCGCATGCTAGTAGTTATCCCCCACCTATCTTCTTCGCTTCTCTCTCAATCTTGAGGTGGGGGTCATACTGCCCACGAATAGCGGGATAAAACGATATGTAGGATTTAATTATATATTACTTTACAAATGACTTGAAACATATTTGCCCATGAAAAAAGCTGTTGAAAGGAAGTCCTTTCAACAGCTTCTCCATTATTTACGGTATACGCGAATTGCACCTGCAGAATGATCGTCTGCTTGTCCAACTACTTCAAACTTCAGTCCAAGCTGCGGCACTTTACGTCCTGCATCTGGAATTGCGTCGTTCATATACGCTTTAGAGTCATCAAACTTCGTTACACCTGGTAATCCTTTGTAATCAAATGTGCCGCGTAATGGAGATACAACTTTCCAAGCCGGTGTTTGATCAAATGAGAACGCAGCATCTGCAATTTGGTATCGTGTGCTATTCTCAACAGATGGTTTACCGTTTAATGTTCCCCAAATTGCTTCTGGGTGAGAGTCAACAACACCAAGGAATCCTTCACCTGGGTGAACACCAACCCAATTATCTGTAAAGCTAGAGTCTGCATACCATACAACAAGACCTGTATTGTACACTGGTCCGCGGCCATATTGTAATGCCTCATCTGCACCAGCATAGTTTCTCCACTCTAAATAGTAGTTATGTTTCTTTTTCTCAACACCGTTTGATACAGTGAAGCCGTTTAATTTAAATTGCGGTGTACCTTCTGCATCATCAGAGAACACAACTTTGCCATCTACAGTTAATGTAGCATTATCAAGAGTAAAGCCGTTTGGAGCTAAACCACCATCTGTAATATATTCGAATACTAATTTAACTTTTTTACCTTTAAATTGGCTTAAATCGTATGATTTATCTACCCATTTACCGTCAGTTGTATCCATGCCGCCTTTAACATTTTCGTCACCGATTGTGTCAACTAACGTTTTTGCCCCATCTTCTGCTACTGCATGTACTTTAAGGAAATCATAACCAGCTTCGATTTCATACAATGATTTAAAATCAAATTTTGCATTTGTTGCATTTGTTAAATCAAATACTGGCGTTTCTAATGTTGTATGAAGATCATCGCCTTTTGTACTATAGTAGTATTTTTGGCCAAATGCAGGCTGAATACCTTTTACATCTTTATCTGGTAAATTTACACGAATCAGGCCAGGACGAGCTGATTTCGTTACACTTTGATCTAAGAATGTTGCAAAACCAATCCCTTTATTTAACTTATCATAATCTACTTCAACGATATTTGCCCAGTTACCGCCAATGTTCTTTTGAAAGAACTCTTTGTTTTGCGGAGAGAAGCTTGTTGGTGCTGTACCTGCAATGTTACCTGCCCAACTGCCGCCACTCATAATAGACCAAGCTTGAATCGGCTCACCTGCTCCAGTATATTGTGTATCATACTCATCAGGAAGACCTAAATCATGACCATATTCATGTGCGAATACACCAACTGCTCCGTCTTCCGGCTCAATTGTGTAATCGAATGCTGCCATCTTACCGCCCCAGTTATTAACTTTTGCTTTTGTACCATCAATTGGATATACTTTTCCAAGGTTCCAGCGATGTGACCAAATTGCGTCGTCACCTAACTTGCCACCACCTGCTTCTTGACCGACTCCAGCATGAATAATCATTAAGTGATCAATCAAACCATCTGGCTCATTTTGATTTCCGTCTCCATTTAAATCGTATTGATCGAATTGATCAAATTGAGATAGGTCAATACCGCTATCTACAGCTGCTTTTAATGCATCTTTTACAAGATCGCGAGGTCCTTTTGGTCCTTTATTATCATGACCGCCAGTTGCAGCATCTGCCCCATAATCTGCCGCCTTACCTGGAACTGTTAACCATTTCGTTACTGTTCCATCTACTGTATAGCTACCGCCTGATTGCTCTTCATAGTACTTCTTAAATGTTTCAATTTTTGAACCATCGAATAATGTAAACGGTTCATCACCAAATAACATTTTTTGATAATGTTCCTGATTAAAATCATTTGAATACATATAACCAGGTTCTTGATCAATGTTGTTATGCTTAAAGTCAGCATATTCTACAAGTAATACAAGAACTTTATCTTTGCGAACAGGTCCATTATATTCTTTTTGCTTCGCTGGAGTAGTTGGTACTTTGCCGTTTAGTCCCGTTTTACCAACAGCTTGTCCAGCTACCGGACCGCCGACATGTTCATTTGCTTTTTCTTTCGTGTCAGCCTTTGCATCTTTTACTTTTTTCAGAAAATCAGAAGCTTCTGTTGTAACGCTATCCCCTGCCGCTGGTTCTTTTCCAGCATTTTCACCTTTTTTCTTCTCTACGTATTTATCAACAGCTTTTAATGTGTCTTCTTTCGACGTAGAGTCACTAATTACACCACGTTTCTTTAATGCATCAGCCAATCTGTCTTCTGGAATTAAATGATCATCGATTGGACTAGAAGTTACTACATTAGATGGTGTAGCCGCATAAGCAGATTGGCTTCCAAACCCAAACGTGCAACTAAGCACAGCTGTCGCCGCAAGCGTAGACAGCACCTTAAAAGGCTTTTTTTTCATCCCTATTTCCTCCCTAAAATCAAATATGTACCAATATTTTGATAATATTAAAAATTCGGTCAATTTACAATATATTGTCTTATTTTGTAATATTTTTGAAAAAATCTGTAGTTCAATATAAACTTATATACCAATTTACCTATATATTTTCAGAAAATATTGATAAATATTGATAAACCTATTAAAATCTCTATATAGAATTACAAAATCTTAGCTATATTTTAAATAATTTTCAAATTATACATAAATTTTACATTTTCTTAACAGATTTATAGCTTTTAATATTATAATGGTATTTATGTAACTATTTATTTCTATATCTTTATATAAATAGGAAGTGTTAAGGGGGAATCGTGTTTGCAAATAAATGAGAACGAAATACTAGATCAAGAGTGGATCGATTTACTGGTGGAAGCTTTAGACATGAATATTTCTATCCAGGAAATCGTGAATTTTTTGAAACATGCAAACCAAGGATCACAGAATTAATCCTCACTGTTCTTTTTAAAGAAAAATGTGTTATAATAAATTACATCTTAAGTCGACAACATACAGTAAGAAAGGTGCGTTAACATGATTGGAGAACGTATAAAACGACTGCGACTACAAAGAGGTATTTCGTTAACAGAACTTGCTGAAAAAGCAGGCGTTGCAAAGTCATACATTAGCTCGATCGAACGGAACTTACAAAAAAATCCTTCCATTCAATTCCTTGAAAAAATCTCAAACGTTTTGCATGTTCCTGTTGATGTACTCCTTCATGACGAGCCAACAGAAGAATATGCAATGGACTCAGAATGGATGAATCTCGTTAAAGAAGCCATGCATTCTGGTGTTTCAAAAGAACAGTTCCGTGAATTTTTAGAGTTCAATAAGTGGAAGCAAAAACAAAAATAATATATTGTGAACAGAGTGTTCTCTATGGAGACACTCTTTTTTATTTACATAACAAAAGCGGGGAATTTCCCCCGCTTTTATTATATTTCTTATTTTTCTTCGCCTGCAGTTTGTGAAGCGTTGAATGTCCATTCTAAATTCAATTTGTCGCCTTGGAAGATATTTTGATCTTGTCCATTATCTTCGAAAACAAATTGCACCCATAAGTAATCTTCTGAGCCAGCTTTTAAGCCGCCTTCTTCAGTCCATTCAGGAGCAAATACATCTTTTGCAACTACATCAGGTGCATCTACTTTGTTCTTTAAATCAGCCAATGTTGTTTCATAAATTGGCTGACTTTCTTTATCCCAATTCCAGAAAAACTTAACTTTGATATGGTTTCCGAAATCTTCAGTACCGTTATCACTCTTTGCATCTGCTACTTTATAATCTGTTTTTAATTTTACATCCTTAATATCAAGTGTACCTTTATTAATTAGCTTAAACTCTCTCAATACTGTATCACCAGGCTTTAAGTTATCAACTTTAACAATTTGCTTTGGGCTAACTGAAAGATCTAACGTACCTGCTGCAAATGTATTATTTGATACCTCTTTATCGCTAAAGAATGCAAATGTTCCTCCACCAATTAAAGATAACCCTAATGCTGCTGATGCTACTCCCATACCTAACTTTTTCTTAAGACCCATTCTAATTTCCCCCAATTTTCTTTTTATAGTTAGCTCTTATGTAGATAAGAGGTGTAACTGATAGAATAATTGTTTTGTTGCGACATAAACGTTGTAAATATGATCCCTCTTTATCTCTATGTATGTTCTTTAATAAGCAACCTACGCAACCCTACGTTCATTATAAAGAACTTACGGTAATGAAATAAAATGCCAAAAACTTTTAAATTTTCTAATTTTTTCCGACTTTATTCTGTTTTCCTTTCCTTTTCGTCATCTTTCTTACAAATTCTCTTTTTTTCATACAGACATAATATTTCCAAGCAAAAAGATAAGGCACATCTTATCTTTTCTCTTTATCATCGTTTCGTTTGCTTTTGGCATACAAATACCCCACAAATAGACACCATTGTGACTCAAAATTACATTACTGATTTGTTTCCGGCAGAGTTGGTGCTTCCGGTTTTACTTCTTCTTTACTTTTTTCAGATTGTGGAGATGTTGGGTTAACTTGATTCAGCTGTTGCTCTTGCTGAGAAGAGGTTTCAGGTTGTGCAGGTGGTTGTTTCTGTTTTTCATTTGCTTGTTTCTGTTTTTCGTTTTCTTGTTTCGTTTTTTCTTCATTGATTTGTTTTTCTAATGCTTGAATCTTCTCATCGGCTTTTTGTAAAATCGCTTGCTTGTCCACATCACTGCGAATACTTTGAATTGTTGTAAACCCAGCTTGTACATATTTGAATTCAGCTTGTGTGGATTCCTTGTTTTCAGTTTGTATCTCTTCTGCCACTTTGTTGTAGTACGATTCAACCTCTGTATAAATGGTTCCTAGCGCTGCTATCTCTGTCTTAATTACTTCGCGGTTCTGTTTCCATGTAGCAAGCTTACTTTCTAACTCTGTAACAGTTGCATGTGAGTTTGTTCCACTACTTATTACATTGTAATGATTAAAGGCAGCTTCCCTATGTTGTCTTGCTTCTTCTGTTAACTTTTCAATTGTTTTCGGGAAAACTGTTGCGGCAGATAGAGTTGCATCTACTGTTTGTTGATTTGAAAAAGATGCTTCCGTATACGTTACTACTTGAGATCCCATATAAAAGGCTATAGAACATACACACGGCAATATGAGCATATTTCTTACTTTTTTTGTTGGTTTTTTCATAGTCACATCCCCCATTACGGGCATTTAAGTTCTTTATAAAAAACTTTATAATTCCAATTGAAAGAAAAGATATTACATACATCCAAGTTCCATATGTATTTGTTAACCCTCGATAGTCGAAGCGTATAACCATTTTATCCCGCATATTGATCATGCTTCCATCAGTGGGGGATGAAGAGCACCCCACTGATGGAAGTTTCACTTTATACAGAATGCTCGACATCAGAAGACTTCTTTTTCTTTTCGGAGTCTACGCTGCGTATCACTCCAAAAATAGTAACCATAGAATAACCTAACAATAAGACACCTGGAATAACTAGTAACAATGCTGCCCCCGCTTTAGAATTTGCATAGTTTAATAGATATCCAACATATGGAACTGTTATATCTGCATATTTTCCAACTACATTTTCAGCAAGAACAGGCTGTAAGTCAGGACCGTTATTGTTGTCCCCTTTTGTTTCGTAGGATACTTGCCCATTTGTATTTTTCACATCAATAATGCGGTGAGTAATAAGCTTATTATCTTTTTCTTTAAACGTGATGACATCGCCTTTTTTATATTTTGAACCGTCCTTTGTTGGTTCAATTGCGATAATAGATCCTGTTAAAAACGTAGGTTCCATTGACCCTGATAGTACTGTCTTAAATTGATATCCCATTACTGTTGGTTCGCCGCCACTTGCCTTTGCTGAAATCACAACAAATGCTAAGCAAACCATGATAGCAAACAAAACAAACGAAATGATATTACTCAGAATTTTCCAAATTAATTTCATGTGTCTCGTTCCTTTCCTTAGTCTCTATGTAAGCAAAAGTTGAACATACTTAAATTAAACGTTCGTTCAAAAGAACTTATAATTATCTTATAATGAACAACAAGGGACCGCAATAAAAAAATAGGCAAAATTTATTTGCCTATTTTTACTGCGACAATGCTCGCTTTTTTTTACGCTTCCACAGAAATACTCCAATACCAATGATAGTAAGAATACCTGCACCAATTCCAGCCATTCGTACATATGAAGGAGTTGAAGTTACTATTTCAATCTCATTTTTCTTCTCAAATGCAACATCTTCTTTTGAAAGAACCTTTATACTCTCTAATGTTTCATTATTCTTTTTAATATCTACCGTTCCAACAACATCACCGCGGTGAAGACCTGTTTTATATACTTTTTCTTTATCAATAGGATTTTCCTTAAAAACAGCTTGTACATTTTTGGCTTCACCTTGCTTTAATACAAGATCCACGCTTCGTTCTAACTCACCGTTTACTGACTTATTCAAGTAAGGCATTTCCTTTGTCCAATTGTTTTTATCAAGTACTTGTTGTTTTGCAAATTGCGGAAAAGCATAATCAGCAATTTGTTTCATATCTTCGTAAATTTCTGGCTTTTGTGAAGCCATTACAACATTAATAATACGATTTCCATCTCTTTCATTTATTTCTACAAGCGTATTACGAGCTTCATTTGTAAAACCTGTTTTCCCGCCAATACAATATGGATTTTCAAAATATCTTCCTTTATTAAAAATAGAAGCTGTTTGTCTTGACGTTGTAACAGTTGTTCGTTTCGTATTCATTGCCTTTATAATTTCCGGATACTTCATCACACCTCTTGTAATCATTGCCATATCATAAGGTGTTGTATAATGATTGGGATCATGAAGACCGTTTGGCGTAACAAAGTGACTATCCTTTGCACCCAGTTGCAGTGCCTTCTCGTTCATCATCTTCGCAAAATTTTCCGGACTTCCTGCAATATGCTCTGCAATCGCATATGCCATATCATTCGCACTCAGCACCATCAAAATCATAAGGGCATTATCCCGATCTACTGTCTCTCCTGGTTGAAATTCAATTTGATAATTACTTTTTTCTTCTTCAAGAGCTTTTGGAGAAAATGCAATTTGCTCTCCTGGCTTCGTATGCTCCATCAATAAAATACTTGTCAATACCTTTGTTACACTAGCTGGATAAGCATGCTGATGCGCGTTTTTATCATACAAAACATCCCCTGTCTTCGCATCAATAGAAACTGCATATTGTCCAAACACATTTGGTACAGGTGGAGTTTCTGCATAAAATTTAGCAGGGGCAATAAAAAATAAACCGCTTGCAATAATTAATACCAAAATTTTCTTAAAATTTCCCATACAACTCTCCTTTTCCCTCTCCCTTTATATGTACAAATAGATTATTAGATATAAATATAACAATAAAATAATATATGTTTTTTACTCACTATCTTTTACTATATCATAATTTTACAAAAAAATACAGAAAAAAACGACATAAAAAGAAGGAGGCACTATTCCTCCTCATCTGTCTTATCTGCCTTATCTTTCGCATCTTTTAATAACTCCATAAACTTATTACTAGCTTCCTCTTCTGTTGTCTCCTCCGTTATCCCTATAAATGACCAGTTCTTGGACTCTACCCATTTCATAAACTCATCTGAAAATTCCTCATGAGTTATATCTACATCAAGAATTGCTCCATTAATAGCAATTGTTCTATATCTTGGTACATACATTTTAAAAGTTTTTCTTCGCATACATACCCCTTCATTTATATATTTTTATACAAAATATTATTTGTTCGTTTATATAATATATTAATAGAATAGTAAAAAATCAACACTCATTACGCCCTAAAAAAGTCTAAAAATTTAAAATAAATATATATTCTACTTGATTTTACTATAAGACTATTTTACAATTAATTGCATATCAGTTTATACTACATATAAGTTTCCTGATCCCGTAGCTCAGCAGGGAGAGCGCCACCTTGACAGGGTGGAGGTCGCTGGTTCGAACCCAGTCGGGATCATACTGAAACCCCTTGATATTCAAGGGGTTTTTATTTTGTATTTCTCAATTCTAAGGCCACCAAAAAACCTCTAGTCACAAATTAGTCATCCTATCATAAATGATGAGTAAAAATAAATTCACGATTTCTCTATTGCAACTGCCTGTACAACTTTATTTGAATTTTAATAGGATATTATGAAAGATTTATATTTTTATAGGAGTTAACGTAGTTTGCAAAAAGAAAGAGG
The DNA here is from genome assembly GCF_042676365.1 of Bacillus sp. CGMCC 1.60114. Classification (NCBI taxonomy): domain Bacteria; kingdom Bacillati; phylum Bacillota; class Bacilli; order Caryophanales; family Bacillaceae; genus Bacillus; species Bacillus sp. CGMCC 1.60114. Next base: position 293,967 of record NZ_JBHTHG010000012.1, read on the forward strand.
AAAGTTGTAAAAAACAAAATACAGTGTAAAGAAGGTGATAAATAAAATGGTGAACAATGAAGAAACACTTTGTCGTAAGTTTGCAAAAATTATAGGCGGTCAATCAGGATTTGCGGGTGGAAAGTGTGTAGCTACAATATCTCGAGATCAAATAAACGCAACGATTTTGGAAAAGAGATTTGGGGTAACTTCTTCTTTCTCATTCGAATCAATAAATAATTTAAGTGGCGAAGCTTTATGTTTAGGAAGAGTAGCACTTTTACAAAATGAAGTGGAGCCATTTATTACTGTAATTGAAGCTCAGGAAATAATAGTTTCGTCTATCCACAATGAATGGTTGTTCGATAATCCACGTTTGATTTATGTCAATATCGAATCTGTTGAAGAACCATTGACTTTTGCAAGAAAAGTCAAAAGAGCGTTAAAAGCTATTTGACCATAATCTTTGCACCAATTAAAGGAACCTCATTCTCTTTTCGTTTGACGTAAAATCATATGCACCTTACAAGTTAGATAACATAAAATTCAGAGAGAATAAGATTACTTATTCTCTCCTTCTAAAAATTAATTCTCTTTTTTTATATTTTAAAATTACATTTTTGGCTTCGATAAATCCTGCTTGAGAAGTTACCCCTGATAATAATCCTCCAAAGCCTCTGTTTTAAATTCATATTTTGTAACAGAACCCCATAAAATATTGCGCAAAGCATTTACACCTGTTGTCTTTTGAATATAGGCTATCTCGGTAGCCCTTAACAAAAGTATTTCCTTTGTAAAAAGAAAATTACTATTAATAGATTTTTATAGCCTTTCCCCATTTGTTGCAATTACATCTTTATACCAGAAAAAGGACTTCTTCTTTTTCCGTTCTAATGTGCCGCTGCCATCGTCATGTTTATCAACATAAATGAAGCCGTAACGTTTGGAGAACTCACCTGTTGACATACTTACCATATCAATACAGCCCCAGCTTGTGTAGCCTATTAATTCAACACTATCTTCAATGGCTTCACCCATTGCTTTCACGTGCTCACGAAGATAGTCAATTCGATAGTCATCGTTGATTGTGCCATCTTCTTCTATTTTGTCATAGGCTCCTAACCCATTTTCTACAACAAATAGCGGTTTCTGATAGCGATCATATAATTTGTTTAAGCTAATGCGTAATCCTTCAGGGTCGATTTCCCAGCCCCAGTCGCTTGCTTTTAAGAACGGATTTCTTATGCCACCAATAATATTCCCTTGCGTTGCTTCTGCATCTGTCTTCACTTTCTTCTCAGTGCGGGACATGTAATAACTAAATCCAATATAATCAACAGTGCCTTCTTTTATTAATTCTAAGTCACCATCTTGAATCTCTAATTCGATATTATGTTCTTTAAAGTACCTCTTCATAAAAGCTGGATACTTACCCCGTACTTGCACATCTGCACAATAGTAATTGAAAAGCTGTTCTTCCTGAAGGGCATACATTACATTTTCCGGATTGGAATCAAAGGCATATACAGGCGCAAAGAGAATCATACAACCAATTTTGGAATTAGGAATGATCTCATGGCATGCTTTAACCGCAATGGAGCTTGCGACAAATTGATGATGGTATGCCTGAAAGGTAGGCTGGTATTTATCCTCTTCTTTTTGAATGGAAAAACCAAGACCTTGAATCGGCATCACCAAGCTGCTATTGATTTCATTAAAAGTCATCCAATACTTTACTTTATTTTTATAACGATTGAAAATAGCTTTTACATATCTTTCAAAGAACGTTACCACTTGACGGTTTCTCCAACCACCATATTCTTTTACTAAATGCAGAGGCATTTCATAGTGAGAAATGGTTACAACCGGTTCAATACCGTATTTATGCAATTCATCAAAAACACGATCATAAAAAGCCAATCCTTCTTCATTCGCCTCTAACTCATCGCCGTTTGGAAAAATTCGTGTCCAGGCAATCGACATACGGAATGCCTTGAAACCCATTTCCGCAAACAACGCAATATCTTCTTTATACCGATGATAGAAGTCAATCGCTTCATGATTTGGATAGTAGTATTGATCACGATGGATTTCAAAATCAAAACCTGGATTCATTAATATTTTATACCGTTCGTTTCCACCTGGAAGGACATCGGCAATATTTAGCCCTTTATTCCCTTCACTAAATCCGCCTTCTATTTGATTAGCTGCAGTAGCCCCTCCCCATAAAAAATCTTGAGGGAATTGATATGTTTTCATTTGGATTACCTCCAGAAATTTATGCCATTATTATTTTTGTTTAAAATTCTCTTCCTTATAAGTAACTACAAAAAAATCATAACTACGTTTAACAGGATAGTAAATGAATGAAGGGTATTTAGTTTTTTATAACGGAAAAAGTGACTTGTTACATAAATGTAACGTTATGTTTCATATGAAAAAGTTGTGCTAAAATGTAGTTATCATTTTTTGCAGGTTACGATACTTTTTTACTGAAGGAGAAACTGGATCAATGTTTTCCCATGACATAATCGCTTCTTTTAATGAATTAGAAACTTCTTTATACAACTATATTTGTCAAAACGGTGATAAAGTGGCTTATATGCAAATTCGCGAACTAGCAGATGAAACCCATGTATCAACAGCTACAATTTTACGTTTTTGCAGGAAACTACATTGCGAAGGGTTTTCCGAATTTAAAGTAAAGCTTAAAATGCACTTAAAAGAGAATAAAAAGACGCTCATAAAAAGTTCCCACCGATCAGTAATAGAATTTTTTGAGCGAACGTTAAAGGGTGACTTAGAAGAAAAAATTAAGGAGGCTGCAAGTCTCGTTATCCAAGCAGATAACGTTATTTTTATTGGAATCGGCAGCTCTGGTATTCTTGCTGAGTATGGTGCAAGATATTTCTCAAGCTTAGGTAAATTTTCGCTATATATTAAAGATCCTCACTTCCCAATTCACTCTAAACTCCGTAATAATAGCGTAACGATTGCTTTATCTGTCTCAGGAGAGAATAATTTTACCGTCACTCATCTTAACCAACTTAAACAAGAAGGAAGTAAAATCATTAGTATTACAAACAATACACTCTCAACCATTGCAAAAATCTCTGATATAAACATTCCCTATTATGTAACAGAGGAATTTTTTGAAGAATCTAATATTACTACACAAGTACCTGTTGTTTATATTTTAGAATCTATGGCTCAGGAAATACATAAACTTAATCAATAGGCTGATTACTTCTACACCCATAGCATGTGTAACTGGAAATAAAGGTTTCTTTAACTACGACTCGAATTTCAACATAAAAAGACAGGAGCTTGTTGCTCACTGTCTTTTTATATTGAAATTATATATTTAGTTGTAATAATTAATCCTATTACCAATAGCTTCGATTGAATAATAAATGACTTTTATTAAATATGTACCAATCCCTATCCTAGCGTTGTGCTTTTGATTTTATCCTTGCGCAACCTTTCACAATCTCCCTGAATGTTCATATGATATAAAGATTCAGATAATCTTTTTTGATGGATGGCCATTTTCATCACATTTTACTCCATAAAGATAACTATCTTTCCAATAAACGGTATTATAATAATTCTTTTCATATATAACAATATTATTTTCTTTATTTTTCAAAATATCTTAATTGTCAAATTCCAAATTCGTATATGTTCTACATGAATCATGCTTTCATAACTAAAGGGAAAAAACAGTGCTTTAATTCCGCAAAAACACTGCCTATTTCCTTTTAGACCATTTTTATATCTTCCTAAAAATTATCACTGGTTCTAAAGATAGGACATAATTAAGCATTCAATGGCAATGATAAATTTATACAAAAGATTTATTTATATGCTTGTAAATTTTTCAAAATACAAAAATCATCTCGAGCTCTTAAGAGTTTGGGGAATCTTACGGAAGATAGGTCTTTTTCTTTAACCACTAAATTTATGCAATATTGTTTTCGTAAAGGAGAATCAGATATGTCAGAAACAATGGCAGGACAAGAGTTATCAAGTTCATCTGCTAATTCGGAACAACATGCTGTACTGAATGAACTATTAAAACCCGAAGTTCAGCAATCCTTAACTGCCTTAATAGAGCAGTTGCCAAAATTGAATGAGCTTGTAAGCATATTGACTAAGTCTTATGACTTTATCCAAGCAGTCGCTACTGATGAGGTATTAAAGAGCGATACCGTTGGAGCGATTCAAGAAATTATGGATCCTGTAACAGACTGCGTAAGAAACATCGCAGTCACTGCTATAGAAGCGAAAGATCGTGCTGAGGAAAGCAATGAGGTAATCGGTCTTTTTACTCTTTTAAGGATGATGAAAGACCCGCAAGCACAGAAGCTTTTCCGTTTTATAAATGCCTATCTCCAAATTAGCAGGGAACACAATAGACACGAATAAATCTTTTATATTCAAAATTAATAAGGATGGAGGATAAATGATGGTAAAACATATTGTCATCTTAGGCGCTGGTTATGGCGGACTTCTAGCAGCTTTAAACGTTCGCAAGTACTTAAGCAAGGATGATGCACAGGTTACTGTAGTAAACCAGTATCCAACACACCAAATCATCACGGAGTTGCACCGTCTTGCGGCAGGAAGCGTCGCTGAGCCAGCCGTATCTATACCACTGAAGAAGCTTTTCAAGGGAAAAGACATCGATCTTAAGATCAATAAGGTTGATTCTTTTTCAGTAGACAAAAAAGAAGTAAAACTTTCAGATGGTTCCACTTTAACATATGATGCTCTCGTCGTCGGTTTAGGAAGTAAAACTGCTTATTTTGGTATTCCAGGACTTGAAGAGAATAGCTTAGTGTTAAAATCAGTGGAGGATGCTAACAACATCCATCAACATATTGAAAAGCGTATTCATGAATATGCACAGACAAAAAATGAAGCTGATGCTACTATTTTAATCGGCGGCGGCGGATTAACCGGCGTTGAGCTGGTCGGTGAAATCGCTGATAAACTTCCTAACCTTGCTAAAAGCTATGGAGTGAACCCTAAAGAAGTGAAACTTTTGCTTGTCGAAGCGGGTCCAAAAATTCTTCCCGTTCTACCGGATTCACTCATTGAACGTGCACAGACTAGCCTAGAGGCGCGCGGTGTTCAGTTCCTATTAGGTCTTCCCGTAACAAATGTTGCAGGCAATATCATTGATTTAAAAGATGGTCAGAAGATTGTAGCGAATACTTTCGTTTGGACAGGCGGCGTACAAGGCAACCCTCTAGTAGGTGAATGCGGCCTTGAAGTGAATCGCGGACGTGCAACCGTTAATAATTACCTTCAATCTACGTCTCATCCAGATGTGTTTGTTGCCGGTGACTGTGCCGTTGTGTTTGGTCCAGATGATCGTCCATATCCGCCTACTGCGCAAATTGCTTGGCAAATGGGAGAACTAATCGGCTACAACTTATTTGCATATCTAGAAAACAAATCATTTGAAGAGTTTAACCCAATCAACTCAGGAACGCTTGCAAGCCTAGGCCGTAAAGATGCTGTTGCCACAATTGGAGCAAGCTCCACTCAGCTCAAAGGAATGCCAGCATCCCTAATGAAGCAGGCAAGCAATGTTCGTTACTTGTCACATATTCACGCGTTGTTTAGCTTGGCTCATTAAACCAAGCGAGTATCAAAGTGACAAACATCCTGTATATTTAAATGAAAACAGATTTAGATGTAGAAGGAATTCTGTATAATTTACAATATTTTTAGGTATTCTAAGGATGTGAGATGTTATCATTTCACACACAACCCTAAACCAAAAGGCTTCCTCACCCGAAGCCTTTTGGGCATACTTAAAATGTTCATACATCCATTAAATTTGTCGATTTATCCAGAAAACAATCAACGACATTTTGAACCCCGGCCATTTTTTATAACCAGCTTGCTTTGTAAATCCAACGTAAATCATACATATACAAATTGAATATTTTAATACCGTACCTCTCCTTTTCATTCGGATAACATATTAACCCATCAAAAAAGAAGCTAATTGTTTCGGACCCAGTCGGGATTATACAAAATAAAAAGCCTCAATCTTTTTATTTTGAAGAGATTGGGGCTTTTTTCATTCTTGCTTCAACTTAAGCATGATTCTCCTAATTCATATTAGATCTAGTCTAGTTGACCTTAACTTTTCTGTCTAACTAAGTGTAGCCTATCTAGGTATAAAGTATAAAAATTAAGGTTATAGTACTCCTTAGAAACCACCCGTACCCATACCTGGGAAACCACCCATGCCTGGGGAACTGCCCATGCCCATGCCTGGAGAACCGCCCATACCCATGCCTGGAGAACCGCCCATACCCATGCCTGGAGAACCGCCCATACCCATGCCTGGAGAACCGCCCATACCCATGCCTGGAGAACCGCCCATACCCATG
>NZ_JBHTHG010000013.1:0-15556 GCF_042676365.1 Bacillus sp. CGMCC 1.60114
GTTCGAGGTGGAAGCATGGTGACATGTGGAGCTGACGAATACTAATAGATCGAGGACTTAACCATATAATATGAAGCAAATGTTATCTAGTTTTGAAGGAATATGCCTTCATAAGTCTGGTAATGATGGCAGAGAGGTCACACCCGTTCCCATACCGAACACGGAAGTTAAGCTCTCTAGCGCCGATGGTAGTTGGGACTTTGTCCCTGTGAGAGTAGGACGTTGCCAGGCAATCTGAGACGAGTCAGTATGACTCGTCTTTTTTGTGTATTATAAAGAAAAATAGCTAGGAAGTTCTATTATTGAATGGATGATTTCATTTTCTTTTCAAAAATAAAAATTCCATCAGCAGAGGTATCCTCCACTGATGGTTAGTTGGGGTAGTGACAGCAAAGTAACTTTTTGAAATATCAAATTTAAAGCCTAAAAGAAAGCTTTTTTTATTACTGATTTTTTCCTTACATTACATATAAACAGACAAATAAAATAAGGAGAAAAATGATGAAACGAAACTCTAGCCCTCATTAAATAAAGTAAAACCCACCGCACACAAGGGTCCTTTCGTCATAAGCTTCACTAATTGTTGTGCAGTATATTTCGGTGAATATTTCATGTCATTTTGAAGCCACCAAATTGCCATCCCAACAACACAGGAAGTGATGAAATGCAATACCATATCCCTTGGAATATCTAAGTCATGGTCTTCAATTTTAAGCTCAATGAAATTTTGTTCAAGGTTATCCATAATAGTCTGCTGCATTTGTAGGTTAAAATCATGAATGCCACGAGGACCAAGCATGGTTTTATAAAAGTCTGCATGTTTTACTATACACTCAAATATGGATTGTAAAATTTCCTCGAATTTCGAAAGATCTATTTGATCCCCCTGCACATGGGCATATAAGACCATCTTACTTGTCAACTCTCCTAGTGCATCCTCACTAAGTTTTGTTAACAAATCTTGTTTATCCCTGTAATGTGAGTAAAATGTTGCCCGATTAATGAGTGCCTCATCGGTGATGTCTTGAATGGTAATAGCATCGTATCCCTTTTCCGCTATCAGTTTAATAAAAGCATCATATATAAATTTCTTTGTCCGAATAATCCGCAGATCCGTTTTCTTCAACATCTTATATCTCCTTGTTCGTTATTGTCATTATAAACAACAGGTTTCACCCTTTTGTTTCTTATCTTACATTCATGTCTTAAATGTAAATTGAATTGTGTAGCAAAAACGATATAATTTTATTATAAACAACATGATTACATTATAAACTACATATTGTTCGTTATCTATCTTTTTGTTAGACGAATGCTAGGAGGAATAATTTAAAATGCTTACAGTAAAGCAATTTTTCAAACAAAAGATGGTTCTAGGTGGCTTGTTAAGTATTATAGCTGCTGTTATCATCGCTAGTTTTGCTTTTATGGGATCAACTGTTAATCCTGTACCAAAAGACTTGCCGATTGCTCTGGTAATACAGGATACAGGTGTGAACTTACCAGGACAAGGAAGTGTAAATTTAGGAGATAAAATAAAAGAGAAAATTCTGCAAAATAAGCAAAGTACAGTTAAATGGACGTTCTTACAAACGCAAGAAGATGTATTACAAGGGATGAAGGATAAGAAATATTACGCTGCCATTGTCTTTCCACCAGAAACATCCCAGCAACTTGTATCGCTGACCACACCTAAGGGACAACAAACTGAGGTAAAAGTCTTAGTGAATCAAGGAATGAACTATAATGCCGCAATGGTTTCGAGCCAAATGATTGATAAGCTCATCGGAGGGATAAACGAAAATATCCGTAATACCTTGCTCGATCAGCTTTCACAAAGAAATATGACACTAACAACGGAACAGACAAAGTTATTGACAAGCCCATTTACTGTTAAAACGGAGTTGATTCATCCAGTGCAAGCACATACAGGTAATGGAAATATTCCTATTATGCTGACACAAATCTTATGGATTACTACTCTTATCAGTTCCTTAATCTTATTTATAGCTGTCCAAAAATTTACAAACGGACGCGTTACAGGAAAATCAGTCCTATCACAGATCCTTGCAGGTTCTGTTTTCGTGACAGTAATTGCAAGCTTAATCATTTTCATTTCTCATACCATACTCGATGTAAACATACCGAACCAAGGAGAAATTTTCTTATTGTTATTTTTCTTTGGCTTCATGTTCTTCCTTTTGCAAAGTGCAGTACTCAACTGGATTGGGCGTGTCGGGGTACCAATATTAATGGTAGTCTTCTTCTTTTCTATGCCAATCTTATCATTGGCACATGAATTTCTTCCGGATGTGACAAAACACTGGTTGTATTCTTGGACGCCTTTTAAGTACAGTGTAGAAGCATTTCGTAGCAGCTTCTTCTTTGGCGGGTACAGGATAGGCTCATATGTTCAAATGATGGGGCTTCTTGGACTTGTATCTCTTATAATTATGGTACTGTCTGTATTCAAAAAAGATAAACAAAAAGGTTCTATATCTACTGCGTCAGTATAGAGGAAGTGAATCTATAGTCAAAAAGATACAAGGGAAATCCCTTGTATCTCTTTAGCTTTCATGCGCTCGATTTTATTCAGCATCATTAAAAAGGAACTGGAATATCACAAAACTCCATTTATCGGATAATAAATTAGCAAAAACTTGAAGAAACGGGTCTTAGAAACTTCATAATTTATTAATCCATTATATTTTATGTAAATGATATGACGGACTAGAGCAACAACCCTGTGATTCCCCCTAATAAAAATGTTAGATTACAACTTCCGTATACGAATCTTATATTTAAGACAGAATGGGTGAATTTTATAAAGATGAAAAATCCTATCGTTCAATTATTATTTGTATTTACACTTGTATCTATCGTTCTCTTTCTGTTAGATACATCCATTATCTCACTGTACAACTTTGTCCGCGTACTATGGTCTATCACAATAGTAGGAATTTCCTTCGTTATTTTTATCGAAAACCGTTCCCCACAAAGTACTTTAGCATGGTTTTTAGTATTAGCACTTCTTCCTGTTGTTGGTGTACTTTTGTACTGTCTTTTTGGCCGAAGTCGTTGGAGAAGAAAAAAGCATCTACGTCGTTCAGAAGAGCAAAGAAAGTTATTCCGTGAGATTTTGGAAGGAAAACGCTCAGATTTATCATTCACTTCCTCATTAAGTGAGAGCTCTACTTATTTAACACAGGTTGTACAAAAATTCGGTGGCGGTCCTGCTGCCAATAATACCACAACAAAACTCTTAACAAATGGGGACCAAACATTTACAAGCATTATACAAGCTATTGAAAATGCTACACATCATATACATATTCAATACTATATTTATCGAGCAGATGAAATTGGTACAAAAATTCGCGATGTATTAATAAAGAAAGCAAATTCTGGTGTAATTGTACGCTTTCTTTGTGATGGGATCGGAAGCAATCCATTACGAAATCGTTTCTTACAACCCATGAAGGATGCAGGAATTGAGGTGGTGAAATTTGACCCCATTCTTTCGCCATGGCCACTCGAAACAGTAAATTATCGTAACCATCGTAAAATTGTCATTGTAGACGGGGAGATTGGTTTTACAGGTGGGCTCAACGTTGGCGATGAGTATCTTGGTCGTTCTAAAAAATTTCCAATTTGGCGTGACAGCCATTTAAGAATAGAAGGAAAAGCATTGTACAAATTACAAACAATATTCCTTGAGGATTGGCTCTATGCCTCTAGTGGTTTAAATACTTATTCTTGGAATCAATTTATGAATAAAAAATACTTTCCAGGCAAAGAAAACGCTCATGCAGAAGGTGCTGTTCAAATTGTAGCAAGTGGACCAAGTTCAGATGATACAAACATTCGTAATACTTTACTTGCTGTTATAGGTTCTGCTAAGAAATCAATTTGGATCGCAACACCCTACTTCATCCCGGATCAAGAAACATTAACATTACTACGTTTAAGTGCAATGGCTGGAATAGATGTCCGCATTCTATATCCAGGTAAGAGAGATAAAATCATTAGTGATCAAGCATCTCAATCATACTTCACACCACTTCTAAAAGCCGGTGCTTCAATTTACAGCTATAAAGATGGTTTTGTGCACGCTAAAATTGTACTTGTAGATGATAAAATTGCAACAATTGGCACAGCAAATATGGATGTCCGTAGCTTTGAACTAAATTATGAAATCATTAGCGTACTTTATGAATCCAAGACAGTTCTTGATATTAAAGGTGATTTTGAAGAGGACTTTAACCATTCAACTGAAATTCGATGGAAATCATTTCAAAAACGTAGTATTCAAAAACGAATAATGGAATCCCTAATGCGTCTAATTTCTCCTTTATTATAATTCCGAAAAAAGTAATCTAAACAAACTTGATTACTTTTTTCTTTTTGATAAAAGCATCATATATAAATTTCTTTGTCCGAATAATCCGCAGATCCGTTTTTTTTTCAACATCTTATATCTCCTTGTTCGTTATTGTCATTATAAACAACAGATTTCATCCTGTTGTTCCTTATCGTACATTTATGTCTTAAATGTAAATTGAATTGTGTAGCAAAAACGATATAATTTTAATATAAACAACATGATTTCATTATAAACCACACATTGTTCGTTATTTATCTTTTTGTTAGACGAATGCTAGGAGGAATAATTTAGGATGAAAATGAGAGAAGAACAGACAGGCGGGATTCCACAACCCAAAACATATGGGCCACTGGGCAACTATCCTTTATTCGACATGAGTCAACCTACTATTTCTTTTTGCGAGATGGCGAAAGAATATGGGCCGATATTTCGGTTGACTGCTCCCGGTTTTAAAACAATATGTCTATCTGAACACAAACTTGTAACGGAAGTCTGTGATATCAATCGTTTTGATAAACATGTCGCAAATGATATGACGTATGTACGCCAATTTACAGGGGACGGTCTGTTTACAAGTAAAACATCGGAGCCGAACTGGCGAAAAGCCCATAATATCTTGCTGCTAACATTCAGCCAACAAGCCATGAAGGGATATCATAACATGATGTTAGACATCGCTTCACAGCTGGTTCAGAAATGGGCTCGGTTGAATCACGATAGCGATTCTATCGATGTACCGGGCGATATGACCCGCCTTACATTAGATACGATCGGTCTTTGTGGTTTTAACTACCGATTTAATAGTTTTTATAAAGAAAAAAACGATCCATTTATCGACAGTATGGTACGTGCACTTGACGAAGCGATGCATAAAATTGCCCGCTCGAAGGGCATAGATACACTGATGATTAGAAAGAACAGACAATTCCAAGATGATATAGAAAGCATGTTTTCGTTGGTAGATAAAATTATTAAAGAGCGGAAGGCTAATGGAAATAATGGAGAGATAGATCTGCTGGCCCGCATGTTAAACAGTAAAGACCCTGAGACCGGGGAAGTGTTGGATGATGAGAATATCCGATACCAAATTATTACCTTCTTAATTGCTGGGCATGAAACAACAAGTGGTTTATTATCCTTTACGACTTATTTTTTACTGAAACATCCGGAAGTTCTGAAGAAAGCATACGAAGAAGTGGATCAGGTCCTCGGTGATTCCACTCCATCTTATAAACAAGTGCTAAACCTCAAATACATTCGCATGATTCTAAACGAGGCCATACGGTTATGGCCGACCGCTCCATCTTTTGATGTGTATCCAAAGGAGGATACTATAATCGGTGGACAGTATCATGTGAAAAAAGGTGAAGGTTTGACCGTGCTTCTTCCCGCTCTTCATAGGGATAAAAAAGTGTGGGGAGAAGATGCAGAAGAATTCCGTCCAGAACGTTTCGCAGACCCTTCCAAAGTACCAAATCATGCATATAAACCATTTGGGAATGGTCAACGTGCTTGTATTGGTATGCAGTTCGCGCTTTATGAAGCTACGCTGGTACTTGGAATGATTCTTCAGAAGTTTGAATTAATTGATTATGAAAACTATCAGTTGAAGATTAAGCAAACGTTGACCATAAAACCGGAAAATTTCAGAATTAGAGTTAAATTAAGGGAAGGAAAACAAGTCGCACCTTTACTGAATCATCCGTTGGCAGATGAGAAGGAAAATGAAGAAAAGAAGGAACTGGCTTCGCAATATTTAAAACAAGAAGTAATTGAAGGAGCCGAAAACTTACCCCTGCTTATATTGTATGGTTCAAACTTAGGCAGAGCAGAAGAGATTGCTAGGCAGCTCGCAGACCATGCACGGTTACTGGGTTTTCAGAGCAAGGTAGGAATATTGAACGATTATATCGGTAAGTTACCTAAAGAAGGTGCGGTGTTCATTGTAACTTCTTCATACAATGGTCAACCTCCTGAGAATGCCGCTCAGTTCGTAAAATGGCTGGAACAAGCAGATACGGAGGAATGTACAGGGATTAGGTATGCGGTTTTTGGCTGCGGAGATCGAAATTGGGCGAATACTTACCAGTATGTGCCGAAATTTATTGATAAAGAGCTTGAACAGAAAGGTGCCATGAGGCTTACCACAAGGGGAGAAGCAGATGCTGGAGGAGATTTTGAGAATGATTTTGCTCAATGGCAAAAGAACATGTGGAAGGATGTCTCGAATGCTTTTGGCCTAAAGATGAAAGAGGGAACAGAAACATTGTCTCATCAATCATCGCTTTCCGTTCAGTTGATTTCAGGTCCCCCTGCTAATCCGGTCGCTCAAAATAACGAAGCTGTTTATGCAACGGTGATTGCAAGCCGGGAGCTTCAGTCACCTGAAGGTGAGCGGAGCACTCGACATATTGAGATAGCCTTGCCGGAAGGAGTTACTTATCAGGAAGGAGACCACCTTGGAGTGCTGCCAAGTAACAGTCGAAAAAATGTCAACCGAATTTTAAAACGTTTTGGATTAAACGGGAAGGATCAAGTCATATTGAGTACAAATGGACGCAGTACAGCTCATCTTCCTTTGGACCGTCCTGTTAGTTTATTTGACCTTCTTAGCTATAGTGTTGAGGTTCAGGAATCGGCAACTCGAGCACAAATACGGGAATTGGCAATATTTACGGTTTGTTCTCCTCATAAATACGAATTGGAAGCATTATTGGAAGATGGAGTTTATCAGGACCAAATACTAAAGAAACGCATTTCAATGTTGGATCTTCTTGAAAAGTATGAAGCGTGTGAAATCTCGTTTGAACGCTTTTTAGAACTTCTCCCTGCGCTCAAACCGCGTTACTATTCTATTTCAAGCTCTCCACTCGTTGCACAGGATCGTCTAAGTATTACGGTCGGTGTTGTGAGTGGACCTGCATGGAGTGGACAAGGAGAATATAAAGGAGTCGCTTCTAATTATTTAGCCCAGCGTCACAATGAAGATGAGATTACTTGTTTTATTCGAACTCCAGAATCAAATTTTCAGTTACCTGAAGATCCAGAAACGCCAATTATCATGGTTGGACCAGGCACTGGAGTTGCACCATTCCGTGGATTTTTACAAACGCGTCGTGTACAAAAGCAAAAAGGTGTTAACTTAGGGGAAGCGCATCTGTATTTCGGTTGTCGTCATCCTGAAAAAGATTATCTCTATCGTACAGAACTAGAAAAAGATGAAAAAGATGGCCTAATATCTTTACACACAGCTTTTTCTCGCTCGGAAGGACATCCCCAAACATATGTACAGCATTTAATGAAACAAGATGGAGCTAATTTAATTTCGTTATTAGATAACGGTGCCCACCTTTATATATGTGGTGATGGAAGTCGAATGGCTCCGGATGTAGAAGATACTCTTTGTCACGCATATCAAGAAATTCATGGAGTCAGTGAACAAGAGGCAAGAAATTGGTTGGATCATTTACAACGTGAAGGACGATACGGAAAAGATGTTTGGGCTGGAATCTGAATTTTTCTTAATTAGATAAGTAATATTTAACTAACGAACTTCTTTCGACTAGGTGTTACTTGAAACAAGATAAACTGATTTATAAAAATCCCGTATTTTTTATTGAATACGGGATTTTAATTTCCTGTTTTTTTGATGAATTGAATCTTATGAATGATAAAGAGTGTGATTGGGTATTAAAGATGTGACGTTTCTTTTCATATAAGAACACAGAGATTGGTCATTACTTTTAAAAATTCGCTGTGCTTGTGTGTCTACATATGATGAACTGTTTCATGGTTTGAACTCTTCTTAAAATCCTTTAAAAGTTGTATTGTTGTTTTTTGAATAAGTAAAGGTAATACATGAAATGAATATGGTTTATAGACGCGTTCTGTCCATTTATGACCGTCTTTCCCGTACACCCCCATGTTAATAGAAGGGATATTTAATTTACGTATAGTGTCATATGGAAGCGGATATAGTTGCTCCCATTTCGGGAAGTTGTGTAATAATGGTTTGAGTTCATCGTCTGTTTCGTGTATAGATAGGAAGCTTCCGTCAGCTAAATAGGGAAAAAACTTTTTCAAAACAAATTGTTCTCCAGTCCCATCTTGTGCATTTTGTAGTATTACTTCAATGCTGCTTTGTAATTGACGATTTTGTTCATTCGTTTGTTTTAAATAGTTATGTGGTAAAAAAGGTGGTGCAAAAAATAAAATAACCCGTGCTTTTTTTTCAGGATCCATTTCTTGCAGAGCAGCAACAACTTCAAAACAAACTTCACGTAAGTCACTATTATTACTTTGTTTCAGTGTATCTTGAATAATTGCTTCTGTATTTATGCCATGTTGTTGTAATTCTTCTATATAATCTCCGTAACTTGTAACCTCAATCTCCCATGAAAGGTCACGTGATGGTAAGCCTGTTACAAACAAATAATGCTGAAACTGTTCTTTTAGATACTCTTCAGCTTCTTTGCATACTTGTTTTGTTTCGGCTAATAGTTTCTCAAGAACTTCTTCAGGTGTAGATTCGTAAATAAAATAATTAAAGTATAGCTGGCTGCTTGTTGCGGTTTGTACAGTATAACTGTTTTTATTATCACGTTGATATAAACATGTTGGAGGTAGAACAAGTTCATCAGGAATAATTTCAGTTAGTTTATAGTTGTTATGTAATCTCCGTGTAATTTGCGCAGCAATAAAGTTTGGATCAATTCCGGATAATGTATCTCCAACATGTACTTCTCTTCCATAGATATAGAAACAAGGGAGAAGTTTTCCAGCTGTTCCTGTATAAATATAGCGCTGATTGTCTCCGTCGTATAGAGGTGTGATGAAGTCATTATTAATTGCTAGACGATAGTGTAATTGCTTTTCCTGTTGTAGTCTTTCTAATTCGGTTAATGCAGCTGTAATTCCGCGGTGTTCACCTTCTTCATCACCATTGAAAAGTAAGAGGAGATTTCCTTCTAATAGATCGGTATGTTGCGAGAAATATAAAATACTAGCGATATGAACAGCAGCCCCACTTTTCATATCAACAGAGCCTCGACCAAATAGCCAATCTCCAGATTTGGCATCAGTTTGGACGTCAAGATTTCCCTCATATGTTTGAAAATACTCTTCTAATGTTTCAGATGAAAAAGCATGTTCTTTTAGTAGGCCAAAGTCTTCAATTCCAACTGTATCTAGATGAGAATGATAAATGATAGTAGAAGTTGAATCTTTGTTTCCTTCTACAAATGCAAATAAATTTTTTCGGTTAATTGGATCATTTGGAACAGTTTGTACCCATAAATGTTCAGGATGCTGTTTAAAATATGGAAAGCTTTTTAAAATGCCATAAAGTTCATCTATAATACGGGCTTCCCCTTCAGTTCCGTTAATGCTATTAAATGAAACGAGATGTTTTGTGAGTGTTTCGATTTGTTTTTCTAGAGATAGTGAGCATAATTGTTGATACATAAGATAAAACCTCCTTAATTTTTCGATTAAAAAAGTAATTACTTGTAAAAGCATGTATTTTATTGTGTAAAAAACAGCAACAACATTTTGGAGAACAACTCATACTAGCCTCAAGTCTAAAACTTTCATATCTATTTTTTAGTTTCCACATTATGAAATTGGTTTCCACTATATGAATAAAAAATGGCGGCAGTTTGTTCAGTTTATACTACTGACGTTCTGCCGATTTTAGTAGATATTTCACTAGCGGCTTGTTTCACCTTGTTGATAAGGAAAGTTAGTCGATCATCGTTGATACGGTGACTAAGCACTCCAACGCTTAATGCCCCTATCACTTTATTGTTAAAGCCTATAATGGGTGCCGCAACAGATGCAGTACCTTCAGTCTTCTCACCATAACTCACAGCAAACCCTTGTCTTTCTACTTCTAATAATTTATGTAAAAAGATTTGTTTTTGTTCTGATGAGGAAGAAAGTAAATGGTCAATAATGTGATGTGCTTCTCTAGGATCCATATTAGCAAGTATCGTTTTATTTGCTGCACCGATAGAAAGAGGAATCCGCTCTCCCAAGTTATCGATAACACGAACTTTTAATGGACTGTCAATTCTTTCGATAATAATGGAAGGTTCACTTTATAATATTTTTGAGATTTATTAAAAACGTTGCATCATAACTAAATGAAAGGGCCCCGCTGGCGGGATAGCTTGTGTATTCTAATATTTCTTTCTTAGTAACTAAACCATTGAAAAACCGATATCCTAATCTGGATATCGGCTGGCTAGTTGTTTGTTTCGAATAGAAAAGATTGTTCTAGTTAAAGCAGCACGAAAGTAGTGAATACAATAGCTAACAAAATACGATAATAGGCAAATGGCTTTAATCCTATTTTAGCTAGCAGCTTTAAAAAGGTAACGACTGCTAGCATTGCTACAATAAAAGAAGTAATAAAACCTACTGCGAACATTGGGATATCGTCTGCACTTAAATATTTCCAACTTTTTAATAAGTCTAGACCAGTTGCTCCAACCATGACTGGAAGGGCGATAAGAAAAGAGAATTCTGATGAAGCTTTATAATTCGCTTTTGCTAACAATCCTCCAGAAATAGTGGATCCGGCTCTTGAAAAACCAGGATAGACCGCTAAACATTGAAATAATCCAATTATTAATGCTTGACGATATGTTAAATCATCTAATGAATAAGCTGTGGCTTCTGTTTTTTTTACCTCTGCGAAAATCATAAGAATAGCTCCTGCTACAAGTCCGATAACGACAGTGTGTGCCTGAAATAAGTATGTTTTAATTACATCATGTAATAGTAAGCCAGCGATTACAGCCGGGAATACACCTAGGACTACATGTAATGCATTGAATTTTTTTTCTTTCTGGAGAAGAGGTTTAATGTTAAATAAAGAAACGAGGCGTTTGTGATATAAAACAGCGATAGCTAAAATCGCTCCTAGCTGTATTACAATCTCAAATGTTTTTGCTCTTTCTCCCTCAAATCCTAACAAGTGACCGGCTAATATAAGGTGGCCAGTAGAAGAAATCGGTAAAAATTCTGCTAGTCCTTCTATGATACCAAGTATAAAGGCGATGATTGTGTCGCTCATAATTTCACTCCTAATATATAAATGAAAATTCTTCTTTCAAATCTTGAGAATAGGTAGAGACTTCTAAAATATTTTTTCACCTGTATAAATCAATGAATATCAACCTTTTTAAAATAGAAGATTGTTGTGATAAATCCGATCATAGCTGTAGCGGCAATAACGATATAAGAGTATTCTGGAGGATATGTTGGTTGCAGTTCGTTGTTTACTATATCGAGTGTAGATGTCCAAGGAAATAAATCTTTGTGTTCCGAATTTGTAACCATAAGGTTCACCATTGTTATAACAATAGTAAATATAATAGGCGGAACATAAGTCTTCATTACAAGAGTTAGCAGTACAATAGGAGGGGATAAGACAAAAAGGAGTCCACCGCCCAGCAAAAATTTCAGTAAAGATTGCAAAAGTAATGGGCCACTTAAGCCGGGAAAGCCTCCTAATAGTCCTAATAGTAAAGTTAGTCCCCAAGTAACTACAGTCAACATCATAATCCAAATAAAAAGAAGAGTAAATTTACTCATAATAAAGTTAAAACGTGATACAGGAATGGCTAATAGGCTTTTTAATGTATCTTCTGTGTATTCCCGATTAAAGAGATAAGAGGTAACGACTCCGTATAGAAGGACTCCCACTAATAAAATAGTATACATATTAGCATTATAAAAAAGGTCATCGAGACCTGCAGCTGGAGCAGATGGTTTTGTTTTCTTTTCTATATAAAAGGCTGAAACTATCATAAATGGTGCTACCGCTGCCCCAATAATACTAATCAAGAACATATTAGAGCGTTTTAATTTTAATAGTTCTGCATATAGTAGATTAACCAATTGTCCCACCCCCAACCAATTTGGTGAAGTAATCTTCTAATCTATCTTCGCTCATCATAATCTTTAATACTTCAATATCGTTTTGAACAAATGTTTTATTAATCTGTCCTTGCTGTCCGAAGTGAGAGTAAATGCGAATATTTCCTTCATCATGAACCTCATAATCAGAAATATGAAATTGATTTTCTAACAGCATTACAGCTTTATTATCGTTATTTACTTGGAACTCCAAGTATTGACGATTTGTTTTTCGAAGCGTATCAAGAGCAACTTCCTCTAAGAGTTTTCCTTCATGAATGATTCCCATATGATCCACTAGTTGCTCGACTTCAGCTAAAATATGACTAGAAATTAATATCGTGATTTTTCTTTCTTGTGCTAAAGATTTAATGAGCTTTCGCATCTCTTTAATACCAATGGGATCTAAACCGTTAGTCGGCTCATCTAATATTAATAGCTCTGGATAATGGAGAAGAGCTCTTGCAATCCCTAATCGTTGTTTCATTCCTAAAGAATATTTACCTACTAATTTTTTTGTCTCATGTTGCAGTCCTACAATTTCTAATGCCTCTTCAATTGCATTTTTTTTGTGAACGCCCATAATTTTGGCATTAATTAATAAATTTTCTCTTGCAGTAAGGTTTTCATAAAAACCTGGAACTTCAACGATAGAACCAATTCTTCTTAAAATTTCTTTTTGGTTTTTGAAAAAATCCTCTCCGAATATTTCGATTTTTCCACTTGTAGGTTTTATTAGACCTAGCAGCATTCGAATTGTAGTCGTTTTACCTGCGCCATTTCGCCCGATGAATCCATAAATCTCTCCTTGGTTCACATTTATATTGAGATTATCTACAGATTTTTGATTGCCATAAATTTTAGTGAGATTTGTTGTTTTTATAATTGCACACATTTTGAAACACCTACTTTCTATAATCTCTTAATTACATGATAAAAAGGAGGATTTAACTGCTGCTTAATCATTTCTTAACTATTTCTTAAAAACAGTTTGCTTCGGGATGGAAAAGCCAAAGGCCGTCTTTTCCCACGGAATACTTTCTACCCATATTTGTCCGTCGTTTTTTTCTACGAGAGCTTTCGCGATAGCGAGTCCTAGACCACTACCACCATGTGAAGGGTTCCTTGACTGATCACTTCGGTACATTCTCTCAAATACGTTCTCTAAATCATGTTTTGAAATTCCAGGGCCTTTATCCCAAATAAGCAGTTGATATTCATTGGTGGTTTCCGAGAGCTCTATTCCTACTACTTTCCCTGGTTTTCCATAATATATGGCATTTTTCATGAGGTTACCTATAACTCGCATCAGACTAAGAGAATCTGCTGTAATTGGGCAAGGGTCTTCAGGAATGTTAACTTGTAACTTGATACCTTGCTTAGATAGTTCAGGTAAAAATTCAATTAAAGATTCCCTAGTAATCTCTGAAAAATCAAGTTGTTCTTCTTTTAATGGAAACTCATCGGCATCTAGCTTGGCCATATTAAATATTTGATCAACTAATTGTTTTAAGCCGTTTGATTTCTTTGAGAGTATTTCAAGGTATTCTCGTTTTTCATCTTCAGAAGCAGCAATATCATCTTTTAAAGCATCAATATATCCAATAATAGAAGTAAGAGGTGTCCGAATATCATGTGAGATACTAGATAGAAGTTGTTTTCGGGCTTCTTGAGATCTTTTGGCTTCAACTTGAATCTTTTCTAGCTCGCTTATTAATTCATTTATAGAAAAAACTACATCATCTAATGAATGGTCGTTATTTGTATATAGTCTTGTATGTAAATTTCCGTTCATTGCACGCCTTAATTTATCAACTATAGACTTTCGGTTCTGAATAAAATGAAGTCTTGTAAAGAAAAGGCTTATTGTTATAACAATAAGTGTAATGAATAAAGTTAACTTTAATGTGTGAACCATGTCTATAAATAGAAGCCCAGTGATGATTATAAGTTGACATAGGATAAGATAGAGAATTTTATCATTCTTCATCCTTTTCACCTACAAATTTATAACCGATTCCCCATACAGTTTGAATGAATTTAGGATCAGAGGGATTAGCCTCTATTTTCTTTCTAAGCTTTCTAATGTGCACCATAACTGTATTGTCATCTTCTATATAATTACTGTCCCAAACATTGCGAAAGAGTTGCGTTTTCGTAAAAACTTGTTCAGGATTTGAAGCGAAAAACTTTAATAGTTCGAGTTCTTTCCCGGTTAAAGAGATTTCTTTTCCATTAACGTTAACTGTGTACTTTTTTAAATCAATTGTTAGCCCTTTAAATGTTAGGATTGTTTTTTCTTGCGTGTTAGCGTTACTTCCTAATATTAAAAAACGTCTCATAAGAGCTTTTACTCTAGCGACCACTTCATTAATACTAAATGGCTTTGTAATGTAATCGTCCGCACCTATGCTTAAGCCTAAAATTTTATCTACTTCTTGATCTTTAGCAGTGAGCATTAATATTGGGATGTTTGTTTTATCTCTAAGTCTTCTACATACTTCGATACCATCAATTTTAGGCATCATAAGATCTAATATGATGAGATTGTATTTGTTTTGCTCAAATAAGCGAATAGTCTCTTCACCATTTATAGCGATATCTACTGTGTATAGTTCTCGTTCTAAATATTTTTTTAATAAATCTCGTATTTCTTTTTCATCGTCTGCTATAAGTACACGGACACCTTCCATGTTTCCACCTGCTTCTAATATGATTTTGTTGGTAGTGTAATTTGTATAAACAAAGGTTGTATGATGGTTTCATTAATGAAAAATTTAATTGCTATCTAATTATATACTATAAATTGTTAAAATAAGGTTGTTAGTACAGAACCGAATAGGGAAGGTAATCCATGAGTAAGCTATCAGAAGCATATGGGGGAGTAAATAAAGTGAAACTTCCATCAGTGGGGGATCTTACTGTCCGCGAATAGCGGAATAAAGACGTATTTGAGGTGTGTTTTTACAATCCTGCAGAAAGAACAGAGAAATATCTCTAAAAAACTATTGACTATTGTTAGATAGAGGTGTAGTATTATACGAGTCGCTGATGCAACAGAGCAGAAAGCGAAAACGAAATAAAAAAATTAGTTGGCATTGAAACACAAAGATGTTAACATAAGGAAGTCGCCAATTGAGCGACAGACAAGTTCTTTGAAAACTGAACGAAACAAACAACGTGAAACGTCAATTTTTATTTATGATGCTAGACAAACTTTATTGGAGAGTTTGATCCTGGCTCAGGATG
>NZ_JBHTHG010000014.1:0-160290 GCF_042676365.1 Bacillus sp. CGMCC 1.60114
CAAAACCTCCAAAATAAAAAGAGCCTATGTAGTCTATCGTACTACATAGGCTCTGAAAGTTCCCGAAGAAGTTGATTAACTCGAAGAGTTTGTCAACAGCCCCAATAAGCACTGCTTTTTTTTATTGCAATACATGTTTCGTTAAAAATGGAAAAATATGACGTAATTTGTCTATCGAAAAATCTTTGCTTATAAAAATAGATTGTCTACAATGAAATTAAGTTTCTGAATATTTATAAAATTTAGTAATTAATACATTCATGGGAGGGGATTTTCTATTATTCGTATTGAAAAGAAAGGGGACGATATGAAGTGAAACAAGAAACGTCTGCTCGTAAATTAAATAGTGAAATCAATTACACAGAAGTAGTACAATCTGCTGAATTTCAAAATTTGTTACAAACAAAGAAAAAATTTATTATACCGATGAGTATTTTCTTTTTCAGTTTTTTTATTGCCTTGCCTATTTTAACATCGTATTCAAAAGTGCTCAATACATCAGCATTTGGTGATATTACATGGGCATGGGTGTTTGCATTTGCGCAGTTCGTTATGACGTGGGCCCTGTGTATGATCTATAGTAAAAAAGCAGAATCATTTGATCGGTTATCGAATCAAATTCTTGAAAACATAGATAAAGAGAGGGGATAAATATTGAATACAACAGCTTTTACATTGTTTTTAATAATTGTTCTTGGAACGCTCGTCATTACGTACTACGCATCGAAAAAAACAAAAAATGCAAGCGATTTTTATACAGCAGGCGGTGGATTAACAGGGTGGCAAAATGGTTTGGCGATTGCGGGTGATTATATGTCCGCTGCTTCTTTTCTTGGAATTGCCGGAGCAATAGCATTAACAGGTTTTGATGGATTCTTTTATAGTATTGGTTTTCTTGTTGCCTATTTAGTTGTATTATATCTTGTTGCAGAGCCGCTTCGAAATCTTGGGAAATTTACGTTAGCAGATATGATTGCAGCACGTTTTGATGCAAGAAAAGTACGCGGGGTAGCGGCGCTTAATACGATGACAATTTCGATTTTTTATATGATTGCACAGTTAGTTGGGGCAGGAGCACTTATTAAATTATTATTAGGAATTGAATATACAACGGCTGTATTGATTGTTGGGACATTGATGACTGTATATGTTATTTTTGGCGGAATGACAGCAACGAGCTGGGTTCAAATCGTTAAAGCAGTATTATTAATGGTAGGTACATTTATTATTTCTGTTATCGTGTTTGCCAAGTTTAATTTTAGTATTACAGAAATGTTTTCGCAAATGAAGACAGCAACACCGCTGAAAGAAGCATTTTTAAATCCTGGTGTAAAGTATAAAGTTGGTTTAGATACTATTTCTTTAAATTTAGGGCTTGTTCTTGGTACAGCGGGATTGCCTCATATTCTTGTTCGTTTCTTTACGGTTCGTGATGCCAAAACAGCTCGTCAATCTGTTGTATATGCAACGTGGTTAATCGGAGCCTTTTACATTATGACAATTTTCTTAGGGTTTGGAGCAGCGGCATTTGTTGGGAATAGCGCGATTGTAAAAGCGAATGCTGCTGGTAATATGGCAGCTCCAATGTTAGCAAAAGCGTTAGGTGGAAATCTTTTGTTTGCTTTCGTTTCGGCAGTAGCATTTGCGACAATTTTAGCTGTAGTAGCCGGGCTCGTTTTAACAGCGGCATCGGCGTTTGCTCATGATTTTTATAATGAAATTTTACGCCGCGGAAAAGCAACGGAAAAAGAGCAAGTAAAAATGGCACGCTATGCTTCAGTTGGAGTTGCAGTATTTTCTATTATTTTAGCGTTATTTGCACAAACATTAAATGTAGCGTTCCTTGTATCGCTTGCGTTTGCTGTTGCGGCGAGTGCGAACTTACCAGTTATTTTATTTACGATATATTGGAAGCGTTTTAATACGACCGGTGCAATTTGCGGTATGCTTGTTGGTTTAACTTCTGCTATTGTTCTTGTTGCTATGAGTCCGAATGTATGGAATCCTGTGGCTGGAAAAGCAATTTTTGTTGGGGAGCCGTTATTTCCATATACAACACCAGGCATAATCTCCATTCCACTTGGATTTTTAGCTGCTTATTTAGGGACGATTTTATCTAGTAAGAAAGAAGATGCCGCAAAATTTGATGAAATATTAGTAAAGTCGAATACAGGACATGGCATTAGTGACGTATCAGCGCATTAAGAAACAGAGTGCTTTCTGGCCAAAGGAAAGCACTCTGTTTTTTATTTTACTAATTTTCTCTTTTAAATTTTTAAATTATCTGGTAGGATTTACCTCATTTTTGTGGAATGAAAGTTTAGGAAGAGAAAAATTTAAATCATCATGAGACACCGAACAGCTTTAGATATAAAAAGTTGTAAAGAAAGGTGGAATGTATGGTGAAAACGAAGCAATCTGGAGAATTATTAGCAAAAGATGAAAAATACGTATGGCATGGAATGCGTCCGTATAGTCCGAATAGTACAATGATTGGAATGAAGGCAGAGGGCTGTTGGGTAGAAGATAGTGAAGGAAACCGCTATTTAGACGGAATGAGTGGTCTTTGGTGTGTGAATAGTGGTTATGGAAGGAAAGAACTAGCTGATGCTGCGCATGAACAGCTACAAAAACTTTCTTATTTTCCGATGTCGCAATCACATGAACCAGCAATTCAATTAGCAGAAAAATTAAATGAGTGGCTTGGCGGGGAATATGTTATTTTTTTCTCTAACAGTGGATCAGAGGCAAATGAGACGGCATTTAAAATTGCTCGCCAATATTATGCATATAAAGGAGAACCACATCGTTTTAAAATTATGGCACGTTACCGCGGTTATCATGGAAATACGATGGCTGCGATGGCAGCAACAGGACAAGCGCAGCGGAAATATCAATATGAACCGTTAGCTGCAGGTTTCTTACATGTTACACCGCCAGACTGTTATCGTATGCCTGGAATTGATGTAGAGGATATATATGATGTGGAATGTGTAAAAGAAGTTGATCGCGTGATGACGTGGGAATTGAGTGAAACGATAGCGGCGTTTATTATGGAACCAATTATTACAGGCGGAGGTATTTTAATGCCGCCGCAAAACTATATGAAAGCTGTCCATGAAACGTGCAAAAAGCATGGAGCACTTCTTATTAGTGATGAGGTCATTTGTGGTTTTGGGCGTACAGGAAAACCATTTGGGTTTATGCATTATGATGTAAAGCCAGATATTATTACGACGGCAAAGGGAATTACAAGTGGATATTTACCATTGTCCGTAACGGCAGTGAAAAAAGAAATTTATGAGGCGTTTCAAGGAGCAGGAGAATATGAGTTTTTCAGGCATATTAATACATTTGGCGGAAATCCAGCCGCTTGTGCATTAGCGCTTAAAAATTTAGAAATTATAGAGAACGAAGGCTTGATTAATCGTTCTGCTCAGATGGGATCTCTTCTATTGAAGCAATTAAAAGAGGCAATTGGTGATCATCCATATGTAGGAGATATTCGCGGAAAGGGATTACTCGCTGGAATTGAACTTGTAAACGATAGAGCGACAAAAGAACCAATTGATGGGGACAAAATTGCAAGTGTTGTGAATGCTTGTAAAGAAAAAGGATTACTTATCGGACGCAACGGTATGACGACAGCCGGTTATAATAACATTTTAACGTTAGCGCCGCCGCTTGTAATTTCTAGTGAAGAAATTACATTTGTTGTAGAAACAGTGAAAGCAGCGATGGAACGTATTCGATGAAAACGAGAAAGCGAGCCAGAACAATAAGGCTCGCTTTTCGGTTTGTTGTTTATTGAAAAGAGTACATACATGTATAATATACTTGCTACTTTATAGAGAGCGAGAATAAAGTGAAACTGTTATTAACGGGGGAAAGGGACAATATAAAAAGTGTGATTAGGTTAATGAATTTGAAATGAACGGAGAAAGAAATATGTTATTAAATCAACGTTTTACAATCGGCGAAATGGCGAAAATGCATAATATTCCTGAATCGACATTGCGGTATTATGATGAAAAAGGTATCTTTCATCCAGCCATTGTTGATTCACAAACGAATTATCGGTATTACACGATTGATCAATTTTCAATGTTAGATACGATTAAATTTTTACGACAGTTAAATATACCGTTAAAAGAAATTAAACAATATATTGACGAAAGAACACCATCATTTGCAATGAATTTATTGGAAAAGCAAGAAGAGATGTTACTAAAAAAACAAAGGGAAATTGAATATACGTTAGCAAAAATAAAACATAAAATTCATTTAATGAAAGAAGCTATACAAACAGATGCTCACAATGTGTTTTTTACAGAATTACCAAAACGTAAAATTACGTCTTTACCTATTACTCCAAGCCCAAACATAACGGAGGATATGTTTGAGTATTATATTCATTCACTTCAAAAAAATATGAAACAAGTAGATAATAGTTTGTTTTCGGGTGATATAGGCGTTACTGTAGCAAAAGATGCATTATTACAACATGATTTTCAAGCGTACAATAGCGTATTTATTCTTCTTGATTACATGCCATTTCAAATTGCTACTTCTAATGTAATTGAAGAGGGAATATATGCGTGTGCATATCATCATGGACCATACGAAGAAACGGGTAAGACCTATAAGAGGTTGTTACAAGCTATTCAAAAAGATGATTATGAAATATGCGGTGATGCAATTGAATTAGCGTTAATTGATTGGTCTGTAACAAGTAATCCAATGGAGCAAGTGACAGAAATTCAAATCCCTGTGATGAAAAAAGATAAAGTGAAACTTTCATCAGTAGGTGGCTTACTGTCCGCGAATAGCGGAATAAAATAAGTAGAGCATTATGAATAACAAAATATATGTTTTACTTCTCTCTTGACCTTCAAGTAACTTGAAGGTTTAAAATGTGAACAGAGAGTCGTAAAGGAGAGTTTTGTTATGGAAGCAACTGAGCATCTAAGAGAAAAACCGATTAAAAGTTTATTTATTTCATATTTAATTCCGGCTGTACTTGGAATGGTATTGATGTCGGTGAATATTATGATTGATGCAGTTATGGTTAGCCGAGGTGTAGGTGCGAATGGTTTGGCAGGAGTGAATGTTGCCGTTCCCGCATTTTCCATCTTTTTCTCGATCTCATTATGGATTGGAATGGGCGGAGCAACAATGTATTCTATCGCTTTAGGAGAAAATAAAATAGAGCGAGCACGTTCTATTTTCACGCAATCTATGACGGTAGCCGTTGCTATTGTTAGTATGTTAATGATTGTTTGTTTATGGAAAATAGAAGATATAGCTTATTTATTTGGAGCAAATGATGTAATTTTACCGTATTCATTAGATTATCTACATGTATTATTCACATTTGGAATAATATATGTGTTAGAAAATATTTTGAGTACATTTATACGAAATGATGGAAATCCAAATTTAGCTATGACAGGTCTTATTGTCACAGCGGTGTTAAACATTGTACTTAATTACATTTTTATCTTCATTCTTGGCTGGGGTGTGACAGGATCAGCATCGGCTACTATTTTGTCTGCAGCAATTGGTTTTCTTGTACTACTGAGTCATTTCTTTAGAAAAAACAGTATTTTAAAATGGACGAAACTGAAATTAGAGTGGCAGACAATAAAAGAAATTCTCGTGATTGGCTTTCCTAGCTTTACAACAGAAATAACAGTAGCGATTGTAACGATAGGTTTTAATGTTACTTTTATCCAATACGCTGGTGAACAAGGCGTTGCATCATATGCTATGGTAAATAGTATTCATGCCATTACGTTACTTTTATTCTTTGGAGTTGGAGCGGCACTACAACCTATCGCGAGCTTCCATTATGGTGCAAACTTATCGGAAAGGTTGAAAAAAGGGTTACAGCTTGCGGTAAAAACAGCTGTTATACTCGGTGTTATTGCAACAATTATCGGTCTATTCTTTGGGAAACATCTTATCGGTTTATTTGACGTTCAATCTGACGAATTATTAAATATGACTGTAATAGGAATCAGTTTATTCTTCACGCAATACGTATTTTTAGGTTATAACATTGTATATGGAGAGTATTTTCAATCCGTAAGACAAACGACAAAATCTGCTTTTATTATATTGAGTCGCGGGTTGTTGCTTATCATACCTCTTCTGTGGATCATGCCGAAATTGTTTGGTGTAAATGGAATATGGCTTGTAATGCCTATGGCGGAACTATTAACAGCGTGTGCTGTATTTGCAATGAATCGTTTTTCACATCCAGTTTCTATACAAATGTTGGCAAAGAAACATATATAATGATGAAATCCCCTTAATGTGTTAAGGGGATTTTTTGTTGTAATTCATAAACAGAATTTCTACTTCAAAATTCTAAGCATCATTAATAGAAGTCTCATTTTAATTTCAGTACGCTTTGTGTAAACAACTTGTATTTATATTATTCTATATCGCTATTTAGAGTGCGAATATTACTTTTAAAGGATAAAATAGATTGATTTGGAAAAAAGAACTACACAAGTAATCTAAAGAATATTATGATGAACAAAATAGAGGGATGGGAGTATTTATAGAAATGCTAAAAAGAAAAAAGTGGATAACGTCTGGCATGATTCTTTTGATGATTGTAGTTGGCTATATGAGTACTTTACAATATATTATTTACAAGCATGGACATATGGAAGCGCCGAACGATGCAGATTATATGATTGTACTTGGTGCTAGTGTGAAAGGAAACGAACCTTCTTATACTCTACAATATCGTATTGATAAAGCCACGGAATACTTAAAAACACATCCACAAACAACTGTAATTGTGTCTGGTGGTAAAGGACAAGGGGAGAAAATCTCCGAAGCTTTAGCTATGAAACAAGGATTGATGGAACAGGGAATTCAAGAAGAACGAATTACAATGGAAGATCGTTCTACAAATACAGATGAAAACATAAAATTCTCAAAATCTCTTATTCCAACCAATAAGAAAAGAGGAATTATCGTAACGAGTGATTTTCATATGTATCGTGCAAAAAAGATTGCTGAAAAACAAGGATTGCAGTTAGAGGGATTGTCTGCAAGAACACCAAAACCTATTATTATTCAATCTAATGTTCGAGAATATTTGGCAATTACAAAGTATTGGCTCATGAATCAAATATAACAAGAAATCTTACAAAACTGTAATTAAGCTGAAAGGTAAAACGATAGTTTCTAAAGTTTTGGAATGGCATAATAAAGGTAACAAAAACAACAAAACTTTAGAGGTGAATCGTATGAAAAGCAATAATATTTTATCTTCATTATGTTATTTTAGTATTTTCTTTGCACCGTTCTTACTTCCAATTATCGTCTACTTTATTACAGAAGATGACGTAAAATATCATGCGAAAAAAGCACTATGGACACATGTTATTCCATACGTCATTTTATTCGGTGGTTTTATCCTTTCGGGTGCGTTTGGTATTGGTATGGGAAAAGCTGAAAGTATTGGCGTTGGTGTAATTGTAACGTATGTCATCTTCGCGATTGTAGGAATCTATTATTTCGTTTGGAATATTGTGAAAGGCGTAAAGGTGTTGAAAGCAGCTTAATATATATAAAGGGATCAATCAAATGGAATTGATCCTTTTTTTATGTATCATTTTGTCATAAACATATCGTTTGTCTAAATGTGAAAAATATGTTAATTATTGAGTATTCAGATTACAGGAGGCGGAATGTTATGAATGAAATTATACATAAAATGGAACAACATGTATCGGTCCGTAAATATAAGAAAGAGCCGATACCAAAGAATATAATTGAAAGAATGATTGGAGCTGCTCAGCATGCGGCATCATCACATTTTGTGCAAGCATATTCAGTTGTATACGTAACAGATGAAACATTAAAGGAACAATTAGCAGAGCTATCTGGAAATCGTCACGTGAAAAGTTGCGCGGCATTTTTTGTCTGCTGTGCAGATTTAAAGAGATTAGAAATCGCATGTGAGAAGCATGGAACAGAAATTAAATCTGATACAACGGAAAATTTTATTGTTGCGACGGTAGATGCTTCCCTCTTTGCTCAAAATTTAGCACTTGCTGCTGAATCTCTCGGTTATGGTATTTGTTATATTGGTGGAATTCGTAATAATCCAGAGCAAGTAAGTGAATTATTACATTTGCCGGATAAAGTGTATCCAGTCTTTGGAATGACAATCGGTGTACCAGATGAAAATCATGGGGTGAAACCTCGATTACCAGTTGGAGCTATTTTACATGAAAATATATATGATGAGAACAAATATAATGAATTATTAGATGAATATGATCATACGACAAACCAGTATTATAAGGATAGATTGACAAATCAAAAGGATGTAACGTGGACTGGTTCAATGAGTGCATTCATGTCGCAGAAGAAGCGATTGCATATGAAAGAATTTTTGGTTAAAAAGGGATTTAATAAAAAATAAAGTGAAACTTCCATCAGTGGGTGTTTCCTTATCTCCCACTGATGGAAAGCTCTCACCAGTCGGGCTTTTACAGGCAGTTATCCCCACGTATCTTCTTCGTTTTTTCTCTGCATCTTGAGATGGGGGTCTTACTGCCCGTTAATGCGGGATAATGTAGAAAAATCGGCTATTACATATGCCGGTTCCTTTGATCTATTTTGTAATCTTTCTACTGTTTACATGCTTCTACATCAATCCCAGCAGCTTTGTAAAAGGTGATGTTGTTTTTAGTATTGTCATCTTATTTGTCAATATTGTTTTTGGATTAATTGTTGGGATGATGCAGCAAGGAATGGGATTTCAAGATGCTGCCTATCATTATACGAAATTAACGATTGGCGATGGAATTGTAAACCAAATTGGTTCGTTATTATTAGCTATTTCGACAGGGATTATCGTTACACGTGTATTTGACGGATCATCTGATACAGTAAACGAAGGTATTTATAAAGAGTTAATGGCGCATGACGTCGTAGTATATGCACTCGGTGGATTATTTATTGCCATGGGTATATTTTCACCACTTCCACTCATACCATTTCTAATTGTTGGTGGCGGAGTTATTTTCTTAGGATACACCAATAAGAAGCGCTTGAAGAAAGAAGAAGAAGAAGCGCTGCAAAAAGAATTAGAAATGATTCAAAGTGATGATGATCAAATTAAGAAAGTGGAAGATTCATTCGGTGTCTTTACTGATAAATATCCAATTATCGTTGAACTGGGACTTGACTTAGCGGCTCTTGTGAAACAAAAAATTAACGGAGAAACAGCTCGAGATAAAGTTGTATTAATGCGAAAATCGATTATTACAGATTTAGGAATTAACGTTCCTGGCATTAACTTTAAAGATAATACGAGTTTTAGGCCACGCGGACGATATGTGATTCGAATTAAAGGTGCAAAGGTAGCGGAAGGTGTCTTAAAATCAGGGTATTTATTAGCACTCAAAACACCAAACGTTATGGCAGATTTAGATGCTGAACCTGCTAAAGATCCAATCTTTGGCGAAGATGGCTACTGGATTTTAGAGCATGTAGTACAAGATGCACAAATGAAAGGGTATCAAGTGCTAGAACCGCTTAGTATTTTAATTACGCATTTAGATGTTATTATTCGTCGTAATGTACATGAGCTATTACAGCGTCAGCATGTGAAAGATTTAATTCGATCTTTAGAGCATGATCACAGCGTATTATTAGAAGAAATTAAGAAAAAGGAAATCGATTTATCTCTTATTCAAAATGTCGTGAAACAATTGTTAAAAGAAGGAATTTCGATTCGGGATTTACCGACAATTATGGAAGGCATTATTGATGGAAAAGAAATATATCAAAATCATGCGGATGGTGTCACTTCTTTCGTACGTGAATGTATTTCGAAGGTGATTTGCGAGCACGCAAAAAATTATGATGGGAAAATTTATGCAGCGCTATTCTCTGATTCAATTGAACTTGATGCTGACGTAGTAAATAATTCGTATCAAGGGTATCTATTAAACTGGGATTTAGAACAAGAAACACGTGTTATCGATCAAATTCAACACATTTTCAAACAGTCTCGTTTAACAGGAAGAGATCCAGTTTTATTAACGCGCCGTAAAGATTTTCGATTCGGTATTGTAAGGCTGCTTGATCGTTATCAAATAGAGGCAAAGGTACTGTGCATAAGTGAATTGGCACCTGAAGTAGTTGTAGATCAAATTGCATATATTGAGTAGGGCGGAGGTGAGAGAAGATGGAAAGCACAGCAAAGAAGGAAAGTATAAAGCGAATTCAAGCCTATTCAAAAAGCGAATTGTATCATAAACTTTTCGAAGAGCATGGAAATGATTATTATTATGTTGTAGATGAAACAGTGAAACGAAAGATTCCGTTCTTTTGGAAAAAGCAATATGAAATGATTGTGAAATTTCCGCAAAACAGTAAAGAAGAGCAAGAACTATTCGTAACAGAAATAATAGAAGAAAATTCAGAAGCAATGATTCGAGCAGAAAAGATACAATCAATTTTACATGACCTTGAAAATAAAACGCACAACATTCCATATACACCAAAGCCATTTGCTCAAAGCGAAGAGTGGATACAAAAAAAACAAAGATTACTTCAAGTATTCGATAAGGGACTTGTTGTAATGAGAACCGTGGAAAAACAAGACGCAAAATTAGAAAACGATGAACAACAGGCGGATATTTCTCTTATAAAGAAAAAATCAGAAGAGCAAGGAGCATCAGTACCATTTATTATTAAAAAGGTGCTTCGTACACTCGAGCAAAATGATGTAGAAGAACATTTTTTAGCAGTATATGAGAAAAAATTGCGAGTGAAGTTCGAACATACTTCTCTTATTACTGAAGAAGAAGTATTGCAGTTTATTCTTGAAGATATGAGTACACATTTCTATACAGAAAATGTGTTTGATAAGGAAGTTCAAACGATTGCCTTAATCGGACCGACAGGTGTTGGAAAGACTACGACACTTGCAAAAATTGCTTGGCAGTTATATGGACAAAATAAAACGGTTGGATTTATTACAACTGATCAATCTCGTGTTGGGACGGCTCAACAACTGCAAGAGCATGTGAAAATAATCGGAGGAGAAGTCCTTGCAGTGCGTGATGAAAATGGGATGTCTAGGGCACTTTCCTACTTTAAGCAAGAAGTACCAGTTGATTATATATTAATTGACACAGCCGGAAAGAATTATCGTACAACAGAATCTGTAAAAGGTACGATGGAAATGATGGAGAAAATTCAGCCTGATTATATTTGCCTAACATTATCTGCTTCAATGAAAAGTAAAGATATGGTTGAGATTATTACAAATTTCAAAGATATACATATTAATGGGTTTATATTTACAAAGTTTGATGAAACGGCAAGTATTGGTGAACTATTAAAAATCCCAGCTGTTTCAACTGCACCAATTGTATTTACAACAGATGGCCAAGATATTACGCAGCACTTGCATATTGCAACAGCTGAACATTTAGCAAAACAAATGTTGTACACATCATAATAGAGAGCGAGGGAAGAATAAGGTTTCCGCCTTATTCAGCAAAGTATGAATGGTCTATATATCGGCTCCATGGGGATGATGAACTATATGCAGCATATAAATGTGCATGCAAATAACATCGCTAATGCCCAAACAACAGGATTTAAAGCAGATCAAATGACGTCAAAAGTCTTTAATACACATGAAACATCCCGTCAACTAAATAGAAGAGAAACTGCAATTGGAACGGTTGACTATGCCGTTGTACCAAATGCCACGCACGTGAATTTGGCGCAAGGTACATTGCAAATTACAAATAGCAGTACTGACTTTTACTTAGAAGATGGAAATACAGGTGCAGCTTCTTTCTTTGCGGTATCGCAAAATAATCAAACATATATGACGAAAGATGGGCATTTTACTTTAAATGCAGATCGTTACTTACAAACAACAGCTGGTGCGTACGTACTTGATAGTAATAATGAGCGTATTCGTATCCCAGAAGGTGCGAAACTTTCTGTGAGAGCTGATGGTACTATTTATAATGAAACGACGCAACAAAATATCGCGCGTTTACAAACGAAATCAGTTGATGCAAACATGAAAGCACAGCTTGTAAAGCATGAAGACAAAACCTTTACAGTAGATGGAGTAAACATTGCTAATTTACCAAATGGAACAGCTGTTGTTCACAACTATATGTTAGAAAACTCAAATGTTGATATGACGAAAGAAATGACAGATCTTATGACGAACCAAAAGATGGTTCAAGCATCCCAGCGTGTGATGACAACATTTGATAAAGTGTACGATAAAGAATCGAATGAATTATTAAGATAAGGGAATGCCTGAAGAGGGCATTTCTTTTTTAATTTAAAATTCAGAATATTATTGACTCAATGAAAATCTTTTTTTATATTAGTAGGTATAACAATAACGACTAAAAGGGTGAGGGTATGACAGAAGCACTGTTTTTACATGATGCTTATCCCGCTATTCGTGGGCAGTAAGACCCTCACTTCAAGATTGAGAGAAAAGCGAAGAAGATAGGTGGGGGATAACTGCTCGTAGAAGCCTGATTAGTTAACCATCAGTGGGGATGAAGAAAACCCCCACTGATGGAAGTTTCACTTTATGAGAAAAGCTGTTGTATAGAAATGACCAAAGTGGATGGAGATAAAGTCATTTACTATTACTCTTCTTTTCTCAATACGTGAGTTGTTTTCTTATATAAGGGTAAAGGAGGAGTTATAGTGGAACGAGCAGCGATATTAGAGTCGCAAAATCCAACATTTATGCAAGGTGTGAAAGATTGCTTACCGACAGTTCTTGGTTATTTAAGTATTGGCGTTGCGTCAGGCGTTATTGAGAAAACAGCTGGATTTTCAATAACTGAAATTGCACTTATTTCATTACTGATTTATGCTGGCTCAGCACAGTTTATTATGGCTGGAATGTTTGTAGCAGGTGCGCCAGCTTCTACTATTATTTTTACCGTTTTCTTTGTAAACCTAAGACATTTTTTAATGAGTGCAGCATTAGCTCCATACTTAAAAAGAGTATCAATTTGGAAAAACATAGTGATTGGTTCACAACTTACCGATGAAACGTTTGGCGTTGCAGCCCAGCATGTAACAGGAAAACAATATGTAAGTGAAAAATGGATGCTTGGTTTAAATGTGACGGGTTATGTAAATTGGGTAGTAGCAAATATCATTGGAGGCGTTTTGGGAGAGTGGATACCAGATCCACATACATATGGGATGGACTATGCACTTCCAGCGATGTTTATTGGCTTGTTTGTTTTGCAGCTTGTGAGCAGCCGTCCAAAGCTATTTGTTCATCTATGCGTTGCCATTGCCTCAATTATGATTGCATTTATTGCTCATTTCTTCGTATCAAATAGTGTTGCTGTTATTGTTGCAACACTTGCAGCAGCAACAATCGGGACGGTGATTGAAAATGGAAGTAAGATGGGATGTATTACTTATTGTACTCGGATCTGCAATCGTCACATTTCTTCCGAGAGTAGTACCGCTGCTTGTATTAAGTAAAGTAGAAATTCCAGAATGGGGGCTGAGATGGCTAAATCATATTCCAATTGCAATATTAGCTGCATTGTTAGCACAAACATTATTTATGAACGAAACAGTGCAAGTGGATTATTTATTAGCTGCCATTCCGACGTTTCTTGTTGCGATTTTCACACGGAGCT
This sequence comes from Bacillus sp. CGMCC 1.60114, assembly GCF_042676365.1. Lineage (NCBI taxonomy): Bacteria > Bacillati > Bacillota > Bacilli > Caryophanales > Bacillaceae > Bacillus > Bacillus sp. CGMCC 1.60114. The sequence continues at coordinate 13,701 of NZ_JBHTHG010000014.1, forward strand.
TATTAGGTGCAGTACTAACGGGAATAATTGTAATAGTTTTGTTACGTTTATTGATGTCAGTTTAATATGAGGTAAGAAAACGATTGGTGGAACTTGATTAAAGAAAACCATCACTGATGAAAGTTTGATTTTTTGTAACAAGGATTATCCCATATTGTATCGAACCTTGTAATATAACGATTACAAAAGGGGTGGTGCCATGTTCATTTTAACAATTGGTGTTGTTATGTTTACAATGTTTTTATTTTTTATTATTGGGCTCACAACATATACAATGTTTGTTCAAAAAGTAACGCCTCAAATTTACTACACACCGTTTGAATCAATTACTGCACAATCACCTGTAGAGTTTCATGAGGAACAGGAAGATAGGGAAGAAAGTGCGAATTATGGTAAGGATAAAGGTAGATAAAAAGTAATTTTAGTTGAAGGGGAAAAGAAATGAAGAAGTCGAAGGTAGCTAATATTACTGCTATTATAACAATTTTTATCGTGCTAGGAATCTCTATTTTTTCACCTTACAATTATTTGAAACACGTTCATGCAGAAGGAATTTTGCAAGAACAAGGACTAAAAGACGAATTTAAAGATAAAAAGGTACAGAGTGTTACATATAAAGGTGATAATACTTATATTGTCAAAACAGATACGAAGGAATATGTTGTCATGCAAGAATATTACACACTTATGAATTATAAATGGAAGATATACGTGCTTGAGAAAACATGGGAATAAATATAACAGAGAAGTAGGAGCTACTTCTCTGTTATATTTTGAAGAAAAGAATGTATCATCTGGTACCCCTGGTCTGCAGCTTCCTCGTTGTATTTTGGAGAAAATGGATCAAGAAACCCGTGTTCTCCGTTAAACTGTTTTATAGTTAGAAGCGGCTGACTTTTATTTTGTAAACTATCAATTAAAGCAGAAACTGAAAAACTAGATTCATTTGTTGGGAATAATAATAACGTAGGACATGTCGGCACAATGTTTGTGTAATCACGAATACGTGAGCCGTAGCATCCGATAATAAAATCAATTCTACGATCTTCACTACATAACCAAGCAAGCGTTGCTCCGACGCTAAACCCAAGGATTCCCACATACGTATAGTTATTTCGTAGTTCAGCGAGTACATTTTCAATGTGTTGTTTTCCTTGTTGAAATCCAACATGCTTTATAAAATGCGAATACGCTGCTTCTTCTTCCTCGTAATGAAAAGGAAAGGATTGATGTAATAAATTTGGACAAATAACATCTATAGTCGAAGAGGAAAATGTATGAATGATATGCTCCATATGTTGATTGATTCCGTATATTTCATGCAGAAGTAGAAGAGCCGTTTTCTGTTTCATAATCTATGATTCTCCTTTTGTAGCACGATACTCTCTTTCAACAAGACAAATTCTTGTATGAAATTGTTCATACCACTGTTCTTTTCCTCTTTTTCTCGCAATCGTATGGGCAGTGTGCTCTTTCCACTGTTGGATTGCTTCAAGTGATTCCCAGTACGAAATGGTAATACCAAAGCCGGTTTCATTACGAACGCTTTCAACATCGATAAATCCGGGTTGCTGCTTTGCTAACCTTACCATTTCATCTGCAACGATTTCATAATCATCAGTTTCAGTTGAGAGCTGAGAAGTGAAAATAACTGCATAGTATGGAGCTTTATTCATTTTGTTTTCTCCTTGCTATAAATTTTTCTTTTTAGTTTAACATAAAAACTGAATAGTGTGTCATTTGATCTGTATGTTAATTTCATTTACCGTATTGGATTAAATATTAAAAAATCATGAAAAACCGAGGATAGTCTCGTTTTTTTGTTTTAAGTGTTTAAATAAGAAGTAAGGCATTTACGTAAGGAATTGACTTCCTATAAGAGTACAATGATTTTATGGGGGAATTTATCCCGCATTAACGGGCAGTTATTCCCCATTGATGGAAGTTTCACTTTATCTCTTCACTGTTCGTTAGTGAAGAAAATATAAGAAATCCCACTTCAAAATAAAATGAAGTGGGATTTCTTATATTTCCTCTAAGCTGTTAACTGGAACAGTAAGTTCACGATTTGGATTTGTTGCTTCGTATATGTGTGCTGTTTCATTTTTTTCGTCGACATGTTGAATTGTAACTGGCATACCTTGAAAAGTTACATTTGTTTGTTCGGTTGATTTTGAAATTTCTTTTGCTCTTTGAATATTCATTTTTAAACTCCTCTCTGTGTCCGATTGGTTAACCAGCAAGAGAGCTTCCACTGATGGAAGTTACGCTGTACTACTATTTTGGCTCATAGTAAGGAATAATATACCAATTGATAGAGGGTTTAAAGTTTTTGAACCATTTGTAATGTTTCTTCAGTGAAAGAAGAAAACATCGGAGCATGATATTCTTGAATAGCGTTATGTGCTTGCTTTGCTTCATATAGAGCTTGTTCTTTATCCTGCAGGTGCATATAGCATAAAGCACGAAAAGAGCCCGCTGTAGTCAGTAATGCTTTGTCTATTGGATGATGCGAATAATCAGGGATTGTTACTTGTTGAAGCGATTCTAACGCTTCATGATAACGCTCGAGACCATATAATGCTTTTCCTTTTTCAAGATAATAATAGCCATCTTTTTCGGGTCCTAGTATCTTTATAGATTGCTCCCCGTATGCTTCAATGTGCGTAAGTGCAATTTCATATTGTTTTGTTAGCATATTATAAAAATAAGCTTTTAATATATGAAGAAGAGTTGTTGAGATGGCGTTTTCTGTAAAAGTCGCGAATTGTTCTGCTTTCTTTAAATAGTGTAAGTAACCTTCTGTATCGTTAGCAAATGTGGCCTGATAGGACAAAATACGATAAAATTCATCTGTTTTATAGTACACTTGATTTTTTTTAGAAAAAGCAATTGCTTGTAAAATAATATTTTTGCAGCCGTCGTAATCTCCGATGGCTAATAAAATGATTGCCTCATCTAAAAAAAGTTCAATTTGCATAATTAAATCCATCTCTAAATGTTTTTCTCTATATTCATCGCGAATAGAAGTAATCAATTGTAAACACTCATTATATTTTTTGTTGAGAAACAATAATCTAAAGGAGATGAGCTTTGTTTCTGTACTTTCGCGATATAAAGCATATTTTTCGAAAATTTTCGTTGCTTTTTCAATATAGGCATGTACATGATAGTCTTTCATATGAAGTGCTACTTTGGCGTATTGTTTATATAAGCGTGCAACATCTAGTGTAGATGGTAGTACATCATGGACAATAGGATAAAGAGTTTCATACACATCTTTAAAACGCATATCTTGTATATATTGCTCCATTTCTTGCACAAGAGTAGCAAATTCATTCGCTTCTTCTTCTAATAAAAAGCTTGCATCACAGCCGAGTTTATCAGCAAGATAATGCAAAGTCTTCATGGAAGGAGTCGCCTTGCCATTTTCAATTTGACTGAGCATACTTTTCGTTAGTTCTGTACCAGCAAGTTCGGATTGGGTTAGTCGCTTTTCTTTACGTAAAGTACGGATTTTTTCTCCAAGAGTAGCCATTTTACGTCTCCTTTTATATAAAAGTTAAATTTAATTAAACTTATTGTTGTCAAATTCAGAAAATTAATTATATAATAAGTTTAACACAATTTAACTTTTAAAGGGAGAGTGATGATGTGGAAGGTATATTAGAAAATCAAAATGATCCCCGTTTAAAAATTGCGACGCGAAATATTATTTTGATGATGATTGGGAAATTATCATCAATGCTTGGAGCAAATATTTATACGTTTGCAATGGGGCTATATGTTTTAAAAACGACAGGATCTGGCATGGGATTCACAATTACACTTGTTTGCGGTTCTGTACCACGTATGATCTGCGGGCCAATCGCCGGAGCAGCAGCAGATCGAATGAACCGGAAGTGGCTCGCTGTTGGAGCAGATCTATTAAGCGCTCTTATTATGCTCACCATGTTTTTACTTTCAACTTCATTTGGACTTTCATTGATCTTCATCTATGTATCCGCAGCACTGTTATCCATATGTGCAAGTTTTTTCTCTATTGCTTTAACATCTTCTATTCCATCTTTAGTTGATACGACACGTATTCAAAAAGCCAATTCATTAAATCAAACAGCTACATCGCTTGCAACAATTTTAGGACCGATTATTGGTGGTCTTGTATACGGTTTGTTTTCTATGAAATTCTTTTTTTTACTGAATGGTATTACATTTGCTTTTGCAGCGATAATAGAAATCTTTATGATATTTGATTTATATAAAGTAGACAAAAAGGAAGATAATGATCATTTTTTAACGAGCATAAAAGAAGGTTTTGTATATGTGAAAGAGCAAAGTGACATATTTTCAATGGTCAAACTTTCACTTTGGATTAATTTCTTTTTTTGTGCAATTACCGTTTCGTTGCCATATATTATCGTTCAAAAATTATCACTTTCCTCTCAGCAATTTGGCGTAATTGAAGGAATGTTTGCGGTTGGGATGCTAATTGCTTCTATTATTTTATCCGTCCGAGCAGAGGCAACAAATAAGTTCCAAACCATTCGCAGGAACCTTTTCATGCTATCGGGCTTATTGCTTTGCATTGTATTACCGATATTTCTTCCGTTAACTAAAACAATGATTTTTATATATTACATTACACTTATGATCCTTTTTGGGGTGAATATCATTACGATTAACGTTCCATTGCAAGTATTCGTTCAAAAAACAACAGCACCAGAATATTTAGGACGCGTATTTGGATTAATTGAAACAATTGCAACAGCAATTGTCCCTCTTGGAACGCTCTTGTATGGTGTACTTTTAGACTATATACCAGCATCTAATGTTATGTTGATATCCGCGTTTGGATTGTTTGTTGTTGTTTTCTTTGGAACAAAACAATGGAAGAATGTGAAGGATGTGCAAAAACAAGAGGGGGTATCTATACCTTAAAGAATAAGTAGTCATTGTTACAAAAAGATGAACTTCCTGCATTTGGATAAAAAAAGGAGTATACTAATATTATAATCCAATTACAAGGAAGTGTCATGATGAGTACTGTTGGTGTTGTATATGGAGTTATTCTTTCTTCTCTTTTTGTTTCTTTCACAGTAGGGGTAGCGCGTTACATTCATAAGTGGAAAGAAGGGATTGTAAAGCTAAATCATATTGAAGAAGAAGCAAGTGATTTCATGTTACATCACGGGAAATAAAGTGAAACTTTCATCAGTGGACGCATTTTCCCACTGATGGAAAGCTCTCACCAATAGGGCTTTTACGGACAGTTATCATCCAACAAGTTTCTTCGTTTTTCTTTGAATCTTGAGGTGGTGGTCTTATTGTCCGTTCCTGCGGGATAAAACATTATCTTTATAATATTTACTATTAATGAGATGTTTTTTAGAATAATTTAAAATTCATAATTTTATTATGTAAACAAGTAGTGTGGTGCGGAGCATGTTAGAGATACAAACATTACACTTTTTTTATTATGTAATGTATTTTATTGCTATATCACCAAATTTGTATGAATTTGGATAATCCCTTCCGTCATAGTTGTATTAGTTATTATATAATAATGAAAAATGCAAAGGGGATAGGTGAATGACTAATATTTACTTTGTACGTCACGCACATTCTACATATACACCAGATGAGAGAGAAAGGCCGCTATCTGAGCAAGGTTGGCAAGCAGCCGAGAGGGTAACAGCAGTATTACAAAATGAATCTATAGATGTTGTGATTGCTAGTCCATATAAGAGGGCTATTCAAACGATAGAAGGGATTGCCAAACATTTTCAATTATCGATTGAGTTAGAGGAAGATTTAAAAGAGCGTTTATTAAGTTCACAGCCTATCGAAGATTTCGAGCAATCTATTACGAAAGTATGGAAGGATCCTACTTTTCATCTGGAAGATGGAGAATCTAACAATATTGCTCAGCAACGCGGTGTTGCTTGCATGATGAAAATTTTGCAGAAATATGAAGGGAAAAATATTGTCATAGGAACACATGGGAACATTATGGTCCTTATTATGAATTATTTCGATTCTCAATATGATTTTTCATTTTGGAAGGGGCTTCATATGCCTGATATATATAAGCTTACATTTACAGAAGGACAGTTTGTTCAAGCATATCGATTTTGGAAAGAAGATATTGTAAAGAATGTGTGAAGATTGAAGAAAAAAGCAGGAGGTCATATAGCAGCTATAGAAATAAATGGCTGAAATGCAAAGTTTTTTAATAAAAGGGGGCTGTTCATATGTTCGAGAAGAATAATAGATTTTCACTCATGCCAGGAGAAGTTGTAGAAGTTCAGAATGTGTATGAGATTTTACCACCTGACGGAACCATTATTGGTATGGCAACACCTGAAGAAATGGAAATCGCTGCAGAACTAGAACTAAAGCATTACGCTTTTTCACGTTTAATGGAAGCTAATATTCAATTAGACGGAGCCTCCTATAAAGATATATTAGAAGAATTTGAAGATTACGAGAGAAAGTCCATGGCTTTCTGGCGGGCACTGCATGAGCGTTTATCTGTGCCGTGGGCATGGGGGTTACGCGTTGATGTCGCAAACGGCCCCATTTATGTAAGCAGTGGAAACTTGTTTTATGATGTAGAAGAGTTAGAAGAAGACTTTGAATAATAAGAAGAAGAGGAAAGCAATATAAACATTGCTTTCCTCTTCTTCTATAACTTATATGTATCCTTAATCTTATGTTACTGCTTTTATTAAGTTTGAAAAAATTTCTGACATACTAGTAATATTCCCCATACTCCTATACCAAATAGAATAGAAGTGCTAAGTGAAAAGGAGTTGCGAAGACCTAAATATACAATAAATAATAGTAAGGCTGATGCTGGAAAACCATATAACACTCCTAGTGCAAAACCACTTAATTCTTCTCGAGATCCCCCTTCGACAGAAATCCAAACTAGACTGAGCAAACTGATTAATGGAAGTGCCGCAATGAAGCCACCAAGTGTACTATAGTGTTTGGCAACTTCTGTAACTCCTCCAATAATCAGTGCAGAGACGATAACTTTAATGAGAAAAGACATCATGTGCCTCCTTTGCCAATAATTCAAATGCGGATTGAATTAGCTGTTTTTCTTCTTTAGATAACTTCTCTTCTATTTTTTTTAGTTTCGTTTCATCGAGCAGCGTGTGTGTGGCTAATGCTTTTTTTCCTTTTTCCGTTACTGTAACAAATACCACTCGTTCATCTTTCTTACTGCGTTCTTTTACTACAAATTCTTTTTGAATTAACCGTTTGACATGTTCAGAAGCTGTGTTATGAGAGAGATTTAGTTTTGTAGCAATATTACTAATGGTTTGTGCTTCTGTTCGAGAAATCATTTGTAAAATACGGATGGTTTGATGTGATAAATTTTCTTCATATTCATGACGGAGGTAAAAATAAATTGTTTCCCAATGTTTATTTAACGTTAGCATATGAATACAACTCCTTTTTTTATATCGTATAATACGATACAATCGTTTGTAAAGATATAAAAGTTTTTATCTCTCTATTTGCGGGCAGGAAGCCCTCCATCTCAAGATTGTGAGGAATGAAGAAAATCCTCACTGCTGGAATTTTCACTTTATTTATTAAATTTTTCTGTGAAAAAGTATCTTTTTTTTAGTAGATAATATAAGCTTATCTTAAAATCACAATGAAACGAGGGATGAGGATGGAAGCCGTACATACGTTTAAATGGACTGGTGATGAAAAAGCGTATTTAAATGAGATTCATGTAGAAAAGCTAGGTCCTCTTTCTATCGGATTATATGGTGGAAATACAGAAGCTGGTGCAAGCACAAATGAAGATGCTGTGCTTGCTTGGTGTGATCCACAAAGAACATGGGAATTTGTTATGATTTTTGATGCACAAAGTACTATCGAAAGAGCAAAGCTTATTATAGATATAATTTGTAAAAGAAAAGAGAAGTTATTGCAGCTTTTTACTTATCCATCTCATTTAGTTTTTCATCATACACATATGTATTTATTATCGCTTTTTACAGATGAAAAACTTATTGAAGAAAGCGAGCGAATACAAGGACAAATATCATGCCTTATTTGTCTTCGAAAAGGAAAGTTTGTGTATTGGTTGTCGGTAGGGGAATGTTTTGTCTACTTATTTCATCCAAGACTATTACAATGTGACCAGGGGCGTTTGAATAAACGTCAATGTTATGAGAGGATTGGCAGAAAGAATATTTTTTCAGCGGGAACACCTTGTTTTACGTCGGGGGTTCGGGAATTACAAGAAGGAATCAATCATATTGTAATGGCGACAGACGGGATAATGGAATATGGTGAACGGATATTTGAAGACGATCATTTATTATATCAATCGCTATATGTGAAAGATTCCCTTCATGTTGGACATGTACTTGACCAGATAGATTATTGTAAAAAAACAGAAAGTGCCACAATTATAGGTTGGTCTATTGATATAGGTGATATAGATTGTACGTGTGAGAATAATTGAAGTGTAATTTGTATTTCAATATGAAATTATTTCTTTAAGAGGATATGAATTTTTAATTTCAGCCCCGCATTGCTAAATAGTAGAATGAGGGGCTATGTTGATAAAGGAAGTGAATCTTATTTACAATGATTAGCGTTCGGTTTTATAGTTTAATGTGGTATACCTTTAGCCATTCATTTACTTGAAGTGTATATTCCATCATACTTCTAGCTTGAAGCTCATCAATATGAAAATTTGTTCCTTCCGCAATGGTCCGTAATTTCATTTTATCAACGAGATTGAAGACAGGTGCATTATGGTCAGATAAGATTTCAAGTGTTAAGTTACGAATCAGTTGTAAATAATTTGGATCTTGCGAAGTTGGATAAGCGCTCTTTCTTCTATTTCGTACATCATCAGGTAAAATGCCTTTGAATGCTCTTCGTAAAATTCCTTTTTCAATGTTATCGATGCTTTTTATATGGAATGGTACGTTCCATAAATATTCGACAAGTCTGTAGTCACAAAATGGTACGCGTACTTCAAAGCCAACATTCATGCTCATGCGATCTTTACGATCAAGCAGAAATGGTAGGAAACGCGTTAAGAATAAATAAAACATTTGCCGTTGTTTTGCGGATTTGTGGTCTTCGCCAGGCAGAATTGGTACTTCTGCAATAGCTTCTTGGAATCGCTGTTGTATATAAGAATCTGAGTTTAATTGTTGTTTTACGTCTTCTAATAGTAAGCCAGATGTGTTTTTCAAATTATAGAGCCAAGGAAACGTATTGATAGATAGGAATTCTTCTTGATGAAACCAAGGATATCCGCCAAATACTTCATCTGCTGATTCTCCAGATAATGCAACAGTAGCATCTTTTTTCATTTCTCTAAATAGTAAATAAAGTGAAGTTTCCATTTCGCCGGCTCCTGGTAAATCACGTGCGCGCATGGGTACAAATAAGTGATCTACCAATTTATTTGCATCTACAATAATGTCATGATGATTTGTGCCGACATGTTCTGATACTCGTTTTACCCATGGGGTATCTAATCCTGTACGAGAAAACGTAAGTTCAAAATCTTGCGCACTGTTTACAAAATCAATGGAATATGTGTTCAAAATTTTGTTATCTTTTTGAAATTCTTTGCCGGCTAATGCTGTAATGCCACTTGAATCTAACCCGCCCGATAACATACACACGAGAGGAACATCGGCAATTAACTGTCTTTTTACTGTATCTTGTAGAATGCTACGAATTTGTGTAGCTGTTGTATCTGCATCATCAGTGTGTATTTTACTTTCGAGTGTCCAATATCTTTTTACTTCTGTTTTGTTACGCGTACATGTTATATAATGACCTGCACGCACTTCTTTTATATGTTTAAATACTCCGCATCCAGGTGTGCGAAATAAGTTTAATCCAAATATTTCATTTAAACCATCTATATCTATTTCTGCTTGAACAGCAGGGTGAGAGAGCAGAACTTTTAGTTCCGATCCGAAAATAATACTGCTGCCTTGTTGAACATAAAATAGTGGTTTCACTCCTAAATGATCACGGGCCATAAATAATTGTTGTTTTTGTTCATTCCAAATTGCAAATGCAAAAATGCCATTTAGATGTTGAACACATTCTTCTTGCCATTGTAAATATGCATGTAACAATACTTCTGTATCGGAACGAGTGTGGAATGTATGACCGTGTTGTTTTAGGATTTCTCGAAGCTCACGAAAGTTATAAATTTCTCCATTATACGTAATTGCGTACGTATAGTCTCCAGCTTGATATGTTTTAGGCTGAGAACCGCCTTGCGGATCAATTACAATTAATCTTCGATGAGCGAAGGCAGCACGCGTAGAAAACCAATAACCTTCTGCATCAGGACCTCGATGTTCAATACTATTTGCCATTTTTTCAAGAATCGGACGTTGATTTGAAACATCCTCGAACCAATCTACCCAACCTGCAATACCACACATTGTTTTCATCCTCTCCTATACAAGAAATTGATAGATAGTTTTAAAGTGCAGAATGTTGTTTATAAAGTTATATAAATAATAACTTTATAAATAGTATACTAGATTAATTAAAAGGCAAACTTGAGAAAGTTTGTATTGCAAATCTTATCCCGTAAAAGCCCGATTGGTGAGAGCTTTCCATCAGTGTGGGGGATGAAGAAAACCCCCACTGATGGAAGTTTCACTTTATCAAGAAGGAAACTCCCTGGCAAATGAATTGGTTAATGAAATGATTAGACAACATTCTGAATATAAGAAGTAGGCCGCACAAAAAAGATCTCAAAAATTGTCATGAGATCTTTTTTTGTGCATATATATGTATAATGTGGCCACAAAGCGGGAGTATAATCTCACTTCCTAAAAATCTATTTTAAAGCATGTAAAGGTTATTATAGGGAAATTGCCGAAAGGAGTTTTGAAAAAAGAATGAGTTATGGTCTCCGTTATGCTGTAGAAAAAAGGAAAAAACAATTGATTGAGAAGCTAATTGATGTAGGTGTATATAAAGTATTAAATAAACAGTTGTATGAATTATCACTAGATGAATTAGAAAAAGAATATAATGATATCTTAAAATATGAAAATGTGCGCGCGTAAGTTATTACTTCGAGGTTTAGAGGAATTTAGGAGTATGGTTAACCATCAGTAGGAGGTGAAGAAACCCCCCCCCGCTGCTGGATGTTTCACTTTATAAAAATCCCCTTTCACAGTACTTACTGAGAAAGGGGATTTTGTTTAAGATGCAGTCGTAAATGAAGGGATAGGGTCATGAAACGTATCCCAGTTTTCATACATTTCTTGTTCAGTTAATAAGCAGTGGTCCAAAGATTGTTCTATTTCTTCTCTGTTCATATCAATACCGATAAAGACTAATTCTGTAATTCGGTCTCCGTATACGTCATCCCAACGGTTTAAAATGTCTGGGTCTTCTGCAATAATTTGTTGCTGTTCTTCTTTTGAAGTAGATGCAACCCACTCACCGGCTCCTTGAATCGTAATAGATGAACCAGCTTGAGAGAGAAGTCCAATGATATTGTTGCGAGAAGCAAGCCAGAAGAAGCCTTTCGCTCTCACGACGTCAAGTGGCCAGTTTTCAAGCCATTTCATCAATCTTTCAGGTTGGAACGGACGCTTACGACGGTATACAAATGATGAAATGTTATACTCGTCTGTCTCAGGTGTGTGTTCGCTATTTAATTCTTTAATCCATCCAGCTGCTTGACTTGCTTTTTCATAGTCAAATAGATTTGTATTTAAAATAGTTTGTAATGGTACTTGTGAATAAGTTGCTTCAATAATATGAGCTTCTGGATTTAACTGTTGTAATAGTTTGTGAAGTTCTGTAATATCATCCTGCTCTAGCATATCTGTTTTGTTTAAAATAATTACATTTGCAAATTCAATTTGATCGATAAGTAAATCAATCACTTCGCGTGTATCTGTCTCATCGAGTGCTTCTTGGCGATCTAATAAACTCTCACCGAAAGCATAATCATCCCAGAAGCGATTCGCATCTACTACAGTAACCATCGCATCTAACTGACATATATTTGATAAATTGATTGCTAATTCTTCGTCCATATATGTAAATGTCTGTGCAACTGGGATAGGCTCACTAATACCTGAAGATTCGATGACAATATAATCAATATCCCCAGATTCAACGAGACGGTTCACTTCTATAATTAAATCTTCACGTAATGTACAGCAAATACATCCATTTTGAATTTCAACAAGTTTTTCCTCTGTTCTAGAAAATCCACCTTGTTTGACAAGTGCAGCATCAATGTTAATTTCGCTCATGTCATTAACAATGACAGCTACTTTCATTCCGTCGCGATTTGTAAGTATATGATTTAGTAATGTTGTTTTTCCAGACCCTAAATAACCGCTTAATACTGTAACAGGAATTTTTCTCATGCAAAGACTCTCCTTTTCAAATCGTAATCATTACGTTTTATTTCTTGTTATATCTTAAAGGATGAAAAAGAAAATTGCAACATTAAATCATAATGATTACGAATTGAGGATGAAATATAGTAAGTATGTTGCGAATGAAACATGTCATAGAAAAAGAGGACAAGCATATGTTTACAATAAGGTGGATTTTCTATCAAAAAGGATTTTATTCATTTGGAATTCGATCACGGAAGCTTACGAATAGTGTTTTTTTAAAATTTTTTGGAGTTTTGAAATGGCGATTTTATCTCGTATTAACGGACGGTAAGAACCACACCTCAAGATTCAGAGAAAAGCGAAGAAGATAGGCGGGGAATAACAATCCGTAAAAGCTTGATTGGGCGTACTTTCCATCAGTGTGGGATGAAGAAAAACCTTACTGATGGAAGTTTTACTTTATTGCTAGTTAGCATGAGATAACAATATAAAGGAGGAGATTGTGATGACACTTGCACGGATTTCTAGAGAAATTATTGGTACAATGTTAATCGCACTATTTGTGTTCTTATTATTTTTTGTTGATTTTACAAATGTATCATCGTTGCAAGCACTGATCCCTAAAAATTGGATGAATGTAAATACAATTTTTTTAAGTATCTTTTTTGAAGCAGTTCCATTCATATTTATTGGTGTATTAATTTCAGCGGTTATTCAAGTATTTGTGACAGAAGATATAATAAAGAAAGTGTTGCCTAAACATCCTATTGTTGCCATGTTTCCAGCAGCATTTGTTGGTGTTTTATTCCCGATGTGTGAGTGCGTAATTATTCCAATTGTAAGAAGACTGATTCAAAAAGGGCTACCACTTCATGTAGGAATGGTTATTCTTGTTAGTGCTCCTATATTAAACCCGGTTGTATTTTTTTCAACATACTATGCGTTTCGTATGAATCCCACAATTGTATACGCTCGTTTTGGACTCGCTGTTCTTGTTGCTATATGTATCGGAGGTATCGTTTATTACTTATATCGTAACAAAAATGTATTGAAAGAAAGCAGTATGATAAGTGAACATCAGCATTCAAAAAGGAGTTGGAAGGAGGTTGCTTCGCATGCGGCAGATGAGTTTTTTAGTACAGGAAAATATTTGTTAATTGGTGCATTTTTAGCTAGCTTATTTCAAACATTTTTAGATCGTCATTTTCTTGCCGAATTAGCGAACAGTAATCTCATTTCTCCACTTGTTATGATGGCACTTGGTTATGTTTTATCTCTTTGTTCTGCAGCAGATGCATTTATTGCAGCATCATTTGGTCACATTTTTTCAACAAAAGCTCTTCTCGCTTTTTTAGTATTCGGACCAATGGTAGATTTGAAAAATACAATTATGTTATTTGCATATTTTCAAAAGAAGTTTGTGTTTCTGTTTATGGCGATTGTGACGATTAGCGTATATGTTATCGTTCAACTTACCATGAAATAGGAGGCGGAGAAGGTGGAGGAGCAGGAGAAAAGAGGATTTCATATTTATATTCGCGGCATTATATTGATTGGATTTGCGATGTTATTATTCAAACTGCTTATTACGGGACATATTGATAACTTTATTGCACCGCGTATGATAAAACTTATTTATGTAACAACCATTGTGTCTTTGTTACTTGGCTGTTTACAAGTGTGGCGAAGTGGAAATGAAAAGTTAAAGGCATGTCATTGCTGCGAGGAACATGTTCTCCCAAAAACGAAAATAGGGACTTGCTTCTTTTATGGATTATTTCTTATACCTATTATCAGTGCCTTTTTATTTTCAAGTGTATCACTTGATGGAAGTGTTGCTGCCAAGCGCGGAATGAATCAAAGTACACAAACGAAGCCACAAAAAGAAAATGACGATTGGAAGAGATTATTAGTAGATGGAGAGGAACCGCAAACTGCTAATGTACCAAGTTCTCAAGCAAGTTCTCAAGCACCATCTGATGACCTAGAAAAGGAGTTGCTGAAAAAGAAAAGTATACAAATAAATGATACAAACTATATGGCGGCTATGGATATAATTAGTCGTGATGTTATTGGGTTTAAAGGGAAAGATATTATTTTTTCTGGGTTTATATACCGTGATACAGATGTGAAAGGAGAGCAAGTTGTAGTTGCACGTTACGGTATTACATGTTGCATAGCAGATGCTACCGTTTATGGAATGATTGTTTCCGGCGAAGAAATTACTAAATTACAAAATGAAACGTGGGTTACGATTAGAGGAACATTAGATGAGACAACCTATAGAGGAGCTTTATTTCCACTTGTAAAAGCAAATAAAGTAGAAAAAATAGAGGCTCCGAAGCAACCGTATGTATACGAGAATTTAATACCGTAAACAAAAAGATGAGCCCGTAACTGAGCTCATCTTAATTTGTATGCCAAATAATAACTTCTTCGCAATTTATTTCACAGTTTATTGAGGATATAAAATCATTCGTCTTTACTTCACTTACATAAAGGATTGTCAACTTTCACATAAAAATAGGAATGAGCTTCTCCCATTATACGCATAAGAGTTAAAGCTTTATAATCTACTTTATCCGCAAAAAAGACAGCATAGTCAGAGGTTGCATGCTCTTTATAGTTAGAATCTTTTTGTAAATCTATAAAAATATTGTTCAAGACTCGTTTTACAATATTCCATAGCAGTTGTTCATCTAGCTGATAGAATTGGCTAATATGTAAAAATAATTCTCCAAAGTGATTTTGCATAACAGAGTAAAATACTTTATTACGCATACCCTTTTCATCATCCACTAGAATTCTTGATTTATGATGAAACATGTTTATATCAAATCCTGCATTTTGTAAACGACCACGATGAACACGAATACCTTCCCAGTCGCGTACAAGTAGGCGATCTGGTGTACCATCTTTTTTAAATACAGGTACTGTATTTTGCAGATGGCCTTCTAATCCAATGCCGTATTTCACCATGAGCGGAATAAAACCAATAAGAGCATTTGTTACATATTTTTCAATAAACATAACAATTGCATCATGTAATGGTAGGTCATGACTATCTTTATACAACTCAATTAGTTCTGCTATAACTGGTTTATTTGCACCGTGTACAGAAGCGACAAGGGCAGAACCGACAATAGCCCATTCATCATGTTTTGCATAAGCATGAATGTTGTCGCGAATGACACAAGCGAGATTTTCACTTCGTAATGTTTGTGTTTCTTTGTCTATGTCATTTGGATGAAGAAAATGAGCGCCAGCTCGCTCCATAATTGGAACAAAGTGAGTTTCGTCAATCATCGTATCTTGAGTAACAATTTGTTTTAAAATGTTGCTCATAATTGGCCCGTTATGAATGGTTTGTTCTGATAATGTCCGCACTTCTCCCGTTAAATGAATATTTGTTGTCAGTTTATAATGCGGTCTAATCGTTTCATATTGTGCAGGGAAGATTGTACGAAATGACATGCCTGCTAAATAATTCGCTTCGTAATCGAATAAAATGATGATTTGTTTTTCGAGTTCATCATTGTAAATTTCACGTAACGTATGAGTAGCTTGCCATGGATGAATCGGTAATAGAATGTAGTCATCTATTTTATCGCCAAGTCTTATTTCTGCTTCTACTTGAAGTACAGGTTCAAAAGAAAACAATAATGCATTCCAATTTTGTTCTTCCATAAAAGCAGCGCTTACATAATCTTGGTGTACAGCTACAAAGCACAATGGAATTGTATTTTTAAACTCAGCTGAATAGGCAAGTGTTTCCTCCGGACTTAAACCTTTTCTCATTTTTGCACCAGGGTGACAAGGGTGACCTTCTATAACGAGTTGCTCAAAAAAGGCATATGGATCTTGCGCCCCCAAAGCTGCTTGTAGTGTTGAAACATTCTCAGTTTGTTCATGAAATGCATAAGCAAGAGCTAAATTGGCAGCGCTATTTGCAAGATCATCTTCAAACATATGAAAATAGGAATGCGGTCCTTGCCAATCTTCATGTAGTAACAATGCCAATACTTCATTTGGATGCGTAATTTCTGTTTGACTAGATGGTGAGACGAGCATGTACGGTCCCTTTACAACAGGTCTTTCAAAAGCATATATGTGTTGAATCGGTATAAGTAGATATGTATTTTGTTGTTTGAAATATAGTCCCTGTATCATTGGAAACTCATCGAATCGATGAATATGAGTGTTTATATAATCTAGTAAATAGTCAGGGCAACGATGCTCTGAAAATGGCACAAATATTTCGTTATGTTTTTGAAATGTAATGCCAGCCTCTACCATGTTACATATATTTTCACGTATGAAGGACGATAGCAATCGTTCAAGTATACCAGCTCGTCCTTTTGGAATCATTTGTTGATATGTTTCGTGTAGTGGTGCGTAATGTTGTTGTAAAAAAGAAAGTAAGTTTTGTTCCTCTACTGCTAATGTTTGAATTTTATTAAGATTCATAGAAACCACCTTTCTCAATTTTTAAGTCTTTACAAAGAAGTTGGAATATTTTATATTGTTTTTACAGTGATATTGATAATCAATTTCAATTATAAAAGATACATTTAAAAATGCAACAAAAAATTCGAGGTGGTTCGTATTCGTAAACTCTTTTTTAGTAGTTCATTTTTCTTATTTATGGGGAATTGGCTTGGAATGACTGCAATCAATTGGTACGTCTATGATTTGTATCATAGTGCTACATATTTAGGATGGATAAACTTTGTACGGCTTATTCCAATTGCATTGTTTAGTGTATATGCAGGGAAGCTTTGCGATTTGTATCCGCGTATTAAGTTAATGAAGTCGTATTCATTTTGGGGGCTAGTGGTTACAACAGTACTTGCTATTTATGTTGTGTTTGTTACTCCTTCGTTTTTTATTTTTCTTCTTTTCTCATTTGTAAGGGGAGTAATTAGTGCATTAGAAACACCAAATCGAAATACGCTTCTTTCGGATATTGATACGAACAATCAAATTAGTAAACTGATATCTATGAATTCGTTTGTGATGAATGCTTGTCGCTCGACAGGGCCGGCAGTAGCTGGATTTCTAATCGCGGGGGGACATATTGAACTTACATTTACAATGCAGGCAATCTGTTCACTTATTGCATTCATTCTTGTATTACCAATGAAAGATCGAACGATGAAAAAACGAAAAGAAAAGAAAAAAGCAAGTTGGAAACAAATTGTCCAATATTTCTCTCATGATCATATGGGAAGAAATATTTTTATCACATCAATGATTACAATGGCTTTTGGCTTTTCATATACGTCAGCACTGCCTGTACTTGTTTCTCATCAATTTATTGAGAATGCAGAAGTATTCGGCATTGCGATGTCTTCGGCGGCAATAGGCGCCATTATAGCAACTATTATTCTTCCTAGAATATTAGAGTATATTTCAGAAATTAAGATTTATTACATGAGTTTAGTTTTGTTTTCTATTAGTATAGTGCTCCTCATTATTAGTAATACATTTGTGTTTTTTATACTATTATTCTCTATCGGACTTTTTGGACAGTTGTTACGTTCTAGTAACCGTGTGTATTTTCAAAACAATGTTCGTGAAGAAGAACGAGGACTTATGCTTAGTGTTGTATTAATGGATCGAGGTATGATTCCACTCGGTTCAATTGTAGTAAGTTATGCCCTTGAATACGTGGGGATTTCTGAAACATTTGTGATGATGGGTACTTTATGTATGATCCCATTGGCATTTCAGTATATAAAAGTGAAACAACGAAAAGGGAAGGTGAAGAATTTTGTCCATTCAAAGTAAACAAGCTAATCGAGTACAAGCAGAATATCGTATTTTAAATCGTTTTTGTAATGCGCTAATTCGTGAAAAAAATTTATTAGAAAGTTGTGCTGTGCTAAAGCATGATTATGGTATTGAAATTATCGATTGTATGAATGAAGCAGAATTATTATTAGAAGTGCAACAAGAAGGGGCATTTGAACGATACGAATTTTCCTTTCCGCTCCGGTTTAAAGTAAGAGGGCATGTGAGATGGATTGATTCATTACAAATGTTTTTTGCGGAAGTAGCACCATTCTTTCAGCTTCATGTTTCAGATTCCTTGCAGAAAGAATTACAGAACAGTGTAGAGAATTTAGAATTAGCTTATGAAGCATGGGAACAAAAACAAGAATGGGTAAAGCAGCAGCTTGAAACAAATTTGATGTTTTTTGCAAAATACAAACCAAATAATCTATGCCAATTCCTTGAAGAACTAAAAAAATGTATGTCGTTTGACGAATTATTATATACAGAGTCATTAGTAATCGAAGGGCATCCACTTCATCCTTCCACAAAAACAAAACTTGGTTTATCAAAAGAGGAAGTAAAACGTTATGCTCCGGAATTTGAGCAATTTGTTCCGTTATATGTATTGCTTGTTCATAAAGATGTAACAGTAGTTACAGGAGATAGCTTTGCACAACCTTTATTATACGAAAATTTACCAGATTTATATGAAACGGCTTCTGGACTATTAGGAAACAGAAGGGACAAAATAGAAGACTACTATCCATTTCTTGTTCACCCATGGCAATATGAGCATGTACTAATAGAGGAGTATGGGGAAGATTTAGAGGAAGGGCGTATTATTCCGATTCCATATCAGCTTTCGTCCAAAGCAACGCTTTCATTTCGAACAATGAATCTATTAGAATTACCGTACCATGTTAAGCTTCCAGTACGTGCGCAAGCCACAAGTGCAGTTCGAACAGTGTCATCAGAAATAACTGTAAATGGGCCAATTCTTTCTACGCTATTTGATAAGATTTATGCAAAAGAGAAAGAGCTATCACAATCAGTAATTGTTGTTCGTGAACGAGTTGGAGCTACTTATACTAAAAATGATGATTTTCATTTAGGAAGAAATCTAGCATTTATTTTACGAGAAAGTCCAAATACATATAGGCAAGAGGGAGAGTTACTATGGGTTGGAGCTAGTTTAACAGCAAGCAATCCATTAAAAGAAGGAGAGCCTATTATTGTAGATATGATGCGTACATATTTTGGAACAGAAACAATTGGCAAAAAAGAGGTATTTCACTATGTCGCTCATTACACTGAGAGAGTTATGATTCCTTTACTGCAGCTTGTTTTACAATATGGAATAGCTTTAGAAGGACATATGCAAAACTCTATTATTGTTACAAAAGGCGGAGAGGTCCAACGTATTTTTGTACGTGATTTAGGAGGAGTGAGAATTCATAAAAAGACATTAGCGAAGTCAGTGGACATTTCTGAGGTTAAAGAAGCGGTTGTATTTACAGATGATATGAATGAGGTTTATAACAAGTTTATTCATTCGGTACTGCAAAACCATTTTGGGGATGTATTATTTACGTTAGCCCGCTCGATAGATAACGTACAGGAAATAGAGTTATGGAGAATTGTTGCTGCTATTGTTGAAGAATACATGGTAGATGCAACTGAAGAGCAAAAGGCAGCTATATTTGCAAAGCAAATTGAAACGAAAGCATTGTTCTCAATGAGAATACAAGATCAAGCAAAATCTTATTTATATACAAGTTTTCATAATCCGCTTTGTATGTAATAGGAGGAATGAATATGCTGCCTAACATGAAAGTAAACCTTTCAAAATTGAAGTATAATGCCATGATAATGAAACGATTATGCGAGCGTTCAAATATTGTATGTTTTCCTGTAACAAAAGGGGTCGGCGCTGCAGAAGAAGTGATTGAAACGCTTCAAGAGGCAGGGTATACAAAATTTGCTGATTCTAGATTACAGCATCTTTATAAACTTCGTTCTATTGTTGGAAAAGAGGCTGAGCTCTTATTAATTCGTGCACCAGCTTTATCAGAAGTAGAAGAAACGGTTCTTTGGGCAAATATTAGTTTGAACTCTGAACTATGTATCATAGAGGCATTAGGAAGAGCAGCGAGAAGATACGGAACAACGCATCGTGTGATTCTAATGGTTGATTTAGGTGATCTTCGAGAAGGAATGATGCCATATGAAGTGGTGGAATCAGCGCAGAGAGTATCGAATATACCTGGAATTATACTCGATGGTATTGGAGCAAACTTTACCTGCTTTAGCGGTGTTATTCCAACTGAACATTCTTTGCAAGAATTAACGCAATTAGCAAAAGTAGTAGAGAAGGAAATTGGAAAACAGCTTCGGTTTATCTCGGGTGGTAATTCAAGTTCGTTACCACTTATCATGCAAAGAAAACAGATTGGACGTGTTAACTCTTTACGGATTGGAGAAGCTATTTTTCTTGGGAAAGAAACAGCGTATGGAAAAAATATTTCTTTCATGTACCAAGATGTATTTTCAATTGAAGCGGAAATCATTGAAATAAAAAGAAAGCCGTCTATGCCAAAAGGCGTTATTGGAAAAGATGCATTTGGTCAAGTCCCGTATTTTGAAGATAAAGGTGAGCGACTACGAGCGATTGTTGCAATAGGAAGGCAGGACCTTGATATTAGCGGTTTACGACCTTCTGATAGAAATATTGAAATTCTTGGTGGAAGCAGTGACCATTTAATTGTTGATATAACTGATAGTACACCGTATAGCATAGGAGATAAAATGACATTCGTTCCAGCGTATAGTGCATTGCAAAGCGGCATGGTTTCTCCACTTGTACGAAAAGAATATGTATATGATGATGTACTGCAAAAAGTGCTTATCTTATAAAGTGAAGAAAATAAGTGGGGGCTTCATCCCTCACTTATTTTTTTCGCTTTTCCCTGACTCTGGAGGTGGAGGGATTATTGCCAATGGCCTTTAAATTTCGAGATGAAAATCGTTAGAACGGGAGAGTGTGTGAATCATTGTTACGAATATTTTCTTAATAAAATGGTAATATTTATTATTTATTGATATTTTTAGTAAAATGAAAAAGAAGGTATTATATTCTAAGGGGATGAAACGATGAAGTATAGAGTTGAAAGAGATACATTAGGAGAAATGAAAGTTCCAGCTGATAAATTATGGGCAGCGCAAACGCAGCGAAGTAAGGAAAACTTTCCGATTGGAATAGAACGTATGCCTCTTGAAATTGTGCGGGCATTTGCGATTTTAAAGAAGGGTGCAGCGATTAGTAATCAAAAATTAGGAAAGTTATCAGAAGAAAAAGCAACTGCAATTGTAGAGGCGGCGGATGAAATTTTAGCAGGAAAATGGGACACACATTTCCCACTTGTTGTTTGGCAAACAGGAAGTGGTACACAGTCTAACATGAATGTGAATGAAGTGATTGCAAACCGAGGGAATCAAATTTTAAAAGAAAAAGGACTTGAGGGACATATTCATCCAAATGATGATGTGAACATGTCCCAAAGTTCAAATGATACGTTTCCAACAGCACTTCACGTTGCTTGTGTTATTGCAGTAGAAGAACAGGTATTACCGGCAATAGAAAAATTAAAAGAAACTCTAAAAGAAAAAATAAACGCATTTTCACATATTATTAAAATTGGTCGTACTCATTTACAGGATGCGACGCCGTTAACGTTAGGACAAGAAATTAGCGGATGGTATCGCATGCTTGAAAAAACAGAACGGATGATTATAGAAAGCAGTACATATATGAAAGAGCTCGCAATCGGTGGTACTGCGGTTGGAACAGGGATTAATGCTCATCCGAGATTTGGTAATATGGTTGCTGAAGAAATTAGTAATTTTACGGGAAAACAATTTGTATCAGCATCAAATAAATTTCATGCGTTAACAAGTCATGATGAAGTTGTTTACACGCATGGGGCGCTAAAAGCGTTAGCAGCTGATGTAATGAAAATTGCAAACGATGTACGCTGGCTTGCAAGCGGACCGCGCAGTGGTCTTGGTGAAATTACGATTCCAGCAAACGAGCCAGGGAGCTCTATTATGCCAGGAAAAGTAAATCCAACGCAAAGTGAAGCTTTAACGATGGTTGCAGCGCAAGTCATGGGAAATGATGCAACGATTGGCTTTGCAGCAAGTCAAGGAAACTTTGAATTAAACGTCTTTAAGCCGGTTATAGCGTATAACTTTTTGCAGTCAGCTAGATTATTAGCAGATGCAATTGCTTCATTTAACGATAATTGTGCAGTAGGTATTGAAGCAAATGAAGAAGTGATACGGCAACATTTAAATAATTCTTTGATGCTTGTAACAGCCTTAAATCCACATATCGGTTATGAAAATGCAGCGAAAATTGCGAAGCATGCACATAAAGAAGGATTAACATTGAAAGAAGCAGCAATGCAATCAGGATTATTAACAGAGGAACAATTTGATGAAATTGTAGATCCAAAGAAAATGATTGAGCCGAAGGAATAAATGAAATACTTTATAACAAAGAGGATTCTCACTTGTTTTATTAAGTAATATAAAAACCAGGATATTCTTGATTAAGATAAAATCTCTTATATAATATTATAGTTTTTATAAGAGAGGAAATGAAGAGAATAGATACAAGTAGAGATTATGTGCTTGATCTATTCTTTTTTTGTACA
This sequence comes from Bacillus sp. CGMCC 1.60114, assembly GCF_042676365.1. Lineage (NCBI taxonomy): Bacteria > Bacillati > Bacillota > Bacilli > Caryophanales > Bacillaceae > Bacillus > Bacillus sp. CGMCC 1.60114. The sequence continues at coordinate 36,586 of NZ_JBHTHG010000014.1, forward strand.
ACATATGACCTCATTTACTACAACATAGAAGAACCGGTGTTGCAGTAAAACCCTTAATAAGCTGTGTACAAAAAAATGAAGACCGCGCGGTCTTCATTTTAGTCGACATAGTTCCCGTTATCGGTAGTTAACTTAAGTTAATTAGAAAGAACTAATACGTTCTATTAAAATGAAACTAAGTTTATATAGCCAATTTCTTTATATAGGGGGAGTGACAAGGTTTTTGCTTTAGTCCGTTACATAGGTTCCAATAAAAGTAACAAGGATATCCAAAATCTCTATGCTCTTTCTCTAATCTGACGCACAGCTTTGATAATATTTTCTCTGCTTGTTTCTGATAAGATAAAAATTCGTGGCATGGTTGGAATCTCAAACTGAGTGTGGTTATGAAATAAATCTAATATAAAGGTACCAATCGGATTGTTTTGCTGATTTTTGACTACGCTCCAAAGCATTCGATCGCGTTTTTCTATTGGACCCCATTCTTCTAAGGAATCATGCAAATTTAGCCTATTGACAATAAAACCGGCCATTTTAAATTGGTCAAATACCGGGGTCATCAGTTTGGTTGAATAGAGTCCATATGTGGGTTCCCCTATTTTTTCATAGGATTGTAAAAATTCATCGTAATTTTCCTCGAGTACCCTCTTCCATTGAGAAATAACATGGTTCTCAATCAATCTCCCAATTTCCTTAATCGACATGTCCGGTTTAAATGCTAAAGATAACTCTCCCATTTTAAATACCTCCTAAAATTGAAAATATTTATAAATAACAGTCAGCACTTACTGCTATTTATATTATTCCATTTTATGTAAAACGACGAAAGGAATTTCACTTTTGACATTTAAAAAAGCAACATGATTTCATCTATATCTCTTGTAGGGGTCTCGCCAACAAAATGACATAAAACCTACGTTAAGACATTTTTTGGAAGTGAAAACCTTGATTTTTCTACGCTAAGGAGTTTGCTTCACATTAAAAGGCAATAAATAACCTAAAATCAACTGTATCAAAAAGGTGAATAAATAATTTTGTTTCGTATTTTTGTTGAGAAAAAAGCAATAAATCGCTTAACAACGCACTTCAAACAAAGTATTGTAACAAAAACATACATTATTGTTACTGTACAAATAATTCTTAATTAATTGGTATTTAATAGAAACTATCATTTTATAATAACTTCATGAATAACAATATAGCAATTTAATAAAAAGTAAAAGGAGGTATTTGATCGTCTTTAATATTAATTACTAGATAGGTGGTTGCATGAAAAAAAAAGTAATGATGGTCTTGTTACTTGTATTAATTCCTACATTAATAGTCAGTGTCATACTGTTTGAGAACTCTACTGCTTCACAAACTTTTACTCCTAAAGATGAAAATTTAAAAACTGAATTAACAATCTTAGAAGCAATTAAACTTGCATATCCTTCTGCTTTGGAATGGAATAAAAACGCTCAATTATTACAGGGAGTTAATATAGACAGAGATAAGCCCGGGAAGTCAATTGGGAGCAATGGTAAAAGAAAATACTGGAATATTGATTTTGGGGTGCCAGATACTAATAAAATATTTTTAGTCACTATCTATGAGGGGAAAATTGTTGAAGCAAAGGATGTAACCGGGAAAGGTGATTCTCCTTATCCTAAAGAAGGGTTTATAAGATTGGAAGATATTAACTACGACTCTCCTCAGTTACTTAAAAAAGCATTAGAATTAGGTGATATTCATCCAGGTAAAGATTGGGCTAAAGGCTATAATTTTATGATTAGAAAAGACCCAGAGACAAAAATTACCCTGATATTAGTAATAGGTTGGAATGCCGACAATAAAAAAATGGTAGCGGTTTATTTTAATACCACAAATGGAAAACATCTTGTAACATCAAAATAAAGTATGTGGACTAAGAGATGTAAATAATAAATATATATGTTACACTTCTTTGTTATTTATGTTTAAATACCGGTTTTTTGTCTTGTAATTACATACTGAAAAAATAAATTTACTCTGTAACTGATAATAATATTTGTTAAAATAGCAAACATTATTTATTTGTGTTTGAAAATAGGTAAACGATACGTTTAAATGTTTGATTTTGTTGTGATATTATAAATGAAAATAAACTAAATCATAATTTGTTTGTTTTTAAAATAAACTTTTTAGGGGATTGTTTAGCATGAATGATATTTCGGAATGGTTTTGGAATGCCTCAGTAGAAGAATTGAAAAAAGGATATGTATTCGAGAAGGAAACTGAAGAATACATTTGTTTAGCGTGCGGAGCTAGATTTGTGAAAGGTATTATTTATCAAGAGCAAAATGTTTTTTATGAAGCAGAGAAGTTTACGCAGCTTCATATCGCAAATGAACATACTTCTATGTTCGACTATTTATTAGGATTAGATAAGAAGTTAACAGGTTTAACGGACTTGCAGAAGAAGATGATACAGTTCTTTCATATGGGTCTAAATGATAAAGAAATTGTGAAGGAAATGGACGGTGGAAGCACATCAACAATTCGGAATCATCGTTTTACATTAAGGGAGAAGATGAAACAAGCAAAGGTGTTTCTTGCGCTTATGGAGTTGTCAGAAGAAAAGGCGACGAATCAATCTAAATTTCTCCCTATTCACCGTACAGCTACGATGGTCGATCAACGGTATAACATTACAGAAGCAGAGAATGAAGAAGTTTTAAAATCACATTTTACAGAAGGATTAGACGGACCGCTTTCTACATTTCCGAAGAAACAAAAGCGAAAATTAATTATTTTGAAACATTTAGTGAAAAAGTTTGATAGTAATCAAAAATATACAGAAAAAGAAGTTAATGAGATTTTAGAAAATGTATATTCTGATTATGTCACGTTAAGAAGATACTTAATTGAATATGGTTTCATAGACAGAACAACTGATGGAAGTCAGTACTGGGTGAAATTATAGAGAACAATATTGAGAAAGTGAAAGGAGAAAGGAAATTGAATAGAAGAGAAGAATTAAAACAACTGTATAAAGAAACAGAAATAGAATCTGGAATTTACTGTATTAAGAATATGAAAAACGGAAAAGTGTATGTAGAGAGTACGAGGAACTTAAAAACTATGAGTGGAAGACGACTTTTACTTAATATGGGTTCTCATACGAATAAGGCATTGCAAGATGATTGGAAGGAATACGGGGCAGATGCTTTTGAGTTTGAAATATTAGAAGTGTTGAAAAAGAAAGCTACTGGATATTTTAACGCAAAAGAAGAATTGAAGAAACTAGAAGAGAAATGGTTAGAGAGTTTAAAGCCATATGGAGAGCGTGGATATAACCGCGATGCATCTCGATAAAAGGGGAGATGAAATTTGAAAATAAATGAAGAAGGAACAGAAAGTAAACCAATATGGCGTTCTATGTCTATGTTTCTCATTCCTTTACTTTTAAGTAATGTATTGCAGTCGCTTGGACAGCTGTTTGGTATGGTAGTGGTGGGACGTTGGCTTGGCATTAATGACTTAGCTGCTATTTCGGCCTTCTTCCCGTTGTTTTTTTTACTTATTTCATTTGTAATTGGTATTGGTTCTGGTAGCTCAATTTTAATTGGTCAGGCTTTTGGAGCACGTAATGAAGAGCGTTTGAAAGCGATAGTTGGTACAACGTTGACATTTACGTTTGTTCTTGGAATGGTTTTGGCAATTATAGGAAGAGTATTTACAATGGATATTATGCGCCTTGTTGGTACGCCAGAAAACATAATTAATATAAGTGTTGACTATGCACGAATTCTATTTATTTCTATGCCAATTTTGTTTTTATATTTTGCTTATACGACCTTTATGCGTGGTACAGGGGACTCTAAAACACCATTTTATTTTTTAATTGTTAGTACAGGACTAAATATGGTATTATTACCTATTCTTATTTTTGGTTGGTTAGGTCTGCCGAAACTTGGTGTGTACGGTGCAGCATATGCTTCTGTTATATCAACAATTGTTACATTTATTATTCTGTTAGTTTATTTAAGAAAAACGAAACATCCATTGCAATTTGATGCAACAGTTCGAAAGTATCTTCGCATGGATTGGGACTTGTCAAAATTATTATTACGTCTTGGCATCCCAGCAAGTATTAATATGATACTCGTTTCATTATCTGAGATTGCCGTTATTTCCTTTGTAAATCGTTTCGGATCAGACGCAACTGCGGCGTACGGAGTAGTAAACCAAGTAGCAAGTTATGTACAGATGCCAGCGGTGAGTCTTGGGATTACTGTTTCCATATTTGCAGCGCAGTCCATTGGAGCAAATCAATTTGATCGCCTGCAAAAAGTAATCCGAGCGGGACTTGTTATGAACTATGTAATTGGAGGAATATTAATCTCTTTTATTTATTTGTTCTCAAAAGAAATTTTAGCGCTCTTTTTAACGAGTCAGAGTACGATTGATATTGCACATAGTCTCATTATGATTACGTTATGGAGTTACTTAATTTTCGGTCATGCGCAAATTATTGGTGCGACAATGCGTGCGAGTGGAACTGTATTGTGGCCCACTATTTTTGCGGTTATATCGATTTGGGGTGTGGAAGTTCCAGTGGCCTATTTCCTGTCGTATCATACGAGCCTTGGGATAAAAGGAATATGGATTGGATATCCAGCTGCATTTATTGTGAGCTTACTTTTACAATACGGATACTATCGATTGTCGTGGAAGAAGAAACGAATTACGCGTCTTATTAGCTAAAGGTTTGGTATCATTTTTCTTGTTAAGCAAATGAGCGTTAATAGAGATAAGATACAAAAATAATGATGTGAACAAAAAACCCCCTTCTAGATTGCTTATCTGGAGGGGGTTTTTTATCCCGCTATTTTGAGCAATAAGATCCTACCTTGAGATTCAGAAAAGATTGAAGAAGAGAGGTGGGAGATAACTGCTAGTATATGCTCGATGGGGTAGGCTTTCTATTAGTGATGAATGAAGGAATCCCTTATTTACGGAAGTCTTACTTTATATGGTTTTGGTGAAAGTGTATTAATTTAACCTAAATAAATATCCATAAAAAGGAATGCCTGTTTTTTATGATTGGTAGCATATTAAAAATATAGGAGGTGATATAACATGACAAATAATAATAGTAGAAGCCGTAATCAAGTATTAGTTCAAGGAGCAGAAAATGCAATTGATCAAATGAAATATGAAATTGCCCAAGAGTTCGGTGTGCAACTTGGAGCGAACACAATAGCTCGTGCAAATGGATCTGTTGGTGGTGAAATTACAAAACGTTTAGTAGCATTAGCTGAACAACATCTTAGTGGTGGATTTACTCGTTAATTTTAGTTAAAAACATAATAAAATAAAGTAAGCTAAAGCATGTATATCCTATATATTTTCTTTATCTATATGCATCTTAGTAAGGTAAATCATCATAATAATCACATATTTACTCAAAGGTTGTTAATAATCTTTAATCAACTTTAAGTATTTTGTTGGGCAAACTCTATCATAAACAACAAAATGTATAGATTATGGGTAAGGTGTTTCCCATGAATTACAAGAATTCTTTTGTTGGAAGAAACATACTTAAAAACTTATTTTTAATACTTAAAAGAATTTTTATAATAATATTTTCTATAGGAGGACATCGTAAAATGGGTGTGTTAAGTGGGAATCCTCAGAATGAGCCTTTACATTATGGAGAAGTATTCGACATCTGGAGTTATCTTCTTGCGACGCAGGGAGCAATTGCTGGACATCAAGTATTTATGAATCACACAGGTGATCAAGATTTGAAGAAATTCTTAGAAAACCTAATTGAAAATGATATGACTTCTGAAATAGAAGAACTAAAATCTCTTTTAAAACTGAACGGAGTGGCTTTACCACCGGCGCCTCCAGAAAGACCTGTTGCATCTATAGAGGATATTCCGCCTGGTGCACGTATTAACGATGCAGAAATTGCAGCGGCTGTTTCTGCAGGTCTTGCAGCAGGTTTAGTAACTTGTAGTCAAGTTATGGGAAAATGTCTTCGAGAAGATGTAGGTATGTTATTTGGACAATTTCATATGAAAAAAGCACAAGCTGGGGTAACTTTACTACGTCTAAGTAAGAAAAAAGGGTGGGTAGTTCCTCCGCCATTACATGTTCGAAATTCTGAACAAGCTTAACCAAATAAAAAAAGTGGCTAAAGGCCACTTTTTTTATTCCGATTTATCATTTGTATCTTTTCTTTTTTCAGATAAATTCATTTTTGGTATTGTGGAATGATCTATATACTCATCTGAAAACTCCGTAGCATACATATCATGACGTATAGATGCTTGACGTGATTTATCATCTGTATGTAAAACCAGTTTCTTCATATAAATATGAAAAAATATCTCTATGACACTAATAAGAAGAGCTGACCAAAATGAAGATGCTGTAATAATCCGATTTGGAGTTAAATCTGTAAGAAAATAAGTGAATATCCAGATTCCAAAAAAGTTTAAACCCAAATCAGTAATTGTAGCAACCGTGTTTCCATACTGGGATAAAACAAATAAATCTCCTATTAGATAGGATGCCCCTGTGATTATTAATGAAATAAATAACAGTCTGGGAGTCGAAATATTTTGAAATATACCGAATGTCACGAGTAGTACTGCACTAATAGCGGTATATTTAATTAATAAGGCAACAATATGCTTCATCGGTATTCCTCCACTTTCATGTAGCAATAAAATTTTTTTACTTTCAAACCCCTATGTTATATTGTGCTGATAATTTTTTTAAAAATACTGGAAGTTATAAACATAAACTGAATGCACGAATTGAATAAAAAACTGATTGTGCCTTCATAAAACACAACCAGCTCAGTCTTAAATATAATTTCCATAATAAGGAATAGCGATTTTGTCGAATTCCATTACTAAATGCTGCAAACTATCTTTAAGCTCCTCTCCAAACAAAGGAAGACCATGACCTGTTATTACAGCTGTAGGATTTAATTCCTGAAGTTTTTTTACTGAGTCCCAAGCCTTTTGCCAATTGGTAGTAAAATATCTAGGTGGTCCATTTATTTCTTTTTCTTGAGTTAAGACTTTATACAATGAGTCTTGCTTTACTGTAACGAATGCGTCTCCAGCAATTAGGAAGTGATCTGTATTTCGGAATAGAGAAATATGTCCAGGAGTATGCCCAGGGGTATGTATCCAGCGCCATTCAGGCATATGAGGAATGCTTCCATCTAAAGGTAACTCATGTATATGCTCACCTAAATTAATTCCTTCGTTTGGAAACCAAGGGGAGATTTTTGCTACAAGTCCTCCTTCTACGGATCCATCTGGTTCTGGATAATCTTTTTTGCCAGTTAAAAAGGGGATTTCTAATGTATGGGCATAAACGGGTACATTCCACTTTTTTACTAACTCAACTACAGAACCAACATGATCAAAATGACCATGTGATAATATTATTGCTTTTGGTTTTGTGCCCTTCCCGAATTTTTCCTCTGCAAATTCTATAATTAAATTTGTTGATTTTGGCATTCCTGTATCAATTAATATCCACTCATTTGTTTTTGAAGGATTTCCTACAAAACATACATTTACAATTTTTATACATAAACAATAGACATGAGGTGTAACTTCTATACTCTTTCCGCTAGTAAGAGAAGTTAAAGGTAATACTGTATTGTCAAAACTACTTTTTAATTCTTGATTTAATTTGTCTCCCATAAGAGATCCCCCCTTTGTACATTTTCTCTTTATTATGTGGACTTACTAAAAAAGTATAACTTTCCAAACGACTTTAATAATTTACTTTATATATTCGTGCAATATAAACATAGGCGTTGGGAATAGTAACTTTAGTATTAAAAATTAAAATTATGTTTTTGAAATGCAGCCCTTAAGGAGTGAATATATTACATATATGGATAAAAAAGAAAAATGGAGCTTATGGGCACTTTCATCTGTTCCTTTAGTTATGACACTTGGAAACTCCATGTTAATCCCGGTACTTCCATTAATTGAAAAGAAATTAGATATTAATGACTTTCAAGCTTCTCTTATCATTACTGTTTATTCTGTTGTCGCTATTATTTTAATTCCTATAGCGGGTTATTTATCCGATAAGTGGGGAAGAAAGAAAGTGATTATACCTAGTTTATTGATAGCAGCTATAGGGGGAGGGGTTACAGGTTGGGTATCATGGAAACTTGAAAATCCTTATACATGGATTTTAATAGGACGGATAATTCAAGGGATTGGCTCAGCTGGAGCAATGCCTGTTGTGATTCCTTGTGTCGGTGATATGTTTCAAGATGAAAAGCAAGTGAGTATTGGTTTAGGTCTAGTTGAAACATCAAATACATTAGGAAAGGTTTTAAGTCCGATTTTAGGCTCTTTACTAGCTTCATTTGTTTGGTTTCTTCCTTTTTGGTTCATCCCGGTTTTGTGTATAATATCCATTATTTTAATTTTCTTTTTTGTGAAGCCGCCTAAACAAAAACAAGAAGCTCCTCCATTACGTATCTTTCTTCAAAATGTGAAGTTGATTTTATGTGAGAAAGGACGCTGGCTTTTTCCAATTTTTTTACTTGGAGGCATTATTATGTTCATTTTGTTTGGTGTCCTTTTTTATTTATCCTCTATTTTAGAAAAGCGATATCATTTAGATGGCGTTTGGAAAGGCTTTGTACTAGCTATACCGTTAGCTTCACTTTCTCTTACTTCTTATATAACAGGAAAAAAGATTGGAGATAAGAAAACAATAATGAAGTGGTGTATAAGTATTGGCTTTTTTGCATTAGGAGTAACATTAATCATTCCAATATTTTTTAAAAATATTTACATCATTATAATGAGTCTTGTCATTAGTGGAATTGGGATTGGTGTTGCTCTTCCTAGCTTAGATGCTCTAGTAACAGAAGGAGTCCAGAAGGAACAGAGAGGGTCGATTACATCTCTTTATAGCTCGATGCGATTTGTAGGAGTAGCTGCAGGCCCTCCGTTGTTTGCAGTATTAATGAAAGGGCCGGATAATTATATATTTTATCTGTCAATTTTTTTAGCATTTATAGGAGCTTTATTATCTTTACTATGCATTAAACCGAAAAACGCTCAATAAAAATGCAAATTTAAACGTTGAACCAATCGGATTTTTATGGGCAGTTATCCCCCACCAAGCTTCATCGTTTCTCTTTCAATCTTGAGGTGGGGATTTTACTGTCCGTTAATGCGGGATAAAAGAAATAGAAGGTAAGTTATTAGAAGTTAGCGAAATTATTGAGGAGAAAGAATGGCGTAAATGGGGAGAGGATATAATGACATCCTTTTTAATTATTGTAGGCGCTGGTATCCTTGTGTTAATTAGCCTTATTCATATGTACTGGGCATGTGGTGGAACTTGGGGAAGTAAGGTTGTTCTTCCGATGAAAAAAGATAGCAGAGAATATGCTTTTGTTCCGCGGAAAATAGGGACTTTCTTAGTGGCACTTGCCATTCTATGTTTTGCTGTGATCCTATTAGCACAGAGTGGATACTTGTCTTTCTGGAATCCGAGTCGTTATACAAAATGGGGATGTATGGCTTTAGCTGGAATTTTCTTGTTACGTGCAGTTGGTGATAGGAAGTATGTCGGGATCTTTAAAAAGGTAAAGGAAACAAAATTTTCAGTGTATGATTCATGGTTATACAGTCCGCTTTGTTTGTATATTGCACTTTCTTTTGTAGTGGCAGTTTATAGTCATTAGTATACGGAAGGAAACCTTTCATCAATAAGGAGTTTCTATTTAAATTTATTTAATAGTTTGTATTTTTTGTATTTTCTCTCTTTACAATAATAATTTAGAGGAGTATATTATCAAACAAATAGCAAATTTTATAGCCGAATATCGCTTAATCCACTTAGGAGCGGGGGAACCAATTTTGTGCATTGTCACTTGGGGTGAATCCTTTTTAGGTAGGGCTACTCTCAAGGCCCGAATCCGACAGCTAACCTCGTCAGCGTTTTGAGAGGGGGGGACTTGTGTGTAAAAACACTAGGTGCAACCTAGTGTTTTCTTTTATTCTATTGATGGTAAAAATTTACAATTAACTACGTATGATAGAAAATAATTGTAGAGAAACAGAGGGGAGAAAAAGGATGAACTGGCTTACAAGTCTAATTACAATTTGTCTATTTGTAGTTATAGCAAAACCAATGGGAGATTACATATACAATGTGTTTCAGAAAAATGGACCATTCCAAAAGGTATTTGGTCCATTGGAAAAATTTTTGTTTAAAGTCGCAGGAATTAAAGGATATTGTCAAAGCTGGAAACACTATTTGTTTTGCTTAATCATAACAAACTTGTTTTTTATCCTTGTTGTGTATTCCATATTTCGATTACAGGGGATGTTGCCGTTAAATCCAAACCATGTTTCAGGAATGGAGCCGACATTAGCATTTCATACAGCTATCACGTTTATGACAAATGCGAATCTACAACATTATGGGGGCGAAAGTAGTTTATCTTATTTCTCTCAAATGGCTGGAGTAACGTTTATGATGTTTGCAGCACCTGCAACTTCAATGGCGATTGGTATTACGTTTGTTCGCGTCTTAGCAGGTAAAAAAATTGGTAACTTCTTTGTTGATTTTGCTCAATCTATTACAAGGGTGTTATTACCAATTTCATTTGTGACATCGCTAATTTTTCTAGCGCTAGGAACACCGCAAACACTGGATTCTACGATTATCGCAAAAGCGCTGGAAGGGGCGGAGCAGGCAATTCCTCGTGGACCAGTAGCGTCTTTACTTTCTATTAAAGAACTTGGAGATAATGGCGGAGGATTTTTCGGAACTGTTTCAGCACATCCTTTTGAAAATCCAAATATGATTAGTAATGTACTCCAGATGCTGCTGCAAATGTTAATTCCAATGGCATTTCCTTTTGTATACGGAAGAATGGTTGGTAATCGGAAACAAGGCCGGATGCTTTTTGTATCGATGTTCATTTTGTTTATTATTGGATTTTCTATACTTGCCATATCTGAATTGAAAGGGAATCCACTGTTAAATCAAATTGGTATAGACAGTTCTCAAGGAAATATGGAAGGGAAAGAAATGCGTCTTGGCGTGATATCTTCTGCTTTATATGCAACTGTTACAAGCGCTTCGGGAACAGGGGGTGTAAATACAACACATGATGCATATACCATTAGCTAGTAAAATGCAAAAAAAATAAAGCAGAAACGTCTTTAATATATGACGCTCTTGCTTTTAGGGAAAATAGGTAAGTAATCTTTACCATTGCAGAAGGTAATATTTTCTTCTACAATCAACTCATAACAATTCTTGGTTTGCGTTTAAAAAACGTAAATACAAAATGAGTTGTTTGCTAAGATGTTCTCTTTGAACTTCATCCAGGCCTGCGAAAACCGTTTGGAGTTCATCGAGAACATTTTCTAAGTGTTTTTCACTAGTTGTAGTTTTTCTACCCATCAATGTATCAACAGATACATCAAAAAAATTCGCGATGCGATTGAGCGAAGCTAAGTCAGGTTCATTAAAATTATTTTCAAGGTTATTGATCTGACTTCGACTTAATTGCACTTCCTCACCAAATTGAGATTGTGTTAGACCTAAGCTGTTTCTAAACTTTTTTAAATTTTCTCCAAAAGTGTTCATGCTTTCATTATAAATAAGGCAGTTTTTTTAAACTATATATGACAGGTAATTTGCCTGTTTTATTTTATTTGACATATAATTTTTCGTTTTTCTCTAAACGGCATAGAACAAACGTTCTTTATGTGATAAACTATTTTTGGAAATAGATCAGAGAATTTTGAAAAAACTTTCTCAATACTAAAATTGTTAAACGAGTAAAAATCTTCTAAATCTTTATGATAAAATAATTTTAACAATAAAAGGAACGAAAAAAAGACCCATATGAGCGTATTCAAGAGGATGGTTGGCAGACACACTCTTGAGCGTTCCCTAACCGTGCATAGGAAACATTTGCTACATACGAGTCACATCCAAGTATAACATAAAAGTTTAATACTCTCTTCTCGTATTTTGGTTTCTAAGTTGAGAAAGTGTTAGGGTGGTGTCCTGTTCAGAAAAGGGATGTGATTTTATGAATGAGTTAATGAAACGTATTAGAAAACAATCTGAAAGAAAAGAGTTAACATTTCCAGATATACAAAGAAAAACTGGAGTCGATCGAGTAGTGATTACAGATGCTGTTACAGGTAATACAGCTGAAATGAAATTTGATAATTTTTTACTTGTAGCTTCAGTACTTTTTGATGATATGGAAGAAAGAAGAGAAGTGTTAAATGAATTTATCATGCATTGTAAAAGCGATTTAAATATTAGGAAAGCACTATGCTATTGTCAAGGAATCGGTGAATACAAAGTTATAGACAAACTAATAGAAAAACATCAGAAAAATAAAAAGTTGAAGAAGTATTTTAAAATTTACAAGTTATATAATCTTAGGAATCAAAATGCAACTCGTGGGCAAGCAATGATTGATGAGATGGATAAAATAGCTTTTTCTAGTGATCCAGAAATTCAAGTTTTAACAAATATGTTATACAGCTTTTCTATGTATGATATTTTTAATTACCGTGCTATGCTCCCGTATTCAGATAAAGTAGAAAAAAATCTAAATGAAATAAACAAGGGATTTATAAAATCGTGTTTAGAAATGCACTATAATGACAGAATTGCATATATAAACCTTTTCAATGAGGATTTAAATGCATGCAGAGATAAGTGCAAAGAAATATTAAATTCAGCACTTGAGGCACCTGTTATTAAAGCCACAGCACTATGCTGCCTTGGAGAGAGCTACCTATTTACCGATGTGTTGAAAGCGGAAAAATACTTATTACAAAGCATCAAGTATTTAGTTGATAATGGAATTTTGAAAAGTAGTAGAAAATATAAATCTTTCCAGTCCACATTGGCTTTTTTATATATAGATAATGGTTTTAATTTAGATAAAATAGACTTTACTAGTATTGATATATCTGAGATTGCATATTACGAAGGTCTATATGGTGATAAAGAAAAAGCTTTGAAAATTTTTGAAGAATTAGCAAAAGAAAGAAAATTCGAATCGCCATTTATTTTGTACTATATTTCCAGAATTGACAATGATATACTGTTACTAAGACAAGCTTTAAAACGTTTTGAACGTGTTGGAAACTATCATTACGCTAATGCAGCCAAACGTGTATTAGCCTCAATGGAGGAGCGAGTAGGATGAAAAAGTTAAGTATTGTGGTATTAAGCATCATGAGTGCATTTACTTTTATTTTAGGTACAGGAACAGTAGATCAATCAAGCCAAGTTAAAGAGCCAGTACAATATATGTCAGTTGAACCTGGTGGTCATTAATATAAAAATTTAATAACAAAAAGGAAGACGTTGCTATTAATTAGCAGCGTCTTTCGTACTTTTTGGGGAATGTAGGATTTAGGTAGAGTGGCAAAAAATCGACACCTAATAATTACCAATTTATATGGGAGGAAATATACATGCTTAATCAAGGGGGAGCGGTACAAATGGGAAAAGAAGGCGTAAAACAACAAGTAAAGCAAATGATTGGGGAATTAGTAGATGATACAAAAGCAAGCTGTGATGTGAAATATATCATGGAGGAGCTGTATAAACAAAATCTAATGACGAAAGATGAGCTAGATCAAATTATGAATATTTTCCAAACAAAAAAGGAATAGCATTATGGCTAATCCTTTTTTTATTAGTTCAGTTTACGTTGCATAACAATTTGTAATAAAGCCATTACTTTTTCGGCTTCTTCTTCATTAAGTTCTCGTCCATCCCAGTTGAGTTTTCCATGTTCTAGTATATCCTTCACATCGAGATCAAGTCCGTTCGGATCTTCAGTTCTTCCTAAAATAAAATCTGTAGTAGAATTGAAAACATTTGCTAATCGGCAAAGAATCTCAAGATTAGGTTTTCTATAATCTGTTTCATATCCACCATATGTGGAATCAGATATTTCAACTTTTGCAGCTGTTTCTTGAATTGTCCATCCTCTTCTATTACGTAAGAACTTTAATCTTTCCCCGATACCCATACGCATATCCTCCTAGAATCTTTTATATTTTAAGGTATTTTACTTTTGAAAAATGACCTAATTGTGCGCTAATAATTTTGTTTTTCTTTGCTATAAATATAAGATAACACTAGTTTATATCAATGCACAATGAAAAAATACGCGAAGCGCGGAGGGGAATTTACAAATGTTTTTTAGAAAATGTATTTACATTTCCGCGTAACGCGGATATAATGAGAATTAATTAGAGATTACGGAGGTGCATCATGAGAAGAGATTGGCTTATAGAAATTAGAAAAAAGCACGGTCTAACGCAAGAAGATATAGCTAAAGTTGTGAAAACAAGCCCTTCACATTATGGTGATATTGAAACAGGAAGAAGAACTCCTAGACCACCATTAGCCATGCGTATAGCGGTGTTTTTGAGTTTTCCAGTTGAGTGGCTTTTCTTACCTTCATATCTGCATAACGCGGAAATATGGGTTTTAAAATTGGCTATGGATATGGATTTTCCACCAGAAGATATTTTTTTAAGTAAACTTCCGCGTTTCGCGGAAAAAGAGGTGGGAATCGAGTCAAAAGAAGATTGAATTTTTAATCATATGGAGGACCAAGATATGAAAAAAAAATCTTACCTGTACATCGGTGAAGAAACATATGGAAAGCGAAAAATTGAGGATGTATTTAAGGAAGTGTATGAACATTACCTTGGTGTGGAAGTTACGGTCAAACGAAAAACAGCTAAAGAACTAGAAGCACAAAAATAAGCAAATTAACATGATGGAGGAAAAAGTATGAAAGCAATGGTTTTACAAAAAGACGCTGAAAAGGCGAAAATACTAAAAGATTTCATCAAACATTGTGAAAAAATGCAAAAGGAAGCATTAAAACAACGTGATCCATTAGCATTTGGAATTTGGATTAAGGAATCTCGTCTTGCGAGAAGGGAACTTGCAGCTCTATACCGAGCAAAAGAACAGTATGATCGCGAACAACAAAGTATCCGTTTCATCGTTAGACATTTGCAAAAGCAAGGTATAAGGGCTGATGTTATTACAAGGGTTCACTATATTACATGAAAATAAAAGACCCCTGTTGCAGCAGGAGTCCATAAGAAAAAACAGATGTCATAAGTATACCACAGAAAGAAGGTAACGACATTGTCAGAAGTTAAATGGATAAAGCTATCAACGAGTATGTTTGAAGATGAAAAAATTCGTTTAATTGAAAGCATGCCTGAAGCTGATACCTTGTTGATTATATGGATTAGGTTACTAGCTCAAGCTGGTAAGACGAATGCAAGCGGATATATTTTTCTAAGTGAAAATATTCCATATACAGATGAAATGCTCTCAACTCTTTTTAATAGGCCTCTTTCAACTGTTAGACTAGCACTTAAAACGTTTAAACAGTTCGGAATGATTGAAATTACAGAAGATCAGTATATATGTATTTCTAATTGGGAGAAGCATCAGAACATAGATGGATTAGAAAAAATAAGAGAACAAAATAGAGTACGCAAACAAAAACAACGAGAACGTGAAAAACAATTGCTCTTGAATATGTCACGTGACGGTCACGAAAGAGTCACTCATGGTCACGAAACAGATATAGAAGAAGATAAAGAATTAGATATAGAAGAAGATAAAGATGAAGATTTAGAAAAAGAAAATAATTCATCTTCTGACGAATCTGAATCGGCAGCAAATCCATACAAAGAAATTATTGAGTATTTAAATCAAATGGCGAAAAAAAACTTCAACTATAAAGCAGAAAGCCATAGAAAGTTAATTAGAGCTAGATGCAATGAAGGTTATACAGTTGAGAATTTTAAAACAGTAATTGATAACAAGGTATTACAGTGGTTAGGGCAATTTGATCGAGATGGAAAACCGCTGGAACAATATTTAAGACCAAGTACATTATTTTCTCAAAAACATTTTGATAATTATTTAAATGAAACAGTTAATATAGCTCAAACCAATCAACAACAGTACGGAAATCACATAAATATACCTGGTTTTAAAGGGAATATGCCATTTTAGAGGGGTGAATAGCGATGCAAAAGATGCAGAAATCATTTGAAAAGATTGCAGCATTAGAGTTTGCAGACGAACATTGCCAAGAGCATACGTTTAGTAAGGGTGGACAGTTAATCGTAAAGCCAGTGCGGAAATTAATTGATAAAAATGACGGTTCGATCTATTGTCCAAGATGCAAAGTGGAGCAACAGGATTCAGTTTTATTCCAACAAGCAAATAATCATTACAAGAAAATTAATAGAGAAAGAAAGAAAAATATACTTTTTCAACGCAGTATTATCGAAAATCAATCTATTACAGAATCTAGGTTATCAACATACGAAACGAGTTGTGAAGAAACAAAAATGAATAAGAAAAAAGCACTAGCTATTATTGAGCGCATCAAAAAAGGTGAAACATTGAATGTTTATATCGCAGGCATTCAAGGCGTAGGAAAAAGTCATTTAGCTTATGCAATGTTATATGAACTTGTAAAACATTATTGGGCTGTTTCTGATGGTGAGACTCTTAATGATGAATATGCTTATAAGAAGATGAAAAGTTGTCTGTTCGTAGAGATAGAAAAACTAATTCGTCTAATACAAGACTCATTTCGCAATAAAGAGTCAAAATACACAATGGATTATTGCATTAGCTTAATGGTCGAAGCGGATTTTCTGGTAATTGATGATTTAGGTGCTGAAAGTGGATCTATGAATCGAAATGGAGAAGCAAGCGATTTTGTTCATAAAATACTTTATGGTGTTACAAATGGTCGACAAGGAGCAAATAAAACCACAATAACAACATCTAATTTAGCAAGCTTTCAACTATTTCAAAAATACGATCCAAAACTTGCAAGTCGATTGTTAAATGGCGTGTCAAAAGATGAAACGATTGTTTTTAAAACTACAACAGATAAAAGAATTGTGAATTTAGATATTGGTTTCTAATAAGGAGGAATAAACATGTGTGCATTATGTAATGATACAGGAATTATTCGTAAGGAAACTTATCCAGGTGTAATTGAAACAACTGGTTGTAATTGTGAAGTAGCAAGACAACAGCAAGCATCTTATCAAGAACGTTGGGAAGAATGGTTAGTACGTTTTGAGTCAATGAAGCAAGAAGTAAAACGGAAAAGACAACAAAAAGTTAGCTAACAAGGGGGAAATAATGATGAAAAATACAGGTATTGTAAGAAAAGTGGATGAGCTTGGTCGTGTGGTTATTCCAGTTGAAATACGCAGAACATTAGGTCTTGTTGAAGGGACTCCATTAGAAATACATGTTAATAATGAAGACATTATTTTAAGAAAACATGCGAAAGTTTGTCTAGTTACAGGACAAGCTTCTGATGAAAACGTTGACTTGTTGGATGGAAGAATCACTTTAAGCCCAGAAGGAGCAAAAGTATTAATGGATTTAATTATTGAAAAAACGAGGGAAAAGGGTGGTGAGTAAATGAAGCTCCAATACAATTTCAAACTTTATACAGTGTTTGAACATTGGCCGTGTGAAAAAATCATCACGGAGGAGACACAAGAAAACGCGAAATATGAATACTACAAACAATTTTCCCATCGATTTTGGGACATGCCTTATACACAATTTTTGAAATTTGTACGATGTGAAAATATTGGATTAGTTAATGTAGAACAATTATTCAGTAATGAAAAATCATTTCGTAGAATGTGCAAAAAAAGAAGAATTACGTTTGCGTATTTAGGGATGAGAGTACAAGTCTTGGGGCGTATGGGAACAATCATTGGCAATCACAATAATGATTTATCCATTGTATTCGATGGAGATACGCTCCCATACAGTTGTGATCCAAGATTCGAAATAGCGTATTTTGATAAAGATGGACAGATTATTAAGGACAATCGAAAAGGCGTTTATGCGGTTTGAAATTACTAATCTTATAGAGTAAGGAGAGTAGAATAAAATGGCGAAGCAATTAAACATTTTCGATGTGGAGCCGGAAATCATGCAGTTTGATATTAGTAAAGCAACTGTGAAAAGAGGAACTGGAAATATTACATACACTGATGTACGCGTGCAGATTCCTTCTGTTGCTAAGAGTACTGATGAATTACCTCGTACAACTAAACAAGATGATCGGTACGAAATTTTCGAGGAACATGCGATTGGAATATGGCGTTTCAATCGCGAGCATGACAGTTCTTTTAATTGGGAAGCAGCTGAAGAATTATGCAAGGCGGCAAGGGATCATAAGGAAACTATTCCATTAAGAATACATTTAGGAGAGGGATTTTGTCCTGTAAATGTTGTGGAATATCTGAAATAAATAAAGGGAGATGGGTGCGTGAAAGCTGAAATTGATGTTACAAAAAATCAAATTTACGTTGTAAAAGATGGTCGTGTTATTTCGGTAGAGCCACCAGTAAGTGGATACGGTGAGCAAGTTGCAGTATGGGTGAACGGAAAAGTTGATCGTGTCGATACTAAGTTTACTGAAAAAATAAAATAATTACCATTTTACAAAGGAGTGTACAGAATGACAACTCTAAAAATCCATGTTGCGTTAGAGCAAGTAAATTTTTTATGGGATGAAAGAGATGTAATTCGATTTCGTGAGATGTGGAACAGTGATATTAGTATCTTAGCAATTTCAAAGATATTGAAAAGAAAACAAATTGAGGTTGCTGTCTTAATTTTAGATCAAATAGATAAATATAAGATTCAGGGACGTGCTATTGGATTAGGTGAAATCGGTGAGGAAAGCATTAGGAATAAGAAAAAATATGAATTACCTCCTAATGTCTACATTGCTCTTGAAGAAGCGAACTTTATGTGGCCAGAAAAGGATATTACTCGCTTTAAGGAATTGTGGAAAAAGCGCTTTAGATTTGAGGATATAGCAATGAAATTAGGAAGGCATCAAATTGAATTGGCGATTCTCATATTAGATCAATTAGGTTTAGAAAACATGTTAGTCGGTGTAACAGAAACGGAAAAAAGGACAGCGTGATTGGTAGATATATAAAGGAGGATGATTAAAACATGCTAGACATTAAAAGAATTTTTGAAGAACAGGAACGTTTGGATCAAAAGGTTGTGGAAGTACATGGATTAGAAGGTAAGAGCTTAACGGGAGATATAACACATGCGTTGTATACAGAGTTAGGTGAGCTTTCAAATGAGAATGGTTTTTTTAAGTATTGGAAGAGAAATAAGCGTAATGATAAGGCACGGCAGTATGATGAGTGGTCGGATTGTATGCATTTTGTTAC
This sequence comes from Bacillus sp. CGMCC 1.60114, assembly GCF_042676365.1. Classification (NCBI taxonomy): domain Bacteria; kingdom Bacillati; phylum Bacillota; class Bacilli; order Caryophanales; family Bacillaceae; genus Bacillus; species Bacillus sp. CGMCC 1.60114. Next base: position 55,905 of record NZ_JBHTHG010000014.1, read on the forward strand.
TTCTCTTGGTAATAAATATGGACATGTTGAATTAATTATTGGTTCAGATAGACATTTAAGATTAGCAAATAAATTTAAAGATGCGGAAAGCAGTTTTCATGAAATGTTTGGGGTTATGTACAGAGCTGATTACTCATGTGTTTTTGATTACGCTAAAGCATTAGGAGCCTTAATTGCTATTGGATACAAACTAGGAATGACTCATCAAGACATGATGGAATCGTATTTTGCTAAAAACAAAGTTAATTATGAGCGATTAAGCAGCGGATATTAGTACCAAATTTGAATTTTATTAAAAAGGGTGATTGCGAATGTATCCATTTTATGTTGATGGAAAAAAGGTGTTTTCGTTCTCTTACAAACCACGTAAAGGTGGTGTCGTAAAAGATGATGATACTGGTAAATGGTACGAGATTAAGGAAGTCGAGCAAGGGCGTGGTCGTAAGGTTTATGGAAAGGAAACTTGCAACTTGGACGGTATGAACTGGCAACCTTACAAGAATTGAATCAAAGCGTTATTTTAAAATTAAAGAGCGCCCAAGGGAGCGCTCTTCGATCAAGAAAATATTGAAAAATACTCGGTAATATATGTAATCTTTTTAGCTTTGTGAGATTAATCAAAAGTTTTTCGACTTGTTTTTGGATGGTATTACATTTTGTTCTATTTTTTCGTAAAGATTAAGTAATTGTTTGATGAATGTAATTTTCGGTGTTAACCAATACGAAAATAGTGCTGAAATAATTCCTATTAAAGCTCCTGTTATGACATCGAAAGGATAATGAACTCCTACCCAAATACGAGAAATAGCTACGCAGAATGCAAGTACAAGCCATAACCATCTAGCCTTTTTACGAACAAGCCAGAATGAAAAACAAATTGAAAAAAATAGAATCGTATGGTCGCTAGGAAATGAATTATCTACTGTATGATCGACAAGTTTATTAACATTAGGTAAAACTGCAAATGGTTGATAATTCAAGTGCAATTTTCCTGCTAACTTTCCAATAATTTCAGCAGTTACGAAAGCAACCAATGCTTGAATAATCATCATTTTGTTTTTTCTAGATTGAGTAAACCAATAAGTCATAATAATTAAACCTAAAAAATACACCATATACTCCGCTAAAAATACCATTGTTGAGTTTAGGGATGAATATTGCTTCCCTAAATCATTGATAGCTCGAAAAGCATCAATATTTAATTGAGAAAAAGACATTTTTAAATTGCTCCTTATTATGTGAAATTTTTTTTAACTGAGGCTTAACGGTTTCTTAATTAATTCTTAGTTATTTCTTAACAATTCTTGTTTGTGTATAAGGAAAATTATAGTAAAGAGTTTATAGTGAAAAAATTGATTTTAGTGACATTAGTATTACAAAACTGTAAGGATTAGCTCATTAAAGATTTTTAATAAAATAGTTATTTGAATAGAAAAGGGGAATGAAAGATGGCTAGAAAACAAAACGGTAAAATCGTACGAGTTCAATTTAATGAAGGACATGTAATGATGTTCGGTAATTCATATAAACCTTGGGAAATGCAGTTCGATGAATACTTATGGTTATTAAAACAAAACGATGAACTTGATGATGTTGAACAAGTAACCGTTTCTGATAATGAATGGATATCGTTTGGTGGATTGAAATGGTGCAAAGAAGAAAGGTTTCAACATTTGTTAAATCGTGAGGGTTGTCAGTCAGATGAGCCAGACAATCAAAATCCAAGACAGTACAAAGACATGCGGTTCTATTCTGATGAAAAAGTAACAAATAAGGTGCTTAAAGCAGTAGAAAACTATAAAAATAACATTTATTAATTTTTGAACAAAAACGCTATTTTACAAGAAAAATGGGGCGCCTGACCAAGGCGCTCCCAATCGCTCGCTAATAAATACCCAATCTCATTAAAGTATATGTGGTTTTATTTAATAATGATTATAAAAATTTCATTTTATACAAAAGAAACCCCGTTTATCACGAGGTCTCTAAAGGTATTTTGTCAAGTAACGAATTACTAGACTAAATTACCATAACATGAATTATATAGAAATAATATTGGTAAATGTGTCCAATTGAAAAGGGGAATGGATATGAAGGCATATCAAGTCAGTGATGGTGAGTATTCACGGATTGTTTTTACTGAAACACCTGGTCAAGCAAAGCAATGTGGAATGGATGAGTTTGGAATAGATTTTATAAAGGTTGAAGTTAGAAGAGCTAAATGGGCAGATCGGTATAAATGCGAACACTTAATTCCGAAAGAAGCTTATTTAGATAATGGCTGGTGGTGGGAATGTCGATGTGGAACACCACAATACAAAGAAACTGCAATTGTTATTGGCTACATGGTCTACTGTGAAAAATGCAAGGGACAGGCTGATGTTAAAAAGAGCAGCTAGCAAAAGCTAACTGCTCAGTCTTGAAGGAGACAATTATGGGTTGCTTATAAAAACGCTGAAAGAATGCTGCATGTTGGTTACCAGCATATCTACAGTATTGACGGAATATTGAGTTTTATTCAGGGAGGAAGATGGAAATGGATATGAGATACTTCGAGTTTGATAAGCATGAGTATTATGCTTTGATGGCTGTTAAAGATGGTGGATTAGAAAAAGCGATTGACTTGTATGTGGAAATTGTAGCTGGTGAAAATGCAGAAGAGGTTAAGGCAGAGGCATTACCTACTGAAATCACAAGAAATCAGGCACTTACAAAGTATGTGAATGCTGTAGCGGAAATTTGTCCGAATAAAAAAATATCGGAATTTGTAAAGGAATTTAATGAATATGAAGATGGTCCTATGTTGGTTAGTGGAGCGCTAATTTAAAAGAGCAGCTAGCAAAAGCTAACTGCTCATCCAAAAGGAGAAATAGGCTGTGGTCTAGCCTGTTTGTAGTATGTGCAGATGGTGAAATATTATGCGGAGGGATGAGGAACATGGAAGGACAAACAATCACTATTAATATTCCAACAGTCGAAAAGTGGACATTAAGGGATCTAAAGTCAGTCTGTCGGCGCAATAAAATAAAAGGTTATGCAAAGATGGATCGTGAGCAGTTAATAGTATATGTAAGAGAAATACTTGGACATACAGAAAACTGAACAAAATAATCCTTTGGTAGTGAAAGCGAGAGTGAGAGAAATGGCTAATTTAAAGAAAAAGAAGACAAGAAAAGCTATTCAACGCCGCGCTAAGTCAGTGGAGAAATATACGGTTCAAACAGCTTGGCGGAATATCTTCGTTAGGGCCGGTATTTTAAAGTAAAGGAAAAAAGAATATGGTCTGGCTAGAAAACTAGAGGACACCAAATCATTAAAGTAGCTTATTGGCTGCATAGTGGTTGGTGTCCTTTTTATTTTACGAAAGGGAGATGGGGAGAATGAAGTCACTAAAAGACCAATTACGTGAGTGGAAAAAACAATCGCAGCAGATGAAAAAGAAAAATGAGAAAAAGCGTAAGGAACAGTTAAGTAAACGGGATATAGAGGAATTAATGGGGATTCGTGGACCTCGATATGAAAGAAGACGCGGTGCACTAAGACAAAAGTAAAAAATAAAAAGGAGTGGTCTTACATGACTAAACAATTATCTTTCTTGCCAAAAATCGATAGAGCAGCAACACAAGAGAAATTAGAAGGTATGTTAGAAAGTGTACGTATATATAGACAGTTTGGGATGATGCGTAAAGAAATGAAAGTCACTCCTTCTTATGAAATTCGAGAACATGGTCCTACACATGCAGTTGGTAAGCCATTAGAAGATATAGCCACAGCAAACATTCAACAAAGCAAGCGAGAAGAATGGCTTGAAAGGATGTCATTACGTATTGATCAATTCCTTAATCGACTAGGGAATGGACGCGCTGGAAGTATTCAAAGGGACATTATATATAAACGTTATTTAGAAGACGAGGATGTATGTGATTACATGGTTTATAGCGAAATAGGAATGGCTGAGCGTACTTATCGCCGATGGAAATCTAAAGCGTTTTATAAACTTGCCTTTGCTCTTGGATTAGAGGTTTACGAGACAGAAGAAGTCGGAGGGGATGAATAATGAATTTTGTACAGCCAATACGTGATCCAGAGCAAATACAACAAATAAAAGAATACTTGAAAGAAAAGAATGAACGTAACTACATTCTGTTTGTTATGGGAATCAATACAGGTCTACGCATTAGTGATATCTTGAAGCTAAAGGTTGGTGATTTAAAAGGAAGTCACATCTCAATGCGTGAAATGAAGACAGGAAAGCAGAAGCGCATCCAAATCACCTCAGCATTAAGAAAAGAATTAAAATGGTTTATTGATGGAAGAGAAGATAACGAGTATTTAATTAAGAGCAGACAAGGCAGTAACAGACCGATTGGCAGGAGTATGGCATATAAGATACTTAGAGCAGCGGCAGCAGAGTTTGGTTTAGATGAGATAGGCACACATACATTACGTAAGACATTCGGTTATCATATGTACATGCAGACAAAGAATATAGCGTTGCTAATGGAGATTTTCAATCATTCATCAGAAAGGGTAACGCTTCGATATATAGGTGTAAACCAAGATGCAATGGATAGAGCGATGACTAGATTTAAAATCTAATTATTGCTTTTTCTTTTTTCTTTCTTACAGTTATCCATTTTTATTGTGTTGTGTAACTCAAAATAGAAAGTCTAATAAAGTTAGTGATAGCAATGGGTTGAGCGTTTCGCTCAGTTACACAAAATATAAGATATAGGTAAGTGAGAGAGAATGATGTACAATTTATATACATTAGTAATTAAGGGGGTGCTTTTATGCTAAGTGATATAAAAACATTTACATTAGTAGTTTCAACAGGTGGTGTGATTATTACAGCGATATTAACTCATTATTTTACTATTAAGAAGGAGAAGTTTTCTAAAACGTTCGAGTATAAGATTAAAATTCTTAAAGAAGTGTATGCACCTATATATCGTATTCTAGTAAAGAATATTCATCCATTTGATGGGTATGAAGGTATTACTGTTAAATCATTTAAAGAAATAGATCAAATATTTGAAGAGAAAGTTGAGTTAATAGATCCTATCCTTGAAGAGTTTATTTGGATTTTAAAAGAAGAGTGTTATCTTAATCAGAATCACCCTAAAGGTGAATGGGTTCAAGTAGATCAGGACAAAAAATTTCTTAATTATGTACAATATCAATACAACAATCTACGAAAAGAAATGAATCTTCCTTATGATTATGCAGAAGTTAGTTTTGATATTAAGTTAAAAGTACATTTAGATGCATTCATGAGAAATAGAAAAAGAAAAGAAGCTAAAAAATTAAAAACCAATTAAATAAAATAAGTGGCAGAGTCGTGACCGATTTTTGACCGCAAATGTGCCGGTTTATTTGGAGTCAGCGTGTTATATTTGTATTGTGAGAAGTGGCGGAAAAACACTTCTTAATAAGAATAACTTTATAATTCTAAACGGTTCCATATTAGCGGCATAATTAAATCCGAATCCAGCTTTAATGGTGCAGATTGAATGATCACGCTAATAGGAGAGCTTTTGCTCTTCTTTCAGTCGCTAACACCGAGATCACATTGTATGTACTAACAGGGAAACATATATGCAGTTGGCGATTGAAAGAGGCGTGAAAACTCCTTACCAAAAATTAATGTAATATGAAGCACACATGACTTGTCTATTTGAAAAAAAACGTTATCCAATCGAGATAGCGGTTTTTTACTTTATTTGATTGAGAGTAAAAACTTCATTTACCGTATTTATAGTAGGAGCAGCAGATGTATGGTTGCTCTTTTATTATGTAGGATTTTCTTCTTTTCTGTCGAATTAAGAAAAGGAAAGGGAGGAGAAAAAAATGACAGTAGAAACTAGAGAGCATTTTTCAAACATTAAAGATTTTATTTTTACTATTGCCGGAAGTAAACATACTGTAGTTCGAAATATGATAAAATACGCAGAGAATTTAGTTCCATTAGAAAATGTAGAATGTATTTATGTTAAGAACCTATACAAAGATGATGAGGCGGAAAGGGAATTTTATTTTTTCGCTCAGGACAGTATTTATATTATTAGTGCTGTTGATTCAGACATTAAAATACAAGTCGTCAAAGAACCAAAGATTAAAGATATCAATTTGACTATTGTTAACGGTAATGAAGAACTTCTTAAATTAAACATTGAATTTCTTAATGGAGTAAAAATGGAATTTGATAGTTTTGCTGATTCTAACTCTAATTGGTATCCGTGGCATAGTAAGTTAATTAAGACTATTTTTAAAATGTATATTTAAAAGCATCCAATACGGGTGCTTTTTATTATGCAAAGAAAAAAGCACTGAATAGGGCTATATGCTTTTCTTCATACCGCATTGACGACATTCTCTTATGAAGATGAAATTTTTAACGGAACTCTTGAATAAGGTGTTGTCGCAATTATCACAGCGACCGCTAATTTTATCTGGGAATTCTTTGTGGTCATATATTTTGTTTAGATCGTATTCTTGCTTAAGTTCTTTATTTTCCATTTGTTTCACCTACATATCAATCTGAGTTAACATAACTTGATCATAATAATACGAAGTATTCACATATTGGATGCTTTTTTCTTTTATCATCGGTCGAACCGGTCTTCTAAAAAGAAAAGGAGGAATACAAATGAATTTTGGACATGCATTTGAAGAAGTAAAGAAAGGTAAAGGAATGCGATTCGATTAATAGCAACTGTATTGGAGATTATTTGAAAATGCACGATATAAAATTGAATTTTTGCGTTTTGCGCTGTTTATATAGAATGGAACAACATATTACTTTGATTACAATGGATATATACAGTAGGATAATAATTAAGTAAAACATACTAATCTTAGTATGTTTTCTTTTTTTATTCAAAAAAAGGACACCCACTAACGGGTGTCGCCATCAACTTGCATATGAGGTTTGAGAAGGGCTAATGAAAAAGATAGCCTTTTCAAATTTAATTTAACATATTATGGAATGTTTGGTGAATTGAGAAATAATGTACGGAAGATTAACAATGTTTAGTATAGATACTTTTCACTATCGTTATAATGGAAACGGTACATTTCCCGACAAAAACAGGGACAAAATGGGGGATATTTTTGGGGACATTTTCGGGGATTTTTCAAAACGAGATAGGTATTAAGCTTTTCTTAGGGCAAGCCCTGGGAGAAGCATCTGTCCCTTATCAATGATGTACCCGCGGTTTTCGTACAGTGACGCTTCTAATAGGTCACCATGCACTTGTTTGCGCAGGATGCTGTTGAGGGGGATGGGGTTAAAAGCACTCCAATCTTATGCTTCTTGTTGAGCCTATACGAGGTGTGAGTTCATAGGTGGCGTGAGAATTTTAAATATTACCAAATATATGATGGCGAAATAAGTAGAAGTAGCTTTCACATTTCAGAAGGACAAGCATATATTGGAGTATAGGACAAGCTAACTGCTATCCTATTCAACTATCGCCTCTACTCTATCACATTGAAAGCATCCAATACGGGTGCTTTTTCACATTTTAAGATGGACGAGCATATACTGCTTGTACCTCTTAACTTTCGTTAAAAGGAATATCGTAATCCAAATCCCAAAGAAGGGTGCTCGCGGAAACGGGTGCTCTTCTTTTAGTTGTGAAGAAATTGTATATCAATGCTCATCTGCCATGTGTAGAAGGATACTGCTGGATTTAGTATTATGATTGACTATTTAATAAAATGGACATTTGAATAGAGGGGGTATCATGCGGAATAAAACATAACAAGATGCTTATTAAACAAAATATATTTAGAGATATATAAAGAATGTGCAGCTTGGCTAGAGCCACACATTCCTTGGTTTAGTTAGTTTCATTACCTTTAAAACCACCATCTTCTGATCTAATACGCATATTTTCTTTGTTATAGCTCACAAATTGACCGCAAGAAGGACAGTTTGTGACATTATCGACCAACATGCTAATATCAAATGAATCCATAGCACCAAAGTATATAGGAGATTGGAACCAAGTGTTGCAGTTAGTGCATTGAATTTCTATGTTTGTTATGTTTGTTGTTTTTGACATGTGTCTCACCTCCTTCAACTTTACATAATTCGACTTTTAGTGTTCTGAATCCTTCTAAAATATGGAAATTATTTAAAAGTGGTAAAGGGGGTGCATATAGGAATGACTGTTTTAAGCGCTGCTGTTATCAGTACAGCGTCTTATTTTCTGTTAATGAAAGATAAGGAGTGAGGGGATGGGTTGGTTAAGCTTCTTCATTGGTTATAGCGTTGGCGCTATAATTTCTACATTCATTATAATAATTGGTTTATTCATTATGATGAGATTAAGTGAAGGAAGTGGGGAGTGAACGGAAGATGTTTATTCAGATGGATAGTATATTGTTTGAACATGTGGAACTCTATTCTGATGGATGTTCAATTGGTGAAGGACAGCCTACTAATGTTGGTATTAAATATACATTGCATAAAAAGAGCAATGTACTATCTGGTGTTTTGAATTTAAAGTTCGATGAATATAAAGAGCTTACTCATAATGAACTACTAGATAGAATAAAAGAATGTGTGACTTTTACTTGGGGGTGATCTATAGATGTTATGGATATTTTCGTATCTTATTGTAGGTATGATCTATGTTTCTATTACTATGTATCCAAATGCAAGAAAGGTTGCACAACAGAATAAGGATGATGATGAACATCTAATAGCTACATTCATGATGTCGCTTGTAATTATTGTTTGCTAAACACCTTTCTGGAGTATCCTTGCTTCATTTTATATTGCTAAGTTGTTTAATAAAAAGGATGAATACAAATGACAAACCATAAACAATACGACAAGTACCAGCGTAACAAAGAAGCAAAACGTTTTTATAATAGTGATGCTTGGAAAAGATGTAGGAGTCTAGCGTTAATAAGGGACAACCACCTTTGCCAAGAATGTTTTAAACGAGATGACATTACTTCAGCGGTCATGGTTCATCACATAAAAGAACGTGAAGATCATCCAGAGCTATCATTAGTATTAGATAACTTAATCAGCTTGTGTAATGCATGTCATAACAAAGAACATCCTGAAAAGGGTAGTGGAAAGAATAAGAAAAAGAAAAAACAAAGGATTCCAGTTATTAAGTCGATGGCTAACAAGGAAATGATATAGCCCCCCTATCCTCAAAGTTTTTTGTTAGGGGCCGGAAGACCGGCGGGGTCCTTCGTTTGTACCGCGAGTAATTTTTTCATGAAAGGGGGGTAACTCAAAATGGCAGTTCCAACAGCAAAAATTTTAAGGGAATACTTAGGTGAAGATTACAAAGGATCAGATGAAGAGTTGATAAAACTTTATGTGGAAACGCACCAATTTTACCGCCGTTTACAAAAGGAAATTAAGACTACAGATTTGATGTTTGAGTATACAAATAAAGCTGGGGCTACAAATCTTGTGAAGAATCCCCTCTCTATTGAACTAACTAAGACGGTACAAACTTTAAATAATTTACTTAAATCTTTAGGTCTGACGCCAGCACAAAGAAAAAAATTAAATAGTAATACTACAGGTAATGATGACGACGATTTCGACGAATTCTAAGCCTTCAGAAATAGCAAAATGGTATAAAAAATGGCGCTCAGATCAGGTGAGAAATGGTTTTATTCTTGAAAATTCTTCGTCTGATTTACTAACAACTTGGTATGCTGAACAAGTTGTGAAAGGAAACATTATAGCAAGTAAGAAAAACATTTTAGCTTGTCAACGGCACTTTGATGATTTAAAAAAGCAAGGAACTGAAGATTTTCCGTGGATATTTGATGAGGAAAAGGCTCATCGACCAATCCGATATATCGAAAAATTTTGTCGGCCATCTAAAGGGGATTATCAAAGTTTAGTACTTCAACCGTGGCAGCATTTTGTTATTGGCTCATTATATGGTTGGGTTCATAAAGATACTGGATACAGGCGCTTTCGTGAGGGCCTTATTTTTATTAGTCGTAAAAACGGAAAAACAACGATGATTTCGGGTTTATCTAACTTTTCAGTTTCTAAAGATAATGAACCAGGTGCTCGTGTTTATGTTTTAGCAAATACAAAGCAACAAGCAGGAGAGCTTTTTGATGAGAGTCGAGCTATGGTTCAAAAATCACCGCAGCTTAGAAAGCATTTACGAGAAAATCAAAAAGGCATTTTCTACGATAAAACACAATCTAAAATTGAACCACGGGCATCTGATAGTAAAAAGTTAGATGGATTAAACACACATCTTGGTATTTTTGATGAAATACATGAATTTAAGAACTTTAAGTTGATAAATGTTATTAAGAAATCGCGTGGCGCAAGAAAGCAGCCACTTATTGTATATATTACGACAGCTGGATATCAACTTGAGGGACCACTTGTACAATACTATGAAGTTGCAACTGATGTTTTGGAAGGTGTTATTGATCAAGACAGAAAGTTCTATTTCATGGCTGAAATGGACAGTGTGGATGAAATTGAGAATCCGGAATTGTGGATTAAAGCAAACCCTAATGTTGGGGTTTCATTGGATCTTCCATCTCTTATTGATGATTGGAATACAGACAAACATACAGAAGCAGAAAAGAATGACTGGATTACTAAACAGTTTAATATTTTCGTAGACAATGACGAAATGTCATTTGTAGGAATTGAAATATTGAAGAGAAACGAAAAAGACATTGATATTGAGTTATTAAAAGGGAAAGAATGTGTGGCAGGATATGATTTGTCAGCTACAGAGGATTTTACTAGCGCTTGCTTGGAATTTCCTTTGGAAGATGGAAATGTTTTCGTTTTATCTCATAGTTGGGTTCCACAAGCAAAAGTGGATAGGGACAATGAGAGTATCGATTTTAAAGAATTTGTGAAAAAAGGGTGGCTGACAATCATTCCAGGTGAATATGTGAAATATGAGTATGTGTATGACTGGTTTGTAGAGAAATCTAAGCAATATTTTATAAAGAAAATCACCTATGATCCAGCAAATGCTTATCGTTTAAACGAAGATTTAAAAACATATGGATTTGAAACAGAGGCAGTTCGTCAAGGGCATTTAACATTAAGCCCAGCGCTTAAAGACATAAAAGAACTATTACTGGATGGAAAAGTGATTAGTAATAAGAATCGTCTTTTACGCTGGTATATGAATAACGTGAAGCTTGTTGAAGACAGAAATGGTAATTTTTTGCCGTCAAAACAAAGCAAATATCGAAAAATCGATGGTTTTGCAGCGTTTTTGAATGCTCATACAGAGGTAATTCCTTTATTATCTCAACCAAAAGGTAATGGGAATATTAAATTTATATCTGTAAATGATTTATTTAATTAAATTGGAAATAGAGAGGTGGTGAGAAATTGAAATGGTTAAATCGCATTAGAGCAGCAGCAAAAGGCGCGGCAGCTGGATGGAAAGGTGCTGGATTCGACTTTTCTTCATGGTTTGGCAGGAATTTTTGGGGTATTGACAATACAAAATTAACTACAAATGAAACAATATTTAGTGTAATTAGTCGATTAGCGAATACAATGTCTTCTTTACCATTAAAACTTTATAAAAATTATGATATGGTCCTAAATCAAGCAGCTGACGTTATAATTAACAATCCGAATTCAAACATGACAGGATTTGAATGGATAAACAAAATTGAAGTTTCTAGAAATGAAACTGGAAATGGATATGCGGCAATTATGCGTGATATTCGTATGCAACCAGAAGCATTAGTTCCTATTGATTCAACTTATGTAACGCCTTTTTTAAACACAGACGACAACAATTTGTGGTATGAAGTTCGCGGAATTGATGGCACATATTATATACACAACATGAACATGTTCCATGTTAAGCACATCACAGGAGTTTCAAGATGGTCAGGAATTAGTCCGATAAATGTGTTGAAAAATACATTAGAATACGATAAGGCAGTACAAGAATTTAGTTTGTCAGAAATGAAAAAGAAAGATAGTTTCATTTTACAATACGGTGCAAATGTGGACGGTGATCAAAGACAGCGAATTATTGATGATTTTAAAAGGTTTTATGCAGAAAATGGCGGTATTTTGTTCCAAGAACCGGGTGTAACGGTTACGGATATTGAAAGAAAATATTTTGCATCAGATACGTTGGCATCAGAACGGATTACTCGTTCAAGGGTGGCCAACGTTTTTAATGTCCCTGTTTCTTTTTTAAACGATACAGAAGGACAAAGCTATGGGAGTAATGAGCAACTGATGATTCAATTTGTTCAAATGACTTTGACACCTATAGTAAGGCAATATGAACAAGAATTGAATAGGAAATTGCTAAATCCAGCAGAAAGAAAAGATGGTTATTACTTTAAGTTTAATCTTGGCGGTCTATTAAGAGGTGATATGGCTTCAAGAACTGCATATTATCAAGCAGCAATTAGAAGTGGATGGTTATCACAAGACGATGTTCGTCAAAAAGAAGATGAGCCACCTGTAGGTGGTAACGCTTCGAAACTTTGGGTGAGTGGTGATTTATATCCAATTGATATGGACCCAGCTCAACGAAAGGGGGTGAGTGATAGTGGGAAACAAACAAAAGAATAAATTTTGGGAAATGAAAATGGCCGCAAATAATAGCTCAGCGGATATTTTTATTTATGGAGAAGTTACTAAATATGCTTGGGAAGAGTATGGGGAGATATCTTCAACACTATTCAAGCAGGAACTAGACGATTTAGAAAATGTGGATACAATTAACCTCCACATTAATTCTCCTGGTGGAAGTGTGTTTGAAGGTATCACTATTTCAAACATGCTTAAAATGCATAAAGCAAAAGTCATCGTATATATTGATGCTTTAGCAGCTTCAATTGCATCTGTAATTGCCATGTGTGGGGACAAAATTTATATGCATAAGAATTCAATGCTGATGATTCATCATGCTTGGACATATGCATCTGGAAATGCACAGCAATTAAGAAAAGCCGCTGATGATGTGGAAAAAATCAGTAAATCTAGCTGTATGATTTATTTAGATCGTGCTGGTGATAAGTTAACAGAAGAAAAATTAAATGAGCTTCTTGACGCTGAAACATGGTTGTCGGCTGAGGAAGCTCTTTCTTATGGACTTTGTGATGAAGTGATTGAGGCAAATCAAGCAGTTGCTTCTATTAGTGAAAATCTGTTGAAGGAATATAAAAACATTCCCCAACAATTCATTACTGGAACGCAACAAGCACTTTCCGCTGAAGAAATGGCTAAACGTCAAAAAATTGCTGAAGAAGCGAGAGCTAATGCGGAGTATATAAATTCTATTTTAGGAGGAATTCACTCATGAAATTTGAAAAACAAGCAAAACCATTTAGATTATCTATCGGTAATTTTCAGTATTTTTCAAGTAACACTTTATTTGAACTAAAACAAAATTTATCTACTATTGGTCAACAATTACAAAAAGTAGAGGGAGAACTTGCCCAGAAGGCCATTGATACAACGGCTACAATGGAGGATATTCAAGCTTTACAAAAATCAAAACAAGATTTACAAATGCGTTTTAATGTAATCAGAGAGCAACACGATGCTATGGAAGCAGAGCAAAAGGCGAAATTTCATTCTCAACAAGGAATTAACGGTATTGAAGATCCAAACCAAAAAGTAGTTGCAGCAAAGGCAGAATTAATTCGTGCAACTATGCGACAAAAAGCAATCACATCAGATGTACGTCAAGTATTAGGTGACAACAATGCAACTGGTGGTAACAAATTCTTACCGAAAACAGTATCGACAGATATTTTAGTTGAACCAACTGTAAAAAATCCATTGAGAAATCGTTCAGTAATTACACAAATCACCAACCTAGAAATTCCAAAATTAAATTTCACATTAGATGATGATGATTTTATTGCTGATACAGATACAGCAAAAGAATTGAAGGCGACTGGAGATGTTGTTTCATTCGGCCGATATAAATTTAAAGTATTTGCAGGGATTTCTGAAACAGTTCTGAATGGTTCAGATGCAAACCTTGTATCCTATGTTGAAAATGCGTTGCAATCTGGTGTAGCAGCGAAAGAAAAGAAAGTGGCATTTACTACTACTCCAAAAACTGGAGAAGAGCATATGTCTTTTTATAAAGCTGGAGTAAAAGAAGTAAAGGCAGAAAATAAATATAAAGCAATTAAAGCAGCTATTGCTGATTTGCATGAAGATTACCGAGAAAATGCAGTAATTTATATGCGCTATATTGATTACTCAGATATTATTGAAGTTCTTGCAAATGGAAATGCAACTCTATATGCAGCTCAACCTGAACAAGTGCTTGGTAAACCAGTAGAGTTTTGTGATTCAGCAGTTGACCCAGTAGTTGGTGATTTTTATTATTCTCATTTTAACTATGATCTAGATGCGCTCTATGATCGCGACAAAGATGTAAAAACAGGTATCGAACAATTTGTTGTGACAGCTTGGTTAGATCATCAAATTAAGCTAAAATCAGCGTTCCGTATTGCGAAAGTTGCTACACCCTAATCCTCCCCAAGCACCAACAGGATTAAAAGCTGACTCTACTACAGTAACAACCACTAACATTAGTTGGTCTCCTGTTGTATATGATGGGGGTATTAAAGAATATCAGATATTCAGAAATGGAAACAAAGTAGGAACATCAACAACAGCAACTTATAAGGATACTGGATTAACCGGAAGTACAACTTATAAATATCAAGTAAAAGCCGTTGGAAATAATAGTTTAGAATCATCATTAAGCGCTGAATTATCAGCAACAACGTCTGCATCTGGAACGTAGGTGAGGTGTTGAGATGTTAGAACAGGTAAAAGGATTTTTGCGAATTGATGGGAGTGAGGATGATATAAACCTCACTCTTTTAATTGATTCTGCAAAAGAATCTCTTAAAGGTGCTGGGGTCCAAGAAAGAGATTCTGCTCTATATCGCTTGTCTGTACTGATTTATGTAGCCCTACAGTATGATCCAGATTCATACGCCAAACTAGAAAACACTTTACAAACTAATATCTTACAAATGAAATACAAAGGTGAAGAATCATGACTCTAGCCAAGTGGAATAAACGTATTGTAATTGAACATAAAACATCCGAGACAAAAGACGAAGAAGCAAATACAATTCCTGCCGAATGGAAAGAATTTGCTACAGTTTGGGCTAAACCTCAAACACCATTCGGTTCCGGTTTTAGATCAGAAACATTTCAAGGAAATGCGGAGTTTGTTATTAAACTAATAAATTTCACTATTCGATACAGAGAAGGAATCACTTCTGCAATGCGTGTACGATATAAAGGGCGACTATTTGAAATTAAGTCGGCTATTGATATCGATGAACAGCATAAAGAAATTTGCCTTATCTGTGAGGAGCGATCTAATTGGCAGGAATAGAGGTTTTCGGGGTTGATCAGTGGATTAGGCAATTAGAAGACTTAGGGAAAAATGTAAATAAAATTACAAAGGATGCATTACAAGCAGGAGCAGAAGTTTTTGATGATAGGTTAGAAGCAAATTCTCCTGTTGGTCCAGAACCGCAACAACCAACAATAAACCAATCGTGGCGAGATGGAAAACACGCAAAAGATGCAATAAAAAAAGGGAAGATTGTGAAAAAGGGCAGTATGTATTCTATCGAAGTTGGTTGGGATAAAGCTGATCGTTCTCCGCATTTTTATATGAAGTTCCAAAACTGGGGAACTAGTAAAAAACCAAACCCACCACATAAAGGATTTGTGGAAAAAACAATCCTTGAGGTTGAAAAAGAGGTGTTGGCCGCAATGAATAGGGCTTTCATGGATGCGATAACAAGATGAGGAATTTTAATAAAGAGGTATTCGATATTTTACGAACAAATCAAGTTATTAAAACAGAACTTGGTGGGGAGTTCATCTATCAGTTTGTGAAAGGAAATGACCAAACAAATATATGGATCACTTTTTCGGAATTAGGTGATACACCAGGCTTTTATGTCGAAAACACGGAAAAAACATCCGTTATTATGTATCAAGTGGATATATGGTCCATGTCACCTATTAAACATCAATTAAAAAATGCAGTGCAGGCAGCTATGAAAAAGCTGTCTTTTCAGCGTTTAAGTACATTTCCGGATTACGAACAGGATACAAAAATTTATCGATATGGCTTTCGCTTTGTAACGGAAACCACCACATAAAGGAGGAAAAAAGATGATTATCGATTTTAGAGATTTGCATTATGCGACATTAACTGAAACACCAGATGGTAAATATTCATACGGGCCAATTAAACGACTTGGTTTAACGGTCAGTGGTAAAGCATCTCCGAAATCTGATTCGGTAACTTTTTACGCGGAAGGTGGACCAAGAGCAACAGCTTCCGCGTTCGGTGGAGTAGAGATTGAGTTAGAAACAGACAATCTTTCTTTATCTACTTACGCTGAATTATTAGGTAAGAAAGTTGTGAAAGGGCAAGTCGTTGATAATGTAAATGATATCGCTCCATATGTAGCTTTATTATATCGTTTGCCATACGATGACGGTAAAAATTTATATGTTTGCTATTACAAAATGAAGTTTGAGATTCCGTCCGATGAGCATAAAACAGCAGAGGATAAACCGAACTTCCAATCAGCAAAAATCAAAGGAAAAGCACTTCAACGTGCTGATGGTAATTGGAGACATCGACTAGATGAAACGGAACCAGGCTTTGATGCAGCAGTTGCAGCAAACTGGTTTAAAACTGTACCAAGCCCACCAGTAGCAGTTTAATAGAGAGAGTAAGGGATGGCATATCGCCGTCCCTATTTTAATGCTAGGAGGAGAACGTTATGAAAATTACATTACAAACACCAGAATGTGAAAAGGATTTCTTTTTACCAGAACATATTCCAGGTTCTATGACATTTGAAGCATCTAGGCTGATTCCTGAATTAGAAAAAGATTTTGTTCCCGAAGATATGATTAAAAAGGCAGCTGACTTTGTTTGTCGTTTGTACGGAAATAAATTTACGGTTGATGAATTTATCGATGGAACGCACGTATGGTTTTTAACAATCACAATTTATTCTGTATGCGCTACTGTTTTAGGGCGGTTAGAAGAAGCATTAAAGATGATGAATAAGGTTGAAGAATCCAAAAAAAAGATGATGGAACAAATAAGAAATCCCAAAAGGAAGAAATCAGCTACAGTGAAATAGTTATGGATTTTTATAATCTATTAATGGATGCAGGTATGACACAAACAGAAATAAATGAAATGGATATTGCGTTTTACTTTACCTGTTTAACAAGGAAAGAAAAAGCGAATCGAATTACAACAGCAAACCAAGCGCCAAGCTGGCTATAAAGGTAGGTGAGAGACGTGACAATGGGTGAAGGCACAATTGGTGGAAGAGTCGTATTAGAGACAGATGGATTTGAAAATGGTATTGCTGGTGTAAATAGAAGTTTGCGCATGCTTGATTCTGAGTTTAGAAATACCTCAGAGCAATTAAAAGGTGTTGGATCTGAGATGGATCAATTACAGAATAAAGCATCACATCTCAGCGAAAAAATAGAGTTACAGGGTAAAAAAGTACAACAGTATGAGCAAAAGTTAGCTTCATCGAAGCAAAAACAACAAGAAATGCGCCAATCGTGCGAAAGCTTAGCTACATCGATGCAACAATTAGAACAAGAAATCCAGCAAAGTACGCAAACATATGGTCAAAATTCACAAGAAACTCAGCAGTTGAAAGAAAAATATAAACAATTGCAACAAGAATATGCACAAGGATCACAAGCATTGCAGCGATTAAATGCCACAGTTGAACGAAATACAATTGCTTATAATAATGCACAAGCTAGCCTTCATCGCTTTCGGAATGAGTTAGGAGACACACAAGAACGAATCGTTGAGTTAAATAATGTTTCTGAGCGCTTGCGTGAAAGAATGACCGAGATTGGCGATACTTTGCAAGACAAGGGCGCTAAAATTGGACAAGGATTTGGTGCAGCGGCAGCAGGAGTAGCAGCTGGTATTGGACTAATTGCCGTTAATGCAGCCCAGTTCGAAGAAGCGAATAAGAAAGTCCAGTCAGGTCTTGGTTTGACGAAGGAAGAGAGCCTAAAGGTTAGTGCTGTAGCAAAAGAGGTATGGCGCGAAGGATACGGCGAAGACTTAGAAAGCGTGAGTGACTCTTTAGTTAAAGTAAAGCGCAATATAAAAGATATTAACGATGATGAAACATTAAAACAAGTAACAAGAGATAGTCAGATTTTAGCTGAAACAATGGAATCTGATGTGAATGAAGTTACACGTGGCGCGAATCAATTAATGGGGCGATTCGGCCTATCAAGTAAAGAAGCATTTGACTTGTTGGCGCAGGGATCAGCTAAAGGATTGAACTATTCAAACGAGTTATTTGATAACCTGAGTGAATATGGGCCTTTATTCAACGAGATGGGATTTAGCGCAGAAGAGATGTTTACCATTCTCATAAATGGCTCTCAGAATGGCGCCTATAATCTTGATTACGTGAACGATGTTGTGAAAGAGTTCCAGATTCGCGTGAAAGATGGTAGTAAGAGCACGAATGATGCCATGAGTCAATTATCAGAAGGCACTCAAAAAGTTTGGAAGAATTTCTTAGAAGGAAAAGGGACGGTAAAGGATGTTTTCAATGCTGTTCTGAATGAATTAAAGACAACCGATGACCAAATCAAGGTAAACCAAGTTGGGGTAGGACTTTTCGGCACGAAATGGGAAGACCTTGAAAAGACCACCATGCTTTCCTTAAACAATATGGAAACAGGTCTTGGAGATTATAGCGGTGCAATGGATAAAATGGTTGATGGATATGATACAAGTGCAAAAGAATGGAAATCCATCACTCGTGAAATGCAACTTGCTTTAGAGCCACTTGGTAAGGTCATAATCGATATCGCTAAACAAGTAATACCAGAGCTGAAGGAATCGGTTAAAGGTGCAGCTGATTGGTTTAACAATTTAGATGACGGAAGTAAAAAGGTATACGGTACAGCCTTGTTATTAACTCCAGTAGCCTTAGGGTTGGCCAGCGCATTAGGTTTTGTTGCTATGGGTATTGGAGCAATCCTTGCAAATCCACTTGTTGCGACAATTGGAGCAGCAGTAATTGGTGTTGGTGCTTTAGGAATCGCGGTCACTGATCTAGGCAAGAAAATGGAGAAGGCAGAGCAAGATAACAAACGTTTTGGCGACGGTGTAAGTGAAAGCACTAAAAAAGCGCTTGATGGATATGTAACTTTAAAAGAACAAGCATTTAAAACTTTAGATGAAATACCTGTTATGACAGGTGAAAAAGCAAAAGAAGCTGTGCAACGTGCTCATGAGGAATTTGGAAAGCTTGCTGATGAAGCAATTAAAGCGATTAACGCGGATAAAGGTAAATTCCAAGCGCACCTGGATAGTTGGTTTGCTGGTGAATCAGACCCAGCTGTATTACGCGCAAAAGATAAAATCGTTAATGACCAAATGGAAGTCTTCAAGGCGCAAGAAGAAGCTGTTATTAAGGCAAATGAGAAGATACAGAGTCTTTTAACACAATATAACGGCCAAATCTATAAAATGAGTGCAGCTGATAAATCCGTATTCCTTACAGCTTTAAAATCTATTGACGGTGAAATTGGAAAAGCAGCTTCGAAAAGTGTGGAAGAAATCCAAAAAATCGGCAAGGCAATGGACAATTTCAACAAAAACACTTCTGTTGAAACGATTCAAGGGAAAGTAAAAGATTTAGGTTCAGAGTATACAAATCTCACAAATGAGTTGGATAAAGCTAGACAAAAAGAAATAGAGTTTGCAAAAAGTAAGATAACTGATACAGAAGGACAAAAGATTGCTATTGCTCAGATTAATAAAAAATACTCTGAGCAGTCTGTACTTCTTACAGAAGGTTATAAACAGCAGATGCAACAAGCACAAGAAGTGCTAAAAGCAAAAGGCATTGAAATGGATTTAACAACCGGAATGACGAAAGCCGAAGCTGAAAAGATCACAGTGCAAGGTAGAGGCTTTAGTGAGTATGTTAAGAATTCCGAAATTATCGAAGGCAAAAATGAAAATTTATTTAAGCGATTTGAAGAAAGGGCTCAAAAAGAATCAGATATACGTAAAAAGAGTGCCGATCAAGTAAAAGAATATGGTGAATCCCTTATCGCCAATTCATCAAGTGTGTATGAAACATTATTCCAGTCCACACGGGACAAAGCTGTACAAGTCGGTACTGATATTGCTTATGCGCTTGAAGATGGTACAAAAGCGGTTAACCTTGGTGAAAAAGGCGTTGTTAAAGTCGATGAATTTGTGGATGGCATTAAGTCAGGTAAATATAAGGTGCAAGATGTAGCAGTTGCTCTTATCAATACAATGCGTGTAGAAATGGGAAATAAACCACTGACCACAGAAGGTATTCAGGTAATGACTTCTTTTGCGGAAGGATTGAAACAACTAAATGTTACGGATATTGCCGCAAAACTAAATCTTGATCTCAAGAAGAATTTAGAGATTGATTTAGGACCAATCGGTAAAATGACCACAACGCAATTTGTAAATGGTTTAAAAGAAGGCACAGTTGGAATTGACGCTGTGTTTATTTTCTTTCAGCAACATTTATCGAAATTAACAGCAACCGATTTATCTCAAGATGGAACCAAAATCATGTCTACGTTGAAAACGGGTATGGAGATGGGGTTCATCGGTGTACAGGATGTATTCAATAAGTTAGGAATAACACTTGATGATCAAACAAAATATGATTTAGGAGCCAATGGACAGTATACAGCAAACTCTCTTGTACAAGGTTTGCAAAATGGTCAAATCAACATAGATACAGCACTTGAAGTAATTCGACAGATGGTTGTACAAAAAACAAACGTTGATGCTACACAGCAAGGTGCACAAATTCCAAGTACTGCAGCGTCCGGAATTCGTCAAACAGGAGATCAGCCAGTTCAAGCCGCAGGTGAAGTAAAACAGAATATAGAAAACAAACTAGGCTCAACTACTGATGGAAATGGCGGATCAAATTCTATTTCATTATTTAAACAGAAAATAGAAGGTAATAGGGGCAGTGCAGAAGGCGCAGCAAGTGGCGTGAAATTTGGGGTTGAAGGCGTACTTGGTAGTGCTACAGATGGAGGCGGCGGTGCAAAAGCTGGTGGTCAATTTGCAAGTGGTTTAAATTCTAAATACAGTGCAGCACAGGGAAGCGGTTCTTATGTTGCTGGCGGTGGTAAAGACGGTCTTGCAGCTATTACAGCCGATTCTGTAGGTACAGCATTCGGTAAAGGGTTTGCTAGTGGAATGGATCAGGCTTGGGATGCTGTACGTGCAAGGGCGGCTTCACTAGCACAAACAGCATTTAATGCTTTAAAAGACGCTTTAAATGTAAACTCACCATCTCGTTTGACACGAGATCAAGCTGGTTTACCATTCGGTGAAGGTTTTGCTTTAGGTATAAAAAAATCAGCGTTTATGTCTGAAAAAGAGAGTCGTTCACTTGCGTTACAAGCTAATGATGCTCTTGTTGATACGTTAAATACAAACGAGCACACATTTGCAGGAGTTCGTATGGCGCAAGGTCTTGCGACAGGAATCAAGAGTCAACTTTCTGTTGTAAAAGATGCTGTACAAGATACTGTTTCAGAAGCAATGGGTGGAATTCGCACAATTAAGGCTAGTGAAATGTTTAATTTTAAAGGTGACGATCCATTATCAAAGTATTTTGGTTCAGCTTTAACAGATGACAATCTTATTCGTAATTTACAGGATAAGATGCAAAGTATCAAAAAACAATTAGCTAGTTTTGATGGATTTTCAAAAGCTGATGTGGACTTAGGGCAATGGAGAAAAATACTGTTGGACAATTCAAATACACGTCAAGCAGCACCAGCTAATGAAGTAAGTAGCATGCAAAAAAATAAGTCCCAGCCTATTCAAATTATTAATAACTTCAATACAAGCGATAATTCTGAGGTCATAAGACAACAGCGAAAATTAATGGAAGAAGTGACATTCATGTTAGGAGGGGCATTGATGTGAGCAAAAATATAGTTATTGAAAATCGTTTAGGAGAGAAAATTGAAATAGGGCCACAACCACCTTACGTACTAGTTTCTTTTGACCCTTCTGGCAGCCAAGCTGATATTGTTCAGACACAGGGATATATGCAGGATGGAGTTTCGACTGGAGCTGTTACAATGAAAGCTATGCAATATCCTATTGAATTCTATATGGAGAGTACAGGATTACAAGGGATATATCAGTTACGCAAGAATATGAATCGGATTTTGAATCCAAAATTAGGGCCGTTTACTTTTACAGTAACCCTACCACATGGTACATTTCAAAATCAGATTATGATCGAATCTTTACCGAGGTACAGGTTGGAAGATGAAAATTTACTTACGATACAACAAGGAATGTTTCATATTTTCACACCAGATCCATATTGGAAGGGCGAAAAAGATATAGAAGTTCCCCTTTTAGCTTGGGAACCTAAATTTGTTTTTCCTTTTTCTTATCCTCCAGACGTTATTTTTGGAGTAAAAGGCGAGAAAAAGCAAGTAGTTAATAATGGTGATGTAGAAGCTCCATGCATTATAGAAATCTATGGACCTTGTACAAATCCAGTTGTTAAAAACGAAACAATACAAGAATCTATTAAGGTTAAACGAGAACTAAAACCAGGACAAAAGCTTGTAATAAATACGGCATATGGTAAAAAAACCGTAGAAATTATTTTAGAAAATGGAACAAAGCAAAATGCCTATAATTGGATTGCTACAGGTTCAACATTATTTAAGTTGAGTAGAGGGTTGAACATATTAAACTATGAATCTGATGCTGGAAAAGACAGTGCAACAGTGGTGATTCGTTTCAGAGAAAGATTTGTAGGACTTTAAAAAAATAAAAAATGGAGGTGAGGACGCTTGACTGAGCGTTCTTTTTTATTTGATTCGGAATTTGATCCAGCAACAGGAAAACCTGACAGGGCCATGAATTCAACTGATTTTGCGCGTGTTTTTAATTGGTTTTTAGGAAGTGGAATTATAAAAGGTTTTAAAGACGAGCTCAAAGTAATTGCGCAAGGTAGTGGTATGAAGACCGTTGTCCAACCTGGGGCGGCATTTGTGGAGGGACGTCCGTATAGCAATGATGCAAATATCGTATTAACTCACGATCCAGCGGATGCAACTAAGACACGAGTCGATGAAGTGGTATTGCGACTAGATTTATCAAAAGGAAAAAGGTCAATAAATGTAGTGGTTAAAAAAGGAGCATTAGGAGCGAATGTACCTCCACTTTTACAAGAAGATGACGTTTTTTCAGGAGGGCTAATATTTGAAATACCTTTGGCTATTATCACAATTACACCAGGTAAGTCGTATATCGATAACTCTCAAATTGCTAATCAGCATTCAACAGGTATATATATTGATTTGATGTCGATATCGGGAATGTACTTGAAGCAAGATGATGCAAAGACATTATACACATATAATGCATCTACTTCAGACGGTTGGTATACAGTAGGTAATTCGCCTTGGGAGCAACTTCGTGTGATTAGACAATATAACGGAATGTGTACAATCGGTGGACAAGTTATGGGTGGAAATTTAGGAGCAGATCGTTATGTTGCTGCCTTCAATTATTGGGCTCGTCCTAACAAAACTATTCCATTGACGGTAATCGGAGCTGATGGATCATGGGGATATTGGTATCTTGAACCGACTGGAAACTTACGTCAAACAGGAATTACACCAAAAACAGGTAATGTCCATATTATACCCGCGAGTTATGTTGGTGTTGGGGCAAATGAGGTGGCAGGACAATGATTATATATACACCACAACTTGAAAAAATAGGTGAAATTGATAATTATGAATCACTAACATTTGAAAGATCATGGAGTGATATTGGCAAGTTCGAGCTTCATGTACCTAATACAGCTCAATATGCAACATCATTGTTTGATGATATGTTTATTTTGATAGATGAAAAAAGAGTAGGAATTATTATAAACTATAGTATTAACGAAAACGATATAAGGATTGTAAAAGGGTTTCAGTTAAAACAGATATTAGGGAATCGCATTATTACACCACCATCAAATACAACTCATGACAGAAGATATGCAGATGCCGAGACAGTTATGAAACATTATGTAGATAGGCACATTATGTATCCGGCTAATTCTGAACGTATTATCCCAAATTTCGTAATGAAAGCTAATCAAAAGCGTGGTCCAGTCTTGCAATGGGAAAGCCGTTTAAAGAATCTTGCTGAAGAGCAAAAAAATATTTCTCTTGCTTCCAACTTAGGGTGGGATGTTTGGTTAGATGAGGAAGCAAGACATTTTGTTTTTGAAGTATTCGATGGTAAAAATTTAACTCGAAATCAGTCAACATATCCACCTATTGTGTTCTCTGTTGAATTAGATAATGTACTTAAACGTGAATTTGAAAAAGATGCAACAAATTTTAAAAATACGGCTTATGTTGGTGGTCAAGGTGAGGGTGATGATAGACGAATTGTCGAAGTTTCAGCAGAATCAGCAACTGGTTTAGCGCGAAAAGAAGTGTTTATTGACGCTCGTGATTTGAGTAATCAAAAAGAAGATAAGACTGATAAACCAGAAGCTGAAATCGTAAAAATGCTTACAGAACGCGGGAAGCAAAAGCTTGAGAGCGATTATGCTAAAGTAGTGTCATTTTCTTGTTTCGTGGTTGAAAAACCTGGAATGGAATACGAAAAAGACTGGTCAATTGGTGATATTGTCACTTGTGAAGATGACAAAAACGGCATCTTAATGGATGCGCGTGTCACTGATGTGGAAGAAACGTATCAAAATAACGAACGAAAATTAAAAGTTACATTTGGAACAAAACGTATGGATATAACAAGACTTTTACAAAGAGAACTTGCACAAGTGAAAAATATTATTCGAAACTAAGACCATTTTGTAGGTCTTTTTTTATTTAAAAAGGAGTGATACGCGATGGCAAACAATATATTTAAAACGTATGAAGTAACTGTAGATACAATGAATGATTCTAGTTCTTATCATGCAATAAGATATTCACAGAGTGATATGAATAGTGCAAAGTTACTTATTAATATCAAACACAATGGAGCTGAAATCGATTTATCGGAAGCCACAGCTGTACGTATTTGTTTTAGGAAAAGTGATAGAAATGATGTTTTTCAAGATTGTCAACCAATCAACGTTTTGAATGGTAAATATCAAGTTTTACTTACTAGTCAAACATTAGCAAGTTTAGGAGCAGTAGTAGCACAAGTTTGTATTGAATTTCCTAATAACAAAAAATTATTTACACAGACATTTACGTTTATTGTTGATGAATCACTTATGAATGATGAAACAATCGAATCAAAAAATGAATATGGAGTTATTCAAAAAGCAATTGATGCAGGGGAACAACTTAAAGATGTAGACGTACCAGCACTGATTGCATCGAAAACAACAGCAGAATCAGCACAAGCAAAAGCTAATGATACTGCTTCTAAACTTGGGAATTTGCCAGGATTAAAGACTACTGAAAAATTGAGGTTAACAGATTCAATCAATGAAGTTTATGACCAATCTCAAACGAACAAAACTAATTTGGGAGATGTTACAGCACTTCAAACTACGGCAAAAATAATTGTTCCCGCTATAAATGAAGCGAAATCACAAGCTGCCGATGCGCAATCGAAAGCCAATAATCCTGTAGCTCAAATTTTGCCAAACTCTATTCCATCAAATTTATTAAAAATATTAAATGATGGGGATAAGATAGGTTTAGCAAACTTGAAGTCTGAAGTAATCAATGCTATGAATGGACAGAGCCCAACAGGAACTATTCCAGCGGTTGGAAGTGTAACGCCAGATAGAACAAGCTTTATCATAAAAGGCAAGAACCTTTTCAATAAAGATACAGCGACAAGTGGTTACTATGTAAGTGATACAAATGGTACGCTTACAGCGTATTCAGGATATTGGGCAAGTGATTATATTCCAGTTTCAGCAAATACACAATACATTAGAAGTTTCGATCATAGATTAGCTTTTTATGACGCGAATAAAACATTTATTTCTGGATTAGACTCTACAAAAACGGGTGCATTTACAACCCCTGCAAACTGTAGTTATTTAAGAACATCTATATCTAACGCGTCACTCAATACATTTCAACTTGAACAAGGAGCAACGATTACATCATATGTGCCGTATAGCCTAAAAATGTCTGGCATAGCTCCTGATACTACAAAAATACCAGATGCATCAATTGTAGGTTCGGTTTTAAAAGACAACAGCATCACCATAGAAAAAGTGGATTTTATAACAACCGGTAAAAACCTTTTTAATAAAAAGAAGGTGAAAGCAGGTTATTACGTTCTTGATACCAATGGTACACTTGGAACATATGCAGGGTACTCAGCAAGTGATTATATTCCGGTTTCGCCAAATACACAATATATCAGAAGTTTTGATCATAGATTAGCTTTTTATGACGCGAATAAAACATTTATTTCTGGATTAGACTCTACAAAAACGGGTGCATTTACAACTCCTGCAAACTGTAGTTATTTAAGAACATCTATGCCTGATACATTATTAGATTCTTTCCAATTAGAAAAAGGAAATGCGTTAACTGCTTTTGAACCATTTTCTAATAAATTGGTAGATTCAATTTCAGACGAAACAAACACATATGATGAAGTGAAAAATAGATTGTGTTTACCATCTGATATGTATTTTGTTGAGGGAGAAACCTTGCCGTTATACAAAGGAAGCATAATGCCGGTTATTTCAAATGAACAGTCATTTAGAACAACACTAATAAATGTGGATTCAACAGGATTGCCGAATTATCGATATTTCCAAGATCATGTCATATTAAAACCAGAGGAATTACAATCTGATTTCAAAGTTGGGGTAAAGCCAAAGATTGATACGGACAATTTTTACTATAAACAAATAAATAAACATTCAGTTGCAAAAGAGAAAAATGTTGGGAAAACATTTAATGTACTGGGCATTGGTGACAGTCTCACTAACTACGATACACTGAGTTTATTACGTCAAAAATTAACAGAATTTGGGACAAAACCAACAATGGTCGGAACGTTTTCTCAAGTTGGGGGCGAACTAGGAGAAGGACGTAGTAGTTGGCAGTTTAGCACATTTATTGGGGCTAGTAACTTAATTGACAGCACTCTTGTTATAACACCTTCAACAAGTGGAAAAACGACCACACGCCAGCAAAATCCATTTTTACGTTTGGCGACTTCTAGTGATTATTCTGCGCATCCAGATTGGTGTTTTAGGAATACAGGTGCTTTTGTTGAAAAATCTTATGCACAAGATACTGATAAAACAGGTGACTTTTACATTTTCGATTTCGCGTCTTATTTATCGAATCACAGTATAGCAGCTCCTGATGTCGTCACAATTGCATTAAGTACTAATGACATTTCTCTTCAAGCTAACCCTATTCCAAACTGCAGATTAGGTTTAGAAATTATGATAAAACAAATAAAAGCAGCTTTGCCAAATGTTACAATCGGTATTGTACCTATTACACCGCGAGCAAATGCAGCTAAATCAAACGCATTATGGCGTAAAAGTTTGGATTGGTTAGATGTTGCACTAAAAGACATAGCGACTTACCAAGGATTATACTCAAATATTTACGTTGTACCAATTTGGTGCCATATGAGTCGAGATTGGAGCTGGAATTATAGTAATACCGATGTTTCAAGCACAAGTTCAGAGCAAAAAGCGACTGTAACAGATACTGTTCATTATGGGTTAAGTGGGAAAATGGAATATGTAAAGGCAATGGCTAGTTGGTACATGAACGTGATTTGACATGAATAGTCTTATATAACTTTTGAATGAAATACGGCTTTAAGTAAATTTAGTTGATTAAGGGGAGCAGAAATGCTTCTCTTTTTATTTTATTTGAAAAGAATTAATCTCTTATATGACTAGAAATTAAGCAACTTAAAGTGATACTAAATGTTACATTAGAACCTGTTCTGATAACTTGTAAAAAATAGGGATTTAATTGACTTTAACTGCCCTCTCCAGTACCTTTAAACTTGAAGAGGAGGTAAAATTATGTACGAAAGTCATTCTATTTTTGAAATACCAACTAATGAAGATGCTAAAGTATGGCGTTATATGGATTTTACAAAGTTTGTAAGTGTATTAGCTAATAAATCTTTATTTTTTACACGTGCAGACAAGTTTAGAGATAAATTTGAGGGTGCTTATTCGATTTTTAATCGGCTCCATGCCCACCAAGTGTACGGTAATCATTTAGATCAAGATCAAATTCAAAATTTCATAAGAGATAAAGAACTTATGAGTAAAAATTTAAGAGAAAGAACTATAATAAGTTGTTGGCATATGAATGAATATGAATCGGCAGCGATGTGGGATTTATACTTAAAAACAAATGAAGGTATTGCTATACAAACAACATTTAAGAGACTATGCGAAAGCTTCCAAGAAACTGAAGAAAATATTTACATCGGAAAAGTTCGTTACATTGATTTCGATAGAGAGTGGATGAGTGAAGGAAATGCATTTTATCCATTCGTTCACAAAAGAATCTCATTTAAACATGAAAATGAGATAAGGGCAATACATTCGGTTTTTCCAGAACTAGATATGCCATCTCCTTTTAAAGAAGGAAAAAACATAAAAATTGATATTAATAAGTTAATAGAAAAAGTGTACGTATGTCCTGATGCTCCATCTTGGTTTTGTGAACTTGTGAATGATGTTATGAAAAGGTACGAAGTGAATAAACAAGCAATTCATTCAAATTTATATGAGTTACCAAAATAAACATCATATAAATTCATTTCGGTAAATTTAGCTTGGTGTTTTTCTATATAAAATACGGCTTTTAGAACAAAGAGGGACAAGTAGTCTCTCTTTTTATTACGAAGTGGTATTTATATATAACTAACCTGTCAATAAACTAAAACTTTTATCATAGAGGATTACTTCTTTTTATAAAGAATAATAGCTAAATAAGGGAAAAGGAGGAGTTCTAATTATGGAAGATTTATTTAATGAAATCGAAAGAGGATTAGATGCAGGAGTGTATCATTTGTCATTAGGTATAGCTTTATGTATACCTGATATTTGTGCCGCTTTACAGTCAGAAGACGGAAAAACAAGTGGAAGAAAGTATAAAGAGTGGTATAACAATTATGTAGGAAATAAATTAATGATGTCCGCTGATGATTGCTACTATTTCAGATGTTCTTTCTTACATCAAGGAAGCACGCAGCATGAAAAATCGAATTATAAACGAATAATATTTGCAGAGCCAGGTCCGAATGTTTTTCACAACAACGTTATAAATGATGCTTTAAATATTGATGTTAAGATATTTTGTAATGATTTGATCACATCAGCAAGACAATGGCTGAAAGTTGTTAAAAATGATGAAAATTTTATCCGTAATCATGCCAATTCGTTTAAAAGATACCCGAACGGATTGCCTCCTTATATCGGCGGTGTTCCGGTATACGGGTAAGCAATCTATTTCATAGGAGGTGTTAATTTGACTGTAAAAGACTTAATTGCATATTTAATGGAATTAGATCAAGGAAGTGAGGTTTTTATCTCCTGTGAAGGTGGTTGTGTAGTTGATAATGAAATAACGATTAAACAGGAAGATAATAAGGTTATTTTAGAAATTGAGTAATATATTTTTAACAAAATATGGCTTAAATAACAAAAGAGTGGCTACGGCTGCTCTTTTTATTTTGAAAGGAGATGTAACATTGACAATTGAAATCGGAGTTCTTATTGCAATAGCATCAGCAGTTATTGGTTATTTCGGATACTCATTGAATAGAACAAAAGCAATAAAATCAGATGGCCAACAGAGTGCTGAGATGAAAGCTGAATTAGGATACATCAGAAAAGGAGTAGATGATATTCGAATCGATTTAAAAGCAAGTGAAAAGCAAATGCAACAACTTGGTGAGAGGGTTACAAGGATTGAAGAAAGTTCAAAACAGGCACATCATAGAATCAATTTGTTAGAACGTGATAGGAATGAGCTTAATTAAAAAAAGGAATTCTTAATGAGTTCCGCGTTTTTCAGACATTTATATCACCTCAAATTAATTATATAACATCCATTAATTACCAGTAACTACATGTAGTTACTGGTATAATATTAATAAGGAGAGGATATATTTGGACAGGGAAATTTGGAAACCGATTAAAAATTTCGAAGAAAAATATGAAGTATCTAATTTTGGGAATACAAGAACTATCGCAGGGGTTTTTGATAGAAAACGAGATGAGAAAATAATCAAAGTTAGAAAAAGAAGTAAGGTTTTAAAATTAATTGACCATATTAACGGGTATAAATATGTAAATTTGAGTGATGCAAAACATCATTATGTCCACCGTTTAGTGGCAGAAGCATTTATTCCAAAAGAAGAAGGTAAGAATTTTGTTAATCACATTGATGGTAACAAATCCAATAATTGTATTGATAACTTGGAATGGTGCACACATAAAGAAAATTTGAGACATGCTAGAGACAAACAATTATTAAGAGTTAAAGGTGAGAGTAACCCGTCAGCGAAATTAAGAAAGGAAGATATAGAATATATTAGAAAACACTATATTCCATATGATAGAAAGTTTGGCGGAGGAGCATTAGCAAGAAAGTTTGGCGTATCTGTTTCAACGATTAATTTAGTAGTCTTGAGAAAAAATTGGAATTATTAAAACGAACTATCCATTTTCGGATAGTTTTTTTATTTTAACGCCTCGATAACCTAGAAAAGGAGACGAATTAAATATGAACAAACAAAATATTACAAAACGATTCCGCAACTGGAAAACATGGGTTGCGGTTTTTTCATGCATTGGATTAATGTTACCTGTTTTTGGTGTTAAAGGTTTTGAAGGTGATTTAGAAAAAGTGCAGCAAGCAGTTTACTTGTTAGGTATTGCACTTGGTATTTGGTCAGATCACGAAGAAAATCCAAAAGGAGATGTTGAATAATGAGATATCATACTCGTAATATGGAAAACTTGGAAAAACTTGCTCCACACACCCGCCAAAAAGCGAAGCAGTGGTATCAACATTGTCTTGATAATGGCGTGGAAGTTCTCATTTATGAAACACTACGCAGCTACGAGAAACAAAAACAAAATGTAGCAAGTGGTGCCTCTCAAACAATGAAAAGTTATCATCTTGTGGGACAAGCGCTTGATTTTGTACCAATCACTTCTACTGGGAAAGAAGATTGGAATGGATACTGGAAACAACCTTGGTATAGCGCTATTCAATATGCAAAACAAATCGGATTCGAATGGGGTGGAGACTGGAAAGGATTTTGCGATAGCCCTCATTTGCAATACAACTATAGCGGCTATGGAACAGATATAGTTGGCAGTGGTGATATAAGTGTAGAGCAATCACAAGATAAACCACTTCAAACTCAAGGAATCGGTATAGCTACTTCAAAATACCCTGAAGGTTGGGGCGTGAATTATTACAGTAAGCCTGTGGATGGTTGGTATACAGGCAAAATTACAGATAAAACACCGTATCTAATCCTTGAAGGTTATTGGAAAGGCGGAAATGAAAACAGGCTTTGTTTAGGCTGGCAACAGTGGGCGAAACAAGAGCATTTCGATGTACAGTGGTTTTATGCTTATTCTAAATACCCAGTGGGATATGGCATCAACACATATGACGCACCAAACGGGAATTATACTGGAAAAGTTGACGGTTCAGTACCATATGGGATTTATGCACGTAAAGATGGATATATTGATATTGGTCAAAATCGATGGGTTTCAGAAGAACATTTTAATATCAAGTAATAAACAACTAGTTTCCTTTACTCAAGTCAAGAAAGATGGGGTCGGGATCGTTTGTTTTTTAGAAAGATATTAAAAAAGGAAAGAAAAGATAGGAAAATAAATTTTAAAATGTAAACACAACCTTTTCAGATGAAAAGGTTGTGTTTACATTGCTTTATAATGAGACGTAAATTATTCCTTTTTTTCTAAAATTTGAGCCCAATCACTGAAAAAGGCATCATTAGAATTAGATTTTTCGAGATTTTTTTCTGTATTATCTACCTTTTCTCTGAAAAAATATATAAGATTATTTCTTAATTTTACAGAGGTTTCGAGATCCATTTTATGAATATTTCTAAGCACTCTTCCTACTAAAATTGATCTTGATTTAAAAACATAGTTACTAAGTTTCATATCTAATACATTAACTACAAAGTTTTCAACATCTTTGCGATTTTTTAATGTTTTTTTAGAATATAGAAGGGGTGGTAGAATCCAAAATAATTCAATATTTGTCTCAGTTAAATTTTCAATTTCGTATAAAAATGTTTTAATTAATTTTTCATCTTGTTTATTCATTTCAATCCCCCCTTTATTTATATACTATTTAATCTCGCAATAAATTCTTCTGTCAAGGAGATAATTTCTTTAGATATATCATTATCCTGAATATCAAGCATGAATCTTTTTTCGTTTAATCCTTCAGGAACTGCTTTTAAATAGCGCATTTCGGTTTGGAAAATATTCTGTTCTCCAATTCTTTCACCTATATTTTCCTTTACAGGTACATGTAAATTATTTCTAGGATCAATTAAGGTATAAATGATACCTAAAGGATTGACCTTTCTGCCATGAGTATCAATAATCGATTCTTCAGCTCTACCTAACAATGCAATACCTGTAGAGGATAGATAATCAGGTTTAACTGGTAAAACATAGGTATCACAACTTAGATAAGAACTAATAAAGAAAAAAGAATAGGTAGGTGGACTATCAATTAAGATATATTCATATTTATCTCGTAAATTGTTTAAATCTATATATCGTTCGAGTACTTTCTCTATACCTGATTTTTGGGTGATTTGTAACTCGATTAATTTTATATCACCTAGTAGAATATCTAGATTTTCTTTCACATTAGTTGAGTAGTCTCTTTTTAAATGGCTATCATCTATTCTTTTTGAGTTAAAGATACTATTAACTTCTTCATTTGGAGTTGATGAAGGCGTTTGTGGTTTAGCATATAAATGATAAATAGTCTTTCCGGCTGTTCTTTGTTGTTCATATACATTGGTATGATTTTCTCCATGGACTACTCGTAAAATATATTGACTAGCATTAAATTGAGGATCCAAATCAATAATCAATACCTTTTTTTTAAAGTGGGTTGCTAGCGTATTAGCTATATTTACGCAAAGCGTAGTTTTGCCAACTCCACCCTTCATATTCATAAATGAAATTATGGCCATGTTACATTACCCCTTATATATTTTCTAATTTTATTTGCAAGAGTTCTTCTTTTATATATTTACATAAACCATCAATTCCGCCGTAAATAGAATAATAATTGATTCCATTGAATTTTAGGTATTCCATAGATTCATCATATGTATTAGGAGGTAAATCAATCTTGTATATACATTGATTTAAATACTGTTGATACTCTTCTTCCAAAGGAATGCCATCAGTACCTTGAACAGTAAAATATCCATTTTGAGAAATCAACCTATCATTACTTCTTCTTGGCATCATGGCAAAAGATTTGATGTGCATATGTTCATTAAAATAACTTGTATAGTTCTGAATTCTTTTTGGAAGGGTATCTATCGTAATTAATCCTATTGAATCGTAGGCAGTATCTATTTGTCTTTCGTATAGATTATGGCATCTTTTATTTAATTCAATGGGATCAAGAACCCATATGCAAGCATTATCATCTTGTTTTCTGTTTAAATTTGCAAAATATAATGCTGTAACAAAACTAGAAGTCCAGTCAAGAAGGCGAGTGTATAAACCATAATGCTGCATCATAAATAATGTGTTCCATTCTTTATGTTCATGAAACTGTCCAGTGAAAAAATCTCCTAAGTTTAAGAAAGCATTGTAAATATTATTTTCAGCGGTTGCTATCTTATCAGGTTCTTTACTTATTCGATATAGGCCGCTGTTAAGTTTGTAAGAAGAAGATGTATGTCCTCTGAACCATAAAGTCTGATGTTGCTTTGAGATTTCTCTTACTTGATTAATAATATCTTGCAAAAAGCATTCCTCCAATGGTTTATAAAACATTTTAGGCTATGTTATTACTTCATAATAATATTACAAGAAAAACTTTCCACTTAAAATACTTTTTCTAAAATAGTAAGATATAATAATTTTATTTTTAGTTATACATTAAGCAAAATGATGAGAGACTCATATGATTGGAAGTTAATAAGGTTTGTTTATAGATAAAATATAACTCTAATTTTAAATCTACTTTACATTTGATTGTTAAAATTTAAGATGATGATGGAATATTAAATGCTGTAGAGATAGATCGCAAGCAGATGATGAACATAAACAGTGAAAAGTTGAATAGATATGGTGAATTTACGAGGTATTATAAAAGTAAATACAACGGGAGAGTACCTATCATTAATTTTTTTACGGTTACAGAGTATAGAAAGAAAATTTTGGAACAATTTGCAATGAAGTATAATGTGTATATGAAAACATACGTTGTACCGGAATTTCAATAAAGAAAAAAAGAGCTGGATTCATGTCAGCTCTTTTTTGTGTATTTTATTACATCATCAATTACGTAAGTCTTATCGATGCCTTTTTCTTTAGCAATATTATTTAAAGCGTCAAGAATTGCTTCTAAAGTATCGAATCGTATAGAACTCGCATCACCATTAACTAAATCCCCAACTGTATTCGATCTTACTTTCGCTTCTACGGATAATTTATTTTTGGATATCCCTAGATCTTCTAAAGATTGACCAAGTGTAAATTCCATATAGATTCCTCCGATATACCTATTATCTTGTTTTCTATTGTACACCATTTTTAGAAATAGTGAAACTATTTATGTTCAACTATTGAAGTTTAACTTTTAAGGTTGTATAATTCAACTTAAATAGTTGAACATTAAAAGTTGAAAGGAGATCGGCAATGCAACAATTAAATGATTACTTTGGATTAGAAAGTAAGTCAGATTGTGTATGGTTTTATGGTTTCTTCTCAGTATCAACAATATTATTTTTGATAGATATGTTTATTGCTTACATCTTGTAAAGAAAGGAGATAGATACAATGCTAAGCACAGCGAGCTATTCACAGTATAAAAAGCTGCAGTCATTTACATCTGTGGAAGAAATGAATGAAACGATTCGTTATTTTTTGTACAAGCATACACATGAATTATCGGAATCAGCTATTAAAGTATTAAAGTTTTTAGCAAGGCATTCTTGTAAAATTCCAGGTGTTTCTTTCCTAAAAGTTTCAACAATTGCAGAAGCATTAGGAATTAGTGATCGTACTGTAAGGCGTGTACTGAAAATATTAGAGGAGTACATGGTTGTAATGCGTCACAAAACGGTTAGAACGGAAGGGAAATTAAAAGGTGGAAACGGCCACAATGTATATGTTCTTCAAAAAAATAATAGTGTCCTACCGGATGTCCTACCGGAAATGTCACAGCGGCAAGATGGTGAAACATCTACAGAATCAAAGGTTTCAGAGCCGAAAGCGGAAGAGGAAGCTGAGCTTGTTGAATCACACCCTCTAGAAGAATTAAAAAACGAATTAAACGTAAGAGAACAGTCCACAGGGGATTATGAAGAAGTTAAACTTGAAGACTTAGACGGAACATTCACACCAGAAAATGTACCACGGAAATTTAAAGCAGCTGTTGCCCCATTTTTCAATTCAGCAGAAAAGATATACAAATTGTATGGCCGGGTATTAGTTGCCTATAAACGATCCAAGTTAGACAAACCGATTGCAGATGTAATTGAACATGCTGTTCAAGCATTTAAAGAAACTGTATTTGCAGAAAAAGCCAAACGAATTCATAACACTTTTGAAGGATATTTTTACCGCATAGTGGAATCCAGGTTTGTTATAGAGCGAAGAAAAGAATGTAATACACTATATAATTGGTTAGATGACTAAATAAAAATTGTCCATTAGTGAGCCATTTCGTATAATTTAATCATCAAATTGTTGTAAGGTTGGTGATTAAATTGAAATATGCAGTATATGTTCGTGTTTCTACAGACAAAGATGAACAAGAATCATCTGTAGAAAACCAGATTGATATTTGTAGGTACTGGTTAGAGAAGAATGGATTCGAATGGAATGCAAATGCTATATATTTTGATGATGGTATTTCAGGTACAGCGTGGCTAGAGCGTCATGCAATGCAACTTATTCTAGAAAAGGCTAGAAAAAAGGAATTAGATATGGTAGTTTTCAAATCAATTCATCGGTTGGCACGTGACCTTGGAGATGCATTAAAGATTAAAGAGATACTTCTTGGACATGGTATTAGACTTGTGACAATAGAAGAAAATTACGATAGTTTGTACGAAGGTAAAAATGATATGAAA
Organism: Bacillus sp. CGMCC 1.60114; assembly: GCF_042676365.1. Taxonomy (NCBI): domain Bacteria; kingdom Bacillati; phylum Bacillota; class Bacilli; order Caryophanales; family Bacillaceae; genus Bacillus; species Bacillus sp. CGMCC 1.60114. Next base: position 92,363 of record NZ_JBHTHG010000014.1, read on the forward strand.
TTTGAAATGTATGCGATGTTTGCTTCTCAAATGCCTAAAACAATTTCTGTTTCAATTTCAGCAGCATTAGCAGCAAAAGTTCGTAGGGGGGAATATACAGGTAATATTCCATTTGGCTATGATAGGATTGATAAAAAGCTAGTCATTAATAAAGAAGAATCCGAAATTGTAAAAAAAATATTTGACTTATATGAAGAAGGAAATGGTTATAAAACGATTAGCAATTATTTAAATGATCAAGGGCATAGAACCAAAACAGGAAATCTGTGGTCTAAACCCACAATAAAAGCAACAATAGTGAACTCATTGTATAAAGGTCAACACATTATGAATCGTTATAGTACTGTAAAAATTGATGGTAGAAAAAAACGAATACAAACTCCACCAGAGAAATGGACTATTTTAGAAGACCATCATCCAGCAATTATTTCTAAAGAACAATGGGATCGAGTAAATAATATAGGTAAACCTAAACCGGAAAAAACGAAAGTTGATAAGCGTAACGAATTTCGAAGTATTATATTTTGCGCGCATTGTGGAGGAGCCATTCGAGCAGTATATTCAGGGAAGTTTAGCAGAGGCGAAAAAAAAGAATGGGTATACATGAAATGTGCCAAACATAAAAGATATGGCACGTGCGTAAATCATAAGCCAATACAATATTATCAAATTCGTGAAAGAACTATTATGAGGTTAAAAGAAAAGGAATTAGAAATAGAATCTCAATTAAATCCACAAAAAATGGACAAGCAGCAAGAAAAAATAAAAAATCTCAAGAAGGACATAAGGCAATTACAGGAAAAAAAAGAAAAGCTTATAGAACTGTACATCGACGGATTAATAGACAAAGAAGCATTTTCAAAACGTGATATTAAATTTGAAAATGAAATAAAGGACAAAGAATTACAAATAATGAAATTAAGTGATATTAAATCACAAATTGAAGAACAACATCAGTTTAAAAATGCATTCAATCTTTTACATGAAGAACAGGATTTACATGCAGCTTTTAAAAAATTAATCAATCGTATGATCTTACATGAGAACGGTAGACTTGATATAGAGTATACATTTGATATTTAGGTATTTTCTAGTTATTAGTACAAATAACACATGATACGTTAACGCCAATTGGTGGAATGGTTCCGCTTGTAAATATGCTTCTAGGAACTGTATTTGGCGGGATTGGAGTTGGATTTATGAATGTAATCATGTATGCGATGATTGCAGTATTTTTAGCTAGTTTAATGATAGGACGTACACCGGAGTTTCTTAATAAAAAATTAGAAGGAAAAGAGATGAAATTAGTTGCTATTACGATTGTGTCTCAGCCGTTACTCATTCTTGGAGCCGCAGCAATTGCCTTTTCAACACATTTCGGAACAGATGCAATTTCGAATCCAAGTTTTCACGGTCTAACACAAGTCATATATGAATATACATCGTCTGCTGTAAATAATGGCTCTGGATTTGAAGGGTTAAATGATAATACACCATTTTGGAATATTTCAACAGGAATCGTTATGTATATTGGCCGTTATTTCAGTATCATTACGATGCTTGCCGTCGCAGTTGGACTGAAAAAGAAAAAAACTGTACCCGAAACTATTAGCACGTTCCAAACTGACAATCGCTTGTTTGGAGGAATCTTACTTGGTACGATATTTATTATAGGTGCGTTAACGTTTTTACCAGTGCTTGTACTGGGGCCAATTGCTGAATTTTTAACAATATTATAAAGTTGTAAAACGAGAGAGGCATATAAGTCTCTCGTTTTTGTTATGAATTTCTTTGTTATTTTTAATGTGGTTTATTATAGTATATATATATGCTTTTGTTGAAGAAAATTTGGAATCTATACATAAAGGTCTAAATGATTCAATGAATTTACAAATTGAAAAGTTTACTTTACATAATAAGAGGATGTGGAAATACAATGTCATTACAGTCAAAATATTTAGCAGGAATTTCACTTGGGGTAATGGGAGTTGGTTTTGCTGTAACAATGCCGTTTCAAGGAACGATAGCAGGGAATATTATACAAGGTGGATTTGAAGCTGGTTTAGTAGGGGGACTCGCGGATTGGTTTGCAGTTACAGCACTGTTTCGTCATCCGATGGGGATACCGATCCCGCATACAGCTCTATTGCCCAAAAATCGGAAACGGGTTACGAAAGGACTTGTTTCCACGCTGGAAAATGATTGGCTTACGAAGGAAAGTATTACCGATAAAATAAAAGAAATGAAGTTGGCTGCAATGGTATTACATATTGCGGAAAAAGAGCTGCATTCTGATGCGTTAAAGAAAGGGATTGTTACAATTGCTGAAAAGGCGATTCTGCAAGTGAATACAAAACAGTTAGCTATTGTTTTGGAAAAAGAATTAAAAACGTATTTACATACAATTAACGTAGGTAATATTCTTCAAGTACTTGTCGATCAAATAGTTACACAAGAATATGATGAAAAGGCGTTAGATTATCTGTTGGTCAAAGCAAAAGAATGGACAGCGCAAGATGCAGCACGATATCAACTTGGTAGTTTAGGTATGAAGGCGCTGGAAAATATAAAAGTAGATGGTTTCTTACAGTTTACGCTTAAATCCTTTATGAGTATTGTCGATGAAGAAAAGGTTGGTAGCATTCTGCAAAAGTTTATTATTAATAATGTTAGTAGTTTGCAAAACGTTGATAATAGCACGAGACAAGCCCTATTGAAGAAAATTCGCCAAGAAATCCTACATATTAAGGAGAATGAAGCGGTATTAAAAGAACTGGAGAATTGGAAAGAAAATTGGATTGTGAATTGGGAGGCAGCTGAGAAGATAACAGAATTTCTGGAGCAAACAAAGCAAAAACTTATAGATTTTATTCAAAAAGATGAGTTTATGGACAAATATCTTCTGCCGTTTCTGACAACACAAATGAATAAAATAAAAGAAGATGCAGCAACAGTTCAACGTATGGAAGATTGGCTACAAAAACAAATTGTAAACGTCGTTGAAAGCAATCATTCTAAAATCGGAAAACTCGTACAGGAAAATTTAGATAAATTAGATGATAAAACACTTATTGAGATGATTGAAAATAACGTAGGAAAAGATTTGCAGTGGATTCGTGTAAATGGCGCTGTTTGCGGATTTATGATTGGATTGGTTTTGGAAGGCTTAAAAGCGGTTATATAATAAAAACAATTTGAATAGTGATAAGGAAAAATATATATCATATTCCTACATAGAAAAGATAGGAATTAAAACCTTTCACAGCTTGAAATGTAGCCGTGAAAGGTTTTTTTATGGCGTTTTGTCTTCAATGTTTTATTGAGTGCAATTTTTTTATAGTTTTTTCTTCTAAGTTAATGAAGGGATATGAATTGTATTCACGGAAATACTTACAATATTTGTTTTCATATGATAAGTACATGCGTCAACAAAAAGGAGGTTTTAGTACAATGCAAATAAGATTTAATGAATATCGTCTTCCTACTGCTGAATCAGGTCCATATGGAATTACGGTAGGTGTTGATAGAGCTCTTTGGTTTACGGAACATAAGGGAAATAGAATAGGAAGAATGACTGTAACCGGTGAAATACAAGAATTCTTCGTTCCTACATCAGATGCGGGGCTTTCATGTATAGTATCTGGGACGAATGGGAATCTATGGTTTACAGAATATAAGAGTGATAAGATTGGAAGGATTACAACGCAAGGTGAGGTTTCTGAATATATGCTACCTACTACAAAATCAGCCCCTTATGGAATAACGGAAGGACCTGATGGAGCAATTTGGTTTACGGAACTTACAGGTAATAAAATTGGGAGAATTTCGCTGTTAGGTGAGATTACCGAGTATACATTACCTAATTCGGAATCTTTTCCGTCATTTATCGTATCAGGACCAGACGGAGCGCTTTGGTTTACGGAGAATCAAAGCAATAAAATAGGAAGAATTACTACATCTGGTCAAATTACTGAGTATTCTATACCTACAATGAATTCTGCTCCAGTAGGTATTACGAATGGACCTGATGGTGCCCTATGGTTTGTAGAAATAAACGGAAATAATATAGGGAGAATTACTCCATCTGGTCAAATTATTGAGTATCCTATCCCAACTATAAACGCTAGGCCACATGCTATTGTTGCAGGGAGAGATGGAGCACTTTGGTTTACTGAGTGGGGAAGTAATCAAATTGGACGAATTACGGTGAATGGAGAAATTACGGAATATCAAATTCCTACGGAAAACTCTGAACCGCATGGGATTGTACTAGGGCCAGACGGAGCGATATGGTTTGCAGAAGAATGTAATCAGATCGGTCAGTTAATTTGTTTATAAAACTGTGTGATTCTAAATAATCTATGAATATTGCAGTAATAAGAGTACCAGAAAAGTGAATTTAATAGGATAAGAAAAAATTTTCTCTGTATCTGAAGAGTAGGATGTAAAATGGAAGATATCACGTATAAAGATATGAATATATAAATCCATTTTGATTTTCTAACATATAAGTCGCTGTTATGCAGAACAAAACAGGACCTGCACTTGTTTTCTCCTTTTATTTTAACTCTTGTATGTGGTAGGGGAGCCCTGACCGCTTCTATGCATGGTCAGGGCTTCCCTACCACCTAAAAAGAAAGATCTTTATCGGTTTTTCAATTGGCATTTATATAGATTAAAGAAATATGTAATGAAGAATAGTAAAATTGTATATTGAAAGGATGTGAATGTTAGTAAGGTAACACCTATACTAATAACTATGAAAATAAAAGTGATAATAGCTGATGATAATTCTTTTATTAGAGAAGGCATGAAAATCATTTTAAGTACATACGAGGAATTTGAAGTGTTAATAACGGTAAATGATGGTCAAGAAGCTCTAGAGTATTGCAAAAAATATGATGTTGATATTGTCCTTTTGGATGTACGTATGCCAAATATGAACGGTGTGGAAGCAACGAAATTAATTTGTGAACAAACAAAAACAAAGCCGCTCATTTTAACAACATTTGATGATGACGAATACATTTTAGATGCAGTGAAAAATGGGGCAAAAGGTTATTTATTAAAAAATAATGATCCAGAGCGAATCCGAGATGCAATAAAAAGTGTTTATCACGGACATACTGTGATGCAAGATGTAGTCCTCGATAAAATTAAATCAAACTTACAAGAAAATAAAGAAGAAGAGCTGAAAATAGATAAGAGTCTTTTTACAGAAAGAGAACTTAGTATTATTGCTCTTATTGCAAAAGGTTTTTCGAATAAAGAGATTTCAAAACAGCTTTTTATATCAGAAGGAACGATTGCAAACTATATCACGTCAATTCTTAGTAAAACGGAGCTTGAGCATCGTACGCAAATCGCAATTTATTATTTAACGGGAACAGTGGATTAGAAATATGGAGTTTTGGATCATTATTAGTAAGCTTATAGTTTTCCTATATATTGTGTTCAGTTATGTTCATTCCAACGTTACGAATCTACCATGGATTGTATTTGCTTTACTTCTGTATCTTTGTATAAATGTTACGATTTATATTTTGAAAAAAGAAGCAGCGAAGAAAGTGATTATATTTGTATCAATTGTCAGTACAGTCGTTTCATATGGACAGATTCATCCGTTATTACTTTTATTTTTACCCCTGAACTTATATGAATTTACTTCTTATTACATATATGAAAAATGGCTGATGTTTTTTATTATGCTTCTTCCGGTTGTGTTTGTTGAGGAAAATATACGTATGACATACGGTTTAATCGCTACATTTAGTTTTGTTATTTTCACAATGGCAAAGCTATATACGGAAAGGTTATTAAAATTTGAAACACAAAATGACATGATGCGGAAAGATATGCAAAGGCTCACCAAAAATCTGAATGAAAATAAAGCATACATCAGACAATCTGAATACACATTTAAACTAGAAGAACGAAATCGATTATCCCAAGAAATTCATGATAAAATTGGTCATTCTATGACAGGTGCCTTAATTCAAATGGAAGCGGCAAAAAGGTTGATGGATACCGACAAGGAGAAAGCAGCAGAGTTGCTTCAAAATGCCATTTATATTTCCAAAGATGGAATTGAAAGCATTAGAATTACGTTAAAGAATATGAAACCACCAACTGAACAAATTGGCATTCATCGTATGAAATTATTCATAGATGAATTTGCGGCGAAACATGATATGAAAATTTCGTTTTTATACAAAGGGAATTTGGATATTATTACTCCAATTCAATGGAAAATCATTGGAGAAAATGTAACGGAAGCATTAACGAATGCTATGAAATATGCAGAGGCAACTGTTATTTCAATCGATATACATGTTCTCAATACTGTTGTGAAGGTGCAAGTGAAAGATAACGGAAAAGGTGTACCTCAAGTAAAAAAAGGACTTGGCATTATCGGCATGGAAGAACGTACTGCATCGATTAACGGAACGATTATTGTAGATGGTACAAATGGTTTTTCGGTAACAATGTTATTGCCGATACAGTAAGGAATAGATAAGATGAATGATCTCACAGAAAAAAAGTGAATATTCTCATGTGAAAAGAATGAACTTCTGCACTGAGCAGGTTCATTCTTTTTGTTTATAATAACAGCAGAGAAACCGAAATAGGGGTGAAATGATGAACGCATTAGAAATAAAAAACTTAACGAAAAAATTTGGTGATTTCATCGCAGTTGATAATATGTCTTTATCTGTCGCACAAGGAGAAATATTTGGATTTTTAGGTTCAAATGGTGCTGGTAAAAGTACAACAATTAATATGATTGCTGGATTGCTAAGAAGTAACGAAGGTGAGATTAATATATTGGGGAAAAATAGTAAGAAGCATAACCGATTTGCAAAAATGAACATCGGTATTGTCCCACAAGATATAGCAATTTACGAGGAGTTAACCGCCTATGAAAATGTAAAATTCTTTGCGGGATTATATGGATTACGAGGAGCTGAATTGAAAGCGAGAGTAGAAGAAGCGCTCCAGTTTGTAGGCCTCAGTGATAAGTATAAAAGCTATCCGAAAAATTTTTCTGGTGGAATGAAACGAAGACTCAACATTGCTTGTGCGATTGCGCATCGTCCGAAATTAATTATTATGGATGAGCCGACAGTAGGGATTGATCCACAGTCAAGAAACTACATTCTCCAGTCCGTACGAAAATTAAATGAAATGGGTAGCACGATCATTTATACAAGTCACTATATGGAGGAAGTAGAAGAGATTTGTACGAAAATTGCGATTGTTGATCACGGAAAGATTATTGCGGAAGGAACGAAAGAACAGTTAAAAGCGATTATTACTGATACGAAAGATATTTGGATTGAAGTAAAATCACTTGAAAATATGGATGTGAACCAACTAAAAGAAATTAGCGGGGTTAAAGCTGTTCAAATAGAAGAAAACGTAATTAAAGTGAATTCCGATACAGGAGTGAACAATTTAAATAAAATTATTCAATATTTTATTAGTCATGATATAGAAATACGATCAGTAGAAGAACAGGCACCCAACTTAGAAACAGTGTTTCTGACGTTAACGGGGAGAAAATTACGAGACTAACAAGATTAAGAGTGAATAGAAAAGGAGGTTCATCGCTTGAACATCTTCAATATTGCTATCATGCAAATTAAAAGAGATTTTCGAGATATAAGAACATTAGTTTTTATGTTAGCATTCCCAATTGTACTTATGCTAGTCTTGGGAACAGCTTTAACAAATGCATTTAATAGTGACAGTCTTTCTATTAAAAATATAAAGGTATTATATAAAGATGAAACTAATAGTCAGTTTTCACAGGCCTTTGAAGCATTTATAAAAGAAACAGATAAATCTGGAATTCACTTTAAAAAGGCTTCAACCGATGTAGATGGAAAAGAAGAAGTGAAACAAAATGAATATGCTGGCTATGTAGAAATGAATCAAGATGGCGTGAAGTTATATGAGAGTGATCGAAATAGTATTGAAGGAAGTATTGTTGAGGGGATGCTTACTACATTTGTCGATAAGTATAACGTAGCAGTAGAGGTTGCGAAAGTAGATCCTGGAAAAGTTAGTACAGTTATTTCGAGTGGAAATCATGATGATTATATAAAAGAGACATCTTTACAAGCGGCTAAAAAACCAAGTTCTATGGATTATTATGCGGTTGTGATGACGACGATGATTGCCCTGTATGGAGCGATGGGAGCGAGTTATCTTATTCGCGGAGAGCGATTACGAAAAACGGGAGATCGTTTAATTGCTGCACCTGTTAGTAAAGCGGAAATCTTCGTTGGGAAAATACTCGGTAGTCTTGTAGTAAATGCACTTTGTCTTCTTCTTGTCATTGTCTTTAGTAAATTTGTTTATGGGGCAAATTGGGGGGAACATCTTGGAGTAGTTTTTCTGATTTTACTAACAGAAGTATTCCTTGCAATTAGCTTCGGATTAGGGATTGGATATATTACGAAAACAGGTGAGGCATCTAAGGCGATCATTATGGTTGTTGTACAATTAGCTTCTATTTTTGGAGGGGCGTATTTCGTAGTCGAAGAAAATGTGCTTACAAATATGTCACCATTAACATGGACAAATACAGCGATTATGAAAATTATTTATGCGAATGATTTAGGGGCAGCACTTCCGGTAATTTCTTTAAATATTGGAATTTCAGCATTGTTTTTATTGATTGCGATTATCGCATTACGCAGACGGGAGGGGCTATAATATGAAAGATATTTTATGGCTCATACAAAAAACATTATCTGTGCTCTTAAAAAATAAAAAAGGGTTACTTATTATTATTGGATTACCAATAGCGGGATCACTCATTGCGTTTCTAATGTATGGAAATGCAGGACAAGGGACATTAAACATTGGGGTTGTAAATAATGAAAATCATTATATAGCAAATGATACCGTGAAATTTATAGAAGGATTAAATCATGTGAAAGTGAGTAAAATTAAGGAATCAGAAGTCGAGGAGAAACTTGCTTCGAAAAAACTTGATGCAGTGGTTACGTTAGATTCGGGTTTTTCAGAAAGTGTTCGAAATGGTAAACCGAGTCACATTCAAATTTCTTCAATTAAAGGTGCTCAAGTAACAGGATTTATAAAATCGTATTTGTATAATTATATTGATAATATCACTGCAATTAGTAAAGTAGCACAAGAAGATCAAAGTAAGTTTGAGAAGATGTATGCAAGTTATCAAAAAAACTCATTCAAGTTAACAGCTCATACGCTTAAGGATACTTCGAAAAATAAAGATATGACGAATCAAACAGTTGGTTATCTCATTATGTTTATGCTTTTTTCAGCGGTGAATTTCTCAGAATTAATTTTGAAAGAAAAAGAGAACAGAACGTATTTCAGGTTATTATCAACACCGATAGATGGAAAGAAATATATATTATCTAATGTTGCTGTTAATATGCTTATTTTAATCGTGCAAATTGTTGTAACAGTATTTTTTATGATCAATGTATTTCATATTGATATAAATATGCCTTTAATTGTTATGATTGGAGTACTGATGTTATTTGGCTTAGTCGCAATTGGTTTATCGTTAGCGATTGTATCTTTTGCGAAAAACTCAACTTCTGCGAATGCAATGCAAAATATTATTATTACACCAACATGTTTGCTTGCCGGATGCTTCTTTCCATTTGAAATTATGCCAGCGTCTGTGCAAAACATTGCTGAATTTCTTCCACAGCGTTGGTTATTAGACACAATCACGAAATTACAGCAAGGGACGCAGTTCGCAGATTTATATTTAAACATTTTAATCTTATTTGCCTTTGCCATTGCCTTTTTCCTAATCGCAATTTATAAGTTTGGGCGTAATAACGATGCGAGGAATTTTATTTAATTCAAGATACAAAAGGGGTACAGTTTGATGCTGTATCCCTTTTATTCATAGGCTAGCTAAAGTATCCTTTGTAATATCGGTATACTTTTATACAAGACTTCATTGTGAGCTCCTTGCACAATATATTTGTCTCCGTCTAAAAGAAAAACACTATTCATAATGACATTTCCATCACCGCGTTTTGTAGTTATGTCTCCTATTACTTTGCCGTCCGTCCATTTTACTTTGGAATGAGATGAGGTTACTTGTAAATATTTAATCGTGTCTTCTCCATCCCCTGAGATTAGTGTGATATGAATATGTCTTCTATTTATTATATCTCTGTTTTGATTTAACTCATCGAGAAAGTGATTTTGTGTTGTCATTTGATTGTAAGGTATGAATTCGATAGAAGATTCGTTTTTCATAAATAAATAATTTCCATAATATTTACAAGGGATGATATCTTGTAACCCTTTAAAATAAGTATGAACTGCCTCGACCTTATTCATTTTATAAATATAACTTAAATAGTTAATATACTGCTCAATAAATAAATGAACGATATTTATTTTGGATGAAACATGTACAGGAAGTATTCCTTCAGTCCAGTAACTATAATTTGAAGGTGATCCGGCGTTTGGCGTACATAATATGATTAATTGATCAACATCATTGTGATACATATTACTTTGAACATAAGCCCGTGCAACAAGTCCACCCATACTATGACAAAGCAAATTTACTTTATTAGCTCCTGTTATTTGTTTAGCTAAAGTAATGGTTTTTGTTAAATAATTTTGAGCAGATTCTTTCATTCTTTGCCGCCAATCATAGAACGAAATAAATAGATTTTTATTTCTTTGATACCCCATACTTTCTAACATCATAATAAAAGGCTCATATACAAATGCGGAGATTCCAAAATTCCAATCGCCTGTGCCGGGAATAATGATATTACTCATAGAACCAAAAAGTCCTGGCACAAAGACGATAGGTGTTTGTATTTTAAGATTTTTCATATTTCCCTCCTCGTATGTATAAATGATAGTAAAAAAATATAAAACTGCATGTAAACGAGCATTAAAAATAATTTCTGTTGAAATACTACGTAGAGACAATTATTTTGTGCGGAAGGAAAACGAAATGGTGAAAAAGATACTTCGAATTATTTCTATTATTATTGCTATATTAGCTTTTCTTCTTATTTGGATGCACTTTGATGTAACATTAGGAAGAAAAATCGAAGCAAAAAAAAATCAATCTAAAGAATATGAACTTCACTATAGTGATTTCCAATTATATGATGAGGGGAAATCCTTATATGAGCAGCTATTTTCGGATATAAAAGAAGCGAAATATTCCATTTTCACTTATTTTTATATTATTTCAGATGATAAAAGTAGTCATTCTTTTTTAAATTTGTTAAAAGAAAAAGCAAAAGAAGGTGTACAAGTATACCTATCAGTTGATTGGATTAATGATTTATCTTTCGAAAGAAAAATGAAAAATGAATTACAAGCGAGTGGTGTTCATTTTACATATAGTAGAAAACCTGAATTTCCATTCTTTTTTTATTCATTACATCATCGGAATCACCGCCGGATTACAACAATCGATGGGAAAATAGGATATAGCGGTGGTTTCAATATAGGTGATGAATACTTAGGAAAAGACAAGCGTTTTGGATATTGGCGAGATTATCATATACGAATACAAGGAGAAGGAGTGAAAGATTTAGAAGAACAGTTTGTATCAGACTGGAAACGAGATACTTCTGAAGGAATAATAAGCATTTCTAAACAGAATGTCCCAGGAAAAACGTTACATACACTGTCTTGTTATAATGGTCATGATGTGATAAAAAAGTACATCGAATTAATAAAGCAGGCAAAGCAATCTATCGTTATTGCCACACCGTATTTTATACCAAAAGATGAAAAGCTTATGAATGCTTTAATTCAAGCGAGGCAGCGTGGCGTTTCCGTTAAAGTACTTTGGTCATTCAAGCCAGATATTCCTCTTATAAAAGAGGCGGCATATCCTTATATTCGTAAAGCTATCGAGAATGGCATTTCTGTATACGGATATAAAAAAGGAATGTTTCATGGAAAAGCTATGGTATTTGATAATGAAACAATCGTTATAGGAACAACAAATTTTACTTCGCGTAGCTTTCGTATTAATGACGAGATGAATTTCTATATAAAGGGTGGTCCTATTCTTCAACAAGTAAATAAGACATTAGCACAAGATTTTCAAGATTCAAAAGAAATGACGATATCATTCTTTAATAAGTTATCCTTTTTAGATCGGTGCAAAGAACGAATAGCATGGTTGTTTAATTATTATTTATAGGAGCAGAAATATGGATGAGAAAAAATGCGGCGTAATGCGGCATTTTTTCTCATTCATAATAATTACTCGAGTAATGAAAACATATTTTTACAACATATATTTAAGGTGATAAACTAAAACGGCAGAGAGGAAATATTTTCCGTTAATTTAGGGAAATATGTGGTGAGATTTCGTGGGGAGGAATTATAGTGAAACGTCAAACTGTTATTCGTGAGATTGCAGAGCATATATGTATGCTTCAACCCAATCATCCTGTAAGAGTAGGGGTTAGCGGGATTACAGCTTCAGGGAAAACAACATTTGCAAATGAATTGGCGAAAGAAATTCAAAATCAAGGAAGAAAAGTAATTCGAACAAGTATAGATCATTTCCATCATCCAAGGGCAGTTAGATATTCACAAGGGAAGGAATCAGCGAAAGGATATTATGAGGATGCTCATGATTATAAAGCAATTTCTGAACGATTATTAATGCCATTAGGGCCAAATGGTACGATGCGCTATGAAATACAATCACATGATTTAGAGACGGATATGTATATTCATTCAGAACCAATATTGGCTTCAAAAGATACGATATTTATAGTAGATGGAACATTTTTATTTAAGCAAGAGCTGAAACAGTTGTTTGATTATAAAATATTTGTAGAAACAGATTTTCAGATTGCTAGAGAACGTGGTTCTAAGCGAGAGGCGCAAGCTTTTGGAAGTGAAGAGAAGGCTGAGGAAATGTTTTTACAGAGATACCATGCTGCTTGTCACATGTACATAGAAGAGCACGCACCAAAGGAATGTGCGGATTCAATTGTGTTCAATAATAATATAGAAGAACCGGTAGTTGTATTTAACAATTTGTGATTGTAGTGTTATAAACTATAGAAATTGAAAAACTGACATAAAATCCCCTTTCTTTTTAGGTGAGCGAGAGCATCTGGCCATGCATAGAAGCGACTTATAAGTTGAAAAATCAAAATGTATATATGTTTTCGTTTCTTATTATAGAAAGTATAAGGTGCGGCATAATACTGCACCTTATTATGTGTTCATAATTACGTTCGGATTTTTTCTGAAATGGGTTAGTCTTCATCCTCAAGTTTTGTTAACTCATGGCTGATTAAAGTGCCGATATGTTCTCCTAAGCAAATTTTTTTCATCACTCCTGGTTCATCAAAGTTAAAGATATGGACGGGTAAATGATAGTCACGAGCAAGTAGCAATGCTGATTGGTCCATTACTTTTATATTATTTGGAACGACGTCGTTATAGTTTAAATGGTGATACATTTTTGCTGATTTATTCCGTTTGGGGTCACTTGTGAAGACACCATCTACGCCTTGCTTTGCGACTAGAATCGCATCGCTATTCATTTCGATTGCTCGTTGTACACTTGGATAATCTGTTGTAACAAAGGGCTGGCCATTTCCGCCTCCAAAAATAACAATATATCCGTTATCTAAATGATGGATAGCTCGTAAATGAATGTAGGGTTCGGCGACGGTAGTAATAGGAATAGATGTCATGACGCGAACGTCTTTATCTGTTTTCCCTTTTAGTACACCGCGTAACATTAAGCTATTAATAATTGTTCCTAATGTACCTATATTGTCTGCCTCTACGCGATCAATTCCCCAGTTTTCAGCCAAATTCCCTTTGAAAATGTTACCTCCACCCACGACAATTGAAACTTCAATTCCAAAATCGACAATAGATAAAATTTCAGTTGCGATATGCTCTAAATGTTTAGAACCAAAACTGTTTCCATCTTGATCGGCGAGAGCACCTCCACTTAGTTTTAGCAGTACTCGCTTATATGGCTTCATCCTTGTTCCTCCTTTTTATTCCGCTATTCGCGGGCAGTAAGACTCCCACCTTAGGATGCAGAGAGGATCGTTGTCCAGCTCTAGCGGCTAGAATCTCCGGTCGTTTCGCCCCCTCGGACGAGGCAAAAAGCGCCTCTCTGTCGGGTGCTCCAACGTCCTGCGATTCTGGGCGAGCCGCTTCCGCTTTTCTACAGAAGATAGGTGGGGGATAACTGCCCGTAAAAGCCCGATTGGTGAGAGCTTTCCATCAGTGGGGGATGAAGAAAACCCCCACTGATGGAAGTTTCACTTTATAACACTAAAAAAGGAGCGAAGGCGAATGCCTTTGCTCCTTTAAGAGAAAATGAAACGGAAAAGAAAGGTTTATAATGAAAGTCATTGTATGTCTATTCATAACATCTCCTCCTTTTCGTTTCAGTTTTTAATAGATGTACTTTTTAGATTATACAAAATAATCTGCTATTTTATCAAACTAATTTTTTAGTTGTATACTGAAAACGGCATCAATGAACATTTTAAGAAAAATTTTCGAAAGTTTTGTGACAAACTTGTAGATTTTTGTCTGATTTTGTAGGTTCATCTATATTATGTGAGTAAGCTTTTATACATTCAAATTGAAAGCGTTCGCATGAAAGGGATGAAATACATGAAAAAATTCGGATTAGCTACACAAATTTTGGTAGCACTTATTTTAGGGGTTGTAGTAGGGGCAATCTTTTCTGGTAATAAAACCGCTATCTCTTATATTCAACCGCTTGGAGATATTTTTATTCATTTAATTAAGATGATTGTTGTTCCAATTGTTATTTCTGCACTTGTTGTAGCAGTAGCTGGTGTAGGCGATATGAAAAAGCTCGGCAAATTAGGCGGAAAGACAATACTCTATTTTGAAATTGTTACAACGATTGCAATTTTAATGGGTTTAATCGCAGCAAACGTGTTCCATCCGGGAACGGGCGTTGATATGAGCCATTTGCAGCATAGTGATATTTCATCATACCAAGCATCGGCTGAGGCAACGGAGAAAAAAGGCTTTGCAGATACAATTACTCATATTGTGCCAACAAACGTGTTTGATTCGCTTGCGAAAGGGGATTTATTGCCGATTATTTTCTTCTCAGTTTTATTCGGCTTAGGGGTTGCTGCAATTGGGGAAAAAGGCAAACCAGTTTTTAACTTCTTTGAAGGTGTATTAGAAGCGATGTTTTGGGTGACAAATCAAGTTATGAAACTTGCTCCGGTTGGCGTATTTGCACTTATTGCTGTAACGGTTGCGAAATTTGGAGTAGGTACGCTGCTTCCGCTAGGAAAATTAGTGCTTGCCGTTTATGCAACAGTTATTTTATTTGTTATTGTTGTATTAGGTATAAATGCAAAAATGGTGGGAGTAAATATCTTCACCTTAATGAAAATTTTAAAAGAAGAATTAATTCTTTCCTTTACAACAGCAAGTTCAGAAGCGGTTTTACCAAATCTTATGCGAAAAATGGAAGAGTTCGGCTGTCCGAAGGCTATTGCTTCTTTCGTTATACCAACTGGTTATACATTTAACTTAACTGGATCAGCTATTTATCAAGCGTTGGCAGCACTATTTGTAGCACAAATGTATAATGTACACATGTCATTGACGGAGCAAATTACATTGTTATTTGTTCTCATGTTAACATCTAAAGGAATGGCTGGTGTTCCTGGTGCTTCCTTTGTTGTTGTATTGGCAACGTTAGGTTCTATGGGACTTCCAGTAGAAGGAATTGCTTTAATTGCTGGTATTGACCGCATTTTAGATATGATTCGCACGACTGTCAATGTATTAGGGAATGCATTAGCAGCGATTGTCATGTCGAAATGGGAAGGTGAATTCGATCAAGAGAAAGCGAAGAATTATCTAGAAACTGTAAACACAACAGAAGCAGCGTAAAAAGCAAAATTTTAATCAGTGAGGGATTTTTTATCTCTCGCTCATTATTCGTTGAACGAATCGGATCTTTATGAGTAGTATATCTCTTGCCCAATTTTTTATTTATTACAAAGTTTTGAGGCATAGGAATCATTGTTGGTTAATGAGGGACAAAATAGATTGAGGAGTGAACAAACATGGCAACAATAACTGAAGCTACAAAAGATGTACGAATTGAAAAAGACTTTTTAGGTGAGAAAGAAGTACCGGTGCATGCGTATTACGGTGTTCAAACGATGCGTGCGGTTGAAAACTTTCCGATTACAGGTTATAAAATTCATGAAGGATTAATTCAAGCATTGGCAGTCGTGAAAAAAGCGGCTGCACTTGCGAATACAGATATTGGACGATTAGAGTTAAAGAAAGGTACAGCAATTGCACAAGCAGCACAAGAGATTTTAGAAGGAAAATGGCATGAGCATTTCATCGTTGATCCGATTCAAGGAGGAGCAGGGACTTCTATGAATATGAACGCAAATGAAGTCATTGCCAATCGTGCCCTTGAATTATTAGAAATGGAAAAGGGAGACTATCATTATATTAGCCCAAATAGTCATGTAAATATGGCACAATCAACAAATGATGCATTCCCAACAGCAATTCATATTGCAACATTAAATTCGTTAGAAGAATTATTAAAAACAATGGGATATATGCATGATATATTTGAATTGAAAGCGGAACAATTTGATCATGTAATTAAAATGGGACGCACGCATTTGCAAGATGCTGTACCAATTCGTCTTGGACAAGAGTTTAAAGCGTATGCTCGTGTACTTGGTCGTGACATGAAGCGTATCGAGCAATCTCGTCAACATTTATATGAAGTAAATATGGGAGCAACAGCTGTTGGTACAGGGTTAAATGCAGATCCACAATATATTGAGGCTGTAGTAAAACACTTGGCAGCTATTAGTGGACTTCCTCTTGTTGGAGCGGAAGATTTAGTAGATGCAACGCAAAATACAGACGCTTATACAGAAGTATCAGCTGCACTGAAAGTATGTATGATGAATATGTCTAAAATTGCAAATGACTTGCGCTTAATGGCATCTGGTCCACGCGTTGGATTAGGTGAAATTATGCTTCCAGCTCGTCAGCCTGGTTCTTCTATTATGCCAGGAAAAGTAAATCCTGTAATGCCAGAAGTGATTAACCAAATTGCGTTCCAAGTAATTGGGAACGATCATACAATTTGTCTTGCTTCAGAAGCGGGTCAATTAGAGCTAAACGTAATGGAACCAGTACTTGTCTTTAACTTACTTCAATCTATCAGCATTATGAATAATGGATTCCGTGCCTTTACAGATAACTGTCTAAAAGGAATTGAAGCAAATGAAGGACGCTTAAAAGAGTATGTTGAGAAAAGCGTTGGTATTATTACAGCTGTAAATCCACATATTGGATATGAAGCAGCAGCCCGTCTAGCAAAAGAAGCAATTGCAACTGGTGAATCTGTTCGTGAACTTTGCTTGAAAAATGGTGTATTATCACAAGAAGAATTAGATTTAATTTTAGATCCATATGAAATGACGCACCCAGGAATTGCGGGAGCAGCTCTTTTAAAGAAAAATTAAAAGAGGGGGGGGACTTTCCCCCTTTTTTTGTTTACAATATAGAAATGTTATATAAATAAAGGTAGGGATTGTATGAGTAAGTTTATGGTTTCCTCAGATGGAACGTTAGAAACGACATTACGAGGAGTAGAAGTATTAGCAACACCACTTTTAAATAAGGGTGTCGCATTTACAGCAGAAGAAAGAGAAGAACTAGGATTAAAAGGCTTGTTACCACCAGCTGTGTTGACGTTAGATGAACAAGCGCGTCGTGCGTATGAGCAGTTTTGTTCACAACCTGATGATTTGTTAAAGAACGTATATTTAACAGCATTGCATGATCGTAATGAAGTATTATTTTATCGTTTGCTCACAGATCATTTGCGAGAAATGCTTCCAATTGTATACACACCAACTGTTGGTGTAGCGATTCAAAGATATAGTCATGAGTATCGTAAACCACGCGGTGTATATTTATCAATTGATGATCCAAGCGGCATTGAAGAAGCATTTGATAACATGGGTGCAACCGCAGAAAATATCGATTTAGTCGTTGTAACAGACGGTGAAGGTATTTTAGGAATTGGTGACTGGGGCGTAGGTGGTATTAATATTGCCATTGGTAAGCTAGCTGTTTATACAGCGGCAGTTGGTATCGATCCAAGCCGTGTATTACCTGTTATTTTAGATGTTGGTACAAATAATGAAGATTTATTAAATAATCCGTTTTATATTGGAAATCGCCATCCGCGTGTAACTGGAGAAGCGTATGATTCATTTATTGACTTATTTGTGAAGGCTGTATGTAACAAGTTTCCGAATGCATTACTACATTGGGAAGATTTTAGCTCACGAAATGCACGCAGAATTTTGGATAAATATCGCGATAATGTGTGTACATTTAATGATGATATACAAGGAACAGGTGCTGTTTCACTTGCAGGAGTGTTATCAGCAGTGAAAGCTTCTGGTATTCCGCTTTGTGAACATCGCATTGTTGTCTTCGGTGCGGGTACTGCTGGAATTGGAATTGCAGATCAAGTACGTGATGCGATGGTTCGCTTAGGTTTATCAGAGGAAGAAGCAAGTCGCCGTTTTTGGTGTATTGACCGTTATGGTTTACTTACAGATAACATGGAGGATCTTCTTGATTTCCAACGTCCGTATGCGCGCGAAGAATCAGAAGTGAAAGAATGGAAGAAGGCTGAAACGATTGGTCTTGCTGAAGTTGTGAAACATGTACAACCGACTATTTTAATTGGTACATCAACAGTTGCTGGGGCATTTACAGAAGAAATTGTAAAAGAGATGGCAGCTCATGTAGAACGACCAATTATTTTACCAATGTCTAATCCGACACCTCTTGCAGAAGCGAAACCAGTAGATTTAATTTCTTGGACAGAAGGACGAGCACTTGTTGCGACAGGAAGTCCGTTTGAACCAGTTGTATATAATGGTGTTACTTATGTAATTGGACAGTCTAACAATGCGCTTATTTTCCCAGGTCTTGGCCTTGGTACAAATGTTGTTCGTGCTCGTGTGATGACGGATGGCATGTTTGCGGCAGCGGCAGAAGCAGTAGCGAGTATGGTAGATACAAGTCAGCCTGGTGCACCGATTCTTCCAGAAGTAGAAGAACTGCGTAATATTTCAGAGCTAGTTGCGATTGCAGTGGCAAAAGCGGCAGTTTCTGAAGGCGTAGCTCGTGAGGAATTAAATGATAACGATATCAGGAAGGCTGTTCAGGCTGCAATGTGGCAACCTGTTTATCGTCAAATAAAAGCAGCTGAAAAGGTAACAATATAGAAATAAAGCCCGTTTATATAATAAGCGGGCTTTCCTTATTATGTTTCAATATTACCAGTCAAGATAAGAATACTAAATAGTAGGAAGTGGCATATTTGAACTGGCGTCAATTATGGAAGAAAGATATTTCAATTTTAATCATTGCAATTTTGATTGTTCCGATAGCTGGAGAACTGAATTTTCATCCATTTAATGATACGTTTCGTGTTAGCTTTGGAACACCGCTTTTTTTCTTTTTATTATTATTTTTAAGGAAAATTCCAGCTGCTTTAGCAGGTATAATTGTTGGCGCAGCTGTTGTAACATTTCGTATTGTTCTTGACTGGATGTTACAAGGTTCTTTTCATTTTTCAGACTCCTTTTCTATGCGTTATCCAGTATTTTTTTATTATTCCGTTTATGGAAGTCTTTTTTCATTATGTAAAGTAAACAGATTTCATCAAAAACCATTTCTCATTGGATGTTTTGGGATAACGATTGAAATTATTTCGAGTATGTCAGAACTTGCTTTTTATCACGTTTTTGTGCTTGGTACGATGATTACTGTTTCAGAAGTTAATAAAATTATTATTATTGCTATTTTTCGGAGCTTTTTTGCTCTCGGTTTTTTAAATATGATGAATTTATATGAAACAAAATTAAAAGAAGCTCAGGTTCGGAAAGAAAATGAAAAGATGTTTATGCATCTTTCTAATTTATATGTGGAATCTGTTCATTTGAAGAAAACACTGCAAGATGCGGAAATGATTACACAAGAAGCGTATCAACTATATCGGAACTTACAACAGAAAAAAGTAGGAAATACTGAAAATGATATAGAGGCGTGTAGTAAAAGGGCGCTGAAAATTGCAGGGGAAGTACACGAAATAAAAAAAGATAATCAAAGAATTTTTGCGGGATTATCCAAACTTCTTTTAGATAAAAATCTTTCAGAGTACATAAATGGAAATGAACTAGTAGAAATGATTATAAGAATTAACGAGAAGTATGCACAGTTATTAGAGAAAGAAATATCATTTTCTAAACATTTAGAAGGGGAACATTCGCAGTATCATGTATACACTGTTTTGTCGATTTTAAATAATTTAGTTGCTAATGCTGTAGAAGCAATTGATGGTACTGGTGCCATTAAGATTCATATAAAGAAGAGAGATGCATTCGTCATATTTGAAGTGATGGATAATGGTCCGGGGATCCCGGCGAAATATAAGGAGCTAGTGTTTAAGCCTGCTTTTACCTCGAAGTATGATAAAACAGGAACGCCATCAACAGGAATTGGGCTATCTTATATAAAAGAGATGGTGACGGAACTTGAGGGAGAGGTTATACTACAAGACGGAGACAATGAAAAAGGTTGCAAGTTTATTGTGAGACTGCCGGAATCTAGTCTGACTAAGGAAGGATGAGGGGGATGTTTTATTACATCATAGATGATGACGAAGTATTTCGTTCTATGCTATCACAAATCATTGAAGATGAAGACCTTGGAGAAATAGTGGGAGAGGAAGAAGATGGTGCTTTCATAGAAGGAGATCAGTTAAATTTTAAGAAAGTAGATATATTATTTATTGACTTATTAATGCCAATACGAGATGGAATTGAAACTGTTCGCAACATTATACCGTCGTTTTCAGGGAAAGTGATTATGATCTCTCAAGTAGAATCGAAGCAATTAATAGGTGAAGCCTATTCCCTTGGGGTTGAATATTATATTACAAAGCCTCTTAATAAAATTGAGGTTGTATCAGTTGTACGAAAAGTGATAGAGCGTATTCGTTTAGAACGATCGATTCAAGATATTCAAAAATCACTGAATAATGTATTTCAGTGGGAGAAGCCTGGATTACGAAGTGAACCACAGTTAGAAGAGAAAAAAATTATTGATTCGGGTCAATATTTATTATCGGAACTCGGAATTGCCGGAGAAAACGGAAGTAAAGATTTACTGAGTATGTTGGAATATTTATTTACGCAAGAAAAGAAAGAAACCTTTGAGTATGGATTCCCAGCATTAAAAGATATTTTTCACAATATTACTGTTAAAAAATTAGGAGAAATGGCTGCAGAAGTGGAGATTGATAAAGAAAGAAAAGCTTCTGAACAACGTGTACGCCGAGCGATTTATCAGTCATTAAATCACTTAGCTTCTCTCGGTTTAACAGATTTTTCAAATCCGAAGTTTGAAAGCTATGCTCCAAAATTTTTTGATTTTACAATTGTACGAAAACGGATGACAGAGCTGACGAAGGATGAAATTGCCTCATCTGGACAAACGAGAATTAACACGAAAAAATTTATTCAAGTGTTATATTTTGAAGCGAAGCGGTTGACCGAAGTAGACTAAAATGAATACTGTTCTGAGAAAGAACGCTGAAAGAAAAGATGTTTGCTCGTTTGTAGCAAACATCTTTGTGTATACATAATAATTATATAGAGATAATAAAGTCGTTTAATTCTCAGCTGAAAAAGTCAGAGCCTTCCTTCAATTTTTTATGTAGCAAAGCTCTTTAAAGTTAGCCCTCCAAAAGAAAATAGGGATTTTTTGTTTTGGTTTTACTCAAGAAGGACTAACAGCTTAAATAGATAGATTAATAAACTATTTTAAACATCTAGGTTTTTATTCTCCATTGTATTTAAAATAATTTTTTTAAGTTGTGTTGGATTGTCAGAGCGAATAGCTATTTGTGAATATTCTTTTTGAATTCCCATGAATAGTGTTACTCTTACAGGTTTTTTCATTTTTAAAATCATATGTGGGTAAACTTTTTCAAAATCTCGCACAATAAAATCAATGGTATCTTTTGATAACTTATTTTCTAGAATCGCTGGATCTTCGATAATACACTCAATATTTTCAAATTGAATTTCTGTACGTTTTAATAATCCAAGAGAGAGAAACATAGATCTATTGTTTATATAAATCGGATTTAATCGAATAGCTTGGATATCTGCTAAGAAAAAAATTACAGAATAAATATTAAGAACTAATAAGATGATCGAAATAACTATCGATTTATCATGAAGCCACCAATGGAAACCTAATGTTTCAATAACAATTGCATGAATCATCATGATTTGAAATGCAATGTAACTTGAGTTTTTATACAGTGTTATACCTGTAAGAGGAGTCTTTTTCCAACTGAAGAAAGCATAATAAAACATCATCGCCTCTGAACAAATCACATGAATAATTGAATTTTTCTGTACATATTCATCAACTGCATGTGGGAACGAAAAAACTACCGATAATGCGCTCATTTTCACCTTTCTCGTGATTTTTGGCATGTAACGAACAAATGTAACAATTAATATAACTTCAAAGATGATTAGCGCAGCCTCTATTACAATTCCAGTCCAAGTAATAACTATAAAGGGTTCTAAAAGATGATTGGGAATTAGAAACCTAGCTAATATACATCCTGCCGCTGATAAAATAATAGCTGTTTTTACAGAAAACTTCTTGCTATACAACATAAAGAATAAAGGCAGCATAATAATTAGGTCAAATAATGACCCTAATACTACCATATTTGTTTCTGATGGGAGAAGATTATTTCCTGTGTGCGTGTGATAGAGCATATAATTACTACATAAAATAGCGAAAAGCAATAATAACCAAATATACTTTCCTCTTTTAATCACATACATAGATTATCCCCCTTTTACAATCGTATTTAATTTTTCGAGTATACGGACCAAATGTTTCAAGTCCTCTAAGGGCAGCTGTCCATAAACATTGTGATTGATTTCATCTTCGAGCATTTGCAATTCTTCGAAATACCGCTCGCCATTCATCGCCAATTTTAATATGATTTCACGACGGTTTTCTTTATTAATACTACGTGTAATGTATTCTTTTGTTTCTAATTTATTAAGAATTTGACTAACTGCACTCATTGAAATATTTAGTTGGATAGCTAACTCCTTCGGTGAAGTGACACCCATCTGGATTAGCTCTAATAATAAAACTTGCTTAGCTGTAAGTTGATCATCAATTTTATGCTCAAATCTACTTGCTAATTGAACGTTTAAATGATTTTGTAAACTATTAATTTGTTGAATAAGATCGTTTTTCATGCTTAAACCACCTCGCTTAATAATTAAGTTAACTTAATTATAAAACAAACTTAATTAAAAGTACATAGAATGAACAATAAAAACCCGAATACTCTGAAATTAATTCTATGATAATTAGAAAAAGCCGGCACTAGTAAAATTTTAGTGACGACTTCCGCTTTTAAAGAAGTTTCAGATTTTTAACAACTTTGTTATTTAGTTACTAATATAAGCCCATTTATAACTATATACTCCAGCAAAAGGTCGAATACAAACATCTTTCACAAATGGTCGTTCCAGATACACAAGTCCAGCCTGATAAATGGGAGCAATGGCTGTATCATCTTCTATGAGAATTTTTTCGGCATCTTGGAAAGCCTTCCAGCGAGCAGGTAAATCTGTTAGGAGGGAAGAACCAGCATTATGGATAAGCTCGTCGTATTTTGGATTGGAATAGTTCATCCGGTTAAATGAGCTACCTGTTATAAACATATCTAAGAATGTCATTGGGTCTGGATAATCAGCCCCCCATCCAGACAGAGAAATCTCGTAATCTCCTTTAGATTCACGCTCTAAATATACTTTAACAGGAAGTTGCGTTAATGTAATGTTTAGTCCTGGTAAATTCTTTTCAAGTTCGCCTTTTAAAAATTCGCTAATCTTTTTATCATTCGAATCATCAGTGCTTAAAATTTCTAATGATATAGTTTGGATACTTAATTCCTTTTTAGCAAGTTCCCATAATTTTTTTGCTTCTGTAACATTTGTCTCTATTTTTACATTACTTGTACTGCGAAAATCTTTGTTATCAGGTCCTTTTACAAATCCTTGTGGAATGAGTGCATTGGCTGGAATAGAACCATTGTTTAAAATTGTATTAGCAACGCCTTTTTTATCAAAAGCTAAGCTAATGGCTTTTCGCGCATTTTTATTTGCAAGAACTTGATTTTTTTGATTGAAACGGAAGAAAACTGTTGTTGGTCGTGCTAATTTTTTTAAGCTATCACTATCTTTGTATTTATCTACGAATTCAGCGTTAATAGTTGCTCGGTCTACTTGTTTTGCTTCAAATAGATTGACGGCTGTTGAAATATCTTTGACGATATGAGCATTAATTTCTTCTAGTTTTACGTTTTTGTTATCCCAGTAATTTGGATTTTTCATCATTTTGTATCCTTGTTCATGTTTCCATTCACTTAGTACGAATGGTCCGTTATAGATTGCATTTTTCGCTTCTAATCCAAAATTTTTTCCTTGTGATTCTACGAATTTTTGATTTAAAGGATAAAACGTAGCAAATCCCATTAACCCAAGGAAGTACGGTACAGGATGCTCAAGCTGAACTTCTAATGTTTTGTTATCAAGTGCTTTTACACCTAATTCATCTAAAGGAAGTTCTTTTTTATTAATTTTTTTCGCATTTTTAATATCAAATAGAATTTGTGCATATTCTGAAGCTGTTTCAGGATTTACAGCACGTTTCCATGCATACACAAAATCATGAGCTGTTACAGGATCGCCGTTTGACCATTTTGTATCACGCAATTTAAATGTATAGGTTAATCCATCTTTACTTAATGTATGAGATTCTGCAGCTCCAGGTACCGGTTTTCCCTCAAGACCAGGCATGTATAAGCCTTCCATGACGTTATTGAGAGCGCCAAAGGATAAGCCATCCGATGCAATTGAAGAATCTAAAGTGGAGATTTCACCTGATTCTACAATATTTAAAATTTGTTTTCTTTCTTCTTTCGTGTTAGTAGTGGCTGTTTTTGATTTGTTTTGATTGCATGCTGATAAGATAATGGAAAGTATAAGAATTAGAACAATGGAAAGCTTTATTTTTGGTTTAGCTTGCATTTTTCACCCTCCTTTTTATTTGTCCATAAGTATAAATGTATATTTCTGAAAATTCAATAAAATAAACTCGGAATTAATAAAAGCTTATAGGAATTGTGTGATATAGTTCGTGCAGAGGAAAAGAAATGAACATGAAATATAGAAACGATTAAAATAAAGGATTACGATATTGTGCTTTAAATATAACTTGAAAATTTCTATAAGTGGTTCTGTCATATCGTCATCGAGTAAATAAAAAATTGTATTCACATCATAAAAAAGCTATTCTTTTGTATAAGTACTTACTAAAAGAATAGCTTTTTTCATAATATAGATTATCGTATTAATGAATTTTAAAAGTTGTCTTTTTACAATGAGTAACCACTTGTTTTGTTGTTTTAAATCTTTGCTTTTCTCCGCAAAATAAACCCACACAACATCTATATTACACTTACACGAAAGATACCAAGCGTAAATAGCAGTCCCTATCTTTCGGATTTGTCACCTGTATTACTGTTTGTCTTTGCGCCACCCGCTTTTTTAACACCTTTGCTTGTATAAGGTTTGGCACTCTTTTTTTTGTTGGCACTGGCTTTCCATCGGTTCCAGCCCTTACTGCCTGTTCCTCTACCTGTTCCACCTTTACCTTTAGCTTTACTCATATAATATAATCACTCCGTTATTATTGTATAGCAAATCTGTTTCCACAGTAGTCAATAAATCTTTAAAATAAAATTTGGGTTTATGACTTTTTCCTTTCCGACAGTTGCTCATAAAAATGAACAGCAGGATATAATAGTATATCATAACATGGACAGTAATGCGCAAAATCCTCAGGTTTATCCCGCTAATAGAAATCTTTTAAAGTAGAAAAAAGAGTCCTTCACAGTTAGGACTCTTTTAATTTTTGCTGATAGTAATGTGTTATGTAAAAGGTGTTTAATCTTGAATTTATTAATATTATACAATATTTTTTAGAAAATAGATTTTTGGTAATATTTCAAAAAAAGATTCTGCAAGAATAAAAGAATAGTTATAAAGTTAACTATATAAGGATTATTATATGCATTTGTGTGTGACAAACATTTAAGTATTGTTTTTCAAAAAATATATATATGAATTGTTATCTTTTAGTTTTACGTTGCATAAAAAGAAAAAAAAGTCCGAGATATGAAAAAATTTGTGATTATATTTATAGTTATGTCACACATTACATGATCAATTTGTCTTAAATATGGACGTGAAAAAAAAGTACATTTTATAGTCGTTTTTTCATTCTGAAGGTACCGAATTATTAAATTTTAAAAAACGTATTAGGGAGGTATAGAGATGAAAATTTTTCTTGCTGGTGCAACTGGTGTAATCGGACGTTCTTTAATTCCTATGTTAGTAAAAGAAGGTCATGAAGTATTTGGGATGATTCGTAATGACTCGCATGCAAGTGCAATTATAAAAATGGGTGCGAAGCCAGTGATGGCAGATGCATTAAATCGAGATGCTGTATTCGCTGCACTGGAAAAAAGTCAGCCAGATGTAGTGATTCATCAACTTACATCATTAAGTGGAGGAAGCTTGATTGATAATGCAAAAATAAGAGTTAAGGGAACAGAAAATCTTGTAGATGCTGCAAAAGCAGTGGGAGTTAGACGAATAATTGCACAAAGTATTTCATGGGCATATGAACCTGGAGACACGCCTGCTATAGAAGAAGAAATGTTGGACATTGCTGCTCCGTTTCCACGAAAAACGACGATAGAAGGCATTACGGCGTTAGAAGAAAAAGTGTCTCAAATGCCGGAATTTGTTATCATTCGTTACGGAACGCTTTATGGTCCGGGAACTTGGTATGCGAAAGACGGAATGATTGCTAATCAAGTACGACGACAAGAAATTGTAGCAACGGATGGCGTAGCTTCTTTTGTGCATGTAGATGATGCAGCCAGAGCTGCGCTGTTGGCACTAGAGTGGCCATCTGGCCCGGTTAACATTGTCGATGATAATCCTGCAACAGGAAATATTTGGTTACCTGTTTATGCTTCTGCAATTGGTGCGCCCCAACCTCTTCATCAAGCTGGTAATAATCGTGGTGAGCGCGGCGCATCCAATACAAAAGCTCGAAAGGAATATGGGTGGGAGCCCATTCATCCTTCTTGGTCTAATGGGTTTGAACATAATTTGTAGCATTTTTTTTATATAATTTTTGTCATAAGAAAGCTATTTTGGTAAGAGTGTTTTTTGAGAAATTTGCATAGGTATACCCTGGAAAGTTTTTTCTAGGGTATTTCTTATTTTATATTATGATAGATTTATTGATTAAAGGGTTTTGAGGAGGGACTACCATGGGACAAAATAGCTTGGACGTAAATGAATTATACAAACTGTACAGATTTTATTTTATTTCTATAGCGTACAAGATGCTCGGATCTATAAGTGATGCTGAAGATATTCTTCATGATACATTTATAAAACTGCAAATGAAAGAAGTGCAGTTAACAGATAGTAATAATATAAAGTCGTATGTAAGTAGAATGATTGTAAATCGTTGTATAAATGAACTAAAATCCAGCCGTAAAAAAAGAGAAACTTACGTTGGTACTTGGTTGCCAGAACCTATTGTGCAAGACGTACAATGGGACCCTTCGGAGAAAATCATTCAAGATGATCAACTATATTATACATTTGTTGTTCTTATGGAAAAACTCTCTGCTACAGAGCGATCCGTTTATGTCTTAAAAGAAGCATTAAATTTAAAACATAATGAAATCGCTGACTTACTAAATATTACGGAAATAAATTGCCGTAAAGTGTTTAGCCGTGCGAAGAAGAAAATGAATGTATCTTTCGATGAGGAGTATACACCATATGAAATTCAACAAGATCAAATTACTAGGTTTATTTCGGCCTTATCGCGAGGTAATGTTCAAGAAATCTCAGAAATTCTTACTAGCGATGTAACACTTATTGCAGATGGGGGAGGGAATGTCGCTACGGCTATTAATCAAATTATTAGTAAAAAACGTGTTCTGAGCTTGCTGTCGGCAATTGCTACTAAATTTTTTACAGGAAAAAAAGCACAAGCGGTGACAGTGAATAATCAGCCAGGGATTCTCATATTAAAGGATGAAGAGGTGGTTGGTGTTTTCAGTTTCGCATGGAAGCAAAATACGAATCAGATTGAGCAACTATTTTATGTTGTGAATCCTGATAAACTTAAGCATATTACTATACGTTAAAAGTATAGAGTTGCTCTAAAAGTTGTGAGATGACTGTTAGAGCAACTCTTATTTTGAATAAAAAATGTATTGTATGCAAACTAATCATTTTGATTAACTTGTATCTTTTCGTAGAAATAATGTTGCTTTTTTCGTAAAGAAAGTGACATTAGGATAGATAAGAATAAGATAGAGAAAATAATAAGTACGACATATTTAAATATTATCTTTGTCCCGATATACGGACCTACACTAGACCCTAAAAATAAAGTAAATGTATAAAGTGCTATCGCAACTCCTTTTCTTTCTTCACTTATTTGTCCAATATGAAAAATGATAGAAGGTAATACAATTGAAATTCCTGCTGCAAATACGATCGTAGTTATAGAGAGAAAGTACATGTTATCCTCTTTCAAGAACAAGAGTATTCCCGTGCAAGTTATGATAAGTCCTAGTGTAATCATTTTTTGGGCCTCAATACGTGTTATAAAGTTATTTATGAAAGGAGAAATAGACATTCCAATTATTCCAAGGCATTGGAATAGTAAAATTTCATGCCTTGTAAGGTGATACGTTCTTATTAACACATGATGTAAAGAACTATAAATTGCAACGAATGAAAGAAATTGAGTAAAGGTAATTGCTAAACAAATTGCCAAGTAACGATTTTGAAATAATGTAAACATATCAAACCAGTAGGCGATAGATAATGGACGATCACTTTTGATAGATGCAGGCAGAATGAAATATAAAATTGCTCCACATAAAAGATGAATAAAAGCAAAAAGATAAAAAAGAATAGGAAAAGTGTATTGAGATATAAACCAATTACTGAGTATTTGCCCTAAGATGCTAGACGTTGTGAAAGCTGCACTTAAGATTCCGATGACATAGCCTTGACGTTTTGGAATAAATAATTCAAATACATATGCAAGAGCCAAGGGCGTAAATGTAGCTGCTACTATTCCTTGCAGAGCTCTAAGGAACAAAAATAGGTTATATATTTTACAAAAACTGATCGTCAGTGTACAGAAAGACAAAGCGAATAGGCCGAGAACTAGTATGTTCTTCTTACCAAACCGATTAGAAAGAGGAGCGAAAATTAAGAAACCGATAGCGTAGAAAATAGAAAAGATACTGCTTGAGAGATATGCAGTATCTTTAGGGATTTGAAAATGTGATATAAGTTCATTTTCGATTGGAATCATGATGAATCCTTGAGAAACAACGCTGATCCCAGTCGTGCAAAATAAAAATACATATAACCATTCAGGAGCTTTATTAGTTAAGCTACGCATGAAGATCCTCCTTATATTTTATCTGTACTAAAAAGACAGTATAATTTATTGAAATGTGACACATTGTATTTATAGAACTGCGTTCAAATATTTTCTCATCACACACTATTTGAAAAACCGTAAAATAAAGAATTGAAAAATATTTTAAAACTTTTTGTTGACTTTCTTATTTTTTTGTATAGAATAAACATTAATAAAATGTTTCAGAGATGTGACAGTAAAACGACTGTGAAAGGAAGAGTAGTAATAGGACGTAGTCCAAGCGAGTCAGGGGTGGTGTGAGCCTGATACGAAGCCTGTTATGAAGAACCTCCTGGAGTCGCTAACCGAAATCCTTTTTAGGAAAGTAGACTTAGCCGGGAACTTCGCCGTTACAAGAAGAACAGTATCGAGATATCTCTAATCTCCGTACTGAATAAGTGAGCAACCTCTGTTGCTAATTTGGGTGGTACCGCGGAACCAAAGTCTTTCGTCCCAGTTTTTTGGGAAAGAAGGGCTTTTTTTTATTGGTTTCTTTCCTCACTACATCAAAACATTTTAGGAGGAAAACAACATGTACCAAACATTAATGACAGTAAGAGAAACACAAATCGCAATTAAGGAAGTTAAAACATTTTTTGAAGAGCAATTATCAAAACGTCTTGGATTATTCCGTGTATCTGCACCTTTATTTGTAACGAAAAAATCAGGGTTAAACGATCACTTAAACGGTGTAGAGCGCCCAATTGAATTTGATATGCTGCATTCAGGAGAAGAGTTAGAAATTGTACATTCACTAGCAAAATGGAAAAGATTTGCTCTGCATGAATATGGATATGAAGCTGGTGAGGGTTTATATACAAACATGAACGCAATTCGCCGTGATGAAGAGCTTGATGCAACGCATTCCATTTACGTTGATCAATGGGATTGGGAAAAAATTATTCAAGAAGAATGGCGTACAGTAGATTACTTACAAGAAACAGTACGAACAATTTATGGAATATTCAAAGATTTAGAGGGGCATTTATTTGAAAAATACCCGTTCCTTGGTAAGTATTTACCGGAAGATATCGTATTTATCACATCTCAAGAGCTTGAAGATAAATATCCAGAATTAACACCGAAAGATCGTGAGCATGCGATTGCGAAAGAATACGGTGCAGTCTTTATTAGCGAAATTGGGGGGGCGCTGCGCTCTGGTGAAAAACATGATGGACGTGCATCTGACTACGATGATTGGAAATTAAACGGAGATATCTTATTCTGGAATCCAGTACTCCAGTCTTCATTTGAATTATCATCCATGGGTATTCGTGTTGACAGCAAATCCCTTGATGAACAATTAACAATAAAAGGGGAAGATTTCAAACGTGAATATGATTTCCATAAAGGTATTTTAGAGGACGTACTTCCACTTACACTTGGCGGTGGCATTGGACAATCAAGAATGTGCATGTACTTCTTACGCAAAGCACATATTGGAGAAGTTCAAACTTCTGTATGGCCGGATGAAATGCGTGAAGAGTGCAAAAAGCAAAACATTCACTTATTCTAAAAAGAAAACAAGGGTGCAATTGGTAAATATACTATAATTAGAAGAGGATACTATGTCCAATATGAGGGCATAGTATCCTCTTTTTTCATAAATCTCATACTACATATCTAGAGATTGAAAATGTAGTCTAACATGTATATAACGAGAACGGAACAAATGGTCATTTGTTAGGAACGGGACGTAGGCCACAATGGGAGGCGTAACAAGGATCAGGAAGTGAAGGTCTATTCGTGTATAAGAACTCATTAGTTTTCATCCCCCATTGATGGAAGTTTCACTTTATCAATTGTCCGTTGTTAAATTAATAATATTAGAAGTACTGTTTATTCTTAATGCTTGTACTTGTAAATGATTATGTAGGGAGGATTTATTAATTTTCCAAGTCAAAGAAAATCTGTTATTAGTAGTTAGTCTGCCTAACCTTAAAGGAGAATAAGCTCCTTTATTTTTTTAAGCATAGCATGTAAAAGACTATGAAATATTTATAAAAAGTAGGTGGAAACATGACATTAGATTCTCAATGTATTATAGGCTTCCCAGGAATGGGCATGGGCGGTTTCCCAACAATGGATATACCAATTATGCTATAACCTTAATGTCTAATAATTTTATATCAAGATATAAATGACAATGGGTAAAGTTAACCTGATACATCCAGTCTTTCTTCATTAAAGGAGGCTTGAGTTTGAGAAAAAGAAAAAAGGAGAACACATATTTCACATGACTAATATGTGTTCTCTTTTTTGTAGGGATATTTGTGATTTAGGTCTTGACAACCTATCCATCCCTTGTTTCATTTAATTTACTGATACGAGAGGCTCAATTTTTGCCATAAATGATTCGTGAAGTGCTTCCACACCATTTACTAAGTTAAGACGATCAATAACTACAGATACTTTAATTTCAGATGTACTTACCATTTTAATATGGATATTTTCTTCTTGTAACGTTGAGAACATTTTAGCAGCTACACCAGGATTAGATACCATACCTGATCCAACAATTGATACTTTCGCTAAATGATTTTCATATTCTACAGATTCATAGTGCATAGCCTCGCGATTTTCTTCTAATACCGCTAGTGTTTCTTTTAAATCATTCGAATAAATAGAGAAGGATAAGTGTACAGTTCCTTCATTTGTAATACTTTGAATGATAATATCTACATTAATATGAGCGCTTGCTAATGTAGAGAAGATTGTGGAAAGACCTCCTGCTTGTAAGCCTTTAATTGTAACGCGCGTAATATTGTCTTCAAATGCAATACCTTTTACGATTGATTGTTGTTCCATGCTACATTCTCCCCTTACGATTGTTCCGTTTTCTCGTTCCATACTTGAGCGAACTTCTAACATAACATTATGATTTTTCGCAAATTCTACTGCTCTTGGATGAAGTACACCAGCACCTAGGTTAGCCAGTTCTAACATTTCATCATAGGAAATTTCATCTAATTTGTAAGCGTCTGTTACAACGCGTGGATCAGTTGTGTAAACACCTGTTACATCCGTATAAATATCACATTTTTTTGCTTGTAATGCTGCAGCTAATGCGACTGCAGTTGTATCAGAACCGCCGCGGCCAAGTGTTGTAATTTCTTGTTCTGCGCTTGATCCTTGGAAACCAGCTACAACGACAATTGTTCCTTTTTGTAAATGAGATTGAATACGCTCTGTATGAATATTAGTAATTCTTGCGCTGCCGTGTACAGATTCTGTTGTAATACCAGCTTGCCAGCCTGTTAGTGAAATTGCAGCATAACCTTTCGCTTGCAGAGCCATTGTTAATAAAGAAATTGAAATTTGTTCACCTGTTGTAAGGAGCATGTCCATTTCTCGTTTACTAGGCTGCTCCGTAATACTAGCAGCTAAAGATACTAATTCATCTGTGCTATGTCCCATTGCGGACACAACCGCTACAATTCCGTGTCCTCTTTCATATTCTTCAATGACTAAATCCGCAACATGTTGAATACGTTCGATACTTCCAACAGATGTACCGCCAAATTTTTGAACAATAATTTCCATCATGAGAGCCCACTTTCAATTTAATATTGGTTAATAAATTAGGAAAAATGTTGTTAAACATAAGATGGGAAATATAGATCCCTTTCATTCCTGTAAGTTACCGAGAGCAAATAAAAAACACCATCTCAAATAGGTGAGGATGGTGCTGTTACAGGAAAAAGGAAACAGAAAACGGAGCTAATAAAAAAACCGCCAAAAAAGAAGACGATCATAAAGAAATATGATCTCCCTTTTTTGTAGATAGCTCTTCATATATACACCACTGTATATATGACAGTTCTGTTTCTATTCGAAAACAGCCCCAATTTATATGTTCAGAGAAACATATAAATTTCGGCAACTTTTCCTTTCATCTAAGCTCATTGACAATCTCTGTGTCTCCTTTAGAATACTCATAAAAGTTGCAACCTCTATCTCACGTCGTTCGGCGAGAGTGATTGGTTGTATGAAGTTGTTGGTAACATTTGTTCCATAGTAATCAAAATGTTGGAAGAAATCAAGTGGGTTATAAAAATTCAGAAAATTAAATCTATTTAATGGTAAAATGAAAATGATATAAAATATGTTTAAAAGAAGAATTTATAACAATATTTTACAAACGTATTTATTATATAGATTATATGGATGGGGCAGTGTGAATGGAAAAACAAAAACCTATTTATGTGCAAACTGAAATAAAAACAACAATGAATGAACTTTGGAGATATACACAAGATCCAAAGATACATACAGAATGGGATGCGCGGTTTACAGAAATATCGTATTTAGAGAGAAAGGAAGGCGAACCGCAGCGTTTTTTATATAAAACAAAAATTGGTTTTGGACTTGAAATTGCTGGAGAAGGAGAATCAATAGGGGAACTACAAAAAGAAGATGGGGGGCGAATCTCTTCACTGAAATTTTGGACAGACAGTAAGCTTTCGTTGATTACGGTAGGAAGAGGCTATTGGAAGTATACACCGAATGGGAACGAGATTCGCTTTGAAACGCAGTATGATTATGAAACGAGGTTTGGAAATATAGGAAGGTTTATAGATTCATTCATATTTCGTCCGTTATTAGGTTGGGCAACTGCATGGAGTTTTGATGCTTTAAAATTGTGGTTAGAAAAAGGATTCCATCCACGTTTATTATTAAAAAGAGCTGTTACGTATTATCTCGTTTGTTTTTTACTTTCTTTTGTGTGGATTTATCAAGGACTTATTCCGAAAGTTTTATATACTCATCCAGAAGAGGTACGAATGCTTGCTAGTCTTATTGGTGCAACTGATAATGCTGCATGGATTATTAAAATGATTGGCTTTTTGGAAATCGTATTTGGAATCGTGTGGTTGATACCTTTCCAAAAGAAGAAATTGTTTTTCATTCATATTATTATACTATTGGCATTGGCCGCTGTGGCAGGATTCACAAATATTGAAAGTTTTATACAACCTTTTAATCCAATTACTTTAAACATTATGCTGATTGGATTTTCAATAATCGGTTATGTAAATAGTAATAACTTACCGCAAGCAAAACATTGTAAAAGAAGCAGAAAGGGGTAAAAATTTGTCTTCCATTTACGAAACATTATTAGGAGAATCCTATCATCAGTTACATCCAAAATTACAGAAACGTTATGCAATTACAGAAACATATAGTTTTGTAGGAGAAGGAAGGATGGATGAAATTACAGAAGGCTCAGTTGCTGTAAGAATGTTTTTAAAAGTAGCAGCAAAATTCCGGATGTTTTTTTCAGAAAGAGGGGAAGAAGTACCATTTATCATTCAAAATACTGCAGAGAAAGACAATAAAGGAGAGGTATTTGTAACATGGAATCGGATGTTTCTATTTGGTGAAAAAAGGCGTTATTTTAATGCTGTTATGTATTTGAATGATAAACAAGATGAAATTGTCGATTATTTCGGTGAACCACATTTGCTCGTATCGACGCTTGCGTTTCATGTTGATGCAAAAGGAGCAATTCATATTTCATCAAAAAAACAATGGTTCTACTTATGTGGAATGAAAATTCCATTGCCAAGGTTTTTATATGGAGAGGCAAAGATTATAGAAAGTTATGATGACGAATTAGATTGTTATCGGATTTATGTACAAGTGCAAAATCCGATATTAGGGCCGCTTTTCTCTTATAAGGGAACGTTTAGAGAAAGTGGTGTAATTATATGCGAAATATAATAATCGGTCTCATCTGTTATGTCATTTTTCTCATATTAGAGTGGCCAAAGTTACATCCTGTTGAATCGGTTATATTATTGTCAATTCTTCTATTTATCCCGATGGCGTTTTCTATTGTAGATAAGAGAAAAAGAGATGGAGATGAATTATTCTGTTACAAACTTGCAGCATATATATATCCACTTGCGGCGATAAGTGCAATGCTTGCTTTTGTAACAAATCATTTTCTATTTGCGATAATTTGGTTTATATATACGGGCATTGTAGCATTATTTGGTGTAAGTAGATTATTAGAAAGAGGATGGAAACCGCTAGAAGAAACAGCGATTGATAGTGGATTTATGTATTTATTTTTAGGCGGCTTTTGGTTCTTTGTCTCTGTAGCAAACATACCAATTATGCAATTTAGTTCAGATATCGTCTTACTCACAGCAGCTCATTTTCATTATTCTGCTTTTCTACTCCCTTTATCTGCGGGTTTGTTAGGGAGAAAGCAACAAAAGAAAAGTCAATTATATACGATTGTTATGTTTGTTATCATCATTTCTCCGATGACGGTTGCAATTGGCATTACCTATTCGAGAATATTTGAGTTTTTTGCGGTGCTACTCTATCTTATTTCGCTCTATGTTTACGGCATTTTTGTATGGAAAACAAAGTTTACATCTATAAGTGCGAAAGTTCTTCTTATCATTTCGTCTAGTACACTTATGGTGACTATTCTTTTCTCACTTTTATACTCATACGGGAATTTCAGAGGAATGATGACTATTTCTATTGTACAAATGGTTTGGATTCATGGGGTTGTAAACGGAATTGGCGTGGCAGTACCTGCTTGTATGGGGTGGATGATTGAAAAGAATGGTCCGAAATACATTCATTATGGAAAAACGATGAGTCGTATTAAAGGAAAGATGAAAGTTGGAGAGGATGTTTTATTGGAAAATAAGCTAGTAGAGAAGAACGAATATACAGGTCTTATAAATAAAATGATAGATTTTCATAGTAAACAATTTAATCCAAAAAGTGTGTCACCGCTCATTATTGATTTTTATGAGAACACGAAAAACTATGAATTAAAAGCAACTATTTATTGGTCACGTTGGTTTCAAACATTTGCCTTTCTTTATGAAAAAATAAGTCGACGCGTGCAGCAAATTCATTTAGGAATGGGAAATCGGTTAGAGGTTATGTATGGAGAGATTGTTTCTATAAAAGATGAAAAAGACGGTAGAAATGATGTCAGAGCATGGATTCGGAAAAACGAACAGAATGAAACAATCTTTGTAGCGCTTTACTCTCAGAATGAACATAATGGGGAAACATACATGAATATTGCGCTGCCATTACCATATGCGAATATGACTGGAATGTTAAAGCTGCGCAATGATAAGAAAAATCTTATCATTACGAGTCGGTTACGGAACAGTACAAAAGGGGATGAGGGGATTTATTTACATAGCCGCTTCTTTACGATTCGCTTACCGTTAGCTGAAACGTTTGTGATAAGAGAGAAGGATAAAATCACGTTAACAGCACATCATCAAATGTGGATGTTTGGTGTGAAGTTTCTAGAGATTGATTATGAAATAGAAAAAACGATTGCTCGAAAATAGCAATCGTTTTTTTATTGCTAAATAATACGATATAAAATACAAAAATCAATGAAGTTTGATTTTTGGAAAATGATTACATTTAAATGTTATAATGAAATGCAGTATTGTTTTATTTTATGTAAGGAGGGGACATATGCAAGGAGAGATACAAGAGCAAAAAAATTCGAATTATATAAGTAATTTATTATTACCTATTACAAAATCACGTCATTTTACTTTTTTATGGATCGGGCAGCTCTTTTCGGTTCTTGGAAGTTCTATTACAATGGTTATTCTTCCGGTGGTTGTATATACATTAACAGGATCGACAGTCGTTATGGGGATGACAATGGCGATGTATATGCTTCCAAACGTACTTATTTTACCATTTTCAGGATTAATTGTAGATCGCGTTAATCGTGTTAAATTGATGTTATTTACTGATATTGTTCGAGGGATATTAATGACAACGTTAGCAGTACTCATGTTTACTGATACTTTAACGATCCATATTTTATATGTATTAGTAGCGATGTATGGTCTTATGGAAGGGTTATTTCAACCAGCCTATTCAGCAGTTCGAGCAAGGGTGTTTGTGCCGGAAATTCGGAATGCGGCTAACGCGTTAACTCAGATGAGCAACCAAGGCGTACGTTTAATTGGTCCGGCACTTGGGGGCCTCATTGTTTCCATCGCATCAGCAGGTATTGGTTTTGGTTTAGATGCATTGACTTATTTGCTTTCTTTTATGTGTTTACTATTTTTAAGGGATTTGACAACAAAAAAAGCGCAAGACAGGGCAGATAATAAAGTGAACTTTAAAAAAGATTTCATTGAAGGAATTGTAGTATTAAAAAGCCATCCGTGGTTATGGATTACAATTTTAGCATTTTCGTTTATTAATATTTGTCACGCGGGTATTGTAGTCGTCTTAATTCCTTGGTTATTTAATATCCATCATCACTTTGAACCTTTTGTTTATGGCCTCGGAATGGCATTTTCTGGCGGGGGTGCAGTTGTTGCTGCTCTTATTTTTGGAGGGAAACAGAACTGGCATAAACGTGGCTTATTGGCTTATGGTGGTGTTTTAATTAGTGGAATGGCGCTTTTAATAATGCCTTTTGTCTCATGGGCACCAGCATTAATTGGATTAATGGCTATTGAGGGGTTTGGCATTATGATTTTCGGTTTAATTTGGGAAACGAGTTTGCAAGAACTTGTGCCGGAAGAAGCGTTTGGTAGAGTTGTTAGTCTCGATATGCTTGGATCCTTTGCGCTATTACCGTTAGGGTATTTGATAGTTGGATGGTTGGCCAATATAATTGGTGGTATTTTGACTATCAGCATTTTAGCGATTGCGGCTATTGTAGTGGTCCTGACCGCTTTATCTGTTCCGAGTATTCGTCAGTTTGAGTGATGCTTGTTTATATGCCCGTTCTAATTAAAATGATTAACAAAGAAGAAATGCATCATCATCTAGTGCCTTTAATGGGAAGTATGTAAAGTAGAAGGAATTCACCTAAGAAGAATGATAATTTAATATTTTTATTGGGTAATGAATATAGGGTCTTATCTGTTTTCATTCTTAATGAAATAAGAGGAGGTTCTTATGCAAAAATATATACTTCTAGCAAAGTTTAATCGGGAAGGAAATGTAAATATAAAAAATATTAGTGAACGTTTTTCCAATTTACATAAGAACTATGAACGATTCGGTGGACGTATTTTAACTGCTTATGCCATTGTAGGTGAATACGATATGGTTATCACATTTGAAGCACCTGACATATTAGCAGTAAAGAAAATTGATTTAGCAGGAAAATTACCAGGAATGGTAGAAACAAAGATTTTCCCGTTATTAGATATGGACGAATTTCAGCAACTAGTAACAGAAATTTAAGTTATAAGGTGCGGTATTTTCTATTGGTGATTGATTTCATGATTTCTTGTGAATTAATTTTAGCTATCCTTGATATCGAAGGGTAGCTTTTTTGTTTCATGTGGACAAGATGTCTCTTTTTCTAGTTATATTGCTTAGAGAAACATATATTTGATTAATATAGATGAAAAGGAATTAAAATGGATTTATCTCGGCCTTATATTTTAATGATTCAAGTGTAGGAATAATTGATCAAGTTGTCATTAAGTTTTATCAAGATGATATTTAAATAAATGCAATCTTGTTATTGATTGACCGTGTAGCAGTCTTTAGGTCAAGAAAAAAGTCATTAAAAAGTTATTCCCTTTCATAAAATAAAAAGGGGGGGGAGGCGTTTTTGTGTCAGTTGCAAAAAGTAAAACAAAATTTATAATGTTAGAAATGCTACTCGTTATGATAGTTTCTCTTGGAATAACTCTATTTGTTCCGGGGATTGGTCAAGTTTTTACTTTTTTGCCTATTATATACTTAGTCATTGAAAAAGTAATTCGCAAACGAAAATTTTGGGATATTGGGTTTCGGTTCTCACAAACTGCTTCAGATTTAAAAACTCATTGGTTCTTAGCGCTATTTGTAGGAGTTATTATTCCTATTTTGTGTTTTTTATTTGCAAAGTATATGATGCCTGAATACGCACTGCATATAAAAGAGCGTGTGCCAATGATGAGCGCAGCTTTATTCATTCCATTGCTTTTTGGGATTATCGTTGGAACATTTGTGGAAGAGATGATATATCGTGCCTTTTTTCAAGAGCGGTTAAGTTGGTTCACACCCCCTACATTCGCTATTTTGTGTACTTCTTTTGTATTTGGACTGATGCACTTTGCAAAAGGGGATCCCTTAATCGTCGCAATTGATATTGGAATGGTGTTTGTTGATAGTATCTTGTATGGGCTTCTGTTTCATCGAACAAAAAATATATTTGCTTCTTGGATTCCGCACTTGGCATCGGATGTTATTGGAATCATATGTTTAGTATTCTTTTTATAAGGAGTCTGCCTAAAAGTGAAGCTTTTAGGCAGACTTTTTGTATTTATACATAATGGAAGTTTTGCTGTATTGTTTCATAAAAGATTTACAAATAAGTTTGAAAAATTCTCACAAAATATTCACATATGTTCGATATATTAAAAATCGGAATTATAAACTTACATGTTTATACGAAAAGGGAAGAGCAAGTATCATTTAGGGGGGAACAGAATATGTTTGCAAAACGACAAGCGGTAAATCATTCTGCAGAAAAGTATGCAGCTCAGTTGGAAGTCTCAAAAGCACAATCTTTGTATCGAGCTGTATGGCGCTGGCATTTTTATGCCGGTATCATTTTTGCGCCTTTTGTAATCTTATTGACAATAACAGGTATTATCTATTTATTTAAACCGCAAATTGAAAACACCGTATATAAAGATTATTACTATGTACAAGCTGCAAAAGAAAAATTGACTGCAACAGAACAAATAGAAGCAGTTAAAAAAACATATCCGGGTGCTTCTATTACAAAGTACAAGCCTTCCTTTGCATTAGATCATTCAGCAGAAGTTGGAATTGTACATAAGGGAGTGCCAATGACGGTATTCGTAAATCCATATGATGGCAAGATTTTAGGGGATTTAAAGAAAGACGAGAAATTCATGAGCAAAGTGGAGCGGATGCATGGCGAGCTTATGATTGGAACGACAGGAGATCGTATTGTGGAGATGGCTGCCTGTTGGGCGATGATTTTGTTGATTACTGGCTTATATTTATGGTGGCCGCGCAATAAAAAATCAATTTTTGGTACATTAATTCCAAGATTCTCTAAAGGAAAGCGGACGATGTTACGAGATTTACACTCTGTTCCGGCTTTCTGGTTCTCGCTGTTCATTTTTATATTCATAATGACGGGACTTCCTTGGTCCGGATTATGGGGAGATTATATTAATAAAATCGCAACAGCTACAAAAACGGGATACCCGACAGGACTATGGGATGGTAATTTGCCGCAGTCGACTGTTCCATCTAAAGCGGTGGCGGATGTACCTTGGGCGGCAGAGAAATTACCAGTTCCGGAGTCTATGGGAAATAAGGCAGCCTCTCTTGCGGTGGCAGACATTATGAAAATAGTAGAAAAAAATCATTTAGAGGATGGATATTCAATCACATTCCCTAAGGGAGAAAAAGGTGTGTATACGGTATCTGTTAAGCCTGATAATCCGAAAGGGGAAGCAACGTTGCGCATCGATCAGTACAGCGGCAAAATATTGGCAGATTTACGTTTTTCGGATTATGGAATATTGGCTAAGGCAATATCTATCGGGATTGCGCTGCATGAAGGGCGTTATTTTGGATTAACAAATCAGTTATTGGATCTTGTAATCTGTCTTGTGTTGCTGGGGATTTCTGTAACAGGTTGCATGATGTGGTGGAAACGTAAGCCGTCTGGTACGTTAGGAGCACCTTCTTTGCCGAAGAACTTCAAATTAATGAAAGGTG
Source organism: Bacillus sp. CGMCC 1.60114 (assembly GCF_042676365.1). Taxonomy (NCBI): domain Bacteria; kingdom Bacillati; phylum Bacillota; class Bacilli; order Caryophanales; family Bacillaceae; genus Bacillus; species Bacillus sp. CGMCC 1.60114. Next base: position 133,862 of record NZ_JBHTHG010000014.1, read on the forward strand.
TAGTAGTTCTTATTCTGATACTAGGGATTTTGTTCCCTTTAGTGGGCATTTCGCTGTTTGTAGCTTTGGTGCTTGATTGGTTAGTAATAAAGAGAGTTCCAGTTTTAAAAAAATGGTTTGGCTAATATAGATTATTTATAGCGTAGGGAGAATAGTATGAAAAAGAAAATCTTTTCATATGCAGTAGTAAGTATTTTATTGATAATGGGTATATATTTGTATATAGATCATAATAAAACGAATGAAACAAAAGTTACTTCTACGCCGCCTTGTCATATCAACAAGTAGAGTACAAAAAATAGTGAATCATTTTAAGTAAAATAAGAAAGCCCACTTGCATTTGCAAGAGGGGTTTTTTATTTTTTATCGTAAAGAGCAAATGTAACTTCTGCCTCGCAAGCGGTTTCCCCATCTACTGTAGCAATAGCATGAGCCTTTGCAATTGAACCACGAACACGCGTCATCTCCACTTCTAAACGTAGCTGATCACCAGGACGAACTTGTTTTTTGAAGCGACAATTGTCAATACCAGCAAAAAGACCGAGCTTTCCATGGTTCTCTTCTTTCATAAGCATAATAACTGCACTTACTTGTGCTAAAGCTTCTACAATCAAGGCACCCGGCATAACTGAATAGCCAGGAAAGTGACCGTTAAAAAATCTTTCATTAGTCGCAACATTTTTGATCCCAACTGCACGCTTTCCTTCTTCTACTTCAATGATACGATCAATTAATAAAAGGGGGTAACGATGTGGAATAATTTCTTTAATTTGTTGAGTATTGAACATAAATCCTTCTCTCCTTTATACCATAACCACATATTTTTAGTTATTTTATTTCCGAAAATTACATGTTTGAATATTGACAATAATTAGCACCTAGTACTATTATCTAATTATAATTCTAAGTGTAAAAATAGTAAAGGGGGATAAATGTATGAAATCAAAAGCAAGAATTACAGCTATTGGTACCTATGTACCCGAAAAAAGTTGACCAATGATGATTTAGAAAAAATAGTAGACACAAATGATGCATGGATTATACAAAGAACTGGAATGAAGGAAAGAAGAATTGCTGGTGATAACGAATATGCTTCTACATTAGCTTTTAAAGCTATTGAAAATTTAGTGGAACGTTATCATAAAAATCTTGTTGACGTGGATTGTATTCTAGTTTCAACAACTACGCCTGACTACGCTTTTCCAAGTGTAGCTTGCCAAATACAAGAGTATTTTAATATTCAACATACAGGCGCTGTTGATCTCAATGCAACTTGTGCTGGTTTTACATATGGATTACATCTGGCGAATGGTTTGATTACATCTGGTCTTCATCGTAAGATTCTAGTTATAACGACAGAAACCTTATCTAAAGTAACAGATTATACCGATCGAACTACATGTATCTTATTTGGAGATGCAGCTGCGGCTGTCTTAGTAGAGAAAGATGAAGAATTGTCTAGTTTTATAGCTACCCATATTGGGACAAATGGAGAAGGGGGCATGCATGTATATCGTACGAATTTATCCACCACCATGTTTGGAAATCCATTGAGAACACATGGAAAGATGGTTCAAAACGGAAGAGAAGTATATAAGTGGGCAGCACGGACGCTACCGATTGGGATTAAAGAATTATTATATCAGGCAGAGTTACAACTGGATGAAGTGGATTGGTTTGTTCCACATAGTGCTAATTTACGAATGATTGAATCTATATGTGAAAGATCAGGTTTCCCGCTGGACAAAACTTTAACTAGTGTAGAATACATGGGGGAATACTTCTTCTGTCTCCATTCCATTAGCATTGGACATCGGTATGAACGCAGGAAAGCTGAAAAATGGAGACACTCTTTTACTGTATGGGTTTGGGGGAGGTCTTACGCATGCTGGGCATATTATTAAGTGGCATTTAACAAAGGAATAGGGGATGATGTATCTAGTAGTAATATAAACGTATTTTGTTGCATTAAAAGTCCTTAGATTTGTAAAATTTAAAGACTTTTTTATCTATTGATAAAAGAATTGAACAAAAATGTTTAATCATGATAAAATAATTAAAATTCTAATTATTTTATCTTATTTTTAGACATCATAGTAGGAGGACATGAAGTGAATGCATTTATTAGAAAAAAGTCTATAGACCACTTACAAGAAGAAGGTCGAAAAAGCAATGGATTGAATCGAGTTCTAGGGTTGTGGCAACTTACTGCAATTGGTTTAGGCGGTATAATTGGAGTAGGTATTTTTGTATTAACGGGAGTAGCAGCTTCTAAACATGCTGGACCTGCAGTTATTTTATCTTTTATCATTGCAGGATTAGCTAGTGCAGCAGCTGCATTATGTTATGCGGAATTTGCTGGACTCATCCCCGTTGCTGGAAGTGCATATACCTACAGTTATGCTGTACTCGGGGAAGGGGTAGCTTGGTTAATTGGATGGGATCTTTTACTTGAGTATATTTTAGTAGTTGGAGTAGTTGCTATTGGATGGTCTGGTTATATGCAAGAACTCCTTCAACAAATTGGAATTCATATTCCTGTTTGGGCTCAAGGGGCTCCAGGTACAGGTGCGGGGCATAGAGTAGATTTAATTGCAATGATAATAAGTCTTGCTATTGCCGGTTTATTGACATTAGGTATGGAATGGGGATCTAAATTTAATACCCTCATGGTTATCATTAAGTTAAGTATTATTTTAGTAGTAATTGCTGTAGGGAGTTTCTATATTGATTCTACTAATTGGCATCCTTTTATGCCTTTTGGATTCAAGGGTGTAATGAGTGGTGCTGCTCTTGTATTTTTTGCTGTATTTGGTTACGACACATTAACTACAGCGGCAGAAGAAGCAAAAAATCCACAACGTGATTTACCAAGAGCTGTAGTAATTTCTTTGGTTATTGCGTTATGTCTATATATTGGGATGTCTTTAGTAATTACAGGTATGGCACCATACCATACATTGAATAATGCTGCACCAGTAGCTAAGATTTTTAGTGATGCAGGATTAAAATGGATTACTTTATTTATTTCTGCTGCAGCTATTACAGGTATACTTTCTGTTTTATTTTCGTTCACACTTGCAGGTTCACGAATTTGGTTTGCAATGAGTCGAGATGGATTATTACCAAAATGGTTTACAAAAGTGCATCCTAAATACAAAACACCTCATCGTCCGACTGTGATAATTGGGGTTATTACAGCGATTATATCGGGTTTTACTCCTATAAGTGAAGTGGCTGAATTAGTTAATATTGGTACATTATCGGCGTTTGTTCTAATTTGTTCATCTATAATTGTGTTAAGAAAAAAACGACCGGATTTAGAAAGGAAATTTAAGACGCCTTTAGTTCCTTTTATTCCATTAATCGGAATTTGTTTTTCTCTGTATCTTATTGCTAGTCTTCCTGAAATTACTTGGATTCGTTTTGTGGTTTGGATGTTGATTGGACTAGTTATATATACGTTATACGGAAAAAATAAAAGTAATTTGGCTGGAGATAAAAAATAATTGTAAGTCTTTGTTAATTTGAGTAGTTTGAATCAATCACTACTTTTAATTGTTTTGTTACAATGTTGATTGGTAGGGATTCACTAAATAAAGTGAGTTTGAGTAGTAGGGCTTGTCTGTAATTACATCAGCAATGCGATATGTAGAGGATTACAAAGAAAAGAGGTGCGAATTGCACCTCTTTTTGTCATTCAAGTAGTATTTGATTGGGATGAATGATTTGCTACTTAAGAAAACACCTCATCGATGTTGTGTATTCTCTTTTTCTGTCTTATGCAACTATTTATGCGCAATTCATATGACAAGGCTTGATACAGTGTGAGTCAACTTACATTAAGAGGGAGAAAGTTTGATAATGTTTATTCGATATACTTCAAGGATATTGATGACATAAGTTACTGTAAATGCTTTTCCCTTATATTGGAACTACCCCCATATTTTATAGATGTCGCTAGTTGGAAATTATGTGCGGAATATGACATCGGATCCTATAGTCTTTGAATCGGCTGGATGTGATTGAAATAAGATAAATCTTTACTTACTACAATTAAATGCATTTTCTTTTCATGGTTAAATTCATCTTCTTCTATGGGCTTATTTTTTTCTCTTTGTTCAATAAGGGTATTTAAAAAATATTCTAACAATGGATTGACATCTGTTCTTTTGTTGTTATAATTTATTTCAATCGATGTTAGAAAACCTTACATAGGAGGGTGCTGGATGAAGAAGATTGAAGCAATTATAAGGCCTGAAAGGTTAACGGATACGATTAAAGAGTTGAAAAACATTGGGATTACAGGATTTACTGTATCTCAGGTGGTAGGAAGAGGAAAGCAAAGGGATGCACAAGGGGTGTATCGTGGAAGGAATTATAAAGTTACGCTTCATCCGAAAATAAAACTTGAAATCGTTCTCTCAGACTATATGGTGGAAAGGACGATAAAGACTATTATTGCTTCTGCCCAAACGGGTGAAGATGGTGATGGTAAGATTTATGTTTATCCTATTTTTGAAGCTTATAACATACGGACAGGAAAGTTGGATTTGAGTATAGATGACTTAGCTGAGGAAGGAGGGGAATGACTTGAAGTTAATGTATCTAAATACTGTATGGGTTGTAATAGCCGCAGCAATGGTTTTGTTTATGGAAGGCGGTTTTAGTTTACTAGAAGCGGGTTTGGTTCGAACAAAAAATGCTGTGAATGTAACGATGAAGATTTTTGTGGATTTAACAGTGGGAGCCCTAGTTTTTTGGATGCTTGGTTTTGGTCTTATGTTTGGGAAAGATGCTTTCGGAATAATTGGTATTAATTTATTTGGTAGTCCTGAAAAAATATCTCTAGGAATACAATTGCCTAGTGCTGCTTTTGTGTTATTTCAAATGGGTTTTGCGATTGCGTGTGTATCCATCATTTCGGGGGCGGTAGCTGAACGGATGAATTTTAAGGCGTATATTTTGACGGTGGCTATAGTAACGTTGTTAGTTTATCCAATTTCAGGTCATTGGATTTGGAATAGTGACGGCTGGTTGGCTAAATTAGGAATGAAAGATTTTGCTGGATCGGCTGCGATTCACGCCTTAGGTGGATTTACTGCATTGGCGATGGCGAAGCTGTTGGGTCCAAGAAAAGGAAGATTTAATTCGGACGGCAGCGCGAATGTTTTTGCGCCTAGTAATATTCCTTTGGCTTCTTCTGGAGCATTTATCTTATGGTTTGGTTGGTTCGGTTTTAATGCAGGGAGTACCCTTGATGCCTCTAGTCCAATACTTGCGCCGGTAGCTATCAATACTATGTTGGCGGGAGCGAGCGGTGGTGTGGTTGCTTTATTTATGACGTTGAAAAAGTATGGTAAAGCTGATCCGAGTATGACGATTAACGGTGTATTATCCGGCTTAGTAGCAATTACGGCGGGAGGAGCATATGTTTCGCAGTGGAGTGCTGTAATTATTGGAATTATAAGTGGTTTAATTGTTATGTATGCTACACTGCTGATTGATAATTGGAGAATCGATGATCCGGTTGGTGCGGTTGCTGTACATGGATTCAATGGTGTATTTGGAACGATTGCTGTTGGGTTATTTGATATGACGGACGGTCTTCTAACAACCGGTCATTTTTCACTTCTGGCTGTACAATTATTAGGAGCGATAGTAATTGGTGCTTGGGGAATTTTAGGTGGTATCTTTATTGCGAAGCTATCTGAAAAAACTGTTGGCTTCCGAGTAAGTGAACGTGAGGAAGAAGAGGGGCTTGATATGTCATATCATGGTATACCAGCCTACAATGAATTGGAACGCTTTGTTGATTTGCCTACGAGTTTATATGATTTTGAAGAAACGACTGGGATTAGTGTCGCTCCAATTGATAGTAAGGAAGTTGCAGGTGAAATTGTATAGTAGCCTTTGGCTATTAAAAGTTTGAAATGAAGGATGTAAAAAGCCTTTGTGTACAAAGAGAGTATGTACACAAAGGCTTTCTTTTGTATATGAAATTTATATAAAATCTGAAAACTGATGCTTTGAAAGCATTGAGAAATAATGTCTTACAAAATCATAAAATAGTTTTTCGGAGGGGGGAAGTTCTCGATTTCGAGGAGAAATTAATCCGACTGTCCTCTTTACTTCCGGGTCGAGAATTTGTATTTTCACGGTATTCTTTGGAAGATTTTCATAAAGTGTAATTTCGGGTAATAAAGTGACGCCGATTCCTGCGGAAACTAAGCCTTTTATTGCATCGAGATCTTCGCCTACAAATGGGATATTCGGACGGAATCCTGCTTGCAAACAAGCGTTTACAGCAATTTCTCGAAGGATAAACCCTTCGGGGAAAAAGACAAAGGACTCACCGGCTAATTGATATAGTGAAAGTCGCGTTTGGGTAGCTAAAGGGTGTGTTTCGGGTAATAGCACGACGATTTTCTCCATAAATAGGATATCTCCGTGAATATCTGGGTCACGTGTCGGAACAGGACCGATGAAAGCTAAGTCTATATCTCGTTGTTTAATGGCGTTTATGAGAAAGTTATTAGAGCCTTGTCGTAAATGAAATCCAATATGAGGATACTCCTTTTTAAATGTTGAGATTACATTTGGAAGTGTATGACTTGCCAGGCTGGAAGGGAATCCTACGCGAATCGTGCCTCGTTCTGGATCTAGATATTCGTAAATTTGTTGTTTGGCATTATCAATGGCTTTTAATCCAATCATCGCATGTTCAGCAAATATCTTGCCGATAGGAGTGAGTTTAACATTACGCCCCTCGCGTTCTAACAATGAAACCCCTAATTCGCTTTCTAAATTTGCAATTTGGCGGCTGACAGCGGATTGTGCAACATGTAATGTTTCGGCTGCGTCTGATATATGTTCCTGTTTAGCGACTTCGATAAAATATTTCAACTGTCTGAGTTCCATATATGTATCCCCTTTCATATCAAAATGAGATGAATTGTATCTAAATTATATATTGTTTATATGAATATTGGAAATTAAAATAAAATTATAAATTTAGACGAGATAAATATAGAGAAAAGGGGATACGGAGATGAAGAAAAACTTTCAACCTCAAGGATTATATCATCCGGGCCTTGAACATGATGCGTGCGGTATTGGTTTGTATGCTCATCTGAAAGGAAAAGCCTCCCACGATATAGTTGAAAAAGGATTATATATGCTTTGCCAAATGGAACATCGCGGCGGGCAGGGAAGCGATTCGAAAACAGGAGATGGGGCTGGGATTATGCTCCAAATTCCGCACGCTTACTTACAAGAAATATGCGATATGTCGATTCCGGAACAAGGTCGTTACGGTGTAGGGATGATATTCTTTCCACAAGAAGAAAAAGAAAGAGTGGATTATCAGAAGAAGATAGAAGACATCATTGAAGCGGAAGGACAAATTTTGCTTGGATGGAGAGACGTACCGGTTAATCCAGATGCGATTGGAGAAACGGCACAAGCAAGTCAGCCTTATATGCAACAAGTAATTGTTGGTGCGAGTGTCGATATGAAAGACACAATCGCTTTTGAACGTAAACTTTATATCATTCGTAAAAAAATGGAGAAGTTAGAGCAAGGCGAAGAAAACGGGTTATACGTTGTAAGTTTCTCAAGCCGGACAATCGTGTACAAAGGTTTGCTGACTCCAGATCAAATTCGTGCATTCTACTTAGACCTGCAGGATAAAAGGTTTGCTTCTGCGTTTGCTTTAGTACATTCACGCTTTAGTACAAATACTTTTCCAAGCTGGGAACGTGCCCATCCTAATCGCTATTTAGTTCATAATGGTGAAATTAATACGCTGCGCGGAAATATTAATTGGATGAAAGCAAGGGAGAAGCAGTTTGTTTCGGAAGTGTTTGGAGAAGAATTGGAGAAGGTATTACCTGTTATTGATATGAATGGAAGTGATTCTTCTATTTTAGATAATAGTTTTGAATTTTTTGTATTGGCAGGTCGTACGCCTGCTCAAGTTGCGATGATGATGATTCCAGAGCCATGGGTTTATGAGGACGAGATGGATCAGGAAAAAAGAGCTTTTTATGAATATCACAGCAGCTTGATGGAGCCGTGGGATGGACCGACAGCGATTTCCTTCACTGATGGTAAACAAATTGGTGCGATTTTAGACCGTAACGGTCTTCGTCCGATTCGGTATTATGTGACAAAAGATGATTATATTATCCTTTCCTCTGAAGTAGGGGTTATTGATGTGAAACCTGAACAAGTCGCTTACAAAGATCGACTAAGTCCAGGGAAAATGCTGCTAGTTGACATAGAAGAAGGCCGAATCGTTTCGGACGAGGAGATTAAACAACAGATAGCAAAAGAACAGCCATACCGTCAATGGGTAGAAGAGAATTTAATAAGAGTTGATGAGTTGCCAGAAGCAATAGAGAATGAAGCATCTGTTGAAGATGTATTCGCGCAGCAAATTGCGTTTGGTTATACGTATGAAGATGTGACAAAACATATCATTCCTACAGTGGAAGAGGGAAAAGATCCAATTATCTCGATGGGTACTGATACACCGCTGGCTGTGTTATCTAATCGTCCGCAACTGCTGTTCAATTACTTTAAGCAATCCTTTGCGCAAGTAACGAATCCGCCAATCGATGCGATTCGTGAGTATGCGGTAACTTCAATGGTAACATTCCTAGGAGGAGAGGGAAATCTTTTGCACCCGGATGCGCAGGTGATGAAAAGAATTCGATTAGAAACTCCGATTTTATCTAATATTAATTTTCGGAAGATTACAAATAATACACATCCAGAATTTCAAGTAGCGACGCTTTCTCTGTTGTTTCAAAACAATTTGGAAAAGGCACTGAACGAATTATTCCAAGCGGCGGATCAAGCAATTGAATCCGGCGCGAGGCTGTTAATCTTGTCTGATCGCGGATTAAACAAAGTATTTGCAGCGATTCCGACGTTATTAGCTGTAAGTGGCCTACATCACTATCTCGTTGAAAAAGGAACACGCACAAAAGTGAGCATCCTTTTAGAAACAGGTGAAGCAAGAGAAGTGCATCATTTCGCTATGCTGATCGGCTATGGGGCAGATGCTATTTATCCGTATTTAGTTTTCGAAACATTAAAGCAATTGATTCAAGATGAATCCCTTTCCATGGATGAACAGCAGGCGGAAAAGAATTTCATTGCCGCTGCAACAGATGGTGTTATAAAGGTAATGTCTAAAATGGGAATTTCTACAGTGCAAAGTTACCGGGGGGCACAAATCTTTGAAGCACTTGGAATTGGCTTATCGGTGATTGAGAACTATTTCAAAGGTACGCCTTCAAAAATTGATGGTATCGGCTTAGATGTCATTGAGCAAGAAGTGTTATTGCGCCACGAGAAAGCATTTTCAGAAGCAGTTTACGAAGATAAAACGTTAGAAATAGGAAGTGATTTCCAATGGAGAAAGCATGGTGAATATCACGCCTTTAACCCAGGAACGATTCACATGCTGCAACAAGCTTGCCGAGCTGGAGACTATGAATTATTTAAAAAATATTCCGAGCAGGCAAATAAAGAGCAGATGGCATTTTTACGTAATCTCTTTACATTTAAGAATGAACAACAGTCTATTTCAATAGAAGAAGTAGAATCCGTAGAATCTATCGTTCGCAGATTCAAGACAGGGGCGATGTCTTATGGCGCTCTTAGTCAGGAAGCGCATGAGGTGCTCGCGATTGCTATGAATCGTTTAGGTGCAAGAAGCAACAGCGGTGAAGGCGGAGAAGATCCGAAGCGTTATATTCCTGACGCAAATGGAGATTTACGCCGCAGTGCAATTAAACAGGTTGCATCGGGACGTTTCGGTGTAACGAGTCAATATTTAGTGAATGCGGATGAAATTCAAATTAAGATGGCGCAAGGAGCAAAACCAGGGGAAGGCGGACAGCTGCCGGGTAAAAAAGTTTATCCGTGGGTTGCAGAAGTACGGGGAGCTACGCCAGGTGTTGGTTTAATTTCTCCGCCGCCGCATCATGATATTTATTCCATTGAAGATTTGGCACAACTAATTCACGATGTGAAAAACGCCAATCCATCCGCACGTATTAGCGTAAAACTCGTGTCAAAATCCGGGGTTGGGACAATTGCTGCAGGTGTAGCGAAAGCCGTTGCAGATGTAATTGTAATTAGTGGTTATGACGGAGGAACAGGAGCGTCTCCTCGGACAAGTGTGAAACATGCCGGAATGCCTTGGGAACTTGGATTAGCGGAAGCTCATCAAACGTTGTTAATCAATCAACTGAGAGATCGTGTCGTGATAGAAACGGACGGGAAGTTGATGACAGGGCATGATGTCATTATGGCCGCACTTCTTGGAGCAGAAGAGTTTGGATTTGCTACAGCTCCTCTAGTTGTATTAGGGTGTGTAATGATGCGTGCTTGTCATAAGGATACATGCCCAGTCGGAGTGGCGACTCAAAATCCAGAGCTGCGCAAGAAGTTTATGGGCAGTCCGGATGATATCGTTAATTTCATGCTATTTGTCGCGCAAGAAGTACGTGAGATTATGGCACAACTTGGCTTTAGAACAGTAGAGGAAATGGTAGGAAGAACAGATATACTAACTACTAGCGAACAGGCAGCTTCGCACTGGAAAGCGAAGCACCTAGATTTATCGGCAATGTTGTATCAGCCGCCTAACGGAGCAGTGCGGACGTTTAAACGCCCGCAACAGCATAAGCTGGAGCGGTCTTTAGATGTCCGTGAAATTCTTCCGCTATGCGAAACAGCAATTCGCGAGAAAAAACCAGTGGAGATTGTATTGTCGATCCGCAATGTTGATCGTGTAGTTGGAACAATTCTTGGCAGTGAAGTGACGAAGCAATGCGGGGAAGCAGGATTGCCTGAAGATACAATCCAGTTATATTTCAACGGTTCAGCGGGGCAAAGTTTTGGTGCATTTGTGCCGAGAGGAATTTCGCTTCAGTTAGAAGGCGATGCAAATGATTTTGTTGGTAAAGGATTATCTGGCGGGAAAATTATTGTTCATCCGCATTCGAAAGCAAGCTTTTCTCCAGAAGAGAATGTCATTATTGGAAACGTAGCGCTTTACGGAGCAACTTCTGGCGAAGCGTATATTTACGGCCGAGCTGGAGAACGCTTTGCGGTAAGAAATAGCGGTGTTCAGGCGGTTGTTGAAGGAGTAGGCAATCATGGCTGTGAATATATGACAGGCGGTCGCGTTGTTATTTTAGGTTCTGTCGGCAAAAACTTTGCGGCAGGGATGTCCGGCGGTATTGCCTATGTGCTGGTAGAAGATAAAGAGGCATTTGCTGCAAAGTGTAACCTTGAGATGGTGCTTTTAGAAGAATTGAAAGATGAAAAAGAGATGAAAGAGGTTGCTTATTTGATTTCAAACCACTTCCATTACACAGGAAGCTTGAGGGCGGCTCATATACTAGCAAACTGGGATGAATATGCACCTTGTTTTGTAAAAGTGATTCCAAGTGATTACAAACGAGTGGTAGAAACAATGAAAGGCTTAATGGAAGCAGGGATGAGTGAGGAAGAAGCTACTCAGGCGGCGTTTGAAGCCAATACGAGTCAGGTAAAGGTTTCTATAACAGGAAATGAAAAAAAGGTTATAGTGTAGGAGGAAGAGATCATGGGAAAATCTACAGGATTTATAGACTACGTACGAGAAGACGCGCAAGAACGTGATCCTCTTGCACGAATTCAAGACTGGAAGGAATTTTCTGTTCGATTATCAGATGAACCGTTACGTACGCAAGGATCCCGCTGCATGGATTGCGGGACTCCTTTCTGCCAAATGGGAACAGAAAGGAGAGGATTAACATCGGGCTGTCCGGTACACAATCTGATTCCAGAATGGAATGATCTTGTATACCGGGGCAGATGGAGGGAAGCATTAGGACGATTATTGAAGACAAATAACTTTCCTGAATTTACTGGACGTGTTTGTCCAGCACCATGCGAAGGATCATGTACAGTTGCAATTAACGATCCGGCAGTTTCCATTAAAAACATCGAGCGAGCTATTATTGATAAAGGCTTTGAAGAAGGATGGGTGACACCGCGTCTTCCGAAAGCGCGTACTGGAAAAAAGGTGGCTATCGTCGGATCGGGTCCGAGCGGTCTTGCTGCCGCAGATCAACTCAATCAAGCCGGGCATTCTGTCACTGTATATGAACGAGCTGATCGAATCGGCGGTCTGCTCGTGTATGGGATTCCGAGTATGAAATTAGAAAAAGAAGTAGTGGAGCGCCGTGTGAAGCTGCTAGAACAAGAAGGCATCTGCTTTATTACGAATATCGAAATTGGAAAAGACATTACAGCAGCGGAGTTGAGAGCAGAATTTGATGCTGTTGTACTTTGTACAGGCGCTCAAAAGCAACGCGATTTAGTTATTGAAGGTCGTGAATTGCAAGGTGTCCATTTTGCAATGGAATATTTAACGAAGTCTATAAAAAGTTTGCTAGATCCCGATTTTACTAATGTCATTGATGCTAAGGACAAGGATGTTATTGTAGTTGGCGGTGGAGATACAGGAGCTGACTGCGTTGCGACAGCGTTAAGACAAAATTGCCGCAGTGTCGTGCAATTCGGGAAGCATCCGCAATTACCAGAAGAGCGTGCATGTGATAATCCGTGGCCTGAGTTTCCGTTAACATATACAGTGGAGTATGCGTACGAGGAAGCGGAGGTGAAGTTTGGTGAAGATCCGCGCGTATATTGTATTCAAACGAAGAAATTCGTAGGAGATGAACAAGGATGCTTAAAAGAAATTCATACGATTCAAATGGAAAAGTGTAAGGATGAAAACGGCAAGAGTATTTTCCAAGAAATTCCGGGAACTGAAAAAGTATGGCCAACGCAGCTTGTATTAATTGCAATTGGTTTTGAAGGTACAGGACAGACAGTTGTTAATCAATTCGCTCTAGAGACAGACGGACGAATGATTAAAGCGGAGTATGGAAAATATACAGCTTCTGTTCAAGGGGTATTTGCAGCGGGTGATGCAAGAAGGGGACAAAGCCTCATCGTTTGGGCGATTAATGAAGGACGCGAGGTTGCTCGTGAAGTGGATTGTTATTTGATGGGGGCATCTGTTTTACCATAAAAGGAGCTTATATAGTTTGTAGTAATTAAATTAAAAAATACCAAAATATTTCTACTCAGAAATCCTTACATGAATATGATATACAAAAAAGACACTGAACATATCCAGTGTCTTTTTTGTTCAGGTCTTAAATTATCCCGCATTAAGGGGCAGTAAGACTCACTACTCACGGAAGTTTCACTTTATATTTCTTGGGAATTTGTAAAGGTTTTTCTTAAAAATTTTTTTTGACCCCCTTAAAAATGAAATTCCTTGCGAAATAAATATAGATGGAAGCCGTATAGGAGTGAGAACAATTAGAGTTCCTGCGAATGGTTTTGTATTTATTTTTTTAGGTCTTATTGTTGCTATTTATAAAACATTTATAGACAACACAGATGGGTATGTTATGGACGTTTATTTCACGTGTGAAGTCTATGGAAAACAAAACTGAGTGATAACTACGTGCGTATGTAGTATATAAATTTTACACTTATACTGGTCTTATAAATTGAAATTCACTTTAAAACCATGGAAACCGTACTAGAAAGGGAGATTCACTTTGAAAGAATTTACTGTTTGCTATACTTTGGATAATGATATTAAAAAGGAAAAAATAATAAAAGGGTTAGATGTTAAAAAGGAAGAGGTTATACAAGAAGTTTTAAAAAAGATGGAACATGGCAAGTTTTTTGTCGCGAAAAGTGACGAAGGGGATTATATAATCCATTCTTATTTAGTACGTTATGTACGTATTATAGATGAGAGAGTTTTAGGACAAATATAATACACATAATTTAGTAGATAGTAAGCTTACAAAAGGGGCTTATTTAACGGTTCTTCAACTTTGATAAGTAAACTTAAATGTAGGAGAGAAGAATAATGTCAGAAATGTATCGTTCTCGAGAAGAACGAAAACAAACGAAGAAAAAACAACAAGAAAGTGGAAAGTCCTCCAAAAAAGGATCATTGTTGAAAAAAATCTTACTTGTCTGTTTGTTGATTGGTATCAGTTTAGTAGGAGCAGGAGTTGTTATTTTCTTTTATATGATTAAGGACGCTCCTAAAATAGAGGCCTCAAAATTGGAGGACCCACTATCGACGAAGTTTTATGATAAAGACGGAAAATTTATCTATGAATATGGAAAGGAAAAACGAACAAAAATCACGTATGATCAAGTTCCAAAAGTGTTGGAACAAGCATTTATTGCTACAGAAGATTCTCATTTTTATGAACACCATGGTATAGACATAAAACGAACGGGTAAAGCAATTTTCGAAAACTTGACTGGGAACTTCGGATCTCAGGGCGGAAGTACCATTACACAGCAAGTTATTAAAAACTCATTTTTGTCCCCTGAAAAAACGTTAAAACGAAAAATACAGGAATGGTACTTGGCGTATAAATTGGAGCAAAAATATTCCAAACATGATATTTTAACAATGTACTTGAACAAAATTAATCTTGGAAACCGCTCTTACGGCGTTGCTGCCGCAGCGAAAAATTACTACGGTATTGAAGCGAATGATTTAAAAAAATTGACGCTTCCCCAGGCTGCCATGTTAGCTGGGCTGCCACAAAGTCCGAATAACTACGATCCGTCTAAACCGGAAAACGAAGAAGCAGCGACAAAGCGCCGTAACCTTGTCTTAAACTCTATGCATAGACAAGGTTATATCACAGAGCAACAAATGCAGGATGCAATGAAGGTTCCGGTAACAAAAGGTATTGTTCCGAAAACCAATCAAGAAGGTATGCCGTATGAAGCGTTTCTGGATGCTGCAACAAAAGAAGTTGAAGACAAGTTGAAAGACGTCAATATCGGTACGGATGGTCTTCAAATTTATATGACACTTGACCCGAAAGCGCAGCAGTATGCGGATAAAATCATGAATACGCAAGATATTGTGAGTTATCCGAACGACCGTTTCCAGGCGGCTTTCACGTTTATGGATTCGAAAACGGGTGAAGTGCGTGCCATTGGAGGTGGCCGCAATGAATACAAAGCAACATTTAGAGGAAATAATTTCGCAATTGATTTAAACCGTCAACCAGGTTCGACTTTTAAACCAATCTTTGATTATGGTCCGGCGATTGAAAATTTAAAATGGTCAACGTACCACCAACTTGTGGACGAACAGTATCATTACTCAAATGGAAAACCCATTCGAAACGCTTATACGGATTATAAAGGTCCTATGTCTATGCGAAACGCTTTAGTAGAGTCACGTAATATTCCAGCTTTGAAGACATTACAGAAAGTTGGTTTGAATAAAGCAAAAGAGTTTGCACAATCACTTGGAATTACGTTTTCTGGTAATCAGGTTTATGAGTCTTACGCAATTGGAAGTAACCTTGTGTCTCCTCTTGAAATGGCAGGAGCATATGGTGCATTTGCAAACGATGGTGTGTATACAAAACCGCATTTCGTTACAAAAGTTGTTTTCTCAGACGGTAAAGAAATAAGTTTTAAGCCGAAAGGCAAACGCGTTATGCATGACTATACGGCTTATATGATTACCGATATGCTTCGTGGTGTAGTGACTGCCTCTAACGGAACAGGTACAGCAGCTAATGTACCAGGTCTTGATATTGCAGGGAAAACGGGAACAACAAACTTTGACGACAAGACACTCAGTCAGTTCGGCTATCCATCTAAAGCGACAAATGATAGTTGGTTTGCCGGCTATACACCACAATACACGATGGCTGTTTGGACTGGCTATGCGAAGAATGGCGCGGGTAATTATATGCTTGGAGATACAACAAAAATCTCACACCTTATTTTTAAAGCAATGATTCAAGCATTCGGAACAGACACATCCAGATTTCAGCAGCCGGGCAGCGTATATCAAATGAATAATGAGCTGTACATTAATGGAGTTAGTCCTGACGCTGTTCCACCAGCAGCAGCTCCATCCTTGGCGCCATCCGCAGTTGTTTCACCGGAAGCTCAAAATCCGGAACAGGACGATAGTGAAGGAAATGATAATGAAAACCCAGGTCATGGTGGAGATGAAGAGAAAAAAGACAAAGATAAAAAAGATAAAGAGAAAAAAAATAAAGAGAAAAAAGATAAACATAAACATGAGCATGAGCATGAGCATGACTAAGGTAAGTGCCGAAAAGGGGAAACTTAGTCATAACATGTAATAATTTTAGTTAATTGAAGAAATAGGAGAAAGTTTTCATAAGAAAAGAGGTATCTCTCAAATGGTACCTCTTTTTTGATATGCTTTCGCCGAAATGATTACAATTAGAGAAATGGCAATCAGAATATAGGTGATACCTCCAATCAACCCTAAAGAACGTGGAGTAATGTATTGCAATGCGGATCCAGAAACAAACATAGATATTCCCAATACGGTATTTATGATTGTTGCTAATAGTCTAAACGTGGTTCCTTGGTGCTGTTCAGGGATTTCCTTCATAAGAATGGTATCAAAGCACGCATTACAAATCCCAGACATAAATGCAGCCCCGCAAAACATAAGAAAAGCAAAAAGTACTAAATGTGTTTGACTTAATAACAGTTGAAATATCCCTTCAAGTAATAGACATACTAAACCTGTAATAAGAAAATTTTTTCGTAATCGATTTGCAACAGAAAAGCTTAGCATTAAACCAATACCTAATGCACCATAAAAAAGACCTACACCTACATTTCCAAGATGGAACTCGTTAATCGCATACACACTGATTAAAACATTATCGATTCCATTAATAGAAGCTATTAATATTTCACAGAAAAAAAGAATTTGAACCGAAACGGACATCCAGATTACCTTTTTGAAGGTGGAGATTAGATTTTTTGACTTCTCTACTTTTTTAACGTTTTCACTCTCAGGAAATTTAATTGTATAGTTGATGGCTGCAGCTCCTAAAAATGATACTGCATTTAACCAATATGTTACATCAGGTCCAAAAATAGACGAAACGATTCCACCTGAAAATGCCCCGATGATTAAAACAAGTCCTATCATTACTTGTTCCAAACTATTCACTTTTACAAGATGTTTTTTATTAACAAGTCGAGGTATTGCTGATTTTCTTGCTGGTCCATATATAGCTTCACCAGCAGCTAAAATAAATGAACTAAAATAAACAATCCAGATATCTTCTTTACTTTGAACGAATATGAAGGACAAGGCAAATACAATCCTTATAAGGTCCGTTCCAACTAATATTGTTTTTCTTGAAAATCGATCAGCCAGCACTCCCCCGATTGGTCCAAAGAATAAAGAGGGTATCAATCGGATTGCTAAAGTCATTCCTACCGCCAAGCCTGAACCTGTTAAATGCAATAGCATTGCTAACACAGCTACAGAACTAAAGCGATCCCCAATACCATTAACAATTCCAGCTAGAAATAACTTCCGATATTGTATTTTATGTTTATCTAATTTTATATCTATCTAATTAGTTTGGTAAAAAATAAGGGCGTCGGGCGACACCCTTTACTTCAACCACCATAGCTCAACAGGATTTAATTCATATTGATTATTTTCTCGGTACATATATTGGCACATAATGAGCTCGCGTCTTAATGTTGCATAATCCTCATGAAATTGCTTTAAATATTCATTGATTTCTTTCTCTTGATAAACTTTCCCGAATTCTAATCCTTTGATCATATGCGAAAGTACGACAAGCTTTTTCTTTCGTTGTGCAGGATAATTTTTCAGCTTTCCATCTTTTGTGAAGAAATTATTGATAATAGCTGAACGTTCCTCTTCGGTAACCGACATTTCCATGTTTGAACCGCCTCCTGTTCCTACAGTAAAAATAGCCTTAGCATTCATCTCTAATATTTTCGTATTAAGAGAAAAAAAGATAGTATTTTTATCACGGCGTTCTTTTATAAGTCCAATGTCTCGGAGCTTCGTAATATGGTGTGTAATTGTTGGTGGCTTAAGCCCTAACTTCCCAGCAATCTCTTGCCCACTTAAAGGACTTTGTTGGAGCAGGGCAATAATACGAACCCGTGTAAGATCACCTAACGCCTTATGAAACTCAACAATTTTGTTTAATTGCATTCAAAACTCACCTACTTTGATTATTATCTAATTAGATAATAATTGAATCACTTTTAATATTCAAGTAGTTAAACAGTTTTTATTCAAAATAGTAAGATTATTTTAGATAATTAAATGATGGCGTAACGTCTTGAAGGGCTCTCTTAGTCAAAAAGCATTTGATGTAGTGAGAATGAAATTTTTGGAAAAGATGGGGGAGACTAACATTAGCTATTCGGCTTACGAAAATCCACTTATTGAAAAAATGGGGAAGTAAAAAGGTATCTCTAAAATATAGAAAAAATTTTAGAATAATGAACCAGAGGGGGAAAGTGGTACGTCACATGCATATGAGAATTTGAAAATACATCTTTATCCCGCATTAACGGGCAGTAGAGCCCTCACCTCAAGATTCAAAGAAAAGCGAAGAAGATAGGTAGGGGATAGTTGCTCGTAAAAGCCCAATCGGTTCAACTAACCATTAGTGTGGGATGAAGCCCCCCACTGATGGAAGTTTCACTTCATGCGGGTATTGTAGGTATCGTTTCTGTTCTCGTCCTCATATTTTTACTAAAGAAATTATAGTACATTTCTAAGCCTTTTTGATTCCATTGAATGTATGAAATTCAAGAAAACTACCCCCACAAAATGTTTCATTGGTTCGAATGATATATAAGAGGAATTGAGAATCAGTGTAATGCATGATATATGATATTCATCCTCAGTCTATTTAATCCTTATTAGCGGTTGTTCAAAAAGTATATATGCTTGCAACGTACAATGAGCAAGAACATTCTAGTTTGTTTTTTGGCATGATAATTACTTGTAGCAATCGGTTAAGCTGGAAGTCATCAACTAGTAAAATATTTAATGTTTGTACGAGAAGGAAATAAAAGGAGTATATTAAAAGAATGATAGAGAAAAAAACGCAACAAGAGAAAGAGCAGCCTAAAGTTATTTTTTATGATGCGAAAGGAAGAAGAAAAATATTTTTCAATTGGTTTCTATGTCTCACAATAATTATTATGATTATTGTTTTTTATTTTTTCTTTCGAAGTATTTTATCAACTGTGAATTTCCCGCATATGAAACTTTTTGGAAATCAAAATGAAAAAATTGTATCTATTAATGAAAAACTCAGTGATCAGCAGTTACAGAAAGAATTAAAAAATGAAGAATCTAAGTACTCTAATCCCCAAGAAGATAACACGAAATACGCCCCAAGTTCAGGGGTTAATAGTAAACAGCCTAAAGAAGTCTATGGTTTTTATGTAAACTGGGATGAAAATAGCACGACCTCTTTAAAGGATAATATCCGTTCATTAACCATGTTAGTGCCGGAATGGTATCACTTAAATGAAGATTTAACAATTAGTAGTGAGATTAAACCTGAAATTGTGCAGTTAGCGAAAGCAAATCATGTAAAAATTATGCCTCTAATCAATAATTTTACGCAAAAAGCTTCTGGTCCTGATGGTGCAGTGGTTGATAAGTTGTTGCATGCTCCGGCTAATGTACAGACAAAGTTTATTAATGATTTAGAAAAACAAATCGAAGCTAATCAATTTGCAGGTGTTAATATCGACTTTGAGTCAATACCTGAGGAAGATCGAAATGAATTAACAAATTTTATGAAAGAACTTACTACCGTGTTTCACCAGCATGATTTGCTTGTGACGGAAGATGTCCCTGCTGCTGATAATACCTTTGATTATAGAGCATTAGCTAAAGAAATAGATCGCATGATTGTCATGATGTATGATGAACACTATGAAGCGGGGAATCCTGGACCAATTGCTTCAAATAAGTGGTTTGAGGATACACTTAATCATTTAGATATTCCCTCAGAAAAACTTATAGTCGCTTTCGGGAACTATGGATATGATTGGGCAATGGATAGCAAAAATTCTGCTGAATCTTTAACTTTCTCAGACGTCATGAAGAAGGTTCATGATTCAAACTTAAAAATTCAATGGGATAAGACAAGTGGAAACCCTTATTTTCGATATAAAGAAGGAGTACATGAACATGTTGTTTGGTTTTTAGATGGTGTCACCCTCTACAACCAAATGAAGATTGCATCGAAGAATGATGCAAAAGGATTTGCGTTCTGGAGATTGGGAGCAGAAGATCCTTCTGTATGGAAAGCATTACACGATCCTATGGGGGTACAACGTAATCCGGATACACTACATAAAATCGCTAGTATAAATCAAGTAGATTATTCTGGTCAAGGCGAAATCTTAAGGGTTACGAATGCTGGACAAAATGGATACAGAGACTTTAAAGTAGGCAAAGATAGTTATCTTACAGATGAGGAGTATCAGTCGCTTCCTGCTTCATATCAAGTACAGCGTTATGGACAACCGAAAGGGAAACAGGTAGTACTAACATTTGATGATGGGCCTGATCCTCATTACACGCCGGAAATTCTAGATATATTGAATAAGTATAAAATTAAAGCGGATTTTTTTGTGGTTGGTGAAAATGCACAATTAAATACCGGTATTATTAAAAGGATATACGATGAAGGAAGTGAAATTGGCAATCATACCTTCACACATCCAAATATAGCAGATACTTCTCAGTTACGCACAAAAGTGGAGTTGAATACAACTCAGCGACTCATTCAAGAAATAACTGGCCACTCTACGGTTTTATTTAGGCCGCCATACGAAGCAGATGCTGAGCCGTATTTACCAAATGAGATACTACCTATTTTGCGTGCTCAAAATATGAACTATACAATGGTCGGAGAAAAAGTTGATCCTGAAGATTGGACGCAACCATCGACGAATGAATTAGTAAAACGTGTTCTTAAACCCATTTATAATGGTGAGGGACATGTTATTCTCCTTCATGATGCAGGTGGGAATCGTATCCATACGGTAGAGGCACTACCAATTATTATTGAAGATCTTAAAAAACACGGATATAGTTTTGTGACGATTTCAGATTTGATGGGT
Organism: Bacillus sp. CGMCC 1.60114; assembly: GCF_042676365.1. Classification (NCBI taxonomy): domain Bacteria; kingdom Bacillati; phylum Bacillota; class Bacilli; order Caryophanales; family Bacillaceae; genus Bacillus; species Bacillus sp. CGMCC 1.60114. Next base: position 154,928 of record NZ_JBHTHG010000014.1, read on the forward strand.
AAAAAACGGGATGATGTTATGCCTTCTGTTTCCTCTTATGATAAGTCGTACTTACCTTTCGATAGAGCTGTTTTTTCAGGAGCGGGATATTTTAATCACACATTAACGACTATTTTTTATATTGCTATTGGATTAGGTATTTTCCGGTTTCTATTTTTAATTTATTTTGCGTTTAAGCAAAAAAGGAAAACTACATCTCGTTCCTTTACTAATCCTGCTTATCAACCTTTCGTTAGTGTTGTGATAGCAGCATATAATGAAGAAAAGGTTATTGCTAAGACGATTCGTTCTATTATGGATAGTGATTATCCAGATTTTGAAATCATTATTGTTGATGACGGCTCGAAAGATGGTACGTCAAAAGCAATCAAAGAAGCATTTCATAACCACCCTAAAGTTCGTTTAATTCAAAAAGAAAACGGCGGTAAAGCATCTGCTATGAATCTAGGGATCCAAAAATCACGAGGAGAAATTGTTGTTTCTTTAGATGCCGATACCGTTATTGCTCAAGATGCTATTTCTTTAATGGTTAGACATTTTGAAGACCATAATGTAGCGGCAGTTTCAGGTAACGTTAAAGTAGGAAATAGGCGAAATCTGTTGACTACATGGCAACATGTTGAATACATTACAGGGTTTAATCTAGAGCGAAGAGCCTTTGATGAGTTAAATTGTATTACTGTAGTTCCTGGAGCTATCGGAGCATGGCATAAAAAACGGGTGGAAAAAGCTGGATATTTAAAGGAAGACACACTTGCGGAAGATACAGATCTTACTTTAACGCTTTTGCGTCAAGGATATCGAATTGTGTATGAAGAAAAAGCATATGCCTATACGGAGTCGCCTGAAGATGTGAAAAGTCTCATTAAACAGCGATATCGTTGGTCGTATGGAACACTCCAATGTCTTTGGAAGCATCGAAAAGCTTTATTTAATGTAAAACATAAAACATTAGGATTTATTGCATTACCAAATATGTGGCTATTCCAATTTATTCTGCAATCGATTTCTCCATTAGCAGATCTATTAATGGTTATAGGTATATTTAGTAGTCATCCCCTAAAAGTTTTGGGATTTTACCTTTTATTCTTTATAATTGACCTTCTTGCTTCACTCTTTGCCTTTAAATTAGAGAAGGAAAATCCTAAACCATTAGTCTGGTTAATTTTACAGCGTCTTATTTATCGTCAATTTATGACTTATGTTGTTATTAAATCTATACTTTCTTCTATTCGAGGAGTAGCAGTAGGGTGGAATAAACTTAAGCGAATGGGAAGTGTTGAGCAATCCCCTCGGCATAATGAGGCATCATAAGAGAGCAGATAATCTGCTCTCTTTTTGTTGTTAGTTGTATTTAACCTTGTCTCCACGTAAATAAAGGAAATCGTTGATTTGTCTGAAGGTTTTGGAAAACTTGAAAGACAAATGTCTCAATTGAATCAATAGTATTTGACCTATCTACTAGTACAAGGTTCAGGAATTGCAGATGCGACTGTTAACGCTTTACTGAAAATAAGCCGACATAATAGAAGTGATGAAAAGAGTTCCAAAGAATGCAGATAAAGGGAGCCAATCCGTATTTTACAATACGTTTACAGTTCGCGGACTTGAATTTTACAATCGGTTGTTACGATAGAAGTACTATCGATAGTAATAAAAAATCAATGGAGATGTTTATGGTTAACTTAATGAAGTTTAACAAATCATTCTTTTCATTCATCCTGATAGTTTCATTTCTACTCAGCGGTATTGTTGGCTATACGCCGGTGCATGCAGCAAGCGATGCATATAGTTTGATAGAAGCAGAAAACTTTAGTTCCAAGTCGGGTGCCTACCTTAAAGTCGAATCTTGCCCAGATGGTGGACAAAGTGTGGGAGGTACGAATGATAACCAGTATTTAGCATATAAAAATTTTGACTTTGGTAGCGGTGTTAATGGTGCTACGAAATTTAGTGCAAGACTTTCAGTAAAGGGATCAAATGCAGGTGGTAATATTGAAATCAGGCTTGACAGTCCGACAGGTCCTTTAGCAGGAACGCTTACTGTTGCTGCTACAGCACCAGACAACTGGAATGTCTATCAGACTCAATCCACCGATATCGCCAATGTTACCGGAGTTCATGATGTATACCTTGTACTTAAGGTAGCAGCGGGAAAAACATATGTAGCCAACCTCAACTGGTTTCAGTTTTCAAAAACGTTGAACAGCATTGACATTACAAAACCACCAGCAAAGACTGTTTACCGTATCGGAGAGAGTCTTGATATCACGGGTATGGTAGTTACAGGTACATACATCGACGGTTCGACAAGGGTGGAGGAAGTCAGACCTTCCGATGTAAGCGGATTCAACAGTTCAACTGCAGCGGCCAGCCAGACACTGACCGTTACAGTACGCGGTAAGACAGCAACTTATACAATAGAGATAAAGCCAAAGAGGCTAACAAGCATCACAGCACCTGCAGCGGTTACAGGAGTGATAAACGGAACAGCGCCTACAGCGGTATCCCTTGGATTGCCAAGTAAAGTAGCACTTGTGACCGATGGCGGAAATGTCGACGCACCTGTGACATGGAATATAGCTGCTTCAGGTTACGATCCGGCTGTAAAGACCGAGCAGAGTTTTACGGTAACGGGAACAGTAGATCCGCCAGCAGAGGTTACAAATCCGAATAATGTAGCATTGTCAACAAGCATCAATGTTACGGTTCTTGCTTCAACAACACCTGAGAAGGATACTAGCTATAAATTCAGTTTTATGTCCATTTCTGATACACATGCAAATGTACCAGGTGATTTCGCTAATGTCTCACTTAACAATGCATTGCAGGACGCAGTTAGTAATAATGTGCAAAATGTTAGCGTTGCTGGAGATCTTACCGGCTACGGAACAGATGCACAATATAATTTACTTATGAACACAATGAATAAATATCCTCAACTTAATTGCAATTATGTTTTAGGGAACCATGATGTAAGGTGGTTGTCGGGAGGATATGATACTGCTAAAAGCAGATTTTTGACACATACAGGTATGCCAGATGCTTATTATGATAAGTGGATAAACGGATACCACTTCATCTATTTGGCAACAGAGACTGATGATAAGGACAGTGCATATCTTTCAGATACCCAACTTCAGTGGTTAAATGATAAGTTGGCAGAGGGTGCAAGCAAAGATAAACCGATCTTTTTATTCCTTCATCAGCCACTAGATAATACTGTATATCAGGAATATCCTTGGGATCCTTATCAAAGTGATGAGGTACAGGATCAAAAATTAGAGGACATTATTGGGAAATATCCTCAAAGCGTTTTTATAACGGGACATATTCATTATCCTCTCACGTTACCGAGTACTTTTTATAACAAACAGTACTTTTCAATGGTAAGAGATGGAGCTGTTAAGGATTCAGGTCAAGGCTTGATTGTAGATGTTTATGCCGATAGGGTTGTGATAAACGGAAGAGACTTCAACAAAAAGAGTACGATAACTAATTGGACCATCAATAATTATACAACCGATGCACTTGCGGCGGATAAGCAAGCGCCTATCGCACCAACTAATGTCACAACGAAAGTAGTAACAGACAAGATGGTAAATCTGTCATGGGATGTAGCTACTGATAATTTTAAGGGTAATGTAGGGGTTACAGGTTACGATATTTATAATGGAGATACTCTGATTGGGTCAACAACAGGACGTACGAACTATAAAGTAACAGGATTGACTCCAAAAACGACATATCAATTTACTGTAAAGGCTAAGGATGAAGCAGGAAATGTTTCAGAGTCTAGCATTCCATTAAAAGTTACCACTTTAGGCTACGATCCTGCTCCAGTAAATCTGGCTCTGAACAAGACGGTTACAGCTAACGGAAGTATAGTGGGTTACGAACCGTCTAAGGCAGTAGATGGATCAGCTTCTAGTGGCAGTAAGTGGTCTTCAAATACTACTGTGGACAAATGGTTAATGGTTGATCTTGGACAAAATTATGACATATCCAGATGGGTAGTAAAGCATGCAGGAGAAGGCGGCGATACTTTATCTCTAAATACTAAAAATTATAAGCTTCAAGGAAGTCTGGATGGGACTACTTGGACTGACCTGGATTCTGTTACAGGAAACGTTTCAAATGTAACGGGCAGGTATATACCAAAAACCAACGTAAGGTATGTAAGGCTTTATATTACTACGCCGCAAAATGCTAATGAAACGGGAACTGCAAATATTTATGAATTTGAAGTTTATGGTCGAAGCGCCGATGTTCAACCGCCTGTTACAACGGTAACGACAGATGGGATTACCGGTGACAGCGCTTGGAATACACAGGATGTGAATGTGAAGTTCACAGCAGAGGACGATCCAACCGGAACTGGTGTAAATCGTATCGAGACAAGGGTAGACGGCGGCGATTGGACAAATAAGACCGAATTGACGCTGACTGCTGAAGGTATGCACAACGTTGAATATCGTGCTATAGATAACGTCGGCAATGTGGAAGCAGTGAAACATCTTGCTATTGGTATCGATAAGACGGCGCCGGCAATCGCGGTATCTGTACCGGGTGATGGAAGCATTCATGAAAATTCCGAGGATTTGACTCCTCAGTTTACATTGACCGACAACTTTTCGGGTGTCGACAACAGCAAGACGACGGTGACGATCGATACACATTCTTACAAAATCGGAACGACGATCCCGCTGTATACCTTGCCGCTTGGTCAGCATACTCTTGTTATATCCTACAGTGACCTAGCCGGCAATAAGGGGAGTAAAACCGTTCAGTTTCAGACAGTGGCTAGCATCGATTCCTTAAAGGCATTGGTGACACACTTTGCTGATACAAAATGGATCGATAATGCCGGAATTGCCAATAGCCTGCAGGCCAAATTGGCAAACAACGATTTGAACAGCTTTGTGAATGAAGTGAAGGCACAAAGCGGGAAACACATTTTAAGTGAAGCTGCAACCTATTTACTGCGAGACGCTCAATATGTGTTGTCACAACAATAGCGCATTTATCCCGCATTAACGGGCAGTAAGATCCCCACCTCAAGATTCGGAGAAAAGCAAAGAAGATAGGTGGGGGATAGTTCAATTACATTTGGATTGTTTGCTTTGCTGTTTTCCTTTATGTTCCTTTCTACAAATAAATACATTGCTGAATAATTTATAAAATTAAAAGGGGATAGTTTTAAATAAATATCTAAAGAACTTTCCCTCTTAAAAAGGTCTTAATTACTAACACAAAATATTTATCTAAAATAGGCGAGAATACTCCCACCTCAAGGAATGTGAAGGGCGTAGCCCAATGAGTAGGTGGGGGATGAATCGCCTTCGGACAAGGGATGGCTATTT
>NZ_JBHTHG010000015.1:0-25693 GCF_042676365.1 Bacillus sp. CGMCC 1.60114
AAGCATAAACCATAAACAGTTTGGTAAATGAAGAACAATGTTTAGGAAGTAGCTAGTAATTGTTGAAGTTCATTGTACGTTGAAAAGGCGGAGTCTCTTTGAAGACTTCGCCTTTGTTTATATAGGGCATGAATGGTTTCAATACCTTTAATTGTACGTGAAGCATGACGAAGATTTTGAAATCCTGCGGATTTGACAAAACGTCTCTTTACATACCTATGATCCTGTTTTTTAGAGTGTAGCTTCATGTAGAAAATTTTGCAACAGAACCGCATAAGATACGATTCCTCTAGGAATATATACGCTATATTCTCTTTTATTTTATCTTTGCACCAGAACCAATTGTTTATACTGCGTGTTAACGAAGAAGTTAGCATGGTAAAACAATTTATCATGTCAGTTCATTAATTTCGGATTAGGTAATCAAATGCACCTAGAGATGCATTTGCTCCTGATCCCATTGAAATAATGATCTGTTTGTATGGGTTATTTGTACAGTCTCCTGCAGCAAATACGCCAGGCACGTTTGTGGCACTATGTTTATCTGTAACAATCTCACCGAATGGAGTGCGTTCAACTGTGTCGCCTAACCAATCTGTGTTTGGTACAAGACCGACTTGAACGAATACACCCTGTAATTCGACGAGATGAACTTCTCCAGTTTCACGATCGATGTAAGAAATACCTTCTACTTTGTCAGTACCAGTAATTTCTTTTGTTTGAACGTTCTTTAATACAGTTACGTTAGGTAAGCTGTAAAGACGTTCTTGTAATACAGCGTCAGCTTTTAGTTCTGGCATAAACTCAAGAACAGTTACGTGTTTTACGATACCTGCTAAGTCAATTGCTGCTTCAATACCAGAGTTACCGCCACCGATAACTGCTACGTCTTTTCCTTCGAATAAAGGACCGTCACAGTTTGGACAGTATGCTACACCTTTATTTTTGAATTTAGCTTCACCCGGTACACCAACATTGCGCCAATGAGCACCTGTTGCAACGATTACGCTCTTACTCTTTAGAACCGCACCGTTTTCAAGTTCCACTTCGATTAAGTCTTTCTTTTCTAAACGTTTCGCACGTTGTAAGTTCATTACGTCGATGTCGTAATCTTTTACGTGTTCTTCAAGGCTTGCTACAAACTTAGGGCCTTCAGTGTGCTTTACACTGATGAAGTTCTCGATACCCATTGTATCCATTACCTGACCACCAAAGCGATCAGCAACAATACCTGTGCGAATGCCTTTACGTGCTGCATAAATTGCCGCACTTGCACCAGCTGGACCGCCACCAACAACAAGAACATCGTATGGATCTTTATCCGCAAATTCTGATGCATCTGGACCGCTTCCCAGTTTCGCAAGAATTTCCTCAAGTGTCATACGACCGCTTCCGAATGATTCACCATTTAAGTAAACAGTTGGTACTGCCATGATGTCTTTACTTTCTACTTCTTCTTTGAATGTAGCGCCATCAATCATCGCATGTGTAATACCAAAGTTAAGAATGCTCATTAAGTTCAGTGCTTGTACAACATCTGGACAGTTATGACAGCTTAGGCTGATATACGATTCAAAACGATATTCACCTTGAATGTTTGTAATTTGATCAATTACTTTTTGCTCAACTTTTGGAGCTCTGCCACTAACTTGTAGTAAAGCTAATACTAGTGAAGTAAATTCGTGTCCTAGAGGGATACCGGCAAATGTTACTCCAGTGTCTTCGCCAACACGATTTACACTAAAGCTTGGTGTTCTTTCTAATTCAGTATTTTCTACTTTAATCTTTGATGACATAGTTGCTAATTCATCTACTAAAGCTAGCATGTCTTTAGATGTGTCATCAGATCCTGCACTAACTTTAAGTAGTACATCGCTTTCCATCAGTTGAAGGTATTGGGTTAATTGTGCTTTGATATCTGCATCTAGTACCATTTTCATTTTACTCCTTAAATTTTACTTCTTAGATTTTACCTACAAGGTCAAGGCTCGGCTTAAGTGTTGCAGCACCTTCTTGCCATTTAGCTGGGCAAACTTCCCCTGGGTTGTTGCGAACATATTGCGCTGCCTTAATTTTGTTAATAAGGATGCTTGCATCACGGCCGATACCGTCTGCATTAATTTCAACAGATTGGATAACACCATCTGGATCGATAATGAATGTACCACGAGCAGCAAGACCTTCTGATTCAATTAACACGTTGAAGTTACTAGAGATTGCACGTGTAGGGTCACCAATCATAACATATTCAATTTTTCCAATAGTTTCTGAACTATCATGCCATGCTTTATGTGTGAAATGAGTATCTGTTGAAACAGAATATACTTCAACACCTAGTTCTTTTAGAGTTGCGTATTGATTTTGTAAATCTTCAAGCTCAGTTGGGCATACGAATGTGAAGTCCGCTGGATAGAAGCAAACTACGCTCCACTTACCTTTAAAATTTTCTTCAGTAACCTCGATAAATTCACCATTATGGTAAGCAGTTGCTTTGAATGGTAGTACTTCTGTTTCGATTAATAACATAATAAAATTCCTCCTAAATGTGAGTTTTGAGCAATATAAATTAGCGTGCTCATAAATTAATTTTTAATTAAGAAAATAAAAAAAATTCTAATTGAATATTAATTACCATATAAAATGTTTCGTCAAGATAAATGTACAACGTTATCATACTTTGACTTAATATCATCCTGAACCGGTGTTGGTAATATAATCAAAAAGTTAATTCATCTTCAATTAAAATCAAATCAATTTAATCAATCTGTTCAAAATCAAAAGAAGACTAAGATCTTTGCAGTTTATAATATTTATAAACCCTTTTAAACAATTTGTTTAGAAGAGTTTAAATCTATTTAAAATCACATTGCTTAAGATCGACAATTTTAGTTTTATATTTTATCTTATAACCAAACCAAATACATAAAAATAAAATGATACTAATATATGTCGTGAATAAGTCAGCCCATGAAATCTCCATTCTCATAATGCTCTTATATTCTTGCCCCGCTATAATAATTATACATAAGATAATCGAAACAATAGGAGCAAAGGGAAACCACTTAGCTTTATAAGGGAGATTACTGATTTGTCCTCCTTGTGCTATATAAGCTTTGCGAAATCGATAATGACTTAATGCAATACCTAGCCAAGCTAGAAAGCCAGAAAGACCAGAAGAGTTTAATAACCACATAAATACTTTTCCTTCACCAAAAAATGAAGAAAGAAAAGCAAGCATACCCATTAAGGATGTAACAATTAAAGCATTGATTGGTACACCATTTTTATTTAATTTCATGAGTGATTTTGGAGCTTTGCCCTCTTTAGCTAAAGACCATAGCATTCGAGTAGAGGCATACATCCCAGAATTCGCAGCTGATAGAATAGATGTTAATATCACAGCATTCATTACTGATGCAGCAAATACAAGACCAGCTTTCTCAAAGACTATTGTAAAAGGACTCATTGAGACATTCTCAATATTGGCATTCATTAGATAAGGGTGCGTATATGGAATGAGCAACCCAATTACAAAAATAGAACAAATATAGAAAAGTAAAATTCTCCAAAAAACTTGCTTGATGGCTTTAGGTACATTTTTTTTAGGATCCTTACTCTCTCCAGCTGCAATTCCAATTAACTCTGTTCCTTGAAAAGAAAATCCTGCAATCATAAAAACCGATAGGATACTAAAACTATTAGATGGAAAGGGAGCTTCATCGATAGTGAAATTTTTAAAACCAATAAATTCTCCACCTATGATTCCAATAATGGTAAGTAATCCTATTAATAAAAAAACTATAATTGTTATTACTTTAATTAAAGAGAACCAGTACTCAGCTTCTCCAAATGATTGTGTAGAAAAGTAATTAAGTAATAATATTATGGTTAAGAAAATAGCACTCCATACAATTCCCGGAACAGATGGGAACCAAAATTTCATTATAATAGCAGAAGCAGACAATTCGACTGCTATTGTAATAGCCCACGTAAACCAATAATTCCATCCAAGAGCGAATCCAAGAGCTGGATCTACAAATTTGGAAGCATATGTACTAAATGATCCCGAATCGGGTAAGAATGTGGCCATTTCACCCAAGCTCATCATAAGTAAATACACCATTATGCCTATTAAGATATAGGAAATTAAGGCCCCACCAGGTCCTGCCATTTGAATAGACGTACCACTAGAAATAAACAAACCTGTTCCGATTGATCCACCAATAGCAATCATAGTAAGATGTCTTGTTTTTAATGTTTTTTTTAATGTGTTTGTAGGATGTACATTGGTTTTATGGATTATATTTTCTACACTTGAAGTTGCAGTTGCTCTTTCAGAACTCATAATTTCTCCCGTATAATTTTTATTTAGAGTGTTTAGAGATAACATAAACTTTTAGAGATTTAAATAAAAGTGATATGAATCTCTTTAAAAAATTTATTAAAACAATCTAAATCAATACAGGTCACATCTGTATTGATTTAAACACTCTGAATTTTGCAGAGGGTACTATAAAAGTTACCGGAGGGAATAAATTCTTCTCTCCGGCTCTAAAGATGTTCAACTTATTTAAAGGTTAAACTCCAACTAAATCCTTGCTGTCTTCATAAATTTCTCCCATAGTTTCATGAGAAATATTTTTAGCTAGATCTTCTTGGGAAGCGTAACTGAAAACTACAACCGTACGACGAGAATCATTCTTTAATGGTGTAACTCTATGCAATGTAGTACCAGCTTTCATAAAGTAACAGTGGTCTTGAGGGACATAGAGACTTTTAATTTCGCGATTTTCTAAAACTGCCTTTAGTCCAGCTTCTGGATTTTCTTTATCCCATACAGTGTCAGGTACATACTCAACTAGAGCACCTTCACCTTCTTTAGGAGCTTCAATAACCCAAATTAAAGCGAATGTATAGTCATCCCAATGCCATCCGTGTGTATCACCTGTTTTTTGCTGATTATTAATGATAAATTCTTCTGGCGTATATGGGATACGGTGAATTGGTTCATTGTTGTTTAAAAATGTTAAGAAATTTAAAATCACTTCAGATTTAAAGAACGCTGGGATTAATTTCCCAAATTCAGAAATACTATCACGATTTACTACATTGAAGTTACGAGGTGTATTACCTGTGGCTTTAATAGTAATATCACGACGTTTTGCATTTTCTGAAAGGAGATATTTTGCTTCAGCAGACATAGCTGCAATTAAAGGTTGAGGCAACATATCATTCATCATTGCTAATCCATCATTTTTAAACCTCTCTTGAAGTACTAATAAGTAATCTTTTGAAAGTGAGTCGATGTGATTTTCTATAATTGTGTCAAATTGTTTTTGAAATGTCATAGTAGATCCTCCTATTTTTTGAATAAATACAGTTTATTTATCATCAATTACTTTAATAGCATGTAAACCATTGCTACTTTGTACAGAAAGCCCTAAGTCAATGCAGTAATTTAGGTATTCTGTAATATCTTTTGTAATAACTTCTCCTGGTAAAAGAACAGGTATACCTGGTGGTGTGACAAGTACCGACTCGGCAGCTACTCTCCCAAAGGCATCATCTAGGTCTACATATTTGACTTTTGAAAAGTATGCTTCCCTAGGTGTCATGGCTAATGTAGGTAGTGTCAATGCTCTTATAGCACCTTTGCTCTTGGCAATTCGTTCAAGATCAATTGGTATCGAGCCGGCCTCAAATCGACTGGCTAATGAACGTAATGCTTGTATCAATTGTTCAATATCCAATTCATTATGCCCAATCGTTACAATAAAAAGAATATTATTCACATCGGAAAGCTCAACTTCTATACGATAGTCATCACGTAAAATATTTTCAACTTCCCTACCTGTTACACCCCAATTTGTTACATTTATACAAAGTTTTGTCTCATCTAAAGCAAAACTAGAACTTGAACCACTCAAATCTTCTGGTTTTAAACAAGAAAGCCCGTATATTTTATTAATAGAATCTCGTGCTATACGAGACAAATCTATTGCACGTTGCAATAACTCTTTTCCGTTTATTGCCATTTGCTTACGAGCAGCATCCAATGAAGCCATCAATAGATAAGATGCACTAGTGGTCGTAATTAAAGAGAAGTTTTCTTTAACTCTATCTAAGTTGACTAATCCTTTTCGAATGTTAATCACACTTGTTTGAGTAAACGAACCACCCATTTTGTGCATACTTGAAGATGCAATATCTGCACCTGCTTCCATAGCAGAGATAGGGAGATCCGGATGAAAATGCACATGTGATCCCTGAGCTTCATCTACTATAACTGGTATACCTTTTGAATGCACATAATCTATAATGGCTTTCAAATCTGTCACAACACCATAATAGGTAGGATTTATTATACAAACGCCTTTAACATCTGGATGCGCTTCTAAGGTTTTCTTTATATTCTCTAAACTAATTCCGTGACAAACACCATATGTCGGATCAATTTCAGGAGATATAAAAATTGGTACCGCACCAGATAAAATCAGCCCACTAACAATAGAGGCATGTACATTTCTAGGAACAATAATTTTATCACCAGGATTACAAATACTCATTATCATAACCACGTTGGCACTACTTGTTCCTTGAACACTAAAAATAGTATAATCAGCTCCAAAAGCTTCTGCCGCTAATTTCTGTGCTTCATGAATAATACCAGTAGGATGACGTAGATAATCTAGTGGCGGTATACCTACTAAATCAAAATCTAAAGTATTTTTCCCAAAAAATGTGGTAAATTCATCATCCAACCCTCTGCCTTTTATATGACCAGGTGTGTGCATCTGTAAATAATCGCGTTCTATATAATTCTTTACCCCAGTAATTAAAGGAGTATCATATTGTTTATTTTTGTTCTTTAGTAACAAAGTTTCCTGTTGGAACTGCAAATAATCACCTCAATTAATTAATTAATTTATTATCTTGTTGTAAAAAGAAACATATTTCATCTGGTGATTTGGAAAACATTCACACCTCGACACACCAAAATATGGAGAATAACTCCTATTTTAATCCTCCCTTTATAATTTAACTTTTAGAACATTAAAGTTTAATTTTAGAACATTAAACTTTAATTTCTTAAGATTCGGTTTTTAGTATAAATTCAAAAAGATAACTATTAAAGTAGGCACTTTATAGTATCTTAGTATCATATTACATTCATACTAAACTTTAATAAGTTAGTTATTTAAATTCAAAAATATGATACCTACACTACTTTATGACTGAGGAGTGTAGGTATCATCTATAAATACGGGTTTAATATTACAAAATTCAACAATTAATATCTGTTAAAACACACATAATATAACTTTTGTATTTGCCTTTATAGTACTTAAAGAGAATAATTCTTTTTGCTAGAGAATTATTTTTATAACAAAAAAAGAGTTCCCGTTTCTGGAACTCTAAAGCATACATCTTATTTTCTAAAACAAAGATAGTTAATATTTACTTCCTCAATTTTTAGCTGGCGTCTTAGATAAATTGTTCATATGGATTATGTAATTCTTAGCGCTTTCTTCTAACTTTTCATCTGTTAAGTTATGTTCTGCACCATACACAGCAAATGTTGGTAAGAACTTCATCCCAGTGTAAAGGCAAGAAGCCTGATAAGGTTTTAGCAATTCACTTAATGTATACTCATTCGCTTCACCTGCTTGATATTCTTTCTCTACTACACCAGTAGAGATAGCTAAACCAAATTCTTTTCCATGAAGCTTATCTCCTTTTGAACCGTATGCAAATCCATACGTTAGAATATCATCAAACCACTTTTTCAATAAAGGGGGAGAGCTGTACCAATAGAATGGAAATTGAAAAATATAACGATCATGTTCTAATAATAGATTTTGTTCATATTCAAGATCAAAGTTCCAATCTGGATAACGTTTATATATTTCATGTACAGTAAAATCTTCTGGATATTTTTTAATTTCCTCGAGCCAACGTTTATTCACTCGAGATTCTTCAATATTTGGATGTGCAATAATGATAAGAGTTTTCATAAGTATTTTTCCTCTCCTTAAGATATTTATTTTACCAGAAAACCATCTGAATATTTTGATGATATTGATATTATGTAATATATATATTAGTGTTTGAAGTACGCACTTTTAAGTGCCATAGGAACTTTTAGGTGCTATAGGAACTTTTAAGTGCGTATAAAGGTGAAAGGGAGCATGCATTAATTTTTCACAAAACTTATATATAAATTACAATATCCTCCAGATTGGTATATATATAAAGTTAGTGAAAAAATTAGGAGCTCCTTTCCAAATAATTAAAAGGAGGACACTTCATGAAAGAATATAACTTTCCCATCGAAGCAACTCTCGATGTTGTTGGTGGAAAATGGAAAGTAGTATTATTATGTATTTTACTGGATGGTAAGAAAAGAACTAGCGAGATTAAACGTGCAATGCCTAATATTACACAAAAAATGCTTACACAACAATTAAGAGAATTAGAAGCAGATGGAATCATTGATCGTACAATGTATAATCAAGTACCACCTAAAGTAGAATACTCTTTAAGTGAATATGGAAAATCTTTAACTACAGTACTCGATTATATGTGTGAATGGGGTAAGTCCCACATTGGAAAACAGCGAGAAGGGATAGATGCTGATAAAAAAATATAATTGAGTCTTACAATATACGGAATACATAAATAATCCCTCCTCAAATAAAGTTTTAAAATTTATTACAGGTTGACTTTTCCATTTATGTAAATATAATCAAATTGTCACATGTTGTATATAAAGTGTTTTTAATTAACTACTTACATACTGGTTAAGAAAGAAGGCTTTTAACAAATTTGACTCTAATTTGTAATTAAAAATTAAGTACAAACTTAACGAGGACGGAAAGGGGATTTTATTTATGAACGTAAAAGAAAAAATGAGATTAGGCGAAATGTATTGTGGGTTTGACAATGAATTAGTTAAGGCAAGAGTGAATGCAAAAAAACTTACCCGATTATACAACTTAACAACTGATGCAGAACCTGATTATCGTGAGATGCTAATTGATAAACTCTTTGGAAAACATGGTTTGGATACATTTATAGAACCAAACTTTCGTTGTGAATTTGGATACAATATTGAAGTAGGCGATAACTTTTTCGCAAACTATGATTGTACCATCTTGGACTGTGGTAAAGTAACAGTTGGAAATAATGTATGGCTTGGACCAAGAGTACAAATTTATGCTGTAAACCATGTGACAGAACCACAAGCTAGAAAAGAAGGATATGAAATAGCAGCACCTGTAAATATTGCTGATAATGTTTGGGTTGGAGGAAATACAGTAATAAATATGGGAGTTTCTATCGGTGAAAATAGCATCATTGGATCTGGAAGTGTTGTAACAAAAGATATTCCAGCTAATGTCGTTGCAGTAGGAAATCCTTGTCGAGTGATCAAAAAAATAGATTAATTACTAGGAATATTGTGGCTTATGATTATATTTTTATTTTAAAATTCATTAATTATCAAACTAAAAAAATCTGTAATGTAGAAGAAAAAATCTACATTACAGGTTTTTTTAGTAATATTAAATTCATTAGTTGCAACTCTAAAATTCGATTAAATAGAATTTTAGAAAAATACATTATATAAATTAATCAGCTTATTCATTAATTTGACAATTGGCAGTATCTATAATTCATATAGAGTGTATTATCAAACTGATCGAGGTACATTATGATAATGATTATCGTTCTCTAAATACTTAGTTCCAAGTTCACACATTTGAAATAAAATATCCTTTAGCTCATACCCCTTAGGAGTAAGAGAGTACTCTACTTTAAGTGGTATTTGTTGGTATATCTTTCTATCAATTAGCCCGTCTTGTTCTAACTCTCTCAATTGTTTTGTAAGCATGCTTGAAGTTATTCCAGTAAGTAACCCCTTCAACTCACCAAAACGCTTTTTCTCATAAATTAAGTAATACATTATTACCATCTTCCATTTACCAGTAATCATAGTAGATAATAGTTCCATGCCACAATTATAAGTTAATTTCCTCAAAAGAATCACTCCTATATACTAAGGTAAAAAGAACAAAAACAAAAAGTTATTTTTTTATCTTTTTCCAGTAAAAGTTTAACATAGAATTAACTGGGAAATAAACATGGGTAGCACGCACATTTTAACGTTTTTATATCCTAAAGATTTCCAAAAATTCATTTCGTGCTTTTCGAATAATAAAGGAACAGACACTTATAATAGTGTCTGTTCCTTTATTACTTTGGACTACAAAATTTAGGGTTTTGTTGCAAAATTTTCTCCATGAAGATACACTCTAAAAAACAGGATCTAGGAGAATCAGACATGAGATATTTTAAAGGAAAACAATTCAAGAAAGATATTATTTTAATAGCTGTCGGCTACTACTGCCGTTTTTCTTTAAGTTATCGTGATGTATCTGAAATCCTGAAAGAACGTGGTATTTCAGTGCACCCAACAACCATCATGCGATGAATTCATGAATATGGCAATCTCATCTATCAAATTTGGAAAGTAAAAA
Source organism: Bacillus sp. CGMCC 1.60114 (assembly GCF_042676365.1). NCBI lineage: Bacteria > Bacillati > Bacillota > Bacilli > Caryophanales > Bacillaceae > Bacillus > Bacillus sp. CGMCC 1.60114. Next base: position 10,539 of record NZ_JBHTHG010000015.1, read on the forward strand.
ATAAGTCTGCACGCTTATCCTGGCATTTGGATGAGACTTATATCAAAGTTAAGGGAAAATGGTGCTATCTCTATCGTGCAATTGATAAAGATGGACATACTTTGGATATTCAACTCCGTAAAAAACGGGATCATCAGGCTGCCTATGCCTTCATGCAAAGATGAGTAAAACATTTTGGAGAACCAACGGTTCTCACTACAGATAAAGCGCCGGCATTACTTTTCGCATGTAACAAATTAAGAAAACAAGGACTTTATCAAACTACAATTCATTGTACAATCAAACATTTAAACAATCTTATTGAACAGGATCATAGGTATGTAAAGAGACATTTTGTCAAATCCGCAGGATTTCAAAATCTTCGTCATGCTTCACGTACAATTAAAGGTATTAAAATCATTCATGCCCTATATAAACAAAGGCGAAGTCTTCAAAGAGACTCCGCCTTTTCAACGTACAATGAACTTCAACAATTACTAGCTACTTCCTAAATTTAGGTACTTGATTTTTGTTCCTTTAATATTACTTTTCCCTTAATATACCATTCTAGCCTTCTTTTAAAAACTATAATCTTTTTATGTATATAAAACAATGTAATTCTAATAGAAAGCAGGAAAGCCTATAAAAAAATGGACTTTAGATAATTTTATTGAAACAATTCTACTAAATGGATGACCAACTCTTTGCATTATGAAACATCTAAAATGAAACATATTATATTTTTAGCAACGATTAGATATAAAAATAGTAAATTAAGGTTATTTTCTACCGTATCCTTTACTTAACAACCAAAATATGAAACACTTTTCTACTTTTTTCTATTAGAATCGTATTATAGATATACCATAATGGTAAATAAAAAGCAGGCCAGTCCATAAGAAATAATAGACTGGCTTACTTACAGAGAAGAGATATAGTTATTCCTCTAATGAGAGTTATAATCTTTCGATGATCTTTCTTCTTTCATACCATTTTGAAAGTTTTTCCATAGCTTGATCAGACATACGCTTCGTCTTTTTATTACAAAATCTAGACAAAGTTGAAGGGGAAAGAGAAAGTTCTTCTGCTATTTCTCTAATACTAATTTTTTGTTTTGTTTGCACTTCTATTAATTTGTTACGAATACGATCCATTTTCATCTCGAGTGTTTCAATTACATCATTATGTTGTACTTTTACGATAGATTGTTTACTATTTTCTATATTTTCTATACTTGTATTGCCTGTATCATTATCCATTTGTATTAGCATTTCTTCTGGTGGGAAAATGTTTATTGAGAGTTTTGAATAGTAGTTTTTAAACCAGTTTCTCTTACCGATTTGTTCCTCATCTAAACTCTCGGCGTATTCCCAATGAGAGATTACTTTTTCTTTTTCCAAGTCTACAAGTACATTTTCCAACTGATCCTTGATACGATTAGGCTTCCAATTCATAGGTATATCCATAACTGATAGTAATCCTTTATCTCCGCCAATCGAATATGGTTTCCATAATGTAGAATAAACTTGGCGTATGCGCCATTGCCAAGTTAAGTAACGAATGAGCCTTTTATGATATTTATATCGGTGGCTATTATATTCTAATGCCTTTTTTGATAGAAGAGCAGTTGTATTTGATGAACCATATAAGTAGCTTGTCAAGAAGCTACCAGGTTTGATCCGGCAAGACTCTATTCCCATATATTCATTGGTTACATTATGTCTCCACAATACAACTGAATCTAATACAAATAGTCTTTTAATCACTTCTCTTTTTACTTCAACTTTTTCACTATCGCTATCACTATCATTCAATACTACAACTTCATTATCATCATTTAAATAAATGAAAATACTGGCCAAAGCAGCAATACGTTTTGCAACCTTAATTTTATCCTCTGCTCTATAGTACTCCTTATTATTCACAACTGTTTTAGGGATATTACACATGTCTAGAACTTGTTTATATGAAAAATCAATGAAATCCTCTGGAGACTTTGCTTGATTAATCCACTGAATTGTTATGACATCCAAACAATCTGCTGTTAGATCATCCATGTTAGCCATAACATCGTTAACTAGTGTACTCCATCGAGTTGCTTCTTCATTATTTATTAATCTTAAGTCCTCATCTTTATGAGATGACAATTGGGCAATTCCATTGCTTCCTTTTGTCTCAAGAGGATATTGTAACTTTTTGCTCTTTTCATCTTCTTCAAAATTATTCTTAGCAATCCCGTCTCTTAATTTATAGTAAACTGCGGAGTTGCTTACCGGATAATAATCATCACTTACAACAAACTCTGGACCAAGCTCCTTGTCTGATTCCTGATGATCGTTTGTAACAGTTGAAATTACCTCATTATGAAACTCCTCTTGTATGAATCCGCCTATTGCTTGATGAATTTCATCTTTATACATATCTATATTTTTATAAATATGTATAAGTGATTCTCCTTCTTGTTTCTTTTCTAACCATGATAATAATGCATTAAAAGATGGTGATACATGTTGAGAAGTTATTATTTTAGTGCTATTAGACTTAACATCGTCTATGAAGTTATTCCATTTTGTCCATAAAGGTTTATTTTTCTTATAAAGTGGCTCAGATATTAACAGAGCATCATTAAATATATTTAAAAACTTGTCCAGTTTCGGTCCCTCCAATCGTGCATACAAAAAGTCTTGAATAGGCAATTTACACCGAATTCATGCAATACTTTTGCGGTATCCTTACCGTTAATACTAAAACATGCAACATTGTCTGATAAGTTATAACTTTGAATCTAGTTTACAATTGGTTAGATTATATTCGTAATTTACACATTTCCGTGATTATTGTGGACTTTATAGCGCTCAATTGTGTATTATTATGATATACAATAATTGTATCATGCATTATTTTGGTACACAAGGAGAGGGTACTAAGTGTCACAAGTTTTAAATATGCGTTATCCAAAAGAACTATTAAAGCGTATCGATGATTTTAAAGAAAATAAGGGATTTACGACTCGTACTCAAACTATTATTTATTTAATTCAATATGCACTTGAACAATTGGAAAATCGTAAAAAATAATACTATCTATTAGACAGGTTAAATAAATTTCGATATATTCGGGTTGGTTTTGAAAGTGTTTTTTGATATATAATCGGGATTTTTTCACAAAATAGTATAAACATAAAGACTTTTCAATCATTTTTCTATATTATTAGAAACGTGGATAATAATAAAAAAGCTATTCAAAGTTTTAATCAAGGGAGGGAAGTGGCGTGTCTAAAGAAAAAAGTGAACATGAAAAAATGTTAGATAGCTTAACTCCGGAACAACGAGAAGAACTTGAAAAGTTAAAACAAGAAGCGTTAGAAGAGCCGCCGAGTTTCTTGGAGTATATAGAGGGCATGAAAAGAAACGCAAGAAAAGACGAGGAATGAATCCTGGTCTTTTTTTATTGTTATTCGCATCCACAAGCTATCAATCGTTCACTTCCGGTGTGAAACAGATGATATGTTGCTTCACATTTGTGGTTGTGATAACAGCATTTACTTGTGACCTTGCAATACAGCATTTCATGTTTATCCTCTAAAATGATGTTTTGAATCTCTTTTTCCATATGTCGCACCGCCTTTTCAACAAAGTGGGAAAAATGTAGGAAACAAAAGAAAATATATAAGGTGACAGTTGGATTCGAACCAACAATTGGAGGATGTGCCGTCCTCCTACCTTTCCTGATTGGCTATGTCACCGTGATATAGACGGAAAAATATAGATGGCGACTCAGGAATTGAACCTGTGTACGATCTGTTAGACCATTTGCCTTGCCCCGTTGAAGGGCTGCGTCGCCATGTTATTTAACTAATTATCCGAAAGAATTCTCCTTCCCCAAGCGTGTGCAGGGCGATAGCACAACGATAGGTGGGAGATGAATTTCGGTTAGCGTAAGCCAACATGTTTGCTATCATATACTTGTACAGATTGCTCTTTGAAAACTGAAGATATAAAGTTGTTGTAGGAAATTCGTCTACAACGTAAAATCTTCAACATTCTATCGCCCTACGCTACTGAAATATGCGAAAACCAAGCGAAGTAAGTAGCGTAGATGAGTCCAACGTACACATACTATTTTTAGGGGTAGGGACTACCCTGTTAGCTTGGTAAACATAAGTGGCTAGTAAAAGCACTTACTTCTCAAAAAGCTCTCACTTCAATGAATTAATAGCAGCTTATTGAGCAAAAAAGAGAATCTTGCGAGATTCTCTTTTTTGCTGTGTTGGTAAATATGTTGAATTAAGAATGGATTGAGTCCAATGTTACCCCTCGTCACACTAGACACTTATAATCGTTTTACGAACGCTGACACGACTTGAAACTTGTTGCTACGCTTGGTAGGAGTGTATATGCTACACAATCGACAGCGTCACCACAACAATTTCTAGAATAGTCACAAACAAACTGCAATTTTTCTTCGACTTGTTTATTTTTAACACCTTTATTCATGTTCTCAACTCTTTTCATTCATTAGAAAAGAGTACGATTAGCAACATATTCCGTTAAAAACAGAGGTTCCAGTGTTACTGAAGTATTTGTATTCTCCAGGACAATCTACACCTGCACCACAACAATTACGGTGTTTAGCGCAATAAATCTCAACTTTTTCTTCGACTTCTTTGCCATGTTGTTTTTCGTGATTAGCATTCTGATTCATGATTTTTCACCTCCTTTGCGGAGTTTTTATGTTTTTATAAGGTGGCAACCGGATTCGAACCGGTGCTGAAGGTTTTGCAGACCTTTGCCTTACCACTTGGCTATGCCACCATAGTTGTTTTTGTGGTTCTACTTATAAAAGAGAGAGAAAGAGGCTGTTTATCAAAAAGAAAAATAAAAAATAATTTTTTTTAGGAATTTTGTTTTTTTGGAGTGGTTGTTTCTCTTTAGTAAGTGTAAGGCAACTTACGACACTCCAAAATACATATCGAAAGGGGAATGTTAAATGATTTTAGATGGTAAACGTTTAACAGGACAAGCAGAACTTCAAGATGCTTTAAAAGCATTGCTTGAGAAACCAAAATTCAACGAGATTGTTGAATCATTACAAAAAGTAGTTAAATTCGGTAAAGATGAACTTGAAATGAAGCTCGTTTACATCTTTGATACTCGTTCATACTTAGATGGCGCTTTAACAACTGGTAAAATTACTGTTGTACGTGCGGCTGAACGTATTCAAATTCGTCATATTGTCTTAACTGAAAAAAACGGTAAAGTTGTAGGTGAAGACTATACAATCGATACTATAAACGAAAAAGGCGGGTTAACTGTTTTCGGTTACAACAAAGAGTTAGAAGAAGTTGCTTCTTCAACGCATGGTGGTTACGAGTTCCTAGAAACAAGCGTTAACGAAGAGTTAATCGACAACAAAGAATTTGCGCCATTCTCTACTGTAAAAGAAGAAGGGTGGGGAATTCCGTTTTGTTTAGCTGGTGGATATAAACATTGTGGCCCAGGATGCGGAGATGGTCTAACTTTCGGTGGAGGTACACCAATTAACGCTATCGACTATTGCTGCCGTAGCCATGACCGTTGCTGGTCTCAATTCGGTGAAAACGACGCTTGCTGCGACAAGAACCTTGTAAGCTGTGCTAAAGCTAATCGTAGTGCTGGTCCAGTTGCGTCTGACTTAATCGTTGCTTGGTTCAGCAGCAACGCTAACAAGTGCTAATCGAATAGTGAACCATAGAAAACGGACATCATTAGATGTCCGTTTTTTCAAGTTTTCTTGTATTTACATTTTTCAGTCTACTTTCTTATAATAATAATAAGGGTGGCAAACATTTCCACCCAAATATAAGAAAGTGGGTGATATCGTGCAATACTTCGTATATATATTTATAGCGACAATTATTGTGGTTGCTGTATCATCAGCATTGCTCCGTAAAAAGAATCCTCGTTTGACTTGGGTTCCGGGTGTTGTATTATCAGTAGTATCTTTCGTTGTAGCTATAATCTCATATTTTACTCTTAACGGATGGGACTCAATGGGCTTCTTCTTTATGTTCATTAGCGTTCTAATAGGTTCATTGTTAGGAACGGTAGTTGCAAAGTTTCAAAAATCAGCCTCTCACTAATCCTACCAAAAAAGCAAAACGAATTTCTCGTTTTGCTTTTTTGGTAGGATTAGGCTGCTATGATTTTTTGTTGCGGTATTAAAGTGAAAGTAACAATTGCTTTATGATCTTGTAATGCACACATCATTTCAACGTCTCCGTCACAATAGGATAAAATAAGCATTTTCATAGATTTTTGAGTGGCATAAGCCCAGCTTTCTGCAACTTCTATTTTATATCTTAATAATTTTATGTCGTGTTCTTGGGTGATAGTGTCAATTGCTTTTTGGAAAAATTCTTGACTGTATAGTTCTTCTATGATGCTTTTGATTTCTGCTGTTTCTAAACGTCTTTTAAATGTATCATTCATTTGTAATTCCCTCCGAAATTAGACTATCTACTTATTAAAAGAGAAATGAACAAATGTTTTATCAAAATTAAAATAAAAAATAGTCAAAAAAGCTAACTTTTTTAAGTTAGCCTTTTTGACTCCTGTTCATCTTTGGGAATACATTGGTTGCAGCAAAGGTCTACACCGTATTCTTGTTTTATAAAATCTTGGAATTTTTTTAGTTGTTCTGAGTAGCTAATTGCTAAATCTTGATAAAAACAAACATATTGATCTTCACAACAATCAATACATCTAGCAACAGATAATAAAACTGTTTTTAAGTCATTATATTTCATAAGATCTTTTTCAATATCTCCCATGTAGAATCACTCCTTAAAAGAGTTATGCTTACACTTATTAAAGAGAAATGATATAGTTTTTTATCAAAAAGCGGATAAAAATAATTTATTTCTTCTGTATGACTTCTTTTAACGTATCAATTGAATCTGTTAGCTTTTCGATTCTTTTTTCGAAGCGAATGAGTAGGTAGATAGCTAGAGCGATAGGGAAACCGTAGTTGCCGATTAATGATACCCATGCTGGGTCCATAAGCTCCCTCCTTTCATTAAGCTAATTGAATTAATCCGTTTCCTTCTTCTAGTGATGAAAAGCCCAACTTTTCTGCGTGTTCTACCAGGTAGGAATAAGCCATAAATGATTTGATAGTTTGGTTATTTTCAAATACCGCTGGCATGAGATTTAAGATAAGTGCTAGTGCACCAGAGACATGAGGGGTAGCCATAGATGTGCCAGAAAGTTTTGCGTACTGACCATTTAAAAATGTCGAATAAACCATACCGCCCGGTGCTACAAAATCTAAATTGATGTTTGTGTTGGAAAATGATGATAATGAAAGGTCTTGGTTGATAGATCCTACCTGGATTACTTCTTGGTAGAAGCCTGGATAGCTGATTTCGATTGTTTCACTTTTCCCATCACCTTCGTTACCGGCTGCAACAACAAGTAAAATGCCTCGTTTTCGAGCTTCTTTTATAGCTTCATATAGTTCCTTGTCATGTTGAGTGCCACCTAAAGACATATTGATAATGGAAACTTTCTCACCATCTGGGCCTTGCCACGCCATTGCGTATCGGATTGCGTTAATGACATTTTTGTAATTGCCTTTTCCGTTTTTGTTGATTGTTTTTAGTATGAGTAATTGAGAGCGTGGTGCAACTCCGATGATTCCAGTTTCAATTTCTCTTGCTGCAATAATTCCTGCAACATGAGTTCCGTGCCCCCGATAATCCATATAGTTTTTCACATCGCCGTTATCATCGTCTGTAAAGTTATAGCCGTCTATTACAGCTCTCTTTAGATTTGGATGATTAAAATCACAACCGGTATCCAAAACTGCAACAATGATTCCTTCACCTTTTTTGCTTGTTTCCCACACATCGCGGGCTTTAATCAGGTCTATTCCGTAAGGAATTTGTTGAGGTTCTTCGGTAATAGATTTTACTGTAAATGGGATTTCTGATATAGTTCTCATTTTCTCCCTCCTAAATTTCCCTCTTAGTTTTTAAAGAGGAACTAAGGCTAGAAAAATAAAAAGATGGCACAAAATTTGTGCCATCTTTTTTTATAAAAGAGCGTTAGTGTACCGCTCTTCCGTGAATCCAATGATTTTCTTTTCTGTTTGTTCTGCAGAATCTTGAATAATAATGAGTGGGACGCCTGGTGAATTGTATTGTCGAAACTCAGCATGATTCGCTTCATCTGTTGTGTCCTTCATTGTGTAATCCACGTTTTTTGCTTCTAACCATGCTTTAGCTTTAACACAAAAACTGCATCCATCATGCCCATATAAAGTAACCTTTTTTGCCATTTCTTGTTCCTCCCTTTTGGTTCGTACACTTATTAAAGAGGAACGACTTGCCAAAAAATCAAAATAAACTAAAATTCTTTTCCCGATTTTTTCTTTGAACATCGTAAGAGGGGGTTATATTGCAATGAGTTGTGAAGGGAGGACTGTCGAAGAAGCATTGATATTAAGGGATTTGTAATAATTTTTATTAATAAGCCACTTGTTAAAACTTTATTTTGTAATAGAAAGAAATTACGTAAAAAATGTTTGGGATATTCCAAAAAATCCTTTTCTTCCCAATGAAAAAGTGGGATAATAGAGAGGTCTTAGGGAACGTGTGTTCGAAAAGAAGAGAAAAGTTTTGATTTTTTGCGAGAATTTTTTGATTTTTTTGCGATTCATTTCTCTTTTAATAATTGAGGAGGGCATTTTATGGGGAGCAATCAAATAGAATCTTATTGTAGTAAGTACAAGAAAAAAATGAACGAACCAATAGTTCGGAATTTTTTGAAAGGTAAAAACAACTACGCATTATTTCAAGAGGCAATCTTGAATCCCACTAAAGAGAGCACACATCTTTTGAACCAAACTTTTGCGGAATATTACCGCAAAGTCAAAATTATTAACTATATCAGCAAATTAGTGAAATATTACTCTATAGATATTGAGAAAAGAATTAATTTAAATAAAAAACGGAACGTTTTAACTTTAGATACATCTATTAATGATGAAGAAGATTCAATTAAAATGGATGTATTGTCTTCATCTGGAGAAGATTTAACGTATAAGGGTTTCGAGCTGACAAGCGGAAGTCTGAAAGAGCATCTGAGCAACGATGTTTTGCATAAAGCTCTAGAAGTCTTGTCGGACAAGCAAATGGAAATATTGAACTTAATATATATGAACGATCTTACAAATAAACAAGTTGCTGAGATTTTAAAAGAATCAGAGCAAACAGTTTCTTATAATCATAAAGCTGCAATCAAGAAATTACAGCAGGTTATGCTAAAAAAGGAAGATGGGGTGAAAAAATGAGCATGGATTTGGAAGCGGTATATTCTTTAAATGAGTTAACTTATGAAGCGATTATTAAAGATTTTTCTCCAAAAATTCGTAAGAGCTTACGTAATGTAGCTGTTCAGGAACGTGATGATATGGAACAAGAAATCAAAATGAAAATCTTTGAAAAGTTTGAAGTACTACAAAATGTTGCTGCACCTACTTTTTTTGAATTTGTAGAAAAAATATGATGGGCTTTTTGATTTTAGACAGTTATACATCTCTTTTATAAGTATAAGAACCATTCCAATTGCTTGATTTCTCCCCCAAGAAGGCCCCGGTGTAAATTACACGGGGTTTTCTTGGGTTCTGGTACAAAAACTTCAAGACTCTTACAAGTAATTCGAGAAATAAACAAGCTGCCAAGCCATTTTTTAAGAAATCCTTGGCTTTTTCGTATGTTTCTAAACCTCTCGTGATAACAGTAGATGAGAACCCTGCCTATCCTGTAGCGATTCAAGAATTAAAAGAAGTAAAAGATGCCTAAAAGCATACAACTAAGGCAAGTTAAATATCTCAATAACATAGTGAAATAAAAACACCATTTCATCAAGAAACGTGCGCGTTCTATATTAGGATTCTAAGTCTCTATCAAATGTTTTTTGCACCGAAACTAGGTGAATTGCTTATTTTTTATTGAAACAGAAAAAACTCTTTGCGTCTTTCTTACCTAAAGTAATAAAACATGCAACATTTTTATGATTTCTTACCCAGTTCATAAGCATTTGACTTAAAAAATTCTAACTGCAAATTTTTTTTTGCGGTATTCCTTAACAAAAATTTGATTTTTTTGCGGTTTACTTGCCCTAACATTTTAAATATAATTCGTGAAAACCTTATAATATCAAGGGTTTCCACAAATCAGTTCTATTTTCACTTCAAAATAAAACATGCAACACCTTTGCGGTTTACTTGCCCTAAAATTCTTCAGACATGCAACACTCTTTTGCGGTTTACTTGCCCTATTTTTATATAAAAAATCAATTTAAACCTATATATATCAACGGATTGCATATAATTGCATCACCTTATACAAACGTGCAACACTTTTGCGGTTTGCTTGCCCTAAGAAAATAGCAATTACTAAGAAAAACCCATATATATCAACGAATCAGCTGTGATGCACATATTTTTTTATCGTTCTATGAGGCGCGCAACACTTTTGCGGTTTGCTTATCATAAAATTTTTTTCAAGAAATTCGCAATCCATTGATACGCAAGGGATTGAAGGGTGTTGCATGTTTTGAAAATCCTCCTTAAAGGGACAGGTTTTTGCTAAATTCGATTTGATATAATCAAAAATGATATTTTATGCCTTAATTTGGCACATATTACTTTTTTAATTAGGAGGTGAAAAAGATGGGGAAGTCATTTGTAATTAATAGTAAGCGCAGCTTAAACGGACAAGCTACTACAGCAGTATTAATTACGATTAAATCATGGCAACAGCTAGTAGAAGCGCTGGAAGATAAATATTATAGCTATAAAGATACGCACTTAGAAGATATCTTATCATCTATGACTTATGAAGAACGCATTGCAGATGAAGATAACTTTGTTGAACAAGCGAAACCATCTTTTTCACTCCAATTCGGAAGAACCTATACACAAAATAAGGAACGTAAGCACAAACTTTATGGTATTACGAACGCGGATCTAGAAGTATTTATATTCTTACATAAGAAATGCAATACATATGGCGTACTATCTCATGTATCCGTTCATATGCTTTGGGAGGAGTACAAGAATTATAAAGAGGACCTTGCATATCTCCAGCATTCACAGTTCTATATCGCATTAAAAAAGTTAAGCTTACATAACATCGTTTCTATTAAAAATGAAATGAGTGGTAAATATACGATTACATTAACTCATTTCATGAATGAAGAAACAGGGAAGGCTAATCCATATACGTTTATTAGTCCAGTAGTATTTACAAAACAATTCTTTGAAATGTCTGTTGCTGCTAAAAAGCTATTTCTTGATGTTGCAATGCAGCAGAAAACAGAAACTACTTTGAAACGCTCTTTATTCAAAACGAATGAAAACGGAAAGCCTACTCATTTAGGCGGTATGTATCGCTTTTTACATAAGAAATACCCGCATCAAATTCGCGCAGTCATTGATGAATTAACAGCGCTATATACTTGTACAGGTACACCTTTATTACGTATTTGTAAATTAGAAAAAGGTGCTAAGAATCCAAAGCTTTATACAACGCTACATCTTTCGATTCATCCGGATTTCCTTTGCGAGCAAGAAGCAGGGGAAGAATTGTATCGTGATCCGATTGAGTCAAAAGTTACTTATTCTCGTAAGGCCCGTTTCATTGAAACTGTACTCAATGAAATGAACATTGGTGAATTCACAAATAATATGAATCTATTTGTAAACGTGTTGAAACATTCGTGTCATCGTCAAATACGCCAGGTTATTCGTGGGCTACGTGAAATGATACACCGAGAGGAAAATTATCCGAAGAATCTTGTTTATACGTTACGAAAGCTATTAAATCAATCCTCTTTATATCGTGTGCAAGATGCTGCGGCTAAAGAAGGATTATATCCGCTTATTACACATGACGTTTCACAAGAGGAGCAAGAACAAGCGATATTTGACTTTGGTGTACATTTCTCTATGTACTCTCTAAGAAACGTTAGAAAGCTATTTAAAAAGGCTTATGAGTTGCTTCATCAAAAGTATGCTGTACCAGTTACAGAACAGGCATATCAGAAGCATTATATGAAGTATCCAGAGGAACGATTATTTAGAAAGTACGCATATGAGCAAGGTGTAAACATCAATGCGTATCTTGCTTTAGAAATTGAGATCCGCGAACTATTAAAAGCTAGAGGTCATAAAGAGCGCTCTATCCCTAGCGACGTTCGTGAACTGTTCATTGAAAAGATAGATAGATTACCAAAAGAACAACTACGTGTATTAGAAGTACCTGAAGACTTTAACTTGAAATCCTTTATTAGCAGTATAGAGAAAATACTTCGTAATAAGGGTGAAGTAGCATCAATTGACCAGGTACTTGCAGTCATGTAGGTAAAGCAGCTCTCCATTTTGAAAAATATCAAAAGAGGAGGGCTTTTCGTGCTGGTGTTATATCAGTTATATCTTAGTGATGATTCGATTAACGGGAAATGCATGCTCCATTTTCTTGTAGATCGAATCTTTTTTTATTCAGTTTTATGAAAGCTGGACATAGACCGTACGATATATCTACAGCTGCTCCACATAAATGAAACTGCTTCATACATTTTTTGTTATTTATATCTACATATTTTCGCAAATTATTTTCATTTTATCGTGGATATGTGGATGTTATCTCTTCTTTCTGAATAACTTATCTTCACAAATCTTGCTGTTATCACGTTTCCCTCCTAAATCTACTAAAAATCATCAAGTATTGGGTGAATACTGTGGAATCCTATGAATAATGTGTATGAATGATAGCCAATTGTTAATAGAATGTGTATGGTTTTCATGAAATTGTGGAATAAGTGTGTAAAAGGTTGTTGCTCACCTATATGAATAAGATTGCATCCTGGTGTATCAAAATATTTATGTATTTATGTAGGTTCCTTGAATCCCATTTATGAAAATTTGTAGATAATACGAGGCGATAAGAGTGGTAAAACCGTTAATAGTACACTGTAAATAAATTGAATTTATGATTTTACAGGGGTGTAGTTTAGATGATCCCTTGTAGCTGTAAGATAAATTGACCCATTTTGGGTACTATAATAGTTTTATCCCTTAATTCTTTTAATATATATAAGATTTATTTTATAAAAGGTTTTTTCATTCAGGGATGTCTCTTTGTAAAAAAGATAATAATTTGTAATGTAATCGAATTAGTTACTTTAATATTAAAAACAAAAAAGAACACTGTAATATAAGTATTCCTTTCAAGAAGGGAAGCTAATGAAAGAGTATAAAGGCTATAAAATGAAACAAGCCTTAATATAATATATGTTTTACCTTTATAAAGGTACTAGCAGATTTGAAAAACTTGTCCATTTTAAAGTGAAAAGGTTGCCCTGCATGGGGCACTTTTGTATAGAAAGGTATGAAATTTACTACTCAATATAGTATATTTTCGTTCCATATAAAGGTGAAAAGTTGTTTTAAGTTAAAGAGCAGTCAGCAAAAGCTAACTGCTCATCCCTTGGAGAGGGGAAGTAGGACTACAGGTTGTGATTTCTAGGAGTTGCTTGTTTATAGTATGTGCAGAGGTTGAAATATTATGTATGCGGAGGGAAGTATCAATTCAATAGGAAAAGACACTCAAAGTGAGTATCTTCCTTAGCAGCATCAGCAGAAGCCACCGCCTCCAAAACAACTACAACCAATTATGATTAATAAAATAAACAACACAATAAGTAAGGCGAAGCCGCCACCGAAGCCACCACAACCAGCAAAACCCATGAACTATTCCTCCTTTTAATCAGGAAAAAAAACTATGAGGTCTGTCGTTGGAGGTATTACTGTGGATTTACATTACATTATGTGACATGGAACTAAAGGGTGCATGTATGTAAAATTTACATCCCTAGTAATTCATTAATGAACAATAATGTTAATAATGAACCAGTATTGCTAATTTTTAGTTCTTAATATACAATTAAATTATAATTATTAGTTTATTGTTTATTTTGTTTCCTGTTTTATCTTTCTTTCTAGGAAGTCACTAATACTTCAAATCTAGAAGAAATAAAACAGTTGAGTGTTGAGATGATGAAATAAGAGATATATTGGTTATATCCGCGTTCATCAACTGTAAAAAAGGGCTTTTCCTGAGCCGAACATCAAAAAGAGATATTTTCTATCCTTTTTTGAATGCTTCGACTTGAGAAAAGCCCTTTTTGTGTTGTCTCAAGATTCGTGAACTATGTAAATAACAAGCTAATAATAACCAATATTATTAGAAAGAGGGATTTGAAATGAAGATGAAAACAAGAGGGAATTCACAAAACACAAAACGTGATCTTACTGCACGAGGAGAAAAATTGATAATGAAAGCAAAAAAGGAACATACAACAATTACGTCTCTGGTGTAAAAACATCAAGATAATAGCAGCCCATCTTTGAATTTTGGACATATTGATACTAGCATTCTAAAAAAGTGATGTAATCAGTATGGAAAATCAAAATTTGTTCAAATGGAGGAACGCGGCTTATATATGGCTTACACAACGATTATGCGTTGGTTCATCAATAAAACTAATAAAAAACAATATTATTATATGTGACATATACTCTGGAATTTTAAGTTATTAATAGCATATGAGGTTTATTGACAGGTAATATATTACATATTAGTATAAATTTGACCGTAGGCCTTTGGTTAAAAAATATTTGGAGGAATATACATGAATATCAAACTAGATCAAGAACAAAGTGAACTTATTCTAAAAAAAACCGGAGTAAAACTACAAGAGATTCAACTTAATGAGGGCGAGTTAGAGCAAATTAGTTATGGTCCTATTACTACTATGGCTCTAGGAGAAGAAGATCGCTGGCATTAATAATTAGAGATAGGACAAATAATTTATTATCATTCTGGTAGCAAATTATTTGTCCTCTTTATTCTAAGAAAGGAAATAAAATATGACCTTACTTATCGTGAACCCGATGGATGACTTTCATTGTAATTATCTGATGTATAAACTCAAAAAAAGGAATATATCTTTCATAGAGTTAGGCCCTGTTGACAGCAATGAATATTCCTTTAGTGATAACAAGTTAATTTATAATGGTAAGGTAATAGATCATGTTCATTCTATTTTTATTAGGAGTAACATGATTTT
>NZ_JBHTHG010000016.1:0-4730 GCF_042676365.1 Bacillus sp. CGMCC 1.60114
AAAGAATTCATTGATAAACTATTCGGCCTTCCAGCATAAAATAGATTCTACTAGGAAACTTTTCGCCTCTCTATATCTCTTCTGAAGTATTTGCACCAGAACCGTACTAAGACTGTAATTCAAGAAAAAAATAGAACCCTAAAAATAACTTCCGCTAACGAATTTTACGTTAACTAGCCTCCCTTGTGGAGACTAGTTTTTTTGTTTAGCGTGGGGTTTTTCCAAAATGCTGGTGGTACCCCATCGCCATCAACTTAAGAAATGGATTGTCCCCCAAAACGAAAAAATAAGTCGAATTCTTATAAATAACTGTAAAAAGGTAAATTTCTCGTAATGGAGATGTCTCAAAATGTTAGCTTAATGGGCATGGAGTAGCACCAACAAAATGCGAATTTCGTACGCTAAGCAATTTTTCACATAGAAAAAGCCGATTTCCTAAACGCTAAGGGATAATCAGCTTTTTAAGGAGTTTAGGTGAGATACATATAAAAAATGGATTGTAGCATAGATTTTATTCTCATTAGATTATCTTTCTATTTCGAATACAATCTCATCGCCATTAAGTCAAAAGCCCGTTGTTTCTCAAAATAAAAAGTGAGCTAAATTTTTAGCATAAACAAATAACGCAGCACGTGTTGCTTACTATAAGTAACATGTTTATTATCCCTTTCTAGTTTACTAGCCATAATACTTCCCTCTAGGGTTGCAATAATAAAGGAAGCTACCGCCTTTGTATCGATATCCGGTTTTAACTCCTCGTTCTGAATACCTTCTACTATAATCTCTTCAATCATATTGAGAAATGTATTGAAAACTTCAAGTGCCTTTTCTCTTAACAGTAGATTCGTATCATCACTGTCTACAGCAGTATTCAGCAAAGGACATCCCCCTTTTATTGGTGGATTATTTATTACATCTTCATATACATTAAAAAAAGCACCAACCTTTTCTAATGTTGTATTAGCATTGCGTATCGCCTCAGAAAAATGTTGAGAGACAGTATCAATGGCATATTCAAATGCCTCTAAAGCAATCTCATCTTTACTTTTAAAATTACGATAAATCCCCCCTTTTTGTAGCCCTGTAGCCTCCATAATGTCATTCATCGAACAGCCAGCATAGCCTTTTTGATTAAACAGTTCTGCCGATTTTAATACAATGTTTCTTCGTGTTTGTTCACCTTTTTGCATAATATCCTCCATTATTATTGTTGAAAAATTGTAACATGTTTTAGTTGTACATTAACATATAATAAGTTACCTTAAAAGAGACCGTTCGGTCTTTTTTTGAGATGAGAGTAGAATTTCTAAAAGGAGAGGGTGAGAGAGTTAGTATTTGGTTAGCATGTAACATTCTTATCATGCCATTGATATCCGACATGAATTTATTGAAAAACAATTAAAACTAAGGAGGAAATTATGCATAACATTATTATTCCAGATAGTAAAGTAGCAAAAGAAGCTACCCAATTGGTTTACGAGATTTCTCCAGAATTTCTTTATAATCATTGTTTACGGACATATGCTTTTGGTGATGCATTGGGGAAAAAATATGGATTTAAATATGATCAGGAGTTATTTTATCTTGCTTCTATTTTACATGATGTTGGTCTTACAGAGCATGTATGTTGTAAACATTCATTTGAATATGAAGGTGCTGATCATGCAGAAAAATTCCTTCATTCCCATGGTTTTTCACAAGATAAAATTGATGTGGTACGTGAAGCTATTATTCTACACACCTCGGAAATTGCTAAAGAAAAACAACCAGAGATTGCTTTAGTTCATTTCGGGGCGGGAATAGATGTAGTTGGTTTACGAATAGAAGATATTCCGGAGGAAACATTTAATTTTATAATTGAGGTTTATCCTCGATTAGGTTTCAAAAAATCTATGATTGAACTTATTAAATATGATTCCAATCTAAAAAATACACAGCAACAGCCAAATAATTTGAGTTCTTCTATGCTTCGTATGGGGTTTTCAGATTGGGTGATGAATGCTCCTTTTAAAGATTAGAGAATAGAGAATTAGAATGTCATGGAACTTAGGAAGGGGTACAGACCCACATCCATCAACTTAAGAAATTAATTGTTCCCTAAAACGAAAAAACGAGTCGAATTCTTATAAATCACCAGTTCTAGAGAAGAATTTTTTTCGTTATGGAGGTATTTAAGAATCTTAGCTTGATGGCGATGTGGTGCTCCCCCATATTTAAGTTTCGGTTTTATAAAAAAGTTTGAGGATGAAGTATATCAATAAGACCCAGAAAAAAGTTAACGAAAGGGTATTACACAAAAGGAACACCCTGAGACAAGTAGATGCTCCCCAAATATCAATGAAACCAACTTAGGAAAAAGTAGTGATTTAAACACTTTTTGTTGAATACATTGAAAGGTGACCATTTGAAATGGTAACAAAACCTTCCAGATTGGAGTGATTAAAGGATGGCAAACCAGCTTCAGCCAGGGCAGGAACTCCTGGCAGACCAACAGATCACCGCGAACAATGGTCGAACATTTCTGATCATGCAGGGCGATGGAAACTTCGTACTTTACGAAGTACATAAGGGCAACCACATCCCTGTCTGGGCGTCAGGCACTGACGGTAGTGGTGCCGAGAAAGCAGTCATGCTGGATAATGGCAACCTTGTCGTCTGCAAGGCGAATGGCCAGGAGGTCTGGCAATCTGGCACTGTGGGGAACGCCGGAGCATACCTCATACTTCAAGACGATGGGAACGCGGTGATCTACACCAACCAGGGAAACCCGCTCTGGGACTCGGGAACGTGGCGCCATAGTCGAAAGCTTGCTTTCAATCCGGCAAGTCACGGCTTTTTGTTTAGAAACAATTTCACCAATGCTGTGGCTAACATTCCGGGCTATGGGCAGGTGACAACACAGGGACGTTGCGGCGGAATGGCTTTTGCCGCGCTCGACTACTTCCTCAAGGGCATTCCGGTTCCAAAATACACCGGGAACCTGTTCAACGCAGAGGTTCCCCCGGATGGACACTGGCTAGCGGATTACATTTACAGTCGGCTTTTGGACAGCTTCGTTGTGCCTTCCTCCATCAAGTATATTAATTGGACCTTGGCGTCAGATCATTCTACCGTCCTTGGAGGAAAGGGAGTCACCCGCTGGACGAAGGAGGAAGAATTTCCAAAGCTACGATCGCGCATCGACGCCGGCCAACCGGTCGTTCTCGGGCTGGTAGATGCAACAAGCCTAGGGGAGATTGGGTCGAAGAATCACCAGGTTCTAGCCTATGGGTATGAGTGGCACTCGAAGGCTGACATTATGAAAGTGTTCGTGTACGATAACAACACGGTAGGTCAGGAGGTAGTTTTGTCCTCCGAACCGGGTAATCCCCACTTTGACGCCACGAACACCGACCCCTGGAGAGGCTTTTTCGTAGTAGACTACCAGCAGAAGACCCCGCCCGTGTTCACGACCAATCCGCCGGCAGCCAGTGCTGTGGTCCGATACGGTCAGACCATTAAGGTAAGTCATCTCATAACGGGACTGACTCTCCATTCGCACGCACTGAACTACGGCCACAGCGGCAGCTCAGGTCAGCAGCAGGTAACCTGCTTCAAAGGGGCTGATGACAATGACCTCTGGAGGATCAAGGGGCCCGATGGTACGCAATCGAACCACAGGAACGGTGAAATAGTCCAACATGGCGACGTGATCCGGCTCGAGCACGTGCTCACGCAACGCAACTTACACAGCCACTCCGGACACCCTTCCCCTGTCACTCGTCAGCAGGAGGTGACCTGCTTCGGATCCGGAGGTCAGGGAGACAGCAACGATAACTGGCGGATCGAAGTCGATGGTGGGGGTCCGTGGAATGCACAGAGACGAGTCCGACTTGTTCACCTGAACACCAACCATGCGCTCCACTCCCACCGCGGGTTCAGCGACCCTCGCTGGACAGCCGGCCAACAGGAGGTAACCGGCTTCGGTGGCCGTGACGACAATGACTGGTGGTGGCTCCTCGAAATTCGATGAGAGTGGCCTGTTTTTAAGACGTCCGTACTTTGATCGTAAACTTCAACCACAGCCGGTCGATTATTGAGTTCGCGGTGCCCGGGTGGTTCTGGTGCAAATACTTAGGAAAGATATAAAGAGACAAAAAATTTCCTAATGGAATCTAGTCTTAAGCAGCAATTTCAAATAGTTGATGGATGAAATTCACCTGATTTTGGACAGACTTATCCAGTAAAACAAGTTGCCCTTTTTTTACCATATGCATAGCTTCTATTCCAGAAATAATGTATGTAGCTGTGCGAAAGGATTTCAATCCTAACATCGAACGAACTCGCTTTTTAATAAACCGATGATCTTGTTCTACTATGTTATTCAAGTACTTTTGTTGTCTAAGTCGCATACCACCAGGTATGCTTTTTTCTTTTTTTAACTGTTCAATTGCTATAGGATAAGCTGGATTTTTATCGACTGTTATAACACGAGGTTTTGAAACATGAAAAGACTGCAAAGCCTTCTTGAAAAAGCGCTTTGCAGCCTTCTGATCTCTTGTTTTGCTTAGGTAAAAATCGATTGTATTTCCTCTCGAATCAACAGCACGATACAGGTATATCCATTGACCTTTTACTTTGATATATGTTTCATCCACTCTCCATGAATCATTTGTACGTTTTAGATGACGACGAAGTCGCTTGTCTAATTCAGGACTATACTGATGAACCCAACGCATAATGGTCGTATG
>NZ_JBHTHG010000017.1:0-4235 GCF_042676365.1 Bacillus sp. CGMCC 1.60114
AAAGAATTCATTGATAAACTATTCGGCCTTCCAGCATAAAATAGATTCTACTAGGAAACTTTTCGCCTCTCTATATCTCTTCTGAAGTATTTGCACCAGAACCGAAATAAGAGTGGATATGCAATACCAATCAAGATTGGTAACAATGTATGGATTGGGGGAAGTTGTGTCATTCTGCCTGGAACTACGATTGGTGATAATTCCATTATTGCGGCTGGCTCAGTCGTTACAAAAGATGTACCTCCCAACACCGCAGCAGTAGGAAATCCAGCAAAACCATTAAAAACCATCGAGTGAGGAGTGAGGAGAATCTTGGAAAAGTATGGAGAAATCCTACTTTAACATCAAAAGAAAGAAGTCTATGTACACTATCTGTTCTAATTAGTATTGGCAAAAATGAACAACTACCATTTCATCTACAATTAGCTGAAAAGAATGGAATTAACGAAAAGGAAATTATTGCTTTGATAACACATATGGCCTCTTGGTAAGGATCCATTACCCTTTTACAATTTTGATGTAGCATATACATGGCTTCAACACCATTCAATATAGAAGCGGCTGTTTCATACGACTTGAATCCTAACATAGAATACACACGTTTCTTAATGAAACGGTGATCCTGTTCCACGATATTGTTGAGGAAGGGTTGCCGATTTTACAGAAGGTAAATTAGTTTAAGGTTAATGGTAGTGAACCGTATCATAAATAATTGGGTTTTATTGTTCAATTTTTACCATTTAACGAAATTATCCGAAAGAATTCTCCTTCCTCAAGCGTGTGAAGGGCTGTAGCCCAACGGTAGGTGGGAGATGAATTTCGGTTTGGCGTTAGCCAAAAACTTTTGATAAACTAGACATATGAAGTTCTTTGATAACTTGATATATAAGGTTGCAGGAAGAAAACAAAGTGCGAAAACCAAGCCATTCGGTTCCTGCGTAAAATATCAACCGTAAAAAAGAACGTCCAAGCGTTGGACATCTAGGGGTGGAATAACCCGAAGTAACGCTCAGGGAGACGAAAGGTTGCTTTCGTCGTGGAACTGAGAAGCTCCCACTTCAAAATTCGTTAGAATTTAAGTGGCGGATAGTTCACGTGGCATTCATTATTTAATTTCCATTCAAATACCTCCAAATGTTTTACAAGGCCGACATATACTAGTTTGGAGAATCAAACATTGTATATGTCGGTCCTTATTTAATGTTTAATCGTTTTCATGATGTATGAATTATCCCCATAGGTACTGTATTTTGACGACCGTTCCCCTTTTGATTCTGGAATGCTGTAAGAACGATCGGCTATCATCCACCCTATAGAATCTTTAGCATTTACGGTTACCTTTACATGTAACTCTTCGGCTTGACTTAGAACGTAATTGAATTCAAATGGCGATTTCTTTGTGAATTCTTTTTGCTTCAACTCCACTTCTTTTCCATTGATGATCAGTTGAGATACATTTATCGTTGAAAAAGATTTCATTAACAATTCTTCAGCATTGCGATTCGTTTTCAATTGGTATTCTATTGTCCGCTTGGCACCTTCAACCTTATCAGATAATACCGTCACACTAGGTGCTTCCATGCCATATAAATCAGCTTGGGTATAACTTGCATCCCAGTTTAAAATAGGAAAAAATTCTGACGTATGGCCTTTCTTCACATTTTCATTAATATAATTCGATGTATATTCATCTAATGGCTGACGGGCCGCCCAATATGCTTTGTTTGAATCTGCATCCATAAAATAAGCAATATCGCTTGTTTGTGGATGTTCCGCTGTCGGCATGTTTTTTAGATTGATACTGTTAGTGATCATGACCAATAATCCTGTAACTAAGAAGATGGATGGTATCACCCAATTGAATTTTATTTTTAAGGTGGTGAAAATAGATACCAGCATGGCACCTAAAAGAGAAACAAGGACCATGAGCACACCAGCTATATGCATGGACATGAGTTCTTTAAAGAGATAAATAACTGGTGATAGAATAAGGAATGCTGGGACGGCAAAACCAGCTGTAACAAGATAACTTTTCCATGAATGCTCATCTAAACGAATCAAAATATTAACGCAGATTAGAGCAAATAATAGTGGCCACGCAAACACATAACTGCCTGCTTGGAGCAGAAAACTCGAGGCAGCTAAAAGGATTAACCAAAGAAATAAGGCACCCATCATTAAGCTGCCTGTTTTGATTTTTTTATGAGCCAGCCCATAAAGGATAGTCAAGAAAGCAAAGATAATAATGGAAAAACTGATGAGGTAAAGGGTACCAACCATCTTATCGGTTCTCATTAACCATTCTTGATCCGTAAAAATAAATGTGAGTACAGACCATAATCCTGATCCGATGGCAAAAGACCCGATGATGCCAATAATGAAAACAAGAAAACCTGCAAATGTTCCAAGAAGGGATAGTTTCTTAAGCCAATATCCATGTATGGCCGTAGCGGCAAAAAGAATTACCGCCAAAAGCATAATCGGAATGACAAGTTTGTCTGCGTAGGTAATCATGTTGGAACCCAAAATGTTAAAGAAAACTTGATTCCCTTCATGAGCTTGAGTGAGATTGACGTTTCCAAAATGGGTGACAAGATGTAACATATATTCGCCGTGATGCTGGACACTTTCTAAACTTAGCTCTTGAAAATTATCGCTGGTTGTATGATAATGGCTAACCCCATCACCAAAGGCAAAATTTAAACCTTTAAGACCGGCTGCTTTAAACACGCTGAAATCAGTATCATTTGGCATTTGCTTATATAAACTATAGAGGAAGGAATGAGCAACAGGTGTGTAAGTATGTTGAACGAACTCCTTAACTAGCCAACTATTGTTATCACTTGTTTCAAACATAAAAGAGGAACCTTCGTTTCCACGTGCCTCGAAGTTTAACACTAATCCGACATCATTTACCCAAGGATGTCCCCCTACAAATGCTTTTGCTCCAAGTAATCCATTTTCTTCCCCGTCTGTTAAGAGTATAATGACATCGTTTTGAAGAGAGGCCATTTCCTTTAAAGCCCTTACTGTTTCTAAGATGGCAGCCACTCCGGCGCCATCATCAGCTGCACCTGGTGATCCTGATTCGGAATCATAATGTGCAACAAGCATAATCGCTTTTGTAGAGTTCGTTCCTCCTATTTTGGCAACAATGTTTTCCACTGTGCCGCCTACTATCCATCTGCCAATACTATTTAAAGAATTGGCTTTTTGAATTTCAGGATTTAATCCTAACTCTTCTAAACTGTGAACAAGATAATCTCGAACTCTGTCATGTTCTATCGATCCAAGAGGATGTGGTTTTACAGCAAACTCTTTTAAATGGGCGAGTGCCCTCTCTGCAGAAAACTCATTTGCTGAACCAGTAGCTGGTACAACCTTTGGTGGTTGAAGTTGTAATAAACTCACAAAAATAGTTCCAATAAGAATAGCCACAACAGCAATGAAAATAAGTGCATTTTTTTTCGTGTCTTCACGAGTTTGTAGCTTCGTTTGGGAAGATGGAACTGGTTCCAATTAAATTTCCTCCTTAAAGTTGAGAAAAATTTTTTCTAGCGAAGTATAAAGTGTAAACAATCAACCAGGGACGATTTTAGATAAAGCAAGTAAATTCAAGTTTTGGCAGCTTCCTTTTTTCATGACTGTCGTATTTCCGTTATTATTCTTGGTAGTATAAGATTGAATTTTGTTTTTTTTTTTGGAATAAGCGTGGTGGTTTGTTCTGTTTTTTGCCTTGCTCTTGGTTTGTTGATACCTGCATTATATAGTCTCTATATTTATTTATTTATTTAAAATAAGCGAGAATATTCCCACCTCAAGGAATGTGAAGAGCGTAGCCCAACGATAAGTAAGGTCATATTTTATTTCCTTTCTTAGAACAAAGAGGACAAATAATTTATTACCATTCTGGTAATAAATTATTTGTCCTATCTCTAATTATTAATGCCAGCGATCTTCTTCTCCTAGAGCCATAGTAGTAATAGGACCATAACTAATTTGATTTAACTCGCCCTCATTAAGTTGAATCTCTTGTAGTTTTACTCCGGTTTTTTTTAGAATGAGTTCACTTTGTTCTTGATCTAGTTTGATATTCATGTATATTCCTCCAAATATTTTTTAACCAAAAGTCTCTGGTCAAATTTATACTAATATGTAATATATTACCTGTCAATGAACCTCATATGCTATTAATAACTTAAAATTCCAAAGTATATGTCACATATACTAATATT
>NZ_JBHTHG010000018.1:0-28048 GCF_042676365.1 Bacillus sp. CGMCC 1.60114
TTAAACATTTGAAGCAAAGTTTTTGAAGAATACAAGTAAGGGGTACTATACAACATTTGATATTGACTCATATATCTCACCATCCATATAGATTTCTAGGTTCTCTAGATACATATGATTGTGATACCATATTTCGAATTTGTACCAGAAAAATTACGATATAGAAGCATTTAGAAAAAAAGAAATCCACCCTTTCTGATATTATTTTATTAATCCGTTAAGCACCAAAAAAGTTATTTAAACATGGATTTAATAAAGATTAGGAGGAACAAATGATCAGTAAACTAAATCAAGTTATAAAACGTTTCCCTTGCCTGTCCTCTGTTGAAGCTAAGGAATGGAATAGAACTGATATTTCTATAGTGCAAGTTCCAACCACTCCTGTAGCTTTTGCAAGGGGGCATCGCTTACACCATGCTATTTTTATTTTGGATGGCTGTGTACGCATTTATAGGGTTGGAGAGAATGGCAGGGAGATAACCCTCTATCGGGTTCAGAGCGGCGGCGTTTGTTTAATGATGATAGCTAGCATATTGGGTGATTTAGATTATGAGGCTTTTGCCGCAGTCGAAAGTGATGTTGAAGCCTTAATCATACCAGCCGAAACTTTTCGGAACTGGATACATACATACGATTCGTTAAGCAGATTTATATACGGATTATTTATTCGTAAAATGTCAACTGTGACTCAGCTTGTAGAAGAGATTGCTTTTAAAGGGATAGACGATCGGATTGCAGATTATCTCATTAAACGTACCTCTCTGTATTCCGACGAGATAATCATAACCCACGAGAAGTTGTCTATTGAGTTAGGTACAGCACGGGAAGTTGTTAGCCGAACACTAAAGAAGTTCGAGAAAGAGGGACTTCTTACTTTACATCGCGGAAAAATCGTAAACATCCAACGAAAGGCTCTACAACAAAAATTTAGCCGTTTTCTGTGATATAGTTACAGAAATCTTTCTCTTTTAGATTATATGATAATGGGGACAATATTCATTAAGGAAGGAAGATCCCCATGGAAAATCTAAACGGTCTTTACAAAGGAGACGATGTTCTTTACCGAAATTCTTATTTAAAACGAATTAATGAGCTTATAAAAATGGCACCAGCATCCTCAAAAGCTTTTTTAACATTTGAGAAGGAAGCGTTTGTATCTGGATTAATACCAACGAAAACAAAGGAACTTATTGCGATTGCGGTGGCCCATACGACTGGTTGCCCCTATTGTATTGATGTTCATGTAAACAAGTATAAGGAATATGGGGGAACTATGGAAGAGATTTTGGAGGCAATTATCGTTGCATCTGCAGTAAAAGCCGGAGCAGCCTTGGGTCACGGTGTAAATGCCTTAAATGCGTATGAGAAAAACAATATGTTATAGTAAACGGTTTTGTTTATTCACTTATAATGGAATAGCATTTAGATTTAAACGGCTTTATTGGTATGTTTTTAAGTATAGTGAAGTATCTTACATTAAAAATTAAACAACTATATTTTAATCCCGTCCTAAATTTAGAACGGGATTATGTTTGTTTGTGGTAATAAAGTCACGATGTTTTGAAAAAAGATGCGACGTTTTTATCAAAAAATTCTAAATGAGTTTTGATTAATCTTTTCCTAAAGCTTGTTTGGAGAAATGATATACACATACAAAGTAGATAGGAAGATTGGGAAACAAAATAAGGGTTTGCTTAGATGGAGGTAAGTGTAATGTAAATGTCAAGACAACGTAGTCTAGATAGGGATAGGGCGTCGTTTGAGATATACAAAGAAAGTAAGGGTGAGAAGCTACTTATTGGGATAGCGAGGGCAATATAGCTTGCAATCATGGTGCTTTTCTATATGTCTATTTAAGATATAAAGATATCAATATATCGTTATTAAAAAGTAATGATTCTTAACTAAACATTCCTAATGTTTAGGAATTTATTTCTAAAATAGTTATATATTTACATTTTATGTGTATAGATGTACATTGGGGTTGTAAACCGAAAAAAACTTAAAAAGGAGATTTGAAAATGAAAAAAGTTAAAAAATTTGCAGGAGTTGCTTTAGCAGGAGTAATTGGATTAAGCGGGTTAGGATTAATAGGAACAACTGCAGCTAGTGCAGAGGAAAGCAATTCACCTACATTAAATTCAGTAAATATTTCTAACACATCAGATATTAAACATAATTCTTTTGCCTTAGGTAGTTTCACAGTTTATGCAAATTTAAATTCAAACAACAGAGAATTTGATACAGATACTGCAGGATTTGGAGGAGCAATGGCCGGTGATATATATAATTTTAATGTAGAACCAATAGGTGGTGGAACATATTCCTATGTAAACTTTTGGATGGATAAATATTCATCAAGTAATGGTATGACTTTTGAAGTTTACAAAAATGGTTATTTAATAAAGCGAGCTACGTCACAAGGACAATACGCTGAAGTAAGGGGCCTACAAGTTACAAAAGGAACTTACACTGTCAAAGTCTTTGATCCTAATGGAAACAATAACAGTTCCGTACACTTCAGAGCTAGACTCTACTAATATATTTCATAAAGATACACTATAATGTGAACTACCCGCCACTTAAATTCTAACGAATTTTGAAGTGGGAGCTTCTCAGTTCCACGACGAAAGCAACCTTTCGTCTCCCTGAGCGTTACTTCGGGTTATTCCACCCCTAGATGTCCAACGCTTGGACGTTCTTTTTTACGGTTGATATTTTACGCAGGAACCGAATGGCTTGGTTTTCGCACTTTGTTTTCTTCCTGCAACCTTATATATCAAGTTATCAAAGAACTTCATATGTCTAGTTTATCAAAAGTTTTTGGCTAACGCCAAACCGAAATTCATCTCCCACCTACCGTTGGGCTACAGCCCTTCACACGCTTGAGGAAGGAGAATTCTTTCGGATAATTTCGTTAAAATTTATAACTAGTATTATTTATTTTAAAAAATACATGTATTAGAGATTCAACCCATTAAAGAGAAATGATTAATTGCCTTTAGAATTAAATGGGATATATGGTTCTGGTGCAAAAACTTGAGGGCAATTGCAATAAGTCTACAAATCTTGGACATACTGATACTACTAATCTAAGGAAGGTGCATGATTGGTATGGAAAAGGAAAATATATTCAAATGGAAGCACTATCAGCCCGATTTTATCTTATTAACAGTAAGATTGTACCTACGATACAATCTCAGTTTTCGTGATTTGGTGGAAATGATGGAGGAACGAGGCTTGTTTATTGCTCATACCACCATTATGCGTTGGGTGCATCAATATGAACCTGAATTAGACGATAGAGTACGACGTCATCTTAAGACAACAAATGATTCCTGGAGAGTCGATGAAACATATGTGAAAGTAAAAGGTCAATGGATGTATTTATACCGCGCAGTTAATTCTAAAGGGAATACCATTGATTTTTATCTAAGTGAATCAAGAGATAAACAAGCAGCCAAGCGCTTTTTTTAGAATGATATTATCCCCTTATAGTCGACGGGAAAAAGAAAGCTCTGTACTGTCTAACTATGTAGGGGATATTTTATGGGGAAATAGGTAGTGGATATAGAGCAGTTGCCGACGAATTAGGGATTGAACGAACCATTCTTTTTAGATGGATTCATACATACCAAAAGGAAGGAAGAGAAGGTCTTAAAGAAAAGCGTGGAAATAGTATGGTGGAAGTGTACATAGGGACATGAGTGGAAAACCAAAGTTTATGACCGTATACGTGGTAGTAGGTGTCCTTATTGTTCAAAAAGAAAAGTGCAACAAAACTCGTAAAAAGATCGAACTAATCGATCTTTTTTTTAGAAAATGTACAACCTTCTTTAAAAGTAATAACATGATATATTTATATCCAATCACCTTAATGTTTTATGTTTTGCTTGTTTTATATAATAATTGTTTTATATGTTTTATATGTTTATATGTTTTAGGCGTACGAAATATGTTGATACATAAGCGATTGTGGCGTTTAACTATAACAAAAATGGTTTTAAAGATAACAAATCTGGTTTTTACTATAACAAAAATGGTTTTAAAGATAACAAATTTGGTTGCTTAACTATAACAAAAATGGTTTTAAAGATAACAAATTTGATTTTAAAGATAACAAATTTGGTTTTACTATAACAAAAGTGGTTCCAAAAATAACAAATTTGGTTGCTTAATTATAACAAAAATGGTTTTAAAGATAACAAATTTGGTTCTTACCATAACAAAAGTGGTTCCAAAGATAACAAATTTGGTTCTATACTATATATCTTAGATTCCTTATAGGGCACTTTGGTAAAATTAACTATAACAAAGGTGAGATATTTGTTATAGTTAGTATAGCAATAGAGGTAGGCAGGAAAGAAAGGACGTATGTAGGTATGTCTCCAAATCAAGATTTGCAGATTAAAGATAACAATATTGTTTCTAAATCAAATACTTTAATTGAAGCAAATTCACGTTTGAATTTGGTTGAGCAAAAGATGTTACTTTGCTTGGCTAGTAATATTGAACCGAGTGATCGGGATTTTAAAACATATACATTCCCAATTAAACAATTTCACGATTTACTGGGTTTAAGTGGATCTACTAAATATACCGAGCTAAGTAAAATCACAAAAGAATTATTATCAAAAGTGATTGAAATTCGAGTAGGCGAAGAGCTCATACAAGTATCTTGGCTCTCTTCAGCAATTTATAATAGAAATAAAGGAACAATTGATATGCGCTTTGATCCTTTATTAAAACCCTTTTTATTAGAACTAAGTAGCAAGTTTACAAGTTATAGATTAGCTAATGTTGTTAAGCTAAAAAGTACATATGCAATACGTATTTATGAACTATTAAAACAATACGAAGATTTAAAAGAACGTACAATTAGTCTTGAAAATCTAAGATACTATTTAGATGCAATGGATGTATACCCTAACTATGCAAATTTTAAGCAACGTGTATTGAAACCTTCCCAAAAAGAATTGAATCAAAAAACAGACATTTCTTTTGAGTTTGAAGAGATTAAATCGGGTAGAAAAGTGCAAAAGATTAGATTTAT
This sequence comes from Bacillus sp. CGMCC 1.60114, assembly GCF_042676365.1. Classification (NCBI taxonomy): domain Bacteria; kingdom Bacillati; phylum Bacillota; class Bacilli; order Caryophanales; family Bacillaceae; genus Bacillus; species Bacillus sp. CGMCC 1.60114. The sequence continues at coordinate 5,054 of NZ_JBHTHG010000018.1, forward strand.
AATACGTAGTCAAAAAAGGAAAGATTCAGATTTAATTACTTTTGAAAGGAAGTTAGATCAATTTCAACAGCTAAATACATTTGAACAAAAAATCAAACGTTTTGAAGAACGCTGTAAAGAAAAAATATTTCCGAAAGTATTCAAAAAATGGAAAGAGCATGAAGATCTTGTATTAGAGATAATTGATGATATACGCTTTCGATCAGATATAGATTCACCAATAGGTTATGTAGAATTTATGCTCAATTCACGATTAAAAGAACTGAAGGATAAGGAAAGATTAAATCCAGGTATTCAAACAAAAGAAGAACTACATAGTAATGCTTTACTACAGATTAATAACATTATAGATAACGTAATTAGAAAATATTCAACATCTACAGGTGCTGTAGCTACATTTTTAGTCAAGGATACAGCTATTGAAGAGTTAATTGGCTTAGTTACATTAGATGAAGCTGAAAAGATTTGGAACGAACATGAGGGATTTGTGATGGATAAAATTTATGAATGTATAAAAATGAATCGAAGAAAAAAAAGATAGAACACTGATTACAGTTAGTTAGAATACACTAACAAAGATATAACAAAAACCCAGGATAAAGTTCGACAATAATCTTTAACATGATTAGCGAGAATTCCCCTTCCTCTATAGGTGGGGGAATTCTCGCTGTTTTTATTTCTTTTCTACCTAACTATAATAGTTATATATCTATAAACAAGGAGGTGAATTCTCACTATGTATCGTGGACAAAAGGTATTCTTTTCTGCTTCTCCTAAGACCATTCAACAACTGTTTGAGTGCAACCGTATCTCTGCTGAGATTTGGAATGTTTGTCTTATTGAAGCAAAAAACTATTACCTGAAACATAACAAATGGATTGGAAAGTCACAATTGCAACAACTTCTCAAAGGGAAATATCGTTTACACAGTCAAAGTATACAAGCAGTTTGTCATAAGTACCTCTTTTCCAGAAATAGTACGCATAAAGCTATCAAAAAAGGCGTAAAAACTGCTAAGTATCCTTACAAACAAAAGAAACATTTCAATACGAAATGGGTTGATAAAGCTTTTTCTATTTCAGAGAATGGCAAAATTACTCTATCTTTAGGAACGTATAATGGAAAGCGTGTACCGCCTTTAGTGGTGTATGCAAAACATTTACCTAAAGGTGACATCAAAGAAATTGAGCTATGCTATGACAATGGATTATACCTTTCGGTCTCCTATGAAGATGGTCAAGAGGAATTATCCTATTCAAAAGCCAATTCTTGTGCTGTGGATATGGGAGAGATTCATACCATTGCTTCGTTTTGTGAAAATGGCAATAGCATTCTGGTATCAGGTCGTAAGATGCGAAGCATTCATCGTCTTCGTAACAAAAAACTCAAAGAGTTACAGAAATTACAAAGTCACTGTAAGAAAGGTTCACGTAAATGGAGGAAATACCAACAAGCAAAGCGTTATATTTTATCGAAAAGTGAACATCAGTTGCGAGATGCTTTACACAAAACAACCAAAGCCTTTCTGGATTGGTGTGTCGAACAGCGTATTTCCGATGTATATGTCGGAAATCCCGAAGGGGTGCAACGTCATACAAAGAGAAAGAAACGCAAAACCACCAATCAAAAGTTATCGAACTGGAGTTTCGGGAAACTGAAACAGTATATCCAATACAAAGCACAAGCAAAAGGAATACAAGTATCTTTTGTGAGCGAAGCATATAGTAGTCAAACATGTCCTGTTTGCAAACGAAAAAAGAAGGTATCCACTCGAAATTATCGTTGTCACTGTGGATATATGTCACATCGAGATATTCATGGCGCAAAGAATATTTTGAGTGAATCGTTAATGGGTTCATTTGAACCTTGGAAAGTGGAATATATTCCAACGTATCTACGACCAGCGTAAGTTGGAAGTAGTAGAAGGTGTGAATCCACCCATTGAAAGATGTTATTTCTTATGAAGATAGATGAAAATCCATCCTTTGAGGAACGAAACACCTAACGGTGTCTCAAGGAAATTCAACTATGTTTGAAGAGAAGAAACCCCCACTTCAAGCTATGCTAAGTGGTGGGAGATTCATCAATTAGAAACTGTGCTATAATATGAAAAGGTAACTGTGAGGTTAGGGTGGAAAGGCTATCCTCCTTTTTTCCATTTGGAAAAGAAGGGGGGTGAATATGCCATGGAAGTTTTTCTGGAGTTTCTAAAAGAAATCATAAAAGCTGTGCTTCGTGAAGTGACAGCTCATATATTCAAAAAGAAATTTTTAGATAAACGAAAAGCCACCCTTTCTTCCAGCCGACCAAAGCGAAAGAAAAAGGGTGGTTTTCGTAAAAGATAATCGTTGATAGCCACCACCTGGCGGTAGCAGTTATCTAAAGATGAGCACATGTTAGCGCATGTTGCTCTCTTTTTTATTATATTCATTGTGAAATGAAAAATTCTTCTGTTTGTTCTTATATTATAACATGTACAAATTGATTTGCAATTCCACATATTACTTGATCTTAACTTAAAATATTGAATGATTATTATTAGATATCTGTATTATCGAAAACACTTACTTTCTTATGTTGTCGCTTTTAAATAAAGTCACGGTGTTTATAAAAAAGACGCGATGTTTTGAATAAAGTCGCGACGTTTATAAAAAAGTTGCAATGTTTTGCCCCTTTGGATCTGTTATCTAAAGGGGTGTTTTTATAGTGAAAAGAAGATCTGAACTAAAAGGCGGATTAAGGAACTGTTGAGTAGCAATAAAGTTACTCCACTAAAGGACCAGATTGTGGAATAACATTTTTAATTGTATCATGAAGATTGTGAAGAAATGTACTTAAGCTAACGGTCAGGATAGTTGAAGAAGAATTGCATATATAGAAGGCACTTAAAATGAAGTGCCTTCTTCCGGAAAATTATTTGCTGTTTATATTGGATTAGTTGGAAAAATAGGATCACCAGGATAAAACAATGTAATAAAAACCGTACCCGACTTGGTGCAGAAGCAGATGCGACGAGTTGATTCGCATCAGGGGCAGACAATGCCACTTCGCTGTTTGGCGGAACCGTAGCATCAGCTAACGAAACTGGTGGAGTATCATTACCTGATGCCGCATAACGTTGTATTGCCACATCCACAAAGGTGCTAGAGAGGTTTCGAGCGATAACGGCCATAAGACGTATTGGGTCTGTTGGAAAAAAACCTCGTGCATATTGAAAAATCGTATTTTGAATTAATTGTTGAATCGTCACGCCGTCAGTGGGTCGTAATGGGTAAAAGACTTTGCAAAAATCATAAATGGTTTCTCCGGATTCCGTCATTTGTACAGTGGAATTATAAAATAAAGGATGAAATCTAAAATGGTTTCATTCTTTTATTATTATAAATTTTAAGCCCAAGTAAGGAGAATCCTATTTTTTATCTGTTCTATATTACTATTGTTTATATTATGTCAGTTACCTGTCACACCTGTGATTGGATTCCCATTTGCAACCAAGAAAAAAGACCCCTCCCACTTTCATGTTTTGCTATCTAAAAAGTAGTGGGCTAGCCAGTCACCATTTCCTTCAGGGTCCAATACTGGTGTCATCCGAACAATCATCTCGAGATTACCGGTATAGCCGTCCCCTTTAAAGTTGCTTTGAATAAGCGTTACGCTTGTCGGATTGCTTTGCACGAACCCCACTCCACCAGATTTGGGTTGAGAAGCAGTAAGGCTCCAAGGGTAGTTAGGTTGGTCATTATCCCTATAATAATGTTTTAATTTATTTCCTTGTGGAACTACCAATTCAAAGTTTCCTTTAGTGCCAAAAATACTTTGGACAAGATAACCACTATGATTACCATTAATTAACTCTGGTAGGTTACACGGTCGTGATTTAGAATACATAAATTTAATGGTTTCTAGATCTCCTTCACTTAAATGCAAGCGTTGCCCCATTCCTTCACACATAGTATCCTTTTCTAAAATTTTTCCGGAGGTCACAGGATAATGCATAATTGAGCAACAATCATATGGGCCATAGATTGTTCCATCATCCCGAATTTTATAATCTTTATCATTAATTACAGATGGTCAACTATCACGAAGTCGTTTCGATCAGGACTTTGGTGCTCGTGAAGCAGCCCGAATGCATGTCCAATTTCATAAATTACATTTCCTATTACGAAACTACCACCTAATGCACAACTAATTGACTGCTACCCTCCAATCCTACCCACACTAGATTGGCATGAAACTCCGGACAGTGGTGCTAATTGAAAAACACAATAATCACTTTCACCATTAAGAGGTACTAAACTTACATTCGACATGTCGTTCCAGTGGGAAATTGCATTCTCAATAATTTTTCGGTTATTGGATCCTACTGGAAAATCAGTATTACTAATAGTATAAGGAATATATCCATCTGGCCAACGTTTAATCTTATCAGTAAAATCAGTAATAAAGAAGCCCATTTGTTTCTCCTTTTATCTAAAAAATAATAAAAATATGTAGGTCTATATTATTTTGTATCTTTTTTTTATTTTTATGTTATATATAAAAATTTTTGATCATATGCGATATGAACAATGGCAAATATCATGATTTCTTAGCATGGGGCATTGGCTTTTTCCCTAATAATAGGGGATATTAGTAGAAATTTAAAAGCGAAGGATGATGAACGGCCTATGCTTGATGGTAAAAAATTTAAGGAAATACATAAAAAATAAATACTATGTTGTTCAACAATCGAGCGCGATTGTTGAACAACATAGGTAGAAATGATCAAATTTTTTTATAAAAACCAAACTTAAATCTACTGGAGAAGAATCCATTTTAATCAATCTTTTTTCAAAATGGATTCTTTTTATTTATCGTAAAACGTGGGATTGCGAGGTATTTTTGATCAAACTTTATTTCAAAGCTACATATTGTCTCACCATCCATATAAAATTCTAGGCATGTTAAATAGATATGATGAAGAGATTTCTTTTCGAATTTGTACATAAAAAAAGACCAACCAAAAAGTTAATAAAGTTGTTTCATTTTAAATGCTTTTTAGAGAAGGGTAGTTTAATAAGATGTGATATGATTAAATAAAAGTAGGGTTTTTAGGGGGTTTTTAGGGGGATTATATGAAATATACATGTCCATGTTGTGGTTATAAAACCTTAGAAGAGAAACCACCAGGTACATTTGACATTTGCAGTATCTGTTTCTGGGAAGATGATAACGTTCAATTTGATGATCCTGATTATGAAGGCGGGGCGAATGAGGAGTCTTTGAGACAATATCAAAAAGCCTTTTTAATGAGGCATGTTAATCGAAACCTAACTAATAAAAATGAACGTGATCCAAACTGGAGACCGCTTTTCGAAAAGTAATGTTTGTTACACTCGTCAACTAATAGATACCTTTGTTCCATAAAAATTGAGTTTTAAACGACTTTATTATTGCTGATTTTTTTTAAATTAGAGAAGGATAAATAAAATTAAACAATTATTTTAAACATCGTTTGATTGTTCAGACGGTGCTAAGCGTGTTTATAGCGTAGAAATTAAACAACTTTATTATCTCATACAGAAAAAAATGTAACCTATTTTTATATCTAAAAATAGGTTACATTTTTTCTATTATTACTTGTCTCTCATACCACTTGGACATTTTTTCAACTGCATTAGCCGATAGGCGCTTTGTTTGCTTGTTACAAAATCTGGATAATGTAGGAGCCGAAATTTTAATTTCTTTTGCTAGTTCACGTATACTAATGTTGTCAATATTATGCCGTTTTAGTATTTTTTCTCGAACTACTTCTTCATCAAATATGTAAGTCTCTTGACTCCTTTTCACTTGTGGCATATCATAAACATCTTCGTTTTTTTCAACATATTCTAAAGCTGTTTCATCATTGCTTTCTAAAGTTTTTTTCTTCGGCAAATTGTACATAGATTTAATTAATTCTTCTGGTGGAAAAATAGTAATATTCAAATTCACCCAATAATCCTTAAACCAATTCTTCTTATTTAAACGTTTCTCATCTAATTCACTTGTATACTCCCACTTAGAAATTACGTTTTCCCGTTCCAAATCAGTGAGAATATTCTCTAGATGCTCTCGAATTCGACTCGGTTTCCATTTTAGTGGGACTGCCATAACAGCTAATAATCCGTTATCCCCTCCAATGGAATAAGGCCGCTTTAAAGTTGAATATATCTGACGTATTCTCCATTGCCATGTTAAATAGCGAATTAAACGTTTATGGTATTTATGTCGGTAACTGTTATACTCTAGTGCCTTTTTTGATAATAAGGCTGTCGTATTACTTGAGCCATATAAATAACTAGCTAAAAAACTCCCAGGTTTGATACGACAAGATTCGATTCCCATATATTCATTCGTTGTACTGTGTCTCCATAGTACAACAGAATCTAATACAAACAATCTTTTGATTACTTCTCTTCTTACTTTATATTGCTCATCGTGCTCATTTTCATCATTTAAAACCACTACTTCATTTTCATCATTTAAGTATATGAAAATACTCGCTAAAGCAGCAATTCGCTGAGCAACCTTAATTTTATCTTCGGGTCTATAATATTCCCCTTTACTTACTTTCTTTTTTGGGACATTACACATGTCCAATACTTGCTCATAGGAAAATTCGATAAATTCATCTGGTGACTTGGCTTGTGCTAACCATTGTATAGTGATTGAGTCTAATACATCTGCCGTCAAATCATCCATATTACTCATTACATCATTAACTAAAGTATTCCACCGGGATGCTTCATTTGCTTTGGTAAGCTTTAAATCTTCATCTCGATGAGAAGAAAGTTGAGCTACTGCATTACTATCCTTCGTTTCAAGTGGATATGATTTTATCCCCGTATTTGAAGTATCTTCAAAATGATTTTTTGAAATCCCATCACGTAATTTGAAATAAACAGCTGAATTATTGACTTCAAAATAATCTTTATCGTCTGTTTCATCTTCATTTTTTTCTAAAATGGATACTGGTTCAACATTTGATTTATCATTAATAATATTTTGAAACTCTTCTTCTAAATATCTTTCAAGTACCGAATGAATTTCGTCCTTATACTGGTTCAACTTAATAGCAACTTGTAGCGAATTGATTCCTTCATCATTCTTTTTACTAAGCCATGATACTAAAGCTGACAAGGAGGGGGAAACATATTGAGAAGTTACAACCTTACTATTATCTTTTTCTACGTCTGCACTAAAAGAAGTCCATTTATCCCAAATTACTTTATTAGTCCCGTACAGTGGCTCAGATATTAATAAAGCATCTGTGAACATTTGTGTTAACTTTTCCATTTGGTCACTCCTTCCTTTCTATACTTTACTTACATATACATCACAACGTAGTCCCCTAAATATATAGAAAACTTGTTATTTTTCGGGCACATTTATATTTACAAAAGTAATGAAACACTTTTATCTTTGGTTTTATAAACGAAATAACATTTATTATACATTACTCCCCAATACATCAGCAATTGATCTAAAGAATGAACATATGAAACACTTTTCCCCTATAGTGAACCTATTCAATAAATATGAAACGCTATTTTCCCCTTAACACTTCTTTATATTGTAGACTATACCGCTCTTTACATTAGTAACCCTTGTACCATATACGATTTCAAATGTTTCATATCCATTTGAAACGAATAACTTGAAACATCCTTACCATATCCTTGACCTAAAAAACAAAACATGAAACATTAGCTAATTTTTCTCTTCTCACGTACATACTCGGAAAAAATTTTTTAATATGTCCTAAACCTATATATATCAACGGTTTAAAGCACATTATACAAATAGAAAACATAAAGCATTATGAAGCGTTTTTGCCATATCCTTGACCATAAAATACATAAAAAACACCAATATTTCCTTATGTACCAAGGATTTTATCCTATTTTTGCATTTCTCCGCCACCATGTAAAATATGAAACACTTTTGCCATATCCTTGACCTTTTAAATTTTGAATAACAAAATTTCTTTTGCCATATCCTTGACCTAAATTTCTTACTATATTCTTAGTAAGCCTCCATTCATCTACATTTGACGGATTTTATCATAATAAACTACGTATAAATAAACATGAAACACTTTTGCCATATCCTTGACCTAAAAATCTCTAAATATCTCATAAACCCCTTATATATCAATACTTTTACTGTTGTTTCACTAATACCTTTACACGATTAAAATGTGAAACACTTTTTGCCATATCCTTGACAAAAAGTTTTTTTACAAAAATCTTGAAACCCTTGTCACAACTGGTTTTATCGAGTGTTTCATCTTTTAAAAATTCCCCTTAAAGGAGCACCTTTCATCAATTTTCGATTTGTTATAATAAAAACTGGTATATTTTATAGTATTTTGACATATATTTCTGAATTTATATGTAGGAGGTGAAAGAGATGGGAAAGTCATTTATTATTCGCAATCAACGTAGCTTAAATGGACAATCTACCAATGCTGTTTTAGTCACATTAAAATCTTGGCAAAAACTTGTTGAAGCTTTTGAAGGGAAATACTATAGCTTTAAAGATACATATCTTGGGGATATTCTCGATCATATGACATATGAGGAACGTATTGCGGATGTAGACGGCTTTGTGACACAAGCGAAACCATCTTTTTCACGCCGAACCATTTCTACTGTTACACAAGTAATGGGAAGAAAACATAAATTGTATGGTATTACAAACGCAGATCTTGAAGTATTCCTATACTTACATAAGAAGTGCTATACAAATGGTGTCATCCCAAATGTAACTGTACATATGCTTTGGGAAGATTATAAGCAATATAAAGAAGAATTAGCATACATACAACATTCTCAATTCTATATAGCTTTAAAGAAATTGAGCTTACATAACATTATCTCTATTGAAAATGAATTAGATGGTCGATATACGATTAAGTTAACTGACTTTATGAATCCAGAGACAGAAAAAGCAAACCCTTATGTCTACATTAGTCCAGTTGTATTTACAAAGGAATTCTTTGAAATGTCAGTTGCAGCTAAGAAACTATTCCTGGACATTGCGATGCAACAACATTCAGAGACTACACTTAAACGTTCCTTAGATAAACAAGATGAAAGAGGAAACAAAACTCACTTTGGCGGGATGTATCGCTTTTTACATAAGAAATATCCGCATCAAATTCGCGCAGTCATGACGGAAATCACAACGGCATTATCATGCACAGGTACTCCCCTTTTCAAAATTTGCAAACTAGAAAAAGGGGTTAAGAACAAAAAAAGATACACAACATTATATGTATCCTTGCATAACGACTTCTTATGTACCAAAGAAGCAGGAGAAGTACAATATCGTGATCCATTTGTACCAAAAGTTACTTATGCTCGTAAAGCTCGTTTTATCGAGTCGGTCTTACAAGAGATGAACATTGGTGAGTTTGCGCGAGACATGAATAAATTCATTCATATACTGAAATATACATGCCATCGACAAATTCGTAGCGTAGTTCGTGGCTTACGTGACATGGTAGATCGCAATGAAGAATACCCAACTAAACTTGTTTACACGCTTAAAAAATTATTAAATCAAACATCACAATATCAAATTCTTGATACGGCAGCTAAAGAAGGAATTTATCCTCTTATTACACAACATGTTCCGAAAGAACAAAAAGAACAAGCCGTATTCGATTTTGGATTACACTTCTCGATGTATTCACTTCGAAGTATCAAGAGCTTGTTCAGAAAGACTCACGAACTCCTTAAACAAAAGTTCGCAGTACCAGTTACGGAAGAATCCTATCACCGTAATTATCTAAAGTATCAAGAAGAAACACTATTTAGAAAGTACGCCTATGAACAAGGTACCAATTTACATGCTTATGTTGCTTTAGAAATTGAAATGCGTGAACTTCTCAAAACAAGAGGTCATAAAGAACGTTCTATTCCTAGTGATGTTCGTGAATGGTTCATTGAAAAGATTGATACATTACCGAAAGAAAAGCTTCGTGTCATTGAAGTACCGGACAGTTTTAATCTGCTTACATTTACGCGCACCTTTGAACGGTTAATACGCTCTGGTATCCAGGTATCAACAGCTGAACAGGTACTAGAAATAATGGAAGCAAATTAACTACATGCAGCTCTCTATTTTTGAAAAAATCAGAAGTAGAGGGCTATTCGTGCTGACCCTATAAATTAAAGACCTTCTAGTTGACTCCACTAATATGAAATTTTACTAGACTCTATTGAAAATAGAGTCTTTTTTTATGCACTCTTATACAAGAAATTTATTCTAATCCTTCTGTTTCCACAGAACATTCCTTTCCTCCTTCCAGACAGATGCTCAAAGAGAGTCTTTTTTCTACAAAAAATCAGAAAGAAAAATTTATATTTAGTGGATATGTATATAGATCTAGTCCAGTGTGAATAAAATAATCCCAATATTGTTGTAATATAAGGATTCTATGGTCTCATCTACTTAAATTCATCAAGTTTTATGTGAGTAATGTGGAATAACTGAATTATGTGGAGTATGTAGCTATTGCTGTGAATACATTGGGGATGAATAACATCAAATTGTGGAAATATAGGGGATAGAGTAGAAATCTAGCTATTGAATAAATATGTTTTAGACTGAATCAATTTGTTTCATTTTTTATGTAGAAATATGTGTTTTAGTTTCTGATTATTTGTAGGTAATGTATCACCATAATGCCTTGTTTTTCATTTCTAAATCCTGCTATTTATGATTTTTTACAGTATAGTATAGTAAAAGTCCTTGTTACAGTAGTACTTTATCCATATTTTTTGATCCTATATAAGTTTAATCTTTATATTTTTAATATATATAAGATATATATTTATATTAGATTTTATTAAAGAGATAACAATTTTATTTTGGAAACATAAATGAAGTAGTTGAAGCTTAATTTAAAGTATAGATTTTTGAGTATTATTTATAAGATAACCAGGATTAGAATAATTCGTTGAGGTTCTAATATTAATATATATTGTTAAATATTCAAATGAACTCAATGTCTAGAGAGGCTAATCTACTAGTCACGATTAGGTAAACCAATTATGCTTCAGTTAGTTGTCAATTTGCCTTGTAAAAACATCAATTCGGTTAGATCCTCAAGAAGCTACTGCTAAAGCACCAACTGTTTCAAAATGATAGTATCAGTATGTATAAGATTTAGAGATTAGTTGCAACAAAACCCAAAACCCTGTTTTTTCATTCAGGAATGCAGCTATACAGTCATGCCCGCTTTCGTGCGTGACATTCATGAAAGCGATGCGATGTTTTGAAGAAGGTCGCGAAGCTTTATCCTTTTGGATATTTTTGTCTGAAGGAGTGTTTTTATGACTAAAGGAAAAAGAACATCTGAATAAAAGGTGGATTAAGGAATTATTGAGTGACATAGAATTGTTCCGTTAAAGGGCCATTTAATGGAACAAGACTTCTAAACAATACTGGTTATTTATGTTAATATTGGCGTGAGATTGTAAAAAAATGTACTCTAACGTCATAACATCATAAATGTAAAAGAAAATATTCAAGAAATATAATTGTTAAGAAACGAATAGTACATTTAAGGGGAGATAAGATGTACGAACTATGGGAGAATTTCAATCAATTATCAGCAACTTTATCAAAAATGTCTGTTTCAATGATACCAAATATTTTACAGCTAACAGGAGCTATATTGACCCTTATTACAGCTTTGCTAGCAAGTTTAGACATTTTTGAAAACGCAAGAAGAGGGATAAGAAATAATTTATTGTGGAGTCCGAATTTTAAAAATGAAGAGCATGTAGAAAGCCCAAAATCAAAATACAACGATTTAAGGACAAGTATTAGAGAATTAAGTTATGGGATGGCTGGCATATTCCTAATTATATTAGGTTATATTGCAGCAGTCATAGGTCTGGATTACAAAGATAACTTTTTCTTTTATTTATTAGCTCCTATAATCGTTTTATTATTCTCTATACTGGTCGCGATCTACTGGAAAGATATTGTGTCTATAGTGTCGTCTACATTATGTTTATTATTGATTATTTATTTAATATATGTTTCTAAATGGTTTGCAGTCATAGCTGCTTTTTTAGGTTCAACTACTTTACTTATGTTGATTGTCATAAGTTTTTTAGAGAGTAGAATTATTAATAGAACCATTGATTCCATTTCGAAAGAAGAAAAATTAATAAGATTATTAAACTATAAAGGTCCGTATGATTCAGTTAAAAATCTACTGGATGATTTAGAGGATAGAGGTATGGGGGAAAAACATGTAGAGATTACAAAAGATCCTATAACAAACAAAGTTTCAATTGAAATTAAAATAAAAAAAGATTCTGCGACAACTCAAGAAAATACAGATGAAACATCAAATACAGAAAAGAAAGATAAGACATAGAATGTAAGATAAGACGAATTTTGGGGCACAAAAGTATCGTTTATTAGATTAAACAATCGGGCGCGATTGTGAAGTAACACAGGCGGAAAATGATCAAACTTTTTTATAAAACCGAAACATAAACCTGTTGGATAAGAAACCATTTTGATTAATCTTTTTCAAAATGGTTTCTTTTTATTTACCATAGAATACGGTTTAACACGATATTTTTAATCAAACTTTATTTTAAAGCTACACCCGGTCGTGGCGTACCTTCCCTTGCGCCTGAAAATACGATGACTTCCTATCGAAAAGCTTATGAATTAGGTGCGGATATGATTGAGACGGACGTGCAGATGACGAAGGACGGAAAGTTGGTCATTATGCATGACTATAATGTGGATCGGACAACGAACGGCACGAGCTATGTAAAGGATTTAACGCTTGAACAGATTCGCACATTGGATGCCGGTATCAAATTCAGTCTCGAATTCCAAGGTGTGAAAAGGTACCTATCTTTGAAGAGTTTTTGAATGATTTTAAGGGGAAAGATGTGGTTCTGCTTGTCGAGCTTAAGGCGGGCGGCATCGAGAAGCAAGTGATGCAGGAAATTGAGCAAGCTGGGGATGATTGATAACGTAGTGATTCAAAGCTTTGATGCCAACCATATCAGAAAAAAGCTTCAACTGGGACGCTCTCATGCGAATGCGCGAGGTCGAGCCGCGCTTGCACATCGTCGCACTGACAAATGGTCCGAAGTTCTTGCAGCCTGGACAACCGGAGGCATCTCCGTGGTTGGGCGGAATTTACATCGAAGACTTTGAGGGAGACCTTGTAGCAGTGGCCAACTCATTCAGCGTGGACGTTATCTCCCCTTGCACGGTTTCCCACAGGACGGCACAATCACAGAAGAGAACTACGAGCCCTACGTGACGGAACAAATGATACCAGAAACACATAAATACGGCATGAAAGTTATCCCGTGGTCGGTGAACGATGCACCCACCATGCATAGGCTTATAGACGATGGTACCGACGGGCTCATTACCGACTATGAGGTCATGGAGCAGCGTGGTCTCAATCTACCCAACCCAAATAGTGAGAAACTTAGATAGTAAGGCTAAAACTTTTGAAAAAAATACACTTACACAATAAACTTTCTTGTTCAACTAAGGGAGCTTTAATTGAAGAAAAAGCTAAAAAAAAAGAGTCCTAATATCCAGGACTCTTTTTGATATTTTGACAGCACTAATTACCAAATAAACTTGCTGTATCAAGATCTTCATATTCATCGTTTAAAGCTTTTGTTTCAGATGTAGAAACGTCTTCTTTTTTTACGTCTTCATTATCGGATTTCTCTTCAGAGGTCTCAATTTCCTCATTAGGAGATTTTATCTCATTATGGGTGTTTTGGTCTTCTTTTTTGAGAATAAGATTTGAATCATTCAATATGACCCGTTTAACTTCATTTAAAAAATCTTTATCTTGAAGTAAAATTTCTCTTTGCATTTGTTGTTGAATCTTATAATCACCAACATCTTGTAAGCCATGTTTATCAATAAAGTAACAGACAAGTTTATATAATGAATCTGCTATATTTCCTTGAGATTCAAACCATTTAAAGAATTCTTCGTTCTCAATTTTTTTGAGATTCCAAAAGAAGGACTCTCTTTTCTTGTCAGACATATTATCTCACCTTTTTTCGAGTAAGAATTTTCTTGATAACTTGCATTCCTCTAGCATTCATATCTACAGCATATTGTTCTGGAATCCACAGTAAGTACATTCCAACTCGATTACAGTACTCTAGTAACTGATCGTATAGTTCGTCTTTAAAAGTAACACTTCCGCCGCCGTATACGCATAAAATTTCAGCTTCACTTGCTGTATTATTTACATATTTCTCATCAGTATCTTCTAAAATAAGTTCAGCTTGTTCCACTTTTGTAATGTTAAAATACCCAGTGGATTCTTCATGGTATTTATGGTCTACATCTTGAAGGATTTGCGAGAATTGTTGACGTTTAATATTTGTTCCACGTTCCTGATTCAATAGTTTTACAGCTTCTTCTGTAGCATGCCCAACTCCACGTCTTTCGCCACTACAAGCATCAATTACTGGATTTACGCCAACTGTGTATATATACTCAGTTGTTCCATCTCCAATGTCACTATGTAAGATCTTTTTGTTCTTAAAGAATGATCCTTTTATTGTTTCTACCTCAAGTTTGTCTTTATATAGTTTAATAAAATCACTAAACATATCTTCTTCGCCTTCAAGGATTGCGTATAAAGGAGGAACACCTTCTTGAGTAATGTTTGCACTGTTAAATGTTAAGGTAACTGTTACTTGTTCTTCACCGACATAAACAATTACAACATGATTTGAGCTAGTGAAGCGGTTTTCTAAATGCCTTGCATTCGCAGGTGTCCATTGGCTTGCTGGAATTGCTGAAATGAGATCTACTGTAACGTTAATGGATTGAGGTAGTTCTTCAGTTTGCTCCCACTCAAGTTGTACAGATTTATTTGCAAGAAGACCTAGCATATTAATCAGTGGTAAATCATCATTATACTTCTGGCCCACTTTAATATTCATGTTTTTAGGGTTTTTTCCAGTCATCATTGCGCGATTACCAATAAAATACATTCCGGATCTTCTAATTGATTTACTAGCAATATTTACGAACATGTTATCTATTAAATTAATTACATTCTTTTGAGTATTCGTTTCCGTAACATTTGGCATGGAGTAAACACTTTGATATACATTCTTCATTTTTATATATTGTCCATTAATATACCCTTTAAATGAATCGTTACCAATATCTCCTTCAATATTTAAATGAAGATTAGTTACTTTTAAATCTGTCATTGTAAATCACCTCTATTTTTTATTTTATTTCCTTTTAATATCTATTAGATATATTATAACACGAAAAACATGTGGATTTCAATTATAGAAATCAAATATATATCTAAAAAATATCTTTTGGATATATATTTGATTTCGGGGAAAGAATAAATATTTAAAATATATCTTTTTGATATCTTTAATAAATTAATTTTATATTTAAAATTGATGAAAAGGTATTTTTGATTCCTCTCTATATAAAATAAATATCTTTTTGATATTTATTTTATATAGGTGTTTCTACAGAAAATATCCTTATGATAAATAAATCTTCAAATGATGAATTCAATATTTAAATGTAATAGCTTATAAAAACTTAATTAACTTTTGTGACTGTACATTATTGAGAATCTTATTAGATATTCCAGATGGGTGTAATAAGCCGTGTGTCAGATTTGTCATATGCGCTTCTTGAAATTAATTTTGTAAGCTCTAGAGAACGTTTCCATAGATGGCGGATCAATTCCTGTATTTAGTTTTGCAATTTTAGATTTTAATAAATAATGGTTCACCTTCAATTACTTTTGAGAATCCCGACATAATTTGTTTGTCCAGGCTAAATATACAAAAAAAGCGGTTGATGGCCGCTTTAAAAGAAATTATAAAGAAAAATATTATATTTAAATTGGAAAGTTATTTAGGGATAAATCAGGATCTCATAAGGTATAAAAGAATCTGATATGCTAATTGTGTACATATTTTTTTTCGTATTTGTACACAAAATTGCAGTATGAACTATATAAAAATAAATTAATTCCGGTTAAATAAACACTGAATGAACGTTTTCTTTGTGTTATCTTGACGGTCTTCAGGTAGTAATTTAATGGTTTTATCTAGTTTGGTTTTGTTACTGAAATATGTGTGAAAGTGTATTTTGAATTACTGCAATGGCGTTTTTCGAACGCTTTGGCAGTGTTATCTCGACGGCTGTTTCTTCGTGAACGCTATCCGTTTATGTAGCGTTTTATCCAGAGTTATCAAGGCTTCCCGGTACTTTTGAATCCCCTTTCATAATTAAATTATACGTAGAGTTAAACAACGGCTGGATTTCAGAAATATGATTTACATTTACTTTCTCCCTTAGTTCCAATGACTTTCCCAGTCAGTTTTGGTGCAAAAAAAGAATAAAATACATATATTTACAAATATAGAATTATAGTATGATAGAAGAGAAGTACAAGAGAAATGGGGGGACCGCTATGATTACATTGCAACAGAAGCTGGAGCAGTATACACACATATATGCACAGTTGAAGAGAGAACTAAGGTGGAAAACCGGTGATTCTCGGACAGGGATGATGATTGCCGCGATGTATGCAGGCAGCGATAAGCCGTTTGATCTTGGGCGTTTTTTACAAGTTAGTAGTTATATTAATGATCAGGTAGGGATGTTTTCATATTTGAAGTCCTATCATCGCTTTGTGGTTGCAGCAACATTAGATATTCACTTTACATATTACAAAGAAGCGTTTCAGCAGTTCCTAGACTTATATGAACGATTGGTCGCTGGTGGCTTTAGCCGGAGTATATTCACTTATTTGGCAGCAGCAGCGCTTTTACCAGAAGACAATGGACAGCATGAAACACGCATTCAGCGGTCGCTGCAAGTATATAAACGCATGAAAGAGGATCACTTCTTTCTTACAAGCACAAATGATTACCCGCTCGCTGTTTTGCTAGCAGGACAACCAGAGAAAGTAGAGACACTTATGGATCGAGTGGAACGTCTCTATCACAAGCTGGCGGCAACTGGTATGCACAAAGGGAATGATCTTCAATTTTTAAGTCATATTCTTTCTCTAAAGAAGGATGTCAGTGAAGATATTTTAGTAGCACGCTGCACAAACATATGGAACCTGCTAAAGCAAAAAAAGGTAAAAGTTAAACAGATGCATTATCCCGCTATCGGGCTACTAGCGTTGCTTGAGGATGGAGAGAAAGAGGTCCCTTCTGTTTGGGCATTCATTGAAAAATTGCAGGGGGACAAGCTATTCCGCTGGCATACGGATGCAAATATTCTTATTGCTATTCAACTATTCGTAAGTCAAAAAGGTGCGGAAAGTCACGCTGCTAACACAGGCTTACAAACAATGATAGAGGTTCTCATACAGGCGCAGCAGGCAGCTATGATAGCAGCAATTACCGCTTCCTCCGCAGCAGCTTCTGCCAGCAGTAGTTCATAACGTGCAATTTACTGCATAAATGCTATATGTAGGATTTTCCAAAAAGGGTTACATATAGCATGCTTAACTCAAAAGTCGATTGTCAGCTGACAATCGACTTTTGAGTTAATAAGCACGAAGCTCTAAAATATAATACATGAGTGGTGTAATTCGGGCCTACTTGACGTTTACTTAATTCCGGTTAAATAAACACTGAATGAACGTTTTCTTTGTGTTATCTTGACGGTCTTCAGGTAGTAATTTAATGGCTTTATCTAGTTTGGTTTTGTTACTGAAAGATGTGTGAAGGTGTATTTTGAATTACTGAAATGACGTTTTTCGAACGCTTTGGCAGTGTTATCTCGACAGCTGTTTCTTCGTGAACGCTATCCGTTTCTTGGGCGTTTTTTTCAGTAACATCAATACCTCTAGTTATATCCGATTTTAATTTTCAATTTAATTTAGCTTATATGAATATAAAGTATTATAATTTAAATCAAATTAATTAATCACTTTTAGAACATATATTTTGGTGAATATCTAACTGCTATATAGGATGATTATATTCTAATAGAGAATAATTTTTATCAGGAACTCGTTAGGTACAAAAGAATGTAATACGCTCAATCTTTTGGATTTCTGCGAAAGAATACCACATTTAAGTTAAGTCATAGGTATCCTATAATATATATATTGTGCATAAAATCTTATTGTGAATTATACACAAGTAAATTAATCACGGTTAAATAAACGCTGAATGAACGTTTTTTTGGTGTTATCTTGACGATCTTCATTTAGCATTCCAATAGCTTTATCTAGTTTGTCTTGTAGTAACTGTATTTGTGCATCTTTCTCTTCTTTCTCTGAACGCTCTTGTAACAATAATTCAATGATATCTTGGTTTTGTTGTACAATTTTTTCTTGTTGCTGAAACATGTGCAAAAATTTATCTTGAAGTACTGAAATGTCATTTTCCGAACGTTTTGGTAGTGTTATCTCGGTGTTTATTTCTTCGTGAACGCTATCCGTTTCTTTGGCGTTTTCTTCAGTGATATCAATGCTTCTCGTTGCAGCTTCTTCTAATTTCCAGTTCTGATTTAAGTATTCTTTCATCTGTTTTAAAATATCAATATCTTTTTCATAGTAAATGCGTTGTTTCCGCTCATTTCGGTCAAATATATAGTCCATTTTTTCTAGCTCAATTGACCATCTCCGAAGCGTATTTGTGTTAATGTCTAATTGTTTTGCTACTTCTTGTGCAAAATATCCATATTCCAAATTTCACACCTCCGTTATTTGTGTGTTACACTATTTTTCTTTATTAGAATGCTGTTTCCTCTAAAAGTGTTTTTTATATTTTTTGAGAGAAGGTGTTATGTTGTGAACGCTATCCGTTTTTATAACGTTTTTCTCAGTATTACCAACGCTTTCGGTTATAGTTGAATAAAAGTCATGCGCGCCATATCTTCGTTATCCATGTGTTATGGGGGGGGATTTATCTTCTTCGAATGTTTATTTTCTGGGAAGTATGAAATGGCTTATATGTACCTATACTATATTTAATAGCATATTTCCACGTTCAGATTTGCTTTCATTTTTTTGTGTATACAAATATCTAACTTCTACTGAGATTTTCTCCGGAATTTACTAGTACTTGCTAAAACACAATTTGTCTATGAGATATTAGAGGTTTACTTCTAATACAAAAATTCTACTAGATATGTGTAAGAGAATCAAAGGTTTCCTTAGTTAGATTAGTATTTAAAACAAAATTATTAGATCCTGAACAACCTAACGATATTAAGTTAAATTGAATTATTCGTGAACGCTATCCGTTTTTTTAGCGTTTTTTATATAAATGTTCACTATTAGCTGAATCGGGATCGTATATATGTTAAAAATACAAAAATTACTTGCGATATAAATCTACCCAAATTCTAGTGAAGTTACTTCATCAATTATTAGAAATTACTAAGTGATTTTTTGGGGAATTCTTTTCCTAGATTGATAAGATAAAAGTGTGATAATGACTCTAAAATAGGAGTGAAAGAGATGTTAGAGCAAACAAATCTAAATAAGGTACGGATTGAAGCTTGGACAGATACTGATCTTACCTTGCTGCGTTGTTTGAATGAACCAGAGATGATGAAACACCTTGGAGGTCCAGAGAGCGAGGGGGAATTCTTTCACGCCACAAGAGGTACCTTGAGATTGGTGGGAAAGGCTGTTTGTTCAGAATGTACTTCTTCCAGAGCTTGAAGTAGTCGGCTCTGTCGGATACTGGGAAACCGTCTGGCAGGAGGAAACCATGTATGAAATCGGATGGAGCGTTCTGCCACCATTCGAGGGCAGGAGGGGCATAGCGAATGCGGTTGTTTCATCAGCCTTAGCTAGTGTCCGTGCTGAGAAGAAGCACAGATACATTCATGCGTTCCCATCCGTTAATAACCCTGCGTCAAATGCGATTTGTCGGAGATTAGATTTCTTGTTCATTGCCGAGTGCAATTTCGAATACCCGCCAGGAAACTTCATGCAATGCAACGAATGGCGTCTAAATCTCAATGCGACAACGTAAATAGAAATAGGGAAGATTGGGGAAACATGTAGAGTCCTTGCAAAAGAATTTCATATAGAATACTAAAACAAAATATTCAAACAGCAGATGAACTTCATAATGATAGCCCTTTAGAGATTGATAAGATAATAGAAGCCGTGATTAGTAAATATTCAACATCTACAGGAACAGTAGCTACATTTTTATTTAAAGATACAGCCATTGAGGAACTAACTTCACACGTATAATGTTTTCCGATCCCTCGGGTGGATCTCATTCTCTATATAACTAATAGCAGCCTCTATAGAGACTTTAGAAACATATACAATTAATTTGCGGTGTGTATACTTTTTCTGCAGGAGAACTAATTGTAATACCCGGTATTAAATAGGGTATCAGTAATTAATCTTATTCCGAGACTTCCTACTACAACTTCAAAATAGAGTGAATAATCTGAAAGTTATTGAAAAATACACCTATAGGAAATTAACAATCTGTTTTTTGTTATCATTTATATTATAAGAATATTCCCTTTATTTGGTGGGATGACGGGGAGGATAATATGAACGTTCAATTGAAGGGTAATGAACAACTTACCGAACTATTAAATGAATGGTACTTACAGATTCGCGCGAGAAATACAGAAAATGCGAAGAGATTAAAAAAAGAAATTGAGAAACAGATTAATGATTTAAAGGATAATCAAAATTTACTCTTTTATTATTCACTTCTTGATTTCCGGTATAGCTATTTAATCAATAACTTGGGTATTTCTAAAAAGAGTTTTGATAAAATTGAAACTTTTGATACACCAAAAGAAGACTTCTTAGCATATTACTATCATTTTTTTAAAGCAATCCATTCTAATGCAATTGGAAGCTATAATTTAGCTAAAGAACATTATGACAGAGCAGAATCTCTACTAATACACATTCCTGATGAACTTGAAAAAGCTGAATTTTATTATAATTTAGCAATATTTCATTACCACATTTACAAAGGACTTTTAGCGACAAAATATGCAAATGCCTCCAAGGACATATTTTCCAATAATACTGACTGTGAACTTAAAATGGCTTATTGTAATAATCTTTTGGGATTAGCTTGTACTCACTTGAAAGAATTTGAATTGGCAGAAGAATATTTTGTTTCAGCTATAGATTTATTTCATAATTTCGGTAGTGAAAGAGATGTTTTGATTGTCCGTCAAAACTTAGGTTTAATGTATGCAGAGCAAAGAAGCCCTAGTTTAGCAATTCGTTATTTATCTGAAGTCAATCAGAAAATGCCCAATAATTATAAAGCACTCTTTGTTGAAGCTAAACAATACCTGAAACTTGGGGAAACAACAATTGCATTGGAACTTATTAAAGAAGGCTTAAAAATTTGTAATGAGTTAGAACTTTCTGAGTACCAACATCGTTTTATTATTATGAGGGAAATGTGTAACAATACTACAACTGAAAATTTAGAAAAAACAATTTTAGCAGGAATGGATTACTTCAAAAAAGAACAACTATGGGAGTATGTTCAAGAATACAGCGAGATATTAGCTGTTCAGTTTCATGCTGAAGCAAATTTTGAAAAAGCAAGTACATATTTCTTTTTAAGTTATGGAGCAAAAGAGGAAATTCTTGAGAAGGAGGCTTTAAAATGAGAAAATTGAATGTGTTTTTTGTGGGAATTATGGCAGTGGGAATTATAACTTTTGGTTTAAATAATTCAATAGATTCTGATTCTAAACAATCTAGTCAAGCTAAGTATACAACTGTAATGTATGCAGACGGTAATACTGGATGAGAATTTGATCCACAAAACAAAAGAATATTCTTGTTTAAAACCACGAACCTAAATATGTAGAAAATTTGTAAAGTACACCAAGCGCCATAAATATTCCCACTAGTATAATTGCAAATGCAGCAATAGCAAACCCTATAGTCCATATATAATACAATCCTACTGCTACTAAGCCCACTATGACTAATAAGCTTATGATTAGCAGTATAAGTCCAGCCAGAAAATATAACGCACTAATAAAAACACTTATCCATACTATAAAGTGTGGTTTCTTTAATTTCAGTATCTTTTTCTGATTGGAGTAGGGATCAATAATTTCTAGAATTAATTCATGAAACAAAAGCAACCAAAAAATTAATTGTATCCTCGAAACAAGAAAGTTCTTGGTTTAGCCGTTTATTTAAGAGATGAAGATTGTTTTTAGATAGCAATAGCGAATTTGAGGGAACCGTGTAAGATCCTTGTAAAAGGATCTTACACGGTCTTTTATTTTCTATAAATTCGATAGTCTTCCCTAAAAGATGACACTGTATATCTTTCAAAAATAGATTTTTAAAAATCTTGTAGATTCTTTATTTATTAAATCTTGTTTTTAAAAACTAAATACAATAAAAACATTAGAATTCGTTTTTAAGGCTTTACTCTTACTCCAACAAGGCATTTGAGCTTTATACTTAGTAAATTTCTGGTTTAATACCTGAGTTAGTGATAGAAAACACTGGTATTAAAGGTTGGAGTTTTATAGTTAAATATTATGAGTGAAATATAGCAGAGAGAGGATGGGAATATGCTTGCATGACAAATAGCCTTGTTGATTATGATTTTTTCAAACAAGGCTATTTATTGCTATTTTTTTAACTACTAGTTTCCTTTCAAAAAATCATAGAAGATGAACGTACTTTCACGTTTTTTATCCAAGTTACTAATAGCTTCACTTTCTTCACGATCCCTACGGTCTAGATATGCTTTATATTGTTGCCCAAACATTTTAATAAAGTGTGCAGGATTGCTTTCATCGGCTTTATTAAACTTAAACCATTTTACACATTGCTCAAAATGGTTCTGGTGCAAGAAATCTAGTGAACTTGGACATACTGATACTAGTACTCTAAAAAGGGGCGTGATCAGTATGGAAAAGCAAAATTTATTCAAGTGGAAACAT
>NZ_JBHTHG010000019.1:0-12331 GCF_042676365.1 Bacillus sp. CGMCC 1.60114
GGCGGCAACATCACGTGTAATAACTGCCATTCTTCTTGGACTTTATCTCTTATATCTTATTTTAAGGCCACTATACCACTCTTTTTGATAGAGAGGGGTTTGCTGTTTAGATGGGAGGAATATTATGGTTATATTTTATGGAACACTGTTTCTTATATTCGGCACTGCAATATTCATATTCTTAATGGCTGATTCACCAAAAATTAAGGCTAAAAATCTATCATTCATAATGGTTGGTTTAGGGGTAAATCTATTTACAAGTCCAATGGCTTTTTTTATAGGTGGAATGGCAACAGATCCGCCAGACAGTACTATACTAGATTTTTGGAAAGGATTTTTCTTCATTCAGGCAATACCGCTTCTCATACTACTTGTGGCTTTTTGGAGGTTTATCCGTAAGAGTAAAGAAAAAGTCCACATGTAGAAATATAAAATGACTTCCGAGAACGAATTTTACGTCAACTAGCTTCTTTTGTAGAGGCTAGTTTTTTTGCTTAGCGTGGTTTTTTTCCGAAATGCTGGCGGTACTCCCATATATACTACAACAAATAAGATATAAAAAAGAGAGATTCAGATGGAAGTATTAAGAGGTTCTATCTAATCTCTCTTTATTTTTGTTTATAGTATTATTTATTACGAGATTGTTTTTTCATGTTTTTAATAATAGACGGGTCTAAAACTTCTCCATTAACAACATTTACGTATTCGACTTTCTTACTTGAATGCTTAGAATCCTTCCTCATAAAACGAAAGCATCTCCACAGAATAGTAGCATTTATTTGTATGACAATTGCAAAGATAAACATGCATAATGCAAACAATAAAGAATGCATTAAATCACCTCAGAAAATTAATTTTTCGTAATTTATGATGTAAATATCAATACCATAATGTTTGAACTTGTTACATTCTTCTTTGATAAAGTGTAAACATTTTTCCTTCCCGAAATGTCCAGTTCCACTCCCTATTAAGGGCAACGCTATTGATTTATAACCCTCTTTAACAAGCAGACGTAAAGCATTCGATACGGATTGTCTTATTGAAAATTCTGTCGCTCGCCATAAGGCATTAATGCCCGCAACATGAATCAACGGCTTACAAGTTAAATGGCCGGAGGATGTTTTTACTGCTTCACCTAATTTTAAAAGACCGTAATTTTCCAATTCTTGAAACGGAATTTTTCCTACGGTGTTTCTAATTGCTTTAGAAACACCGGATTCTCTTAACAAAAATGATGGTAAAAAATTTCTATTCCAAGCATTGACTATAACATCAACTTCTTCCGCAAAATCAGTTATATTCCCATTTTTGATATAGAGATTCATTTAGCATATATCCTTTCTAAAAAGTACTGTTTTTCAATGACTTTACGTTGTTCTTTACTTGAATTACCTTCTCTTCTGCTTTTCCTATACGCCCAATAATCACAATGTTTTTATGTTTATCAATTAAATTATCAATAGGAAAATATATTTTCGTATACTCACTCATTATGTAAGCTCCCTTCTTTTTCAATTCTTCTTAACCGATATTCAATCCATATCACTGAATAATGGATCTTTCATATAATTCAATTGACTTTGTTTTGCAGGAACAGGTTCTTGTTTAACAGCAACATTTGGAACAATTGGTTTTGAAGCAGGTTGCTGTTGGTTTTCAACTGTGTTGATTTCCTTAATAACAGAACCAAAGAAAGCAGCTTCCTTTTCATGAAGAACACTTTCCTTTCTTCTCCGTAACTTCTTCAACAGATATATCAGGTATAGTTTCCTCGATGTGTTCCATTTCAATTGGCATGGTAATGAATTCATTTACATGCAGCAGTTCCTGGTTAAGCTTTGCTTCTATATCAGATATATCTTCTAGTTCCTCTTCGTATATAATCGGTTCCATTTCTAAAGATTCGATAGATTGTGGGGGATTTACATCATTCGTTACTTCGACCTCTTCTTGTACAGTTGGTATATCTGGTATATCCGCTACATCTGCTGTAACAGGTTTGCTAACTCTATCTTCTAGATTTATAACATTTGATAAATCCGCTGCTCCTGTTACACCTTCTATATCTCCTATATCAGTTAATTCCTTAATATTAGCTATATCTGCTACATCCGTTGTATTTGCTATATCTGCGGTGTTTTCAATCGTATTATCTTGTTCACCCTGCTGCCGATGTTTTACTTCATCAACTGCTTTTAAAATATCACTCGGATCATCTTCTTCTGTTGGAAGAGAAGACACATTAGAACCATGTATTAATTTCCGACGATCATTTAGCCATATATTAATTTTTTCCTCTTCGGCTTGAACCGTAGCTTTTATAAACTCTTCTTTCGGTACAAAGTTAGATGTAATTTGTTGTACAGGCTGAACAGTATTGTCTTGTACGACACGAACTGCACAAACGAACGCTCCTTAATTCATAATGTCTGCTGGTGACATAATAACATCTTTCGTTTTTTGATAAGATGCCCCCATACGACTAACAGGACTATCCTGCATAGGCGATACATTCTGTTCAGAGTCGCTTTGAGTAAATACTTCTTTTTCACCGAATAACTCTGAAAATATCTTTGCATCGTATGGTGTAACATCACCAAATACCATTTTGTTACGGAAGCTGCCTAAAAGAGTTAACATGTAATGTTCCGTAAAATCTAGTGCTAATTGGGATAACGTTTGAGATGCAATTGTTAAGATTAACTTATATTTACGGGACTGTGCAGGAAACTCTTTAAACGGGCGTACGACATAATCCGGAAACTCATCCACGATTAAATGGTGGTAAGGTGATTTATTTGGCGGTCTACGGAAAACAGCATTCTGCATACTTAACAAAACAAATTTCCCTAATACGTTAGCAAGCTCTGCTAGATTCCTTTTATCTGAGTTTACTAGAAGGACTCCCCCTGCTTCTAAATGAACATCAAAATCAAAATCAGACTTACCAAATAGAACACGACGAATCAAAATATTACTTGCTAGGTCATTTAAGATATTTCGTAAACCTTTTACATAATCGGATTCTGCGTCATAGTGCATAGGCTGTCCACGATACTTACCACTCGTATAACAGAGTTCTCCCCCTTTGTTATCCTTATACGGACGAATTGTATTGGTAAACCATTCGTCAACACCTTTTATGATTAAGTATTGGTTATATTCATCACGCGTGTACTCGTTGTTTTGAATAAAGTTCTCGTGTTTTTCTACTTCTTTTTTCAGTTCTTTGTGCATTTGATGGACAAGTTCAACATCATTGTACATGTTGATTAAATCATCAAATGTAACATCTTTCTCAGGGTCATGCAGCTTCAAAATATAGATGAATTGTTTCAAATGATTACGCTGTGCTTGTTCAAAAAAGGCGTTGTTACTTTCAGATAAACCGGCGATAACCATTGTGAAAACCTCGGCAACTTTATCTACTGGTCCTCTTAGGATATTGATACACTTTGTATTCGGATTTGATGGGTCAATATAGAAAATGGCTTCTTCAGGTATGTTATGAGCCTTACATAACTGATATACCTTTTGGCAAAGGTCATTACTTGGCTCAATAACGGTTATGCCCGATAGAAATGTACCTTTCACATCTTCACTATTATAATCCTTACGTTTCCTCGCATCTTCGTATTTATTTATATAGCGACTCATCCAATGGAGGTCTTGGTTAATCATAGGGATAATTAAACTAGATGTTTTACCAGAACCAATCGGTCCGATGATGACCTTATTTAAGGTGCGATCTTTACCTTTGATTTTCACCATCTCACCATGTTCTTTATGTGGCCCAAGTGTTACATCAGGATATACTTCCTCTTCCTGTTTATCGAACAGTTTTTCTAATTTCTTATTTTTGTACTCATAGGATTGAAGCCAATTAAAGAATTCCTCTCAGTAGCGTATCAAGTGATTTGAAAACCATGCTGTAAATAAAATAACAAGCAGTAACGGGAGCAGACAAAATTGATACGATTCTCAGTGGTTCCCCCTCCTATAACCATTGTTTATGAGGAACATGGGAGCCTAAAAAACACATACTAAAGCATTGTATATTTTTTCGTATATACTTCATTTCAGATTAGTCGAAAACACTCAGAAAAGTACGAAGGAATGTTATAGGTAAATATACCCGATATATCGAAAATGATAGTAAGGAGGGATAACGGTTATGACGAATACACCAGATATATCTTATACAGTTTCACAAGCAGCGGATATATTGCATATGAAGTTGCCTACTTTTAAAAAATACTATAACTTGATCGAGCGAAACTCTGATTATAAGTTCCGAAGAAGCGAACAAGGTCTTGTAATGTTTGAAAAAGAGGACATTGAAATGTTATTTCGATTAAAGGAACTAAGGAAGCAACCTAAAGTTACACTAGAAATGGCATGTGAAATTCTAGTTGATGAATATGAATTAAGAGAAAATGGAGGTTTATCAACCTTTTCAAATGGTCCAAGTTACCAATCTAATGTTGAAATCATGCACCTCATACAAGAACAAGGTAAAACATTACAACAACAAGGGTTACTTTTAGCGGAGTTAACGAAACAACTACAAGAAACACAAAAACAAACTCCCCTTCTTGTAGAAGAAGCAGTAAAAAATAAGCAAAAAGAAATGGAAACATCAAGGGATGAACAATTAATGACAGTTCTTAGAGAGATACAGTTAGTTAAAAAAGAAATTGCAGCAAGTAAAATGAACCGAGGAATATGGAATAACATGAAACGCTTACTTGGATTAGGACGGAAGTAGCTCATTATTTGATTTGGAAAGAGAATTTATTGTATGAAAATCAAGTAATGAAGCGCCAACCTCCTAATCTTATTTTTTGACTCTTTTTATGGACTCTATTATTACACTCTATAAATTATTGTTGATATATTTATTTTCAATATATTTATATTATTTCCTTGTTGTATAAGATTTTAATAAACGTATCCATATATAGACTCTATAAAATGACTCTTTAAAATTATAGTGCTAATTAACTCCCCTATTTGTAACATGTACAGTTGAATGATTCCCATTTATTTGTAATCGGAAGTTGACTTTGCTATCATTCGTTAATAATAAGAATATACTATTTGTTAAATTTGTATATAGATTCCCTTCATAGACTCTATAATAAGACATGACGTTGAATACGTTGATATACATAGACTTATTAGATTTTTATTTGATAATAAATTAAAAAATATTTTTCCTATAGAGTCTTGTATTAGAGTCTATAAAGAGATATTATATAAATAAGCACTAAGATTTATATTCACGAAAGGAGCAGATTTGTTGGATAGCTCACTAAATGAAAAATACAATTCATCTAAACTTACTGACGAACTTACAAATATGTTCTACGAAATCATTAGGCATGACGAAGTGTTAAATCACGTATTTCTTTTTATTGCTAAGACATTGATTACAAAAGAAAAAACAGGAGATGTATCTACTGGAGTTATCATCAATGACATTACTGAAAACGTTGTGTTAACAAGGCAAGTACGTGTGAAAAAAGGCCGTACTCACGCCTACGAGAAAGCTCAAGCCAACATACATAGAAAAACTGCTGAAAAATATGTGGATATCTTACTCGCAATGTCTTTGATTTATTATAAAGATTTAAAACCATATAAATTTTTACATCTAACTGTACGCGGTAAGCAAGTATTTAAAAATTTCATTTTAGAAAATCAATCAGAAAAGGAGAATAATTAAAAATGGCTAAAGAATTATTGAATTACAAACCAGCTTTAAACTTAACAGTTGTTGGATTCGGACAAGCAGGTAACCGTATTGCTGATCGATTTGCTGCTATCAAACAAAATGGTAAAACAATTTATAATTGCCTAGCTTTAAACAGTAATAATGGTGACTTATTAGAGTTAAAGAACATTCCAGAAGAAAATAAACTATCTCTTGGGCTTGGTGGTCTAGGGAAAAACCCTGAAAAAGCTATAAATATCCTAGAAGAAAATCCGAAGGTAAAAGAAGAATTAAAAAGTTTCATTGCAGATCAAGTAAGACCTTCCGATGATCTTGTTTTATTTGTTGCTGGACTTGGCGGTGGAACTGGTACCTCAACAATTGTAAAAGCTATCGAGGAATTTTATGAATTCCACATCAAGCCAACAATCATGACTGAACTAAAGGCATTATTAAACGCTGCACCAAAAGAGCATTTAAAAGATAAAGCTCAAATTGCAAAATATCAAGTAGTTGCAATGCAAAAAGCACGTGAAAAGCACCCTAAAATCGGTATTGTTGTAACACTTCCAGTACGTTCAGACGGTCCAGATGTATTAAGACAGGTAAACGCATTCGCTCAAAGGATTTGGGAATTCGCGAATAAAGATAAAAACGGTATAGCTTTCATTAAGTTCCTAGACAATCAATATTTAGCAGATGAATTTAAATCATTAAATGAAGCAACAAAGGCTGAACTTGGGGTAAATAACGCTCGTGACTATGCTAATAAAAAATTCGTTGATCTTTTCCATGAAGTAAACATAGCTCCAAGTGTAGGTGGAACTTCTGTTATCTTAGATAAAGAAGACTTTAAACGAGTTTTATTAGAGCACAAGGGTTGCTTAGTACTTAATAAAACAGCTAAACCAACGAATGAAGTGACAAATAACAAAGTTATAACAGATATGTTTAATGAATCTATTCAAGGTAGCGCGTTACATGAATCTATTCAACTTGTTCGCGAAGAAGATGGCAAAAAGGTTGTTTCAAAAGTTCATCATGTTGGACTTTTAGCGGTTCTAGATCCAAATCAAAATTTGGGTAGTTCATTTATTGATGATGCGAAGGATAAAGTTGTAGAAACGCTTCCTATCAACGGTACTGTCTTTTCAGGGTATCTTGAATTAAAGAATGATTATGAATCTAGCGTGTATACCTTCTACAAAACAGAAGGCTTACCTGCTAGACTAGCAAAAGGTTTAGTTGAGGAATACAAAGAGTTCCAAGATAAACAAAACGAACTAATTTATGAGGAATCTGCAATCGCTACAATAGCAGCTACTACCGACATAGATTTAGATATTGAATTAGATATGGATTTACTTGAAGGCATGGATTTAGAATTAGGTACAGAAGAAAAAACAGAAAATACATCAGATCCAAGTGTAGAGGATATTTTAGCGGGTATCACTCTAGATGATATTGAGAAGATTTAATTTTATAAAAATATACTGGTTATATTTCTAATAAAAACGAGATATAGCTGGTATATCTTTCTTAATACTGTAACGGAAATATAAATGAACCGTTATAGCGGCCACACTAGCAGAACGGTTTAAATAAAAAAAGAGATAGAACTTGTACAATAATTCTCAAGAATTAAAGTACTTTCTATCCCTTTTTTTTGTTAAATCAATATTTTTAATCTTTCTTCAAAACGCTTATTTACATAATCATTGATAAAAGACTGCTTTGCTGCAACGTCTTCAATCTGTTTTTTAAATAAAAAGCCCACTTGTTGAAACCTTTCTTGCTCCGGCTTCTTTAACCATTCATTCAATGCTTCTTGCTCTAATTCCACTCGTATTTTCTGTAACAGCAATACATCTTCAATCCGTTGACTTCTTTGTTGTTCTTCAGTTACTTCGGTTTGTTGTGGTATTGACGCTGCAATTTCAGTTTTCGCTAATTCAAATTGTTTCTTTATTTGTTCTTCAATCATTTTCTGTTGTTCTTCCGCTGGCTGCGGTAAGGATTGCAACATTTCTAATTGCAATACCTTTACTTGTTCCTCTATCTTAGCTGAAACCGTATCTTGTATATACTTATCTAAATTTGCTAATTGAGCAGTAAACGGCTCTAAATTTTCTTCTATATACGCCGATACTTCTGCTTTGATTTTCCTCGTAAGGTCGTCTAAATCCATAATTTCGGATGATTTCTGACTCAAATCTTGAGGTTCTGGAAAGTCCCTGCATGGATATCGTGCTGGCAATTGGTCAAAAATTGCATCTAATGACCATTTTTCCTCTCGTTTTTGCTTTATAAATAGACCAATTTTTAAGTCTAACGTGTCATATACCTTTTCACCGTTTGGTAATCGATTGATATAGTGTACTTCACTGCTTTCTAACTGCTTAAACCAGTTATCAACCGTATTTATATGTTTACTAATTTTCTTAGCAAATTCAGATATTCTCCAAACTGTGTCGTCTTTCTGAACGCTTGTGTTTGCTTCCGTTTGTTTTAATTCGGATTCTAGTTGACTCATTTCATTCACACATCCTTCCTTATGACAAGGAATACCTAATCACATATCCGGCTATATCGGATATATTCCTTCATATATCAATATTGTTTGTTGAGCAACATGTGGTCTACAAATAACCAGAACATTATCATATCAACGTTTCCACAACGGTTTATATGCTATCATTATAGCAAACTTCCGTACATTTTACCGCTTGTTTCGGAGGAAATGAATATAAAAATGTGATCTACATGTGTTTAGTAATCAACTTGTGGTGTACAAAATGTCTACATGTTACAACATGTGGTAGACAACATGTTTATCATTTGTGGATCATTAATCACATGTAGGTTACAAAAACGAATGCTTGTGGTGGTTATGTGGAATGCCTTTAAAGCCTTTGAAATAAGGGGTTTGGTTACATGTGGACACACTAAATGAGATTTGATAAATAAAAAAAGCCATTCGTGAGAAGAGGATCTCGCAAATGGTGCATTTGTATTTGTATATCAAATATGTTGAATATTATTTTTAGAAAAAGTTAACAAAAATGTAAAATGTCTGCTACTATGTAAACTAATTAAATATAAAGGAAATCTAAAAGGTTTTAACTACCATTATCGTGTAGCGTCAACTACCTATGACAGTTCACCGTAGGGTACTTTTTTATTTGAAGATGTAATAATTTTCCTTTTTGTGAAGAAATGGAGAGAAGAACCTGTCTAAAAGTACAATACTCAGTTCCCAACAATACCAATACATGCGTGGAATTAGAACTTATCATTCTGATAAACAAAAATTAATAGTCTTGAAATATAAAATGTATGCCAGAATTAAGGATTTCTATGGGAATTGTCGGTTTTTGTTTAAGAAAAAGATACAAGCTGCTCTTCAAGATTTATGCTTTAAGTCCCAAGAGAGGGGAGCATGTTAGTATCAGTCAACTAATTTAGCTCTTAAATATGACGTTGGGGTAAGAACCATACGTAGAAGAATTGCCGAATCGGTTGAAGTTAATCTAATAACGGTAGCGTACGGTCGAAATAACAAGGGGAATAGTCGTAAAAAGATACTGATTGCTTGTAACAAAGTGGCCAATGAATATGGATTTGTTATTACAAAAGATGAACGCGCAAGTATAGGGATCGCTAGAGAATCCTTGCAATCTTTGCGTAGATATATTAGTTATAAACATAACATGTATGAGAGATTCCCGATAGAAAAATGGTATAAAGTGCTATATACAATTGTGCATAAAAAGCAATTGCGCTAGCAAAATCTTATTTAGGAGATTCAGAAAAATAAGAGCAAAATCAAAAGATACAACTGATATATCCAAAAGTTAAAGAAAAGGAGACACATACGAAACCATTGGAAGAGTAGACAAATGAAGGATTGGAACTGAAAAGGTTATTGGATGAGTGAATTATGAATTTGGTCGTAAATTATACAATTGGATTGTGGAATCTTTATTAGTAAAAGAAGCCGGTTGGTTAGTTTCTGATATGCAAGGAAAAGAATTTATTTGGGGTACATTTGGTATTAAGGCTGCAAATGCTAATAGAAACTAAGGGATAAAAATCATTTAATGAAAGAAGAGTTTATCACTGGGGATATTTATCTGAATTTTCTGTTAAATAATTAGAAATATTTTAGTAACGGATGGTGTATGCTTGGAATAGCCGGGGGGAGAAAGGATATGGAGCGATTAGCTTTGCCAGAATGTACTATGGAATGTCTTTTCAAGAAGCGGTTCGTGATGTGAATCAAGGAAATCATCCAACCTTTACACCATCCCAGGAAGAGGAACCAAAACAAAATGAGCCGTTTTGCTATCCTGAACATTTAGAAGTTCAGGATAAACAGGCGGTTAAACAATATTTAATTGGAGAACGAAAAATTGATTCTCGTTTAGTAAATTGGTTGATCCAACAGGATCTCATTGCACAAGATAAAAAGAAGAATGTCGTATTTAAATGGCGAGAAAACGGTGGAACAGGAAACATTGTAGGAGCGGAGCGACAAGGAACAGTCAAAATGGATAATCGGCGAGGCTCTTTTAAACAAATTTTACCGAATGGAAAACCACATACGGGATTTACAGTGGATGTTGGAAAACCAACATCCATTTATTATTTTGAGAGTCCGATTGACCTTCTTTCGTATTGGTCTTTACAACAAAATAGGCTTCAAAACGCACGTCTGGTGAGTATGAATGGTCTTAAAATAAAAACTGTTTTACGTTCGTTTAAAGAAGCAAAAGATGAAGGACTTTCTGTGAATCGAATTGTTCTGGCAGTAGATAATGATAAGGCAGGGAGAGAATTTACAGAGAAAATGGGAGCTTTAACAATTACACCACGGGTACAAATGCATCTTCCGCAAGAAAAAGATTGGAATGATGTTTTGAAAACCTCCATAAAATTAACGGAAATACAACAGGCACATATACAATCGCAAAAACACCAAAAGAAACAAACAGTACCAATACAGAAAAAGGAGATGGAACGAAGTGTTTAACGGATTACCGATACCAGGTGCATTACAACTTTTTTTGTATGGGATGGGTCTTTATATTACCTTTCATATTTTGAAATGGGGTTATAGAAAAATACGTGAAATTCGTATGCTGAAGAGGATGGCAAAGTCAGGGATTCGGTATATTGACAAGATGGATGGATTTCAATTTGAAGTATATTTAAAAGCACTTTTTCGTGAACTTGGATATCGTCCAGAGGTCACAAAACGTTCGTGCGATTATGGTGTGGATGTCGTACTAAAAGGGAAAAATCGTATAGTCATTCAAGCGAAGCGATATGGGATAAAAAATCGAGTTGGAATTAAGGCGGTGCAGGAAGTATATGCAGGAAAAGCATACTACAAAGCAGATGAGGCGTGGATTGTGACCAATAGTTTGTATACAAAGCAAGCTGAAGAATTAGCGAAAGCATGTCAGGTTAAACTCATTGATCGATTTGAACTTCAAAATTTGATTAATAAGGTAAATCCAGAGCAAAAAGCTGAAGATATTTATCGCCAAATCAATCCTGCAGAACGGAAATGTCCGATTTGCAAACATGACTTAGTGGTTAGACAATCTCAGAAAAATGGTAATAGATTTTTTGGATGTTCGCAATTTCCTTCATGTACACACACTGAAGCAATTAATAGTTGAGCTGAAATAATCTAATTTCGGCTCTTTTGTTATTTTTAGGAACTTATTTCTATTTTCCTTTAAAAATTATGTTCTAATCAAAAAATGACTTCTCAAATTCGTTTATTTCGCATTTTAACATAGGAGATAATGCGATAGGTCTCAAATGAAGAAAAATCATTTATAGATGATTTTGAAAGGAATGAAGCTATCATAGGATTCTTATCAAATCATGAACCAAAAATTTTGAATGCTATTTTATTTTTAATGGTATTGGTCATTGTAACGATATGTTTGATTTTTTGATATAATAAAAGGTGACATAGGATATGGGGAGTGCAACATTAAATTATATAAGGAGAGGGTTTTATGAAATCAACAGGTATCGTTCGAAAAGTAGATGAATTAGGTCGTGTAGTTTTACCGAGGGAATTAAGACGTACACTAACAATTGAAGAAAAGACACCTTTAGAAATTTATGTGGATGGGGATAAAATTATCTTAAAAAAATATGAAGCTAATAGTGCTTGTATAATCACAGGAGAGGTATCCAATCAAAATATCTCTTTAGCAGGAGGGAAAATTACTTTAAGTCCCGAAGGTGTAAAATTTTTATCGAGAGAATTAGAAAAATATTTTGTGAAATAATTAGCGCCTCTATAGGGGCTTTTTTTTAATAAAATAATCATAATTTCACATACTGTACCTTTTATATAAAAATTAACCTCACCATATCAAAAAAAGGAGATTGTACGTGGGGGACATCCAGTATTTTTGAAAAAACCCACGCTAAGCAGTTTTTGACATAAAAATAAGTAGTTTTAATAGTGCTAGGAGCATGCAGAATCTTATACAATTTTTGGGCTAATCCAGTAACAAACGGGAACACAAAAAACCATACCAGTACGGCATTGTATAAAACCCTGCATATTTCATACTATCAAAGAAT
>NZ_JBHTHG010000020.1:0-545 GCF_042676365.1 Bacillus sp. CGMCC 1.60114
GATGGGCTATAGCCAAGCGGTAAGGCAACGGACTTTGACTCCGTCATGCGCTGGTTCGAATCCAGCTAGCCCAGCCATTTAAGAGCCATTAGCTCAGTTGGTAGAGCATCTGACTTTTAATCAGAGGGTCGAAGGTTCGAGTCCTTCATGGCTCACCATTTTTAAAATGAAATATGCGGGTGTGGCGGAATTGGCAGACGCACCAGACTTAGGATCTGGCGCCTTTGGCGTGGGGGTTCGACTCCCTTCACCCGCACTTTTAATTGAATAAGTCATATATGTCTTGCGGAAGTAGTTCAGTGGTAGAATA
The DNA here is from genome assembly GCF_042676365.1 of Bacillus sp. CGMCC 1.60114. Lineage (NCBI taxonomy): Bacteria > Bacillati > Bacillota > Bacilli > Caryophanales > Bacillaceae > Bacillus > Bacillus sp. CGMCC 1.60114. Next base: position 311 of record NZ_JBHTHG010000020.1, read on the forward strand.
CAACCTTGCCAAGGTTGGGGTCGCGGGTTCGAATCCCGTCTTCCGCTCCAATTTTCAATATGACATGCCGGGGTGGCGGAACAGGCAGACGCACAGGACTTAAAATCCTGCGGTGGGTGACCACCGTGCGGGTTCGACCCCCGCCCTCGGCACCATATGCGCCCGTAGCTCAATTGGATAGAGCGTTTGACTACGGATCAAAAGGTTAGGGGTTCGAGTCCTCTCGGGCGCGCTT
>NZ_JBHTHG010000021.1:0-10629 GCF_042676365.1 Bacillus sp. CGMCC 1.60114
GCACACTATTGGATTCCAAAGATCAATTAGTATTAAATTGAAAAATTTCTAATTTGGTTTTATCGTTTGGGGGAAGAATGTATTTCTTAAGTTGATGGGTATGTATGGTGACCCCTAATAAGAAAAAAATATCGAGAAAAGATTTGCAGGCATAAGATTATATGTATGATAACATTTTTAATATAAAAATAAATAAACCTTAGTATTTATATATTAATTGACTTCTTATAACAAAAATTATGTGAACACAAAAGTCCCCCAGATTGTTTAACTGGGGGACTTTTAATAGTCTTCTAAATACATTGAATCCCGATAATGTTACGTTATGTTAATTAGAAATGAATAGGATATACAATAGGATTAGAAGTTTATTTAACAGCATATGGTTAAAATAAAAGAGGTGTCCTAATGATCATCATAACAAATAAGAGATATCTTACTGGTTCCATTTTAGGAATAATTGGTTCAATAATGGGATTCTATATTTGGCAAGACTATATCCCCGTACTTGGAGAAGACAAGCCTGAATGGATAAGGATATTAAGGTTAGAGTATGTAATCTTTTTATTTATCCCAAGTTGTATTGCTTTAATATCTTCACTATATAACAAATCACATTTAATGCTTTTGGCATTACTTATTAGTTTGCCTACAATAAAATATCTTGGTGTTAAACCTCTTATTTTCCCAGATACCTTTCCGTTAGTTTACTATCCATCACTTTGTTATTTTGTATCTGCTTTCTTTATGATAAAAATTAATAAAAAATCCTCTTAAAAATAACTTCCTCTAACGATAATTATGTGAACACGAAAGTCCTCCAGTTAACAATCTGGAGGACTTTTAATAGTCTTCTAAATACATTGAATCCCGATAATAGTACGTTATGTCAACCTTACATGAATATGATATACATTAAATAACAATGTAAACTAGTGCTGCTATAAGATTTGGAATAGCCATTATAAAAAAACCTTTTGATTGATCAATACGGCTAATTTTACGCGTTTCCTTTTTCGAAGAAAAGGTTCCTTTATTACCTAAAATTAAACTATCAATGAAGTAAGCTAAAGCTAACCCAATGCTAACTAATCCCATAGTTCCACATACATAATAAATGTGACTCCAATTCTGACTAAAATAAGCTTCTACAGATACGATAAGTAATAGAAGTATTCCTGAAATAAGTCCTCTCTTTATCATTATGATCCCTCTTTCAAAAAAATTTAATATCCATATTATACCATATTGTTAAGCGTATATTTTTTAAACAAATTCCAATAATGTTACGTTATGTTAATCGAATATGTATACCATATACATCCCAAAATACACAATACATCCCTTTTTTTAGGTGGTATAATAAGGAAAATTAACGCGGGAGAGATTTGTTTTGAAATACCAGTTTGAATGGGGATTTGTTTTTGGATTACTTGCTATGTTTATAGCCATGAGTATGAATCAAGGACATACAGATTGGAAGTTTGCAATTGATTTTGTAGCAGGTCTTATTTTTTTCGTGATAGCAAAGCGAATGCTATACATGATAGTACAACGATACAAACAATTACGTCAGTAGTATATGAGAACAAATCAGGCCTCTCTCTAAACAAGAGGGGTTTGCTCTGAATTTAAGGAGGAATTGAGATAAACATGGAAGAATCATTCAAACAACTTGCACATTTGCCAATGGAAGCAGAAGTGCATGGTTATTTGATTTATGGGTCAAGTCTTGTAATTTTTGTTTCTTTAGCCATCCTCATCTATGGAATGCTTAAATATAAAAACAAGACTGTAATTTGGTTTATTCTTCACCTAGCCGCATTCTCTGTTAGCCTGTTTATTCTGCTTAGACTTTTGCTTGGACCTAACTTCTCAGACTACAATATGGAGTCGGAAAATAACTCTATTCAGTTAGCACTTGCGGGAATTTCTTGGATAATTAGTATGTTTTTCTTACTAAGGGGAGTTTTCAAATTACTTGTTCGGCAAAAATAATCAACTTCCGAGAACGGGACTTACGTTAATTAAACAAACAAAGAGGTCTTAATATAACAGGTTCGGTTTTGAAGTGCAAAACAGTAGTTCACAACCGAATTCGTATATCAATTAGCACAAAAAAAGGCAGTTGATTTCGAATCGAGTGCCTTTTTTTGTTTCGGTATAGAATCGTATTGTTCATTAACTTTTGTCAATAACTTTAATAAACAAAAGTGTCACTATTAAAGATTACACTTAATACTTATACTCTTATTTAAGGACGTACCTTATGGTAAGAATTAATTAGTTTTATTTCTTTTTCAGATTTACCCGATTCAGGGCAAAGTGAAAATAAATTTGCATTAATTGCATAAATAAATGTATCTGCTGCCTTTATTTCCTTTTTATTGTCAATAATTACTTTTTCATAGGGCAAAAAGACTCTTACAATATATGTGTGTGTTCTATCGACTGAACCTGGTTTAATTTCCTTTATCCAGATGCGGATTTTATCTGGATTTGGACCTTCCCACCCTACTGATTTTTTTGCATTATATTTTTTGTGGTAATATTCTGACACATCATGTGTCATCCATACGTGTAGTGACTGATATATAAACATCTTTGGTGCGTATTCTTTTACCTCTACTTCTTTTCCTGTCTCAATAAAATTAGAAGCATATGCATTTCCAACAATAAAGAAAAACACTATAACTAACATTAACGTTATTTTCTTCATAGGATTCACCTCATACTTTTTATATGGTTAGGGTTGCCTATATGGTATTTTTATTGCATTGCATATTTAACAATTTTTAGTATTCTTAAAAAATTGACCACTCAATTAGTACACTTTTTAACACCCATTTTTGCATTCCTTTTGGAGCTTGTTTGCTGTCCAGCAGATGCTTGCTAATTGGTATATTAATTGCTTTGTTATTTTGCTTGATAAAACGGAGGAAACCCTTATATAACAATACAATTGGCAGTGCCAATTGTATTGTTTTTTTAGATTTTGTACTCCAAAAGAGAACCCGTTAGTCTTAATAGACCTCTTTGTTTTATTCATCACTCAATAGTATTTGCAATTTGGACTAAGACTTTTGATGAAGCTTTATCTAATCCTCTACTATCAATAATCAGCATATATTGCCAACCATTCCTTTCAAATGTAAGAGTATCAAGGTTTGAACTTTCCCTTATACGAAATAATATTGCTTTCGATTTATCCTTCAGTGTATATACACCCTTAGTCAGTTCTTGTTTAATTGGAATTTTATACTTTAAAGGGCGGACTCTTATCATATAATGTTTCGCACCCGTATGCTCATTTATATACTCAATTTCAAAACTGTCATTTACATTATATTCACTGTTATTACAACGTCCAAATTGATGAGTAAATTCTACTGCTGGTAGCCTTGTCGGCAATGGAATATCTCGTTGAAATAATTTTTCGCATTCAGTTATTGCTTCTCCGATAGATTTATAACCAATCTTATACCAAAACTTTTCAAAAGACTGCTGTTCTTGAGCCTCAGCAGGAGTATTAATAACACTGATAATCAAAGCGAAAAGTATTGATATCAATATTTTATGTCTTTTACTCATTAATGGGTTCTCCTTAAAAATACTTGCAATATATTGTATTGTTTATCATGCCCTTTAATCTCAATGTCATTTTTCACTTCCGATAACAAAAATTATGTGAACACTAAAGTCCTCCAGTTAAACAATCTGGAGGACTTTTAATAGTCTTCTAAATACATTGAATCCCGATAATAGTACGTTATGTTAACTTAAAATGAATAGTGTATACAATCATTTGAAACTGATTATGTTAAGAAATCTGTTGAACTGAATAGGTTTCTTTTATTTATTTAGAATGTTTCTTATGCCCTTCTTATCTCAACTCTTACTTTTTTAGGGAATCATAGACACAATGACCCGTAAACGTACGGATTTCGCAGAAAACACCCCAATTTATAGGAATCTATGTTATAATATCATACAAGGATGTGAATATGTGGAATTAATTATACCCGATACTTTATTATATATATCATTTGCTATTGTTACTGTATTCTTTTTACATAGTGTGCTTATCCCTGCTACATCCTATACTGTGCATAAACATGTTTGTTTACAGCAAGAAGATATATACATTGTACAAAATGTTAATCTTTTACGTAACAAAGACCTAACACCATGCGTGTATTATAACCATAAATTTGCACATTCTGTTCACCGACAAGAATCTATAGGAGAGCAGGACGAAGAAGGTCCGTATCTTTCAGTGTTTTTTCGTTCGTACTAAAAACACTGGAGGAGTATACATGTTTAAACAAAAACTATTTATTTTTTTGAGTCTATTTTCTATTTTTTTACTTGTAGGATGTAGTACGACAACACCTATTCAGGCATCTAACACAAACTATTGGGATCATCACTTTATTTATCCTATGTCATTACTCATAATATATATAGCCAATACTTGGGTATATCACAGTTTCGGTTTTGCTATTATGATTGTGACAGTTGGGGTACGTATGATGTTAACCCCTTTAAATATCATACAATACAAAAATCAGTTGAATATGAAACGTATTCAACCTGAACTTCAGAAGATAAAAGAAAAATATTCAACCAAAAATACAACGGATCAGCAGCAATACCAACTTGAAATGATGGAATTATTACAAAAGAACAAAGCAAATCCGATTATAGGATGTCTTCCGATATTAGTGCAACTCCCAATCTTTTCAGTTGTATACTATGCAATTAGACAAACAGAAGAAATTAGTACAGCTTCATTTTTATGGCTAAATTTAGGACATTCGGATCCCTATTTTATTCTTCCGATTATAGCAGCACTTACTACCTATCTACAGTCAAAAATTATGTCAGCTGATATGCCAAAGGAACATCAATCTCAAGTAAAATTGACTCAAGCCATGTCCCCAATCATGATCCTATGTTTTTGTCTTTTCTCTCCAGCTGGGCTTGTACTGTATTGGATTACAGGAAATGTGTTTATGATTGTTCAAACAGTTATATTGAAGAAAATTTTCGGTAAAGTACCAGTTGTTATTTCGGAATAAATTTACAAAAAGATCATTCCACCATGGAATGATCTTTTTGCTCAGCGTGTTTTTTTCCAAAATGCTAGCGAGACCCCATAATGAACTTAATTTTGGGGGGATTTTTCAAAATAGAAACCTGTCCCATTTGCTTGTGGAACAAATCCTTCTTGAACTGACCCATTTTCCACCATATTTTGTTCTTCTGCTGTTATAACAGTGATAACATCTTTCTCTTCTGCTATTGCATTTTCTCTTTGATCTTGTTCTTCTCTAGTAACATGTTTGTATTGATCTCCATTAGTCTGTGCAAATACTTTTGTACCTTGAAAATCTTTTACAAATCCGATTGATAATACTAAAGCACTTGAAAAAACAATAGATAATACTAATTTTCTTTTCATAAATAAACCTCCTAATATTTTTAATCTTTTCCATAAACTTACTGTAAATCTAAATAAAATAATACAATATATTATCAAAAAATACTGTTATAAATGGAGATTTTTAATTTCTCCTTGTTTTTGGATGTGAGGTAAAGGCTGGGGTGAAGCGAAGCGAGGGGCTAGCCCCTTTTCGTGTTATAAAAATATAGAGTAAGAGCTTATTTTTGAACAGTAAATCTAGGCGGTTCGGCAGGTACAATTGCTAGTCCAAGTCGTGCTACCTAAATTCTCGTTTTTGGTATGTTCGGCTTGGCGACATATCCATACCTGCCGAATTTCGGAATGCAAGGAGAAAGGAGGAAGATTTTTTGAGTGTAGTTCTCAAAAAATACTCTCCGTTCCTTGTATGGAGAAAAGCCCTTATATAGAGAGTGAGAAGAGAGAGACTTTAAAAAGTGCGAAAAAGGTTAATATATCAAGGGTTTTAGAGATTTTCGTGTGTGGTTAAATCCCCACAGTTGTGTGGTTAAATTACCACGAACAAAAGTACGAACAAAAACAAAAAAATCATAGTTGTCAAGTTAAACAACTACGATTAGTAAGTTAAAATGGTTCTGTTGCAAAATTTTCTACATGAAGCAACTGTAGCCTTGAAATAAAGTTTGATTAAATTAACTTAATAAACCTTGATAAAAGAGCAAATAGAAAAGCGTGTTTTGAAAAAAGATTGATCAAAACACGCTTTTTCTATACTCAATTGAATCATCCTTTTATAAAAAAGTTTGATAATTTTTGTGATCCTTGCTCAATTAAAGCGCCAGTTTGTTGAAAAAGCCTAATGCTATATATCAAATATCTGGAGATAAATGAATCATATCGCGGTAGTGTATCCCGTTCTCGATTATTAGTTCAAATGATAAAATTTTAGACACATCAGCATTCGTTAGAATTCAAGTTGTACAATCTATCTTTTTATTCATGTGCATTCATCACTTTCATAAATAAGGAAGAATCCACATTACCACCTGTAATGATACAGAGGACGTTTTTATCAGCAATATCTGGAACTTGATTCTGTAATAACGCTGCAATCGTTACAGCACTTGAGCCTTCAATCATATAACGATGATTTGTCGCCATCCACTTCATCGCATGTGCAATGTTTTCTTCACTAACTAATATACTGCCATCTACTCTTGAAAAAGCGAGCTGTAAAGGGGCTTCATGAATGCCACCATAAATCCCATCAGCGATTGAAGTTTGATAAGTCACATCAACCATTTTTCCAGCCATGAATGATTCATGCCATGCTGGAGAGGCCTCGCTTTGTACTCCGATTACTTGCACGTCAGGATTAATCGCTCTTGCAGCAGTAGCAATCCCATTCAGAAGCCCACCACCACCGACTGGCACTAAAATGACATCAAAATCTGGTTTTTCAAGCATAGCCTCTAAACCAATCGTACCTTGACCAGCCATTGTAACAGCATCATCAAATGCATGAATAAACGTTCTGCCCGTATCCTTTGCTAATTGCTCCGCATATTCTTCTGCCTCATCATAGGTAGCACCATACTGTACAATTTCTCCACCAAATTTTTGAATGCCACTTATTTTAGCTTGTGCTGTATTTTCTGGAACGACTACAAGTGCAGAAATATCAAATAAAGAAGCTGCATAGGAAACTGCTTGTGCATGGTTACCAGAGGAGGCTGTGATGACTCCTTTACTTTTGTCTTGATTTATTAATGTTGAAATTTTACTGAGTGCACCTCTTGCTTTAAAAGAACCCGTCTTTTGGAGATTTTCTAATTTAAAATAAACATTTGAAGATAGTTGATCATACAAGCTATCCGAAAAAACTAAAGGCGTTTCGACAATATGATTTTTAATACGATTTTTAGCCTGAATAATATCAGAAATAAATAATTCCATTAATTAAAACCTCGTTTCTTTTTCTAAGTATGTACCTATTATTTCAATCACTATTATTTTACTTATAAAAAATTTAAAATGCATAGTTATGAGGTCTTATGTCTACACGCATTAGGACATCAGAAAAAGTTTTTGAAAAAACAGCTATTGGTTTATAAGAGAGTTTGATCATTTTCTACTTGTATTGTTTAACAATCTGGCCCAATTCATAAGAAGGACGCTGTTCTTATTACAGAAACGCACCCTCTAGTTCAAAGAACATTATACGATGATTGTTTTTGTAAGTGCATATTTATAAAAATAATGACATACCAGGAGCTTCCGATTCTCTTTCTAAGAATCCGAGTTTCTTATAAAAATTTTGTTTTCCTTTTGCAGAAAATAATTGAACCCACTTAATCCCTTCTTCGTTACATTTTTCAAGTAAGGTTTTCATTACTTTTGTTCCAATTCCTTGATTTTGGTATTCAGGATGAACCATGACATCACAAATAAGTGTTTGATAAATCCCATCAGATATAATTCGCCCAAATCCTATTAAATTCTTATTATGATAAATAGACACACAATACCAACTGTTACAAATTGCACTATAGAGTTGCTCATAGGTATATAACCCTTTAGCATTCCATCCAGTTGTTTGATGTAATCTGATAAAGTCATCCTTTCTAGGATTTGTTTCACTAAGTTCAATCTCCATAATATTCTCCCCTCATCGCAACTTTCCTTGTTTAAACAACGCCGCCCTTTTACTCAAGAAAGTATGTAAGATATTAATTGGTTAAATCATAACCTTTATAAACATCTGCCCAATCAAGAGGTCTAGCCATTCTGTTTTCAATTTGCTCTAAAGCTTTAAAACCATATTGTGCATATAGAGAATGGGCGTCTTTTGTAGCTAGTAAAAAACTTGTTCCTTTTAATTTCGGGTGTTCGGTAATTACACTCATCAACCATTTACTAAGTCCACGACCTCTATACTCTGGAATAACAAAAACATCTCCTAGCCAAGAAAATCTAACTAGGTCAGACACCACACGAGCAAAACCAACCTGCTTAGCATAACCATTAGTAGGATTCCCTTCAAAGATTCCATAGCAAATAGTCGAGTTTTCAATTGATGATATTACTAATTCCTTCGCAATACCCTTAACCCAATATGATTCCTTATTAAGAAACTCAAAAATTACATCCGTTTCTAGATAACTTTTATTAGTACTTATAGTAAACCCATCACTATTTGTCCAAAGTGTTTGTTCATTCTCCAGCATTAAATTTCCCCCAATATCCATGTGTAAAATGTACAGGTATGTATATTTATACCACTTTTGGTTTATTTATTCAATTATTATTTACACTATTCAACTAAATGGCCCGATTGTTGAACAAAGAAATACCCTACAAAATAGATATTTTTATCAAACTTTTTTACAAATTATCAATCTTTATTATAAATGATCAGACTTTTTTATAAATTATCGAACTTTATTTTAAATCCACAAAAGAATCGTCTTTTTTTATGGAAAAATATCCCTTAACGTACAATTTTCTTTTTTTGGTCGTGTGACCCCTCTTAGAGGTGAATAATGGGTGTTTTTGCCCAAATCCCCGAAATGGGGGAATTAGCTCAATTCACTAAAACTTTATACATCATGTCAAAAAGGACACTTTATGACACTGCTGAAAAACTATAATTTTTCGTTTCAAAAATACAACTTAATGATATTTGAAACATTTCAATGAAATTGTATACATTTTGAAATGCATAATTTTTAATAGTAACCCAAAATCTTTATTTATAAGGATTTTTCACAATATGTTTTTCTTATTTCCCCTTTTCGAGGGGATGGGCAAAAACACCCTAGCTAAGTCTGAGCTGGAAAACTTATGTTTTCGCTTTATAAATCCGATTTCTCTTGCAAGTTCTTCTAAAAATACAGGTGTAACATATCTTTGTAATTCTTCTGCAAATGGTAGTAGTTCATCTTGAATCGAGAGATTCATAAGAAAACGTCATCCTTTCTAATTTAGCTTGTTTAGAAAGGATAACGTTTTTTTGTATTTGAGAGTATTAGAGCGCTTGAATTGATGGCATGTAAGTTGACCCCTATTAACTTATACGAAGAATCAGGACTTATGTTAAAATTAAATGAAAATTGCGAATGGTCGAACTGAAATATAGCACAGGATTGTTGAAGAATGTTTTATCCTAATTTATATATAGTTAAGACGGAGAGGAAGGTTTCAATGGATTACATACAACATTTGAGGTCGATGGTTGGTAACGAAAAAGTAATTATGGTTGTTGCGGGTGCAATTATTGTTGATAAAGAAAATCGAGTGCTAATGCAAAAACGCTCTGATAATGGTCAATGGGGATTTCCAGGTGGGTTTATGGAATTAGGTGAAAGTGTTCAGGATACGGCCAGGAGAGAAGTTTATGAAGAAACAGGACTTATATTAAACGAACTTGAGTTATTTGGTATTTATTCTGGTCCTCAATATGACAAAACATTTTCTAATGGAGATCAAGTATCATTGGTTCAAATCTCATTTGTTTGTAAGCGGTACAGTGGAGAGTTAGTAGAAAGCAACGAGGAGTCCATACAGAATACATTTTTTCCAATTGAAGAGCTACCAGAAAATATTTTTAGAGAACATAAAATGTTTGTCAATGATCTATTATCGAAAAAACAACTGCCGATTCTTGGTTAATAATTCTATTCTTCAATGTAGTGTAGTGCTTAAAGAAAATGGTAATCAGCTGCCTAATTGTTACGGGATACAAAAGGATTTTATCTGCATGGGGTGAAACTGGTACATAAGATTAGGTATAAGGGTGCCCCCATCGCTATCGAGCTAAGAAAATACACCTCCTCCAGAACGAGATTTTGTCCTAACTTGTAATAAAAAAGCTCATTTTTTCGTTTTGGGGTGGATTTGTTTTCTTAAGTTGATGGGCATGGGGTACCGTCAGGAAAATGCGGATCACTAATGCCGTAGCTGTTGTGCATGACCATTACGTTTTCTAAAATTTCTCATTTCCTCCTTTTCTTAGGATAACTAATCTGATATAATGTACTTAATCGAAATTTATTTTGATTCTCCAAGGCGTTCTGTTACATCTTAATTAGTTGATTTTTTGGGTTCTGGTGCAAAGATGATTTCAAAAAAACATAGGACATGAATTTCCTATTAACTTACGGATTATGCTGCAATGCCAAACAGTTTATCAATGAATTCTTTTC
>NZ_JBHTHG010000022.1:0-1482 GCF_042676365.1 Bacillus sp. CGMCC 1.60114
GTAAAAAGGGAAATTGTACGTCTTCCATCTATTGTTCCCTCCTTTTATATAAGGGGCATCGCCAACATTTTGGACAAATCCTACGCTAAACAAAAAATACAATAAGCTGCCCATATGGACAGCTCATTTACATAATTCTCGTTAGCGGAAGTTACATGACTACATCCGTTCTTCTTGTCTTTTTAAATCTTACAACTACTAAATAAATAACAATACTTACTATCATCAAACAAAAGGTAACATTTTGCGAAATACCAACAATACCCCTCCAACTGTTTACCCCATTTACAAACAATTGCAAGATTAACCCTATAAGTAAACTTAGTAATGCATACGGTGTTTTTTTTATTAAAAATCCTACACCCCCACCAAGGATACCACCGATAGTTGATGCTACGTACCAAGTCATATATGCGATTGCCTGTTCTTTAAATGATATCGTTATTGGTGATACATCCTCATAAAAATGTCCAATCACGAAATAAAACGTAATGGCAGTAATTGTATAAATGGCACCAAGTAATACAGCATTCTTAATATCCTTTGCAAATATATAGCCAACAAGCATAGCGAGTATAAACCAAACTGGTAAGGAGTTAAGCATTACCGCTAAATACGAAATGACGAATTCAAGAACTGTTATACCATCATCCAAATATTGTATGTTATCCGAAATAACTGAAAAGATACCAACAATTAAACCAACAATACATGTAAAAATAATAAACCTTCTCCAGTGTCCTTTATATTTTGGATTCTCCTTCAACAAAAATAAAACACTCTCCTCTTTTCTTTTTCACAGCAAACCCCTCCTGTTTAGAGAGAGGCCTGATTTGTTCTCATATACTACTGACGTAATTGTTTGTATCGTTGTACTATCATGTATAGCATTCGCTTTGCTATCACGAAAAAAATAAGACCTGCTACAAAATCAATTGCAAACTTCCAATCTGTATGTCCTTGATTCATACTCATGGCTATAAACATAGCAAGTAATCCAAAAACAAATCCCCATTCAAACTGATATTTCAAATCAGATCTCTCCCGCGTTAATTTTCCTTATTATACCACCTAAAAAAAGGGATGTATTGTGTATTTTGGGATGTATATGGTATACATATTCGGTTAACATAACGTAACATTATGGGAAGCAAAGAAAAAGGCGTCCCCTTATTCTCACAAGGGATTCGCCTTTTTCTTTTTCTATGATTCTATGCATCTTTTTATACATTCCTATTCTGGTGCGCCTTTTGGCTTCCCGATGGTTCCCTATGTCTCCCTATTTTTTGTATAAAATTTTGCATGCTCTTAGCGTGGTTTTTTTCCGAAATGCTGGCGGTACCCCATCGCTATCAAGCTAATATTTTGAAGTACCCCAAAAATGAAAATTTCCTTTTTCTACAGTTAGTTATTTGGAGAAGTCAGCTCTTTTTTCGTTTTTGGGGTGTTTACTTTTCTTAAGTTGATGGGCATGTATGGCGA